>JBBILR010000004.1:33625-130753 GCA_037444825.1 Acidobacteriota bacterium | reverse complement strand
CCTCATGCCGTTCCTGTTTCCCGGCTGCCTTGGAGCGGGCGACGGGATTCGAACCCGCGACCCTCAGCTTGGAAGGCTGATGCTCTACCAGCTGAGCTACACCCGCCCAAAACACGCGGGGGTCCGCCCGAAGGGGATCCCCGTTTCACTCTGTGGGTGGTGGAGGGGGTAGGATTCGAACCTACGTAGGCGCACGGCCGGCAGATTTACAGTCTGCTCCCTTTGGCCACTCGGGAACCCCTCCACCAGGAGTTACGGCGTCCCGCCCGTTCCGGTCTTCGCGGCCAAGGCCGGAATGGCTCCGGCCCCTTGGAGCCGATGAGAGGACTTGAACCTCCAACCAACGGATTACAAATCCGCTGCTCTACCGTTGAGCTACATCGGCGTGTCCGGTCTTCGTCCGGACCGCCAACGTACGTTAGCACACTTTCCCGCCCCGTGCAAGCCCCCCGGGGAGCCCTCCCGAGAAAGCGGAAGCCCCGGGTCTCCCCGGGGCTTCCCTGTCGCTGGGGATGGGTACGGGCTCAGAAGGTCCAGCGCACGGCGAGGCGCACGCGGCGGGCCACCTGGTGTCCGCGCTCCATCTTGAAGTAGGGGTAGGTCTGGCGGTTGGAGGTGTCGTCGATATTGAAAGTCTGGTCCACGGCGGTCGTCCGCTGCTCGTTGGTCACGTTGAAGACGTCGGCGCGGAGGGCCAGGTTGGACTTCCAGAGCTTGAAGGTGTACTGGGCGCCCAGGTCGAGCTGCCAGAGGGTGGGGGTCCGCCCGGCGGTGCCGCGGGGCTGGCAGAAGCCCTCGTTCACGCCGTAGGCGTCATCGGCCCCGAGCTTGGAGATGGGGGTACCGCTCTGGAGGGTGAAGTTGCCGGAGAGCTCGAGGGGGATGTTCTCGAAGAAGTAGCCGCCGTAGACCTTCAGCACGTGGGTCCGGTCGTTGGGTAGCAGGCCGTAGCCGTTCACCAGCAGGGACGGGATGTCGTACTTGGAGGTGATGTTGGGGTCGAGCTGGCCGTTGTCGTTGGAGAAGAGGCCCTCGTAGTTGCCCTTGAGGCGGCTGAGCGTGTAGGAGCCCTGCAGCATCCAGTGGTTGGAGAAGCGCTTGTCGGCGGTGATTTCGAGGGCCTTGTAGATCCGGACGGGCTTGGGGAAGCGCCACCAGTAGCCGGGACGGCCCAGCGCGTCGGGGACCCAGACGCCGGTCCACTTGTCGGGGTTGGTGACGATGTAGGAGGTGGCGCCGTCCACGGAGATGTCCTCGATCACCCGGCCGATGGAGCGGTAGATGGCCCGGGCGCCCATGGAGAAGTCGGGGCGGATCTCGTACTGGAAGCCGAGGATCGTCTCCTTGTTGTAGGAGCCCTTCAGCTTGCCGCCGTTGGGGCCGCCCACGATCTGCGTGGGTTGCAGACCGAAAGTGTAGTGGTAAAGGGAGCTGGGGTAAGGCGTCGTGAGGCTGGAATCGAGGAAGTAGGAGAAGTGGAAGTACTCGTCGGTGAGGGCCCGGATGGCCAGGTCGTTGGGGATGCGCTCGTAGTAGTAGCCCCAGAAGCCGTAGAGCTTGCTCTTGCCGTTGTGGGCCACGTCCCAGGTGAAGCCGATGCGGGGGGCCCACATGTCGTTGATGTTGACCTTCCGCGCCTTGCCGTTGGAGTAGCCGGGGCCCAGGAAGGTGGCGGGGACGTTGACGTTGTTGTCGCCGCCCTTCATGTGGATCTGGTCCAGACGGACACCCACCTTCAACAGGAAGTAGTCGGTGAGGTTCCAGTTGTCCTGGGCCCAGTAGGCGTAGTACTTCTGGGTCGTCTCCTTGGACTGGTCGTTCATGAAGCCCTGGGCGCGGTAATAGAAGGTGCCCAGCGCGGGGTTGCGGGCCTGCCAGCGGATGACGGCGCCGCCGGGGGTGGTGCGGCCGAAGAAGGGGTTCCCCGGGTACATTTCGGTCCAGCCGGGGCCGGTGTAGTTGAAGTTGTAGTCGTACTGGATGTCGTAGTACTGGAAGCCGTAGGCCAGCTCGTGGCGTCCGTGGAAGTCGAAGAGGTGGGTGGCCTTCAGGCGGATCTGGTCGTTGATGTCCTTGGTGTCCTCACGAGTCCGGCCGCCCAGGGAGGGGGACCAGGAAGCGAGGTCGATCTGGCGGGTGGCGCTGTTGTACCCGTAGGGCACGCCGTCGGTGGGGATGACCTGGAAGCCGGCGTAGGTCCCCGACCCGTAGCGGTAGTAGTAGCCCCAGGAGTTCTCCGCCAGGGCGTTCACGGGATGGTTTCTGTCCTTGGTGTGGCGCCGCGCGATGACGGCCTCGGTGAAGAACTTGGGGGTCCAGGTGGCGTTCCACTGGAGGGAGACGGCGTAGTTGTCGGTCTTGGACTTCCGGGGGGAAGCCACGGGGCCGGGGTTGTTCAGGTTGGCGAAGTAGTCGAACTTGTCGTTGTTGCCGAACCAGGAGAAGGAGAGCTTGTGGTTCGGGTTCACGTTCCAGGTGAGCTTCAAGGCGTACTGGGGGTCCTTGTCGACGTTCTTGTAGCCGCTTCCGGCGGCCCAGGAGAAGGAGGGACGCCCGTTCAGTAGCACGTTGGCGTCGGTGCCGTTGGCCGTCCAGGTCTGCTCGGTCTTGTTCCAGTCGTAGGCCACGAAGAACCAGAGCTTGTCCTTGATGAAGTAGCCGCCGAGGCTGCCGCCGATGTCGTACTGCTTGAAGGCCTTCCGGAAGTTCACGGCGGTGGGGTTGCGGAGCTTCCGCTCCTGGGCCCCCATGTTGTCGTCGAAGTAGTAGACGAAGAGGGAGCCGTGGAACTCGTTGCCGCCGCTCTTCGTGATGGAGTTGATGTTGCCGCCCATGAGGGCGCCGAACTCGGCGTCGAGACCGCCGGTCTTCACCTCGGTGGCCTCGATGAAGTCGAAGTTCAGCGAGGTGAGGTTCAGGGCGTCGCCGGAACCGGTCACGTCCACGCCGTTCACCGTGTAGGAGTTTTCGGGACCCGACGCGCCGGCGATGGACGGGGTGTCGGCCAGACCCGAGGAGACGGCGCCGGGGGCCAGGAAGGCGATGCCGGCGGAGTTACGGCTGAGGGGGATGGAGCTGATCATGGTGTCGGAGATGTTGGCGCCCACTTCGGTCTTCTTCGTGTCGATGACCGGGGCCGCCGCCGTCACCACGATCTCCGTCTTGCCCTGGCTCAGGGTGAAGGGCAGGCTGATGGTCGTGCCCAGCGGGATCTCGATGCCCTTGCGCACCACCGAGTTGTAGCCGGGGGCCTCCACCTTGACCTGGTAGTTCCTCCCCACCGGCAGGAAGGGAATGACGTACTGGCCGTTCACGTCGGTGGCCGTCCCCTGGAACCCCTGGAGGCTCGGACCGGTCACCTGGATGGTGGCCCCGATCACGGGCTGGCCGGCCTCGTCCGTCACCTTGCCCTGGAGGCCGCCGCCCTGCTGGGCGAAGACGGCGAGGCCCGACACGGCCAGCGCCACGGCGATCCAGGCACCCCACTTGAGTGCTTTCCTCATATGGTCACCTCCATAACCTCTGAAGTTTTCAGATCCACCGAAAACTCAAGGACTTACCCTCCTCCGCATCACCTCCTTTCTTCCCGATGGCCCAAAGGTAACGAAAGAAAACGGCCCTGTCAACCCCCCGTGTCCTTTCGGACACAGGTTGGACAGCGGGGGGAAAGAGAGGGGCCCCGGTGTCCCGGGGCCCCCGAGGGTCAGAAAGGACCCGCCCAGGGTCTCAGAAGGACCACTTGAGGCCGAGGCGGGCGTTGCGGCTCCGTTGGCGGGAGGTGGTCTTGCCCCAGTTGCGGTCCAAGCGGAGGTTGCCACTGGTGATATCGGCCAGGTTATCGGGCGTCTGGTAGTAGGTCTGGTACTTGGCGGTGGCCGTCTGGCGGTTGGTCACGTTGAAGACGTCGGCGAAGAAGGCCAGGTTGGTCTTCCAGAGCTTCCAGTTGTACTCGGCGTGGAGGTCGAGCTGCCAGCTGCCGGGCAGGCGGTCGGAGCCGCGGGGGGCCACCAGGACCGTGCCGTAACCGGCCTCGTACCGGGGGTACCCCATGCGCTTGTCGAGGGGCCGTCCCGACTGGAGCACCAGGTTGGCGCCCAGGATGAGGCCGAAGTCGAAGCGGTAGGAGCCCTGGACCTTCAGCTGGTGCCGGATGTCCTGGGGCAGCCACCCGTACCGGTTCAGGTTCAGGATGTGCTCGGGGATGTCGTAGGCGCTGGAGGCGCCGGGGTTGAGGCCGGCGAGGCTGTAGCCGCCGGAGCCGCCCTCGTAGTTCCCCTTGAGGAAGGACAGGGTGTAGTTGGCGTTGAGGAACCAGTTGTCGGCGAAGCGCTTGTTCAGCGTGAAGGTGTAGCCCTGGTAGTTGCGGATGGGCTTGGGGAAGCGCTCGTAGTCGGGGACGGCCGAGGCCCAGCGGTCCATGATGGCCGACGGCCACTGGTCGCCGGGGTTCATGATGATGTAGGAGATGCCGCCATCCGGGTCGATATAGCCCACGTCCTCGATGACGCGCCCCAGCTCCCGGAAGACCGCCCGGAAGCCCACGGTGAGATCGGGCTTCCACTCGTACTCGATCCCGGCCACCAGTTCGTCGGTGTACTGGTTCTTGACGCCGTCCAGCACGGTGGTGGCGTAGGCGCCGTAGGTGTTCCGGAGCCAGAACTGCTTGGGGTAGCGGCGGTAGTAGTCCACGTAGGTGGCGTGGCCGGGGTCCATGGAGGAGGACATGGCGATGGGCAGGCGCTGGTAGAAGCGGCCCACGTTGACGTACGCCTTGGAGCGGCCGTTCTTCATGAAGTCCCAGGAGATGCCCGCCCGGGGCGACCAGGAGTCGAGGGAGAGCTTGGCGCCGCCGTTGTCGGGCTTGACCTCGTTCCGCTCCCAGCGGAGGCCGTAGGAAAGGGTCACGTTGTCCGTGATGGACCACTTGTCCTGGGCGAAGAGGGCCGTGTAGGCGCCCTTCTCGTAGTAGCGGGGGTTCTGCAGGGTGTAGATGAACCAGTAGTAGTAGTCCTCGGGGTTGGGCGAGGCGGGGTTGGGGTTCACCAGGTTATACTGGACGTACCACTGCATGCCGCCGGTGTAGCCGTTGTAGGAGTTCCACTTCAGCCCCTCGTACTCGCCGCCGAACTTGATCTCGTGCTTGTTCCAGAGGTAGGTCATCTTCAGGGCGAGCTGGTCGGTGTCGCGGTCGTCCCAGAGGACCGTGCCCGACCCTCCGCCGATGCTCAGCGAAGGCGAGTAGTCGAAGGAGACGATCTGCGGGCGGCCGTAACCGGCGCTGTCCCAGGGAAGGATGTCCAGGCGGGAGTGGGTCTTGCCGACGCCGAGGTCCATGAAGAAGTTGCTGGACCAGGTGGCGTACCACTTGAAGGCGGCGTTGTAGCCTCCCTGGAAGCGCCGGGTCAGGCGGGAGCGCTGGTCGAGGCTGTTGACGTAGCCCTCGTTGTACCACATGTGGGAGGGGTCGGAGAAGACGCTCAGCTCGAGGTTGTGCTTCTCGTTCAGGCGGTAGTTGAACTTCGCCGACCAGAACCAGTTCCGGCTCAGGCTGTCGTAGTTGTACGGGATCTCCAGGGTGGTGCCGTAGGCCGGGTGGTACGGGTTCACGTTGGTGAGGACCGACGAGCCTTCGTAGTGGCGGCTGAAGAGGGAGGGGTTGTAGGCCACGAAGAACCAGAGCTTGTCCTTGAGGATGGGCCCGCCCAGGTCGAAGCCGTAGTCGTAGTTGTGGTAGGGCTGGGGCTTGTTCACCGACAGGTCGGTGGAGTGGGCGTTGGCCGTGAAGGAGTCGTCGGTGTAGTAGGCGAAGATCTCGCCGTGGAACTCGTTGGAGCCGCTCTTGGTGAGGACGTTGAAGAGGCCGCCGGTGGAGGCGCCGTACTCGGCGTCGAGGCCGCCCGTGGCCACTTCCATCTCGCGGATGAAGTTGTAGTTCAGGTTGGTGCCGAAGGTTCCGGTGACCGGGTCCGTCGTGTTGAGGCCGTTGACCAGGAAGACGTTCTCGCTTCCCGTGGAGCCGGCCACGCCGGGGTTTCCGCCCATGCCGGAGCCCACCACGGTGGGGGCCAGGTAGAGGGTGTCCTGGTACTGGCGGCCGATGGGGATGGTCTCCAGCTCCTCCTGGGTGAGGTTGGTGGAGATCTTGGTCTCCTTGAGCGTGACGGCCGGCGGACGAGCGGTGACGGTCACCTCCTCCCCGCCGCTCATGAGGGTCGCCTCCAGCGTGGTGGTGCTGCCCAGGCTCACGGTGACGCCCGACTGGATGATCTTGTTGAAGCCCACCGCCTCCACCACCAGCTTGTAGTCCGACGCCGGGGGGAGGTACGGGATCAGGAACTCCCCCTGAAGGTTGGTGGCCGTTCCGCGCGGGCCCTGCAGGTATTTGGAGGTGACCTCCACCGACGCCCCCGGGATGGGGTTGCCCTGGGTGTCCACCACGCGGCCGGAGATGGCGCCGGTGTTGCCCTGGGCGAAGACGGCCCCCGAGAGGGCCAGGGCGACCACGAGGATCGCCGCGCCTCCGATTCTCCACTTCATGCCGTTTCCTCCTTTCCTCTACAAGAAAGCGAATAATGACCGGGGTTTCACCCCCCTACCAGGTTAAAACCCCCCATGTGTCCCTGTCAACTCAGAGCGTGTCCCTTCCGCCACAGTATGGGCGAAGGGCCTCCGGGAGGGCGACGGAGCCGTCCTCCCGCTGGTACTGCTCCAGGATGGCGACGACGGTGCGCCCCACGGCCAGCCCCGACCCGTTGAGGGTGTGGACGAAGCGGGGCTTTCCCCCTTCCTGGGGGCGGAAGCGGATGTTCGCCCGGCGGGCCTGGAAGTCCTCGAAGTTGGAGCAGGAGGAGATCTCCCGGTAGCGCCCCTGGGAGGGGAGCCAGACCTCCAGGTCGTAGGTCTTGGCGGAGGAGAAGGACATGTCTCCGGTGCAGAGGAGGACCCGCCGGTAGTGGAGGCCCAGGGCCTCCAGGACCGCCTCGGCGTCTCCGGTGAGCCGCTCCAGCTCCTCGTAGGAGCGGTCCGGGTGGGCGAACCTCACCAGCTCCACCTTGTGGAACTGGTGCTGGCGGATCATCCCCTTCACGTCCTTTCCGTAGGAGCCGGCCTCGGACCGGAAGCACGGGGTGAAGGCGCAGTAGGAGAGGGGCAGGGCCTCCTCCTCCAAGATCTCGTCCCGGTGGAGGTTGGTCACCGGGACCTCGGCGGTGGGGATGAGGTAGAAGGCCCCCCCGTCCACCCGAAAGAGGTCCGCCTCGAACTTCGGGAGGTTGCCGGTGCCGTAGAGGGCCTCGGCCTTCACCAGGTAGGGGGGGAGCACCTCCGTGTAGCCGTGGCGGGAGGTGTGGAGGTCCAGCATGAAGGCGATGAGGGCACGCTCCAGCAGGGCCCCCGCCCCCCGGTAGACCACGAACCGGGCGCCGGAGACCTTGGCGGCCCGCTCGAAGTCCAGGATCCCGAGGGCCGCGCCCAGCTCGTCGTGGGCCCGGGGCGGGAAGGGGAGGCGGGGGGGCTCGCCCCAGACCTTGACCACCACATTCCCCGTCTCGTCGGGGCCGTCGGGCACCGAGGGGTGGGGCAGGTTGGGGATCCGGAGCAGGCGGTCCCTCAGGGCCGCCTCCCGCTCCGCCGCCTCCCGGTCCAGCGCGGCGATGCGCTCCCCCAGGGCCCGGACCTCCGCCTGGACCGCCTCCGTGTCCCCCCCCGCCTTCTTGAGGCGGCCGATCTCCTTGCTCCGGGCGTTCCGCTCGGCCTTGAGGGCCTCGGCCTCCCGGAGTAGCTCCCGGTGGCGCCGGTCCTCCGCCAGCAGGGCCTCCACCTCCGAAGGGTCCACCCCCTTTCGGGCCAGCCCCTCGGCCACGGCCTGCGGGTTGTCGCGGATGGATTGGAGGCTCAGCACCTCAGCGTCTCCGCGAGAGGAGTTCCAGGCCGGTGAGGATGGCCCTGCGGGTGCTTTCGGGGTCGGCTTGGCCCGTCCCGGCGATGTCGAAGGCCGGTCCGTGGTCGGGGGAGGTTCGGAGGAAGGGGAGACCCAGGGTGCAGTTCACCGCGTGGCCCTGGCTCATCATCTTGGCGGGGATCATCCCCTGGTCGTGGTAGAGGGCCACCGCCACCGTGTCGGGCCCGTGGGGCCTCAGAAAGAGGCTGTCGGCGGGGACGGGGCCGTCCGCGGCGATGCCCTCGGCCAGGAGGGCCTCCACGGCGGGCTCCAGGACCTCCCGCTCCTCCCGGCCCAGAAGCCCCCCCTCCCCGGCGTGGGGGTTGAGGCCGGCGATGCGGAAGGTGGGCCAGACGCTGAGCTGGCGGTTCCAGGCGGTGGCCAGGCCCCGGACGAAGTCCACCAGGGCCTCCCGGGTGAGGACCTCCGGCACCTCCCTAAAGGGGATGTGGGTGCTGAAGAGCGCCACGGGAAGGCTCCCCGTGAAGAAGACCATGTACGTCCGGCAGTGGAAGGCCTGGGCGAGGTATTCGGTGTGCCCCGAAAAGGGGATCCCGCACCGCCGGATGGCCTCCTTGGAGGCGGGCCCGGTCACCAGGAGGTCCGCCTCCTTCCGCTCCATGCGCCGGCAGGCCTCCTCCAGGGTGAGGAGGGCCACCCGCCCGTTGTCGGGGTGGGGCCGCTTGTGGAACCTCAGGCCCGGCAGGTCGATGTCCTCCCAGCGGACGCCGGCGGGAATGGACGGCACCGAGCGGGCGGGGCCCAGCACCGTCACCTCGGCCGCGCGCTGGATCTCCCCCGACTCCAAGACGAGATGGAGGATCTCGGGTCCGACCCCGCCGGGGTCTCCCGTGGTGATGAGCACCCGTGGACGGCTCATGCCTCGCGCTCCTTGTAGATGTACTTGATGGCGTGCTTGTAAACCAGCAGGTTGGGTTCGTTCAGGCGGTGGACCTTGATGCAGTCCCGGTCGTACCACTCGATCCAGCCGTGGAGCTCTTCCCCGTCCAGCAGAACCACCACCACCGCCGTCTTGGAGCCCATCTGCTTCAGGTAGTAGAAGTTCTCGGCGTTGGTCTGCTCCGGGGGAACCTGCTTCCGGCGTGCGGGGGAGAAGGTGCCGGCGGGAACGGCGCCGCCTTCCTCTTCCTTCCCCTCTCGGCCCTCCCTGCGGTAGGCCTTGTAATCGCGCAGATTGGGACGGATCAGCTTCCGGTCGGGCATGGCTCGCTCCTACGGGCGTTCAGGCTTCCGGGGGAGAGGGGGGTTCCTTCCGGCCGTTCCGGGGGCACTCGTAGCGCAGGCAGCACATGAGGCGCCCACAGCGCCCGGAGATTTTGGCGGGGTTCAGGCTGAGGCCCTGGTCCTTCGCCATCCGGATGGTGATGGGGTAGAACTGGGGGAGGTGGGCGGTGCAGCAGAGGGGCCGGCCGCAATGGCCGAAGCCGCCGAGGAGCTTGGCCTCGTCCCGGACCCCCACCTGGCGCATTTCGATGCGGGTGTGGAAGCGGTGGGCCAGGCTGCGCACCAGCTCCCGGAAGTCCACCCGGTTCTCCGCCGTGAAGAAGAAGACCAGGCGGCTTTCGTCGAAGACCATGTGGGCCAGCACCACCTTCATGGGCAGCTTCAAGGCGCGAACCTGGTCCCGGCAGGTGACGAGGGCTTCCTTTTCGAGCTGGCGGTGCTTCTGGCGCCGCTTCCGGTCCTCTTCGGTGGCGGGGCGGAGGAGTTTGAGAACCGCCGCCGGGGGCAGCGCCGCCTCCAGGAAGGTCCGGTTTTCCAACACCTGGCCGAGGCTGGGGCCCCACTCGGTCTCCACCAGGCAGGCCGAGCGCGGGGGAAGGGGCGGGCCTTCGTGCCTTGCGAAGACCGGTCGGGCCTGGTTTTCGAGCTGAACCTGGTAGACCGCCATGGCTCCACGCTCCCCCCTTCGGGGGCACCATAGGCCACAGAGGGGGGGAAGTCAAGTTGGACGGCCCTCCGGGGTCCCCGAGAGGGGCCATCCGCCCCCGGGAGGGAAGCACCGGCTCTTCTATTTCCCCCGTCCCAGGGCTGCCTCCGCCTCCTCGGCGTAGGCCCCCATGGCCCGGAACTTGCGGTAGCGCCCTTCCAGGAGTTCCTGCGGGGAGAGGGCGGAGAGTTCCTCGAGCTGCCGCTCCAAAAGGTCTCCCAGGGCCCGGTACACCGCCGTGGGGTCCACCGGCGCCCCCCCGGGGGGCTCCTCCACGATTTCGTCGACGAGGCCCAGCGCCTTGAGGTCCGGGGCGGTGAGCTTGAGGGCGGAGGCGGCCTCCTCCGCCCGGGAGGCGTCTTTCCAGAGGATGGCGGCGCAGCCCTCGGGGGAAATGACCGAGTAGATGGCGTACCGCAGCATGTTCACCCGGTCCGCGATGCCGAGAGCCAGGGCCCCGCCGCTCCCGCCCTCCCCCGTCACCGTGGCCACGATGGGGGTCCTCAGGGCGGCCATGGCCTTGAGGTTCACGGCGATGGCCTCCGCCTGGCCCCGCTCCTCGGCGTCCATGCCGGGGTAGGCGCCGGGGGTGTCGATGAAGGTGAGGACCGGGGCCCGGAACTTCTCCGCCAGGCGCATGACCCGGAGCGCCTTCCGGTAGCCCTCGGGGCGGGGCATGCCGAAGTTCCGGTGGATCTTCTGTTTGGTGTCCCGCCCCTTCTGGTGGCCGATGACGGCCACCGTCCGGCCGCGGAAGCGTCCCAGCCCCGCCACGACGGCGGGGTCGTCGGCGAAGGCGCGGTCCCCGTGGAGCTCCTCGAAATCGGTGACCAAGGCCTGGACGTAGTCCAGGGTGTAGGGCCGCTGGGGGTGCCTCGCCACCTGGACCACCTGCCACGGGGTGAGACGGGCGTAGACCTCCCGCCGGAGCTTCTCGAGTTTGCGCTGGAGGGCGGCCCGTTCCTTCTCCGCCTTCTCGTCGCCGGGACGGTGGCCCAGCGCCTCGATCTCCGCCTCCAGCTCCAGGATGGGCCGCTCGAAGTCGCGGGGATCCTTCATGGGGACCCTCTCCTCTCCTTGCCGTTCCCGTTGGGCCTGCGGAGGAGGTGCCGCACGGCCCCCCGCCCGGCCAGGGCCTCCACCTCCTCCACGAAGGCCTTCCCGGCCTTGACCCGGAGCTGGGAGCCCAGCAGGATCCGGGTGACGGCCCGTCCCTCCTCCACCAGGTCCAGGTAGACCGGCAGGCCCCCCCGGTGGCGGCGGAGCCGCTCCTCGAAGTCGAGGAGCCAGTCGTCATCATCGCACAGGCGGGCCTGGACGGTCACCACCACCCCCGCCGCCTTGGGCTCCAGCTCCTCCTCCGCCCGGTCCATGGGGACCACGGCGTCGGCGATGAGGCGGGCCTTCCCCTCGCTTTCGCGCCGAAACCTCCCCACCACCAGGACGGCCATGTCCTTCTGCAGGGTGCCCTGGTACCGGCGGAAGGTCTCCCCGTAGAGAAAGGCCTCCACGCGGGTCTCCATGTCCTCCAGGATGAGCTGGCCGAAGGGTTCCTTGGCCCGGTTCTTCTTCTGGGCCAGGGCGGCCACCATGCCCCCCACGGTGACCTCCGTCTCCCCCGCGCACTGGCTCAACTCGGCCAGCGTGTGGGTGGTGAAGCGCCGGAGGATCTCCTCCTTCTCCACCAGGGGGTGGCCGCTCAGGTAGAAGCCCAGGCTCTCCTTCTCCCGGGCGAAGGTCTCGGGCATGGACCAGGGGGCGGCCCGGACGTAGGGCTCGTCGAAGTCCTCCTCCCGCTCCTCCGTCTCCCCGAAGAGCCCCCGCTGGCCCCGCTGGAGGTCCTCCTGGCGCCGGGCCGCCGCCGCCATGGCCCCGTCGAGGGAGGCGAAGAGGTCCCACCGCGGCTGGCCGAAGCCGTCCATGGCGCCGGAGAAGACGAGGTTCTCCAAAACCCGCCGGTTCACGGCGAAGCGGTCCACCTCCCGGCAGAAGTGGAAGAGGCTCCGGAACCGCCCCACCCGCCGACGGGCCTCCAGAATGGCGTGGACCGCCGAGAGCCCCACGTTCTTGATGGCCGAGAGGCCGTAGCGAATGCCCCCCCCTTCGATGGTGAAGCCCTCGTCGCTTCGGTTGAGGTCCGGGGGCAGGAGGGCGATCCCCATCTCCCGGCAGGAGGTCATGTACTTGAGGACCTCGTCGGTGTGCTCCGCCCAGTTGGAGAGGGTGGCCGCCATGAAGTGGACGGGGAAGTGGGCCTTGAGGTAGGCCGTCTGGTAGGCCACCAGGGCGTAGGCGGCGGAGTGGGACTTGTTGAAGCCGTAGCTTCCGAACTTGTCCATGATCTCGAAGAGTTCTTTGGCCTTCGTCTCCCCGATGGACCCCTTGGCCCCCTCGACGAACTTGCGCCCCAGCTTCTCCATCGCCTCCCGGTCCTTCTTGGCGATGGCCTTCCGAAGGGTGTCGGCTTCCCCCAGGGTGAAGCCCCCCACCTGGTGGGCGATGCGCATGACCTGTTCCTGGTAGACGATGACGCCCAGCGTCTCCTTGAGGATGGGCTCCAGCTGGGGGACGTAGTAGGTGACCGGCTCCTTTCCCTTGGCCCTCAGGATGTAGGAGTCGATGACCCCCGCCCCCAGGGGGCCCGGCCGGTACAGGGCGTTCAGGACCACCAGGTCCTCGAAGCGGGTGGGGCCCAGGCGCCTCAGGATGTCCTTCATGCCCGCCGATTCGAACTGGAAGACGCCGTCCGTTTCCCCCCGGCCGAAGAGGGCGAAGGTGTCGGGGTCGTCCAGGGGGAGGGCGTCCAGGTCCGGCGGCGTCCCCCCGGATCTTCGGATGAGTTCCAGCGTGTCGTGGAGGATGGTGAGGGTCCTCAGCCCCAGGAAATCCATCTTGAGAAGACCCAGGGCCTCGATCTCGTCTTTCCCGAACTGGGTGGTGACCTCCATCCCGGTGCCGGAACCTTTGTGGAGCGGAAGGAACTCGGTGATGGGCCCCGGGGCGATGACCACGCCGGCGGCGTGGGTGGAGGCGTGGCGCACCAGCCCCTCCAGGCGCCGGGCGATGTCCACCATCTCCCGCACCTCCGGGTCCTTCTCGTACTGCTCCTTGAGGGCCGGCGAATCCTCCAGGGCCGCATCCAGCTTCACCCCCAGCTCCTCGGGCACCAGCTTGGCCACGCGGTCCACCTTGTCCAGGGCCACGCCGAGGGCCCGCCCGGCGTCACGGAGGGCCAGCCGGGCCTTCATCTCCCCGAAGGTGATGATCTGGGCCACGTTCTCGCGGCCGTACTTCTCCCGCACGTACTCGATGACCTCCCCCCGGCCCCGCATGCAGAAGTCGATGTCGATGTCCGGCATGGAGATCCGCTCGGGGTTCAGGAAGCGCTCGAAGAGGAGGTCGTACTTCAGGGGGTCCAGGTTGGTGATGCCCATGCAGTACGAGACGAAGGAGCCGGCGGCGCTCCCCCGTCCGGGCCCCACGGGGATGCCCCGTTCCCGGGCGTGGCGGATGAAGTCCCACACCACGAGGAAGTACCCCGCCAGATCCATCCGGCGGATGACGGCGAGCTCCATCTCCAGGCGCTGCTCGTACTCCTCGGGCTCCCTCGCCCCCGGCTGGCGGTAGAGGCCCTCGGCCTTGCGGCGCTCGAAGCCCTGCCGCGCCACCTTCTCGAAGTACGAGGCCACCGTCTCCCCCTCGGGAACCTGGAAGCGGGGGTAGTGGCGCGTTTCGGTGTCGAAGGCGAAGTGGCACCGCTGGGCGATGCGCTGGGTGTTGAGCAGGGCCTCGGGCCACCGGCCGAAACGCTCCCACATCTCCGCGGGGGACTTGAGGTAGTGTTCGGTGGAGTAGGCCAGCTTGCCGGAGGCCTGGCGCTCCTTTCGGGTGGTCTTGGTCTGGATGCAGAGGAGGATGTCGTGGGCGCCGAAGTCCTCCCGGCGCAGGAAGTGGACGTCGTTGGTGGCCACCAGCGGGATGCCCGTCTCCCGGTGGATTTCGAGGATCTTCTCGTTCACCGGACCCTGTTCGGGCAGGCCGTGGTCCTGGATCTCGAGGAAGAAGTTCTCGGGCCCGAAGATCTCCCGGAACTCCAGGGCGGTGCGGAGGGCCTCCTCCTCCTGCCCTTTGCGGAGCTTCTGGGGAATCTCCCCCCCCAGGCAGGCGGAGGTGGCGATGAGCCCCCGGTGGTGCCGGCGCAGCAGCTCCCGGTCCACCCGGGGCTTGTACTGGAAGCCCTCGAGGAAGGCCTTGGAGGTGAGGGCGCAGAGGTTCCGGTACCCCTCGGCGTCCTCGCAGAGCAGCAACAGGTGGGAGTAGGGGCGCCGGCCCTCCCCCATGACGTCCTCGTCGAAGCGGGATCCGGGGGCCAGGTAGGCCTCGCACCCGATGACGGGCCGCACGCCGCTCTTGAGGGCCTTCTTATAGAACTTCACCGCGCCGAAGAGGTTGCCGTGGTCGGTGAGAGCCACCGCCTCCGAGCCCTGCTCCCGCGTCCGCTGGAAGAGCTCGTCCAGGCGGCAGGCGCCGTCCAGGAGGGAGTACTGGGTGTGGACGTGCAGGTGGACGAAGGGCTTTTCGGTCATGGGCGGCCTTCCGAGATGAAAGGGCGGCGCCCCGGCGGGACACCCCCCTTCCCTTCCGTGATCCCCGGGCCCCTCACTCCCATTCGATGGTCCCCGGAGGCTTGGAGGTGATGTCGTAGACCACCCGGTTGATCCCCTTCACCTCGTTGACGATCCGCGCCGAGACCCGGGCCAGGAAATCGGGAGGGAAGCGGTACCAGTCGGCGGTCATGAAGTCCTCGGTGACCACGGCCCTCAGGGCCGCCACCCGCTCGTAGGTCCGGGCGTCGCCCATGACCCCCACCGTCCGCACGGGGAGGAGGACCGCGAAGGCCTGGGAGACGGCGCCGTAGAGGCCCGCGGCCCGGATCTCCTCCAGAAAGACGGCGTCGGCCTCCCGGAGGAGGGCGGCGTCCTCGGGGGTCACCTCCCCCAGGATCCGGACGGCCAGCCCCGGCCCCGGGAAGGGGTGGCGGTCCACGAAGGCGGGCGGAAGGCCGAGGAGGCGCCCCACGGCCCGCACCTCGTCCTTGAAGAGGTCGCCGATGGGCTCCACCACCTCCATCCGCATCCGTTCGGGGAGCCCTCCCACGTTGTGGTGGCTCTTGATCACCGCCGAGGCGCCGGAGGCCGCCGCCGACTCGATGCGGTCGGGGTAGATGGTCCCCTGGACGAGGAACTTCACCTCCCCCAGGGCCCGGGCCTCCTCCTCGAAGACCTCCACGAAAGTCCTCCCCACCGCCTTTCGCTTGTCCTCGGGGTCGGACAGCCCCTTCAAGGCCGCGAAGAAGCGCGCCGAGGCGTCCACGGTCCGGACGGGAAGCCCGAGCCCCTCCCGGAGGTCCCTCCCCACCCGCTCCGCCTCCCCCTTCCGGAGAAGGCCGTGGTCCAGGAACAGGCAGGAGAGGCGCGGCCCCAGCGCCCGGTGGACGAGGAGGGCGGCCACCGCCGAATCCACCCCGCCGGAGAGGGCGCAGAGGGCCCGACCGTGGCCCACCCTCCGGCGGATCTCCTCCACGGCCCGGTCGGCGAAGGAGGCGAGGGTCCAGTCCCCCTTGGCCCCGCAGACGCCGTAGAGGAAGCGCCGCAGGATCTCCCGCCCCTCCCGGGTGTGGGTCACCTCCGGGTGGAACTGGAGGCCGAAGAGCCGCCGCCCCCGGTCCTCCATGGCCGCCACCGGCACCGAGTCGGTGCGGCCGGAGACCGAGAAGCCCGGGGGCAGGGTTTCCACCCGGTCGGTGTGGCTCATCCAGACGGGGGAGGGGTCGCCGAGGCCCTCGAGAAGCGCGCTCCCCGGGGAGGGGTGCAGGTCCGCCGGACCGTATTCCCTTTCGGGGGAGGGCGCCACCCGGCCCCCCAGGGCGTGGGCCAGCCACTGCATGCCGTAGCAGATGCCCAGGACGGGGATGCCGAGCCGAACGATGGCCGGGTCGGGGCGGGGGGCCCCCTCCTCGAAGACCGAGGCGGGGCCTCCGGAGAGGATGAGGCCCAACGGGGCGAGCCGGGCGATCTCCTCCGCCGCCAGGTGGTGGGGCACCACCTCGCTGTAGACCTGGAGCTCCCGCACCCGCCGGGCGATGAGACGGGTGTACTGGGAGCCGAAATCGAGGATGAGAACGCGCTGGTTGCCGTGCATGGCCCCTTCCGGTCCCTCTCGGGCGCGACGAGTATAGAACGGGAGGGGGCGTCCCTCAAGGTTGGGCGGCCGCGGCTTCGCCGGCCCACCGCCGGAAGGTCTCCAGGAGGACGCGGGGGTCGCGGGTCCCCTCCAGGGAGCGGCGCAGGGCGGCGGCCCCGGGGACCCCCAGCGTGTACTTCCCCAGGAAGCTCTTCATGCGGTGGAGGGCCGCGAGGGGGGGCTCCCCCGCCACCACCTCCTCGAAGTGGCCCAGGAGCACCGCCAGGCGCTCGGAGGGGGGGACGGGGCGGCAGGTCCCGGTCCGGGCGAGTTCCAGCGTCTGGCGGAAGATCCAGGGGTTCTTCACCGCCGCCCGGCCGATCATGACCCCGTCGCACCCCGTTTCCCGGAGCCGACGGAGGGCCTCCTCCGGGGTGGCCACGTCCCCGTTCCCCACCACGGGAATGGAGAGGGCGGCCTTGAGGGAGGCCACCGCCTCCCAGTCGGCGCGGCCTCCGTAGCCCTGCTCCCGGGTTCTCCCGTGGAGCGTCACGCCGCGGACCCCCGCGTCCTCCAGCCTCCGGCCCACCTCCAGGTAGGTGCGGGAGGTCTCCGACCAGCCGAGCCGGAGCTTGGCGGTGACGGGGACGGAGACGGCCCGCACCACCGCGCGGGCCGCCGCGGCGGCCAGGACCGGCTCCCTCAGCAGCGCCGCGCCGCACCAGCCTTTGGTCACCTTGGGGGCGGGACAGCCCATGTTGATGTCCACCACGTCGGCCCCGGCCTCCTCGCAAACGCGGGCGGCCCGGGCCAGAACCTCCGGGTCGGCCCCGGAGATCTGGAGGGCCACCGGGTGCTCCCCCGCCGTCGTCCGCAACAGGCGCCGGGAAGCTTCCCCCCCTCGGACCAGCCCCTCGGAGGAGACGATCTCCGAGACCACCAGCCCCACCCCGCCGATGCGGCGGACGAGCGCACGAAACGTGGAGTCGGTGAGGCCCGCCATGGGGGCCAGGACCAGCGGCGGCCACACCTCCAGGTCCCCGAGGCGGAGGGGGCGCAGGGCGACGGCGTTCACCACCGCTCCTCCTCGGGCTCTTGAAGGCGGCGGACTCGAAAGAAGTCCCCTTCCCGGCCTCGGGGAACGGGCCGGAGGGGCTCCTTCAGGAGGGTCACCTCCAGGACGGGGCGCCCCCCCTCCGAAACCACCACCACGTCGCCCGGCCGCACCTCGCGGGAGGCCTTGGCGGGGCGGCCGTTCACCGTGAGAAGACCGGCCTCCGCCGCCTCCTTGGCGCCGGCGCGGCGCTTGAGGATCCTCGCGTGCTTGAGAAAGAGGTCCAGGCGCATGTGGGCACGCGCTACGCCGCCACTCCGCGCGCTCCCGAGGAAAGATCAGACGTACCGGGGGTTGATCCGGACGAAGCTCTGGGCCTTGAGGTCGGCGATGTAGGCCTTGTAGGCTTCGGCGAACTTCTGCTCCTTGAGGGCCTCCACCACCATCTCCCGCGCCTCGTCCAGCGTGGGCGTGCGGGCCTCCCGCCGCTCGGCCACCCGGAAGACGTACCAGCCGGCCACGGTGGGCACCGCCTGGGAGACCTCGCCCGCCTTGAGGGAGAAGACCGCCCGGGAAATGTCGGCGCTGAGGTCCTCCGGGGTGAACCACCCGGCGTCCCCCCGGGCGCTCCGGGAGTAGGCGGCGGAGAGGGTTTCCGCCAGCTCGCCGAAGTCCCGCCCCCCTTTCACCGCGGCGGCGATGCGGTCCCGCTCCGCCCGGGCCGCCGCCTCGTCGTACCGCTCCCGGGGCAGGAGGATCTCCTGGAGCCGGACCGAGGGCTTGGCGGCCAGTTCGGCCTTGTGGGCCTCGTAAAAGGTCTTCACCTCCTCCCCCGAGACGGCGATCTTGCTGCGGATCTCCCGGCTTTTCATGAACTCGGGGACGTAGATGTAGAGCATCTGCTTCTTGAACTCCTCCAGCGTCATCCCCTCCTTTTCCAGCTCCTTGGCCAGGTCGGCCTTGGTGGCCAGGTGGTTCTCCTTCATGAAGAGGTCCAGCTGGTTGTCCACGATGAGGTCCACCTGGTAGAGCTGGCGGGCCTTCTCCACGAGGAGGAGCTCCTCCTCCATCTGCTCCAGGAGCCGTTGGGGGACCTCCCGGAGGCGCTCCTCCAGGTCGGGGCCCTTGTACTCCCGCTTGAGGCCCTCCAGCGTTCTCTGGAGGCGGGCCTCGTACTCGCTCTTGGTGACGATGGCGTCGTTGACCTTGAGAACCACCTCCTCCAGCACGGCGGCGCGGAGGCCGGGGGCGGCGAGGGCGGCGGCGAGGAGCAGGACGGGGACGGACCGGTTCATGGGGTCTCCTTCCGGTAGGCGAAGGGCAGTTTACCCCAGAAGACCTCCGGGGGGAAGCGGCGGCGGAGCCCCTCCAGGTACTCGGCGTAGAGGCGCTCCCCCGCGGCGTCGGAGAGGGTGAGGCGGATCTGGGGCGCCACCTCCTCCAGGGGAGGGGTGTAGTGGAGGAAGCGCCGTTCCACGAGAAAGATCTGCAGGGTGTCGGCGGAGGCCCGGACCGGCTCGGTGGGCACCCCCGGGGGGGCCCGCCGGAGCACCTCCCGGAGGTAGTCGGGAAGCTCCTCGTAGGTGAAGTACTGGGCCGCCCCCCGCTCCGGCGAGAGGGAGTAGAGGCGCGCCACGTCCTCGAAGGAGTGCCCCCCCCGGAGCAGGGCGCGGGCCTCCCGGGCCTGCGCCTCCCCCGAAAGGAGGATTTCCCGAAAGAGGATGCCCGGTCCCCTTTCGTACTCCGCGAGGTGTTCCCGGTAGTGGGCGGCCACCTCCTCGTCGGTGACGCGGACCTGGGAGTAGACCCGCTGCTGGAGAACCGTGGCGACGAAGGCTTCCCGCCGGGCCGGGTCGGCGTAGGGCCCCAGCGGTTCCGGGCGCTGGGGCGAAGCGCCGTTCACCGCGTCGTTGAGGACCAAGACCTCCTCCAGAAGCCCGTCGAAGATGCGGCTTAGGAGGCCGGGGTCGCTTCCCTCCCCCGCCTGGCGGTACCGGGCCGCGGCCGAGAAATCCGCCCGCTCGATGCGGTAGCGGCCCACCAGCGCCAGAACGTCGGGATGCTTCCGGAGGGTCTCCCACCCAGCCCCCTTGCAGGCCGCCAGGGAAAGGAGACAGATCCCCACGACCAGACCGGCGAAGCGGCGGTTCATGGGGCCGCCTCCGAAGGAGGGGCGGCGGCGGCCAGCAGGCGTTCCACCAGGGGGAGGACCTCCTCGCCCGGCGCCAGCGGGACCTCCACCAGCCCCGAGGCGGCGATCCGCGCCCCGGGCCTCCTGGAGAGGAAGGCCGCCAGGGAGGCGGCGTGGATCCGCGCCTCCGGATCGAAGGTCAGGGACAGGCGCCCCTGCCGGCGGACCAGGGTCCGCACCCCCAACCCCTCCGCCCGCAGGCGGATCCGAGCCGCTTCCACCATCCTCCGCACCACCTCCGGCATGGGGCCGAACCGGTCCTCGGCCCTGGCCGCCGCCCGGGCCACCTCCTCGGCGGACCCGGCCAGGGCCAGGTCCCGGTAGAAGGCGAGCCGGTGGTTCATCTCCTCCATATACTCCACGGGAACGGAGAGGTCCAGGCCCAGGGCCATTTCGCAGCGGGCTTCCGCCGGCCGCTCTTCCCCGCGGGCCTCCGCCACCGCCTCCTCCAGGAGGCGCTGGTAGAGCTCGAACCCCACGGCGGCCAGGTGGCCCGACTGCTCCGCCCCCAGGAGATTCCCCGCGCCCCTCAGCTCCAGGTCCACCGCGGCGATGCGGAAGCCGGCCCCCAGCTCGGAGAACTCCTGGAGGGTCTCCAGCCGCCGCGCGGCGTCCCCCTTGAGGTCGTGGCCCGGCGGGGTCAACAGGTAGGCGTAGGCGGGGACGTCCGAGCGGCCGATGCGCCCCCGGAGCTGGTAGAGCTGGGTGAGCCCCAGGGCGTGGGCGTCCTCCACCACCAGGGTGTTCACCCGGGGAAGGTCCACGCCGTTCTCGATGAGGGTGGTGCAGACCAGGACGTCGTAGTCCCCCCGGAAAAACGCCACCATCACCTCCTCCAGCTCCCGTTCCCCCATCTGGCCGTGGGCCACGGTGACCCGCGCCTCCGGGACCCACTCCTGCACCTTCCGCGCCCGCACGGCGATGGTCTCCACCCGGTTGTGGACGTAGAAGGCCTGCCCTCCGCGCTGGAGCTCCTTCCGAAGGGCCGCGGCCACGAGGTCGGGGTCGAAGGGGCGGACGGAGGTCTGGATGGCGAGCCGGTCCTTGGGCGCCGTCTGGATGAGGGACATGTCCAGAATCCCCGAGAGGCCCATCTGTAGCGTGCGGGGAATGGGGGTGGCCGTGAGGGTGAGGACGTGGACGCGCGCTTTCAGCGCCTTGATCTTCTCCTTGTGGTTCACGCCGAAGCGCTGCTCCTCGTCCACGACGAGGAGCATGAGGCGGGGAAGGCGCACGTCCTTGGAGAGAAGGCGGTGGGTGCCGATGAGGATGTCCACCTCCCCCGTGGCCGCCGCGCGGACCACCTCCCGCGCCTGCGGAGGGGGCACGAAGCGGGAGAGCATCTCCACCCGGACGGGGAAGGGGGCGAAGCGCTCCCGAAAGCGCTCCAGGTGCTGGAGGGCCAGGACCGTGGTGGGACAGAGGACCGCCACCTGGTACCCCTCGGAGACGGCCTTGAAGGCGGCCCGCATGGCCACCTCGGTCTTGCCGTAGCCCACGTCGCCGCAGACCAGGCGGTCCATGGGGCGGTTCCGCATGAGGTCTCTTTTCACCTCCTCCACCGCCCGCTGCTGGTCGGGGGTCAGCTCGAAGGGGAACTGGGCCTCGAACTCCGCCTGCCACTCCGTGTCCTCCCCGCAGGCGGGGACCTCCACCGTCCGGCGGGTGGCGTAGAGCCTCAGGAGGTCCACGGCCACGGCCTTCACCGCCTTCCGGGCCCGCTCCTTGTTCTTTTTCCAGGCCGTTCCGCCCAGACGGTCCAGGGGCGGCCGGTAGCCCTCCGGCCCCACGTACTTCTGCACCAGGTCCATCCGCTGGACGGGGAGCAGGAGGCGGCTGCCCCCGGCGTACTCCAGCGCCAGGAAGTCCTCCCGCACCCCCTCCCGCTCCACCGTTTCGATCCCGCGGAAGAGGGCCACGCCGTACTCGACGTGGACCACCGGGTCCCCGGGCTTCAGGTCCCTCAGCCCCGTGGAGAAGGCCTCCTGCTTGCGGACCCGCCCCTCGGCGGCGGCGCGGCCCCTCCCGAAGATTTCGCGGCCGGTGAGGACTTCCCATTTCTGGTCGGGAAAGACGATCCCCTCGGGAAGGGGGGACTGGACCCCGTACAGGCCGGGGGGCAGGCCTCCTCCCACGGGGGGGGAATCCAGCAGGGTGAGGCCCGCCTCGGCGCAAAGCTCTCGAAGGCGCCGGAGGGTCCCCTGTCCCTCCACCGCGAAGAGGCACCGGAAGCCTTTCCCCACCGCTTCCGCCGCCTCCTCCAGAGCCCGGTGGACCTCCCCGATTCTCACCGCGGGCCGCTGGACGGCGAGGGGGGGCTCCGCGGACCCCGCCTCCACCACCGAGGGGTCCTGCACCGCCTCCGCCACCTCCCTCAGGGAAAGGAAGAGACGGCCGGGGTCGAGAAAGGCCGGACGCCTCCGGCGGACGAAGCTGTCGTGCCACTCCTGAAGCTTCCGCCCCGCCTCGTGCAGGATCCGGGCCGGCTCCGCCACCACCCACCGGGCGCCGGGGAGAAAGTCCGGGAAGGGGCCGAAGAACTCCTCCTCCCCTCGGACCTCCGCCTCCAAGGAGGGGTAGGTGCCCACCCGGTCCAAGCCCTCCAGGCGGACCCGGCCGAACTCCCCCTCCTCTTCCAGCTTCCGCCGCAGCGGCAGGAGGACCGCCTCGTCCCGCACCGCCTCCGAAAGGGGGTGGACCGCCACCTCCCGGCCCACCTCCCCCAGGGACTGCTGGGAGACGGGGTCGAAGAAGCGGAGGGACTCCACCTCGTCCCCGAAGAATTCCAGCCGGACGGGCAGGTTTTCCGACGGAGGGAAGAGGTCCACGATGCCGCCGCGGAAGGCCGCCTCCCCGGCCTCCCCCACCAGGTCCACGGTCCGGTAGCCCAGCGTCCACAGGCGGATTCGGAGCTCCCGCCGGTCCATCTCCAGGCCGCGGTCCAAGAGAAGCAGATGGTTCCGCCACCATCCCCGCCGGGGAACCCGGTTCAGAAGCGATTCCGCGGAGAGGAGGACCGCCGGCCGAGCCTCCAGGAGGAGGCGGGTCAGGGCGGAGGCCCTCTGGAGAAGGATCCCCGGGTGGCTGGGCAGGCCCTCGTAGGGATCGGCGTCGGGGGCGGGCAGGAGGACCGGCGCCGCGGCCTCCCCCAGGAGGGCTTCCAGCGTCCCGTGGAGGCTCCGGGCCTGCGCCTCGGTGGGGACCAGGAGGACGAGGGGGGTCTTGCGGAGGAGGACGTGGGCCGCCGCCACGAAGGGGAGCGCCCCCCCCCGGGCCCGGGGGAGCCCTGTTTCCCCGCCGGTCTTTTCGTAAAGATCCGCCAGGAAGGCGTGGAGGAGGGGATTCACGGCCGGCGGCCCCCGATCCGTTCCAGGAGGGCGGTGGTGGACCTCCCCGAGAGGAGCGGCAGGGTGAGGACCCGCCCCCCGGCCGCCTCCACCTCCCGCCTCCCCACGATGGCCTCCAGGGGCCAGTCGGCCCCCTTCACCAGGATATCGGGCAGGAGGGCCTCGATGAGGGCCAGCGGCGTCTCCTCCGAAAAGAGCACCACGCCGTCCACCGCTTCGAGGGCGCACAGGACCTCCGCCCGCTCCGCCTCCGGAACCACGGGGCGTCCGGGGCCCTTGAGCCGGCGGACGGAAGCGTCGTCGTTGAGGCCCACGAGGAGGCGGTCCCCGAGGCCGCGGGCGGCGTTAAGGTAGCGGACGTGGCCGGCGTGAAGCAGGTCGAAGCACCCGTTGGTGAAGACCAGGCGCTCCCCCCTCGCCCGCAGCTCCCGCCGGAAGGCCACGGCTTCCTCGAGGCAAAGGACCCGCCCTCTCACCCTTTCCCTCCCAGCCGGCGTCGGGCCACCCCTTCCTGGAGCGCGGGAAGGACCTCCGTCGAGACCTCCCGGAGGGGGACCAGGCTCCCCCCCCGGCGGACGAGGACCTCCGCCGGCCTGTGGAGGTCTCCCCCCGGGCCGAAGGTGATGGGGCCCGAGGCCCCGGGAAACTGCTTCAGCCCCAGAAGGGCCTGCCGGAGTTCGTCGGCGGTTTTTCCCGCCCCCGCCCCTTCCGCCGCCACCCGCACGGCATCGTAGGCGCTCCGGGCGTACCGGTCGGTGCGGCGGCCAAAGCGCTTCAGGAAGGCCTCCTCGAAGGCCACGGCCTCGGCCCCTGCGGGCGTGCCCGGTGCCACCACGCAAAGTCCGTCGCACCCCCGAGGGTTCCCGGCCTCCGCCCCCGAACGGGCGAAGGCGCCGGAAGCCACCGCCACCCGGTCGTCCCCCCGGGCGCGGGCCCCTTCCAGGTAGGGCAGGAGCGCCTCCGGCGTCCCCGCCAGGAAGAGGGCCTGGGGGCCGGGAGGCAGGGGGTCTTTTGGGCCAAGGTCCCCTCCCGCGGCCAGGGCCTCCGCCCGGCGCGGGCCGCCGTCGAAGGCCCGCCGAAAGGCCTCCGCGAGCCCTTCCCCGTAAGGACCGGGCTCGGCGACCACCAAGACCTCGGTGGCGTGGAGGGAGTAGGCCAGAAACTCCGCCGCCGCCTGGGCCTCCCCGGCGTCGGAAGGCCACGTCCGGAAGAAGTGGGGAAAGCGGTCCGACAGAAGCGGCGAGGAGGCGGAGGGGGAGAGAAGCAGAAGGCCCAGGCGCTCCGCCTCCGGAGCCAGGGCCAGCGCCTCCTCGCTGGTGGCGCCGCCCACCACCAGCCGGCACCCCGAGGTGCGGGCCCATTCCCGAAGGGCCTCCTGGGCCCGGCGGCCGTCGCCCCCCGAGTCCTCCACGGCGAGCACGAGCTTCCGGCCCCGCACCCCCCCGGCGGCGTTCACCGCCTCCTCCCCCAGGCGGGCCCCGGCGAGAAGGCTCCGCCCGTAGGCGGCCTGGGGTCCCGAGAGGGGCAGGAGGACGAGGAGGCGCACCTCGGGGACGCGGCAGGCGGCAAGGAGCCCCGCCGCGGCCGCGGCCAACGTCCCCAGGAAGAAGCGGCCCTTCGGCATGAAGGTCCATTCTACTCCCGAGTCCCCCTAACGTCAAGAAACTGAAGGCCGTGAGACGATGGGCGCCTCCCGGGCCGCCGGGGGGCCTCCTGTCCGTCCCCCGTCTCCCCCTCTGCTACACTGTGCCGCGGAGGTGCACCGTGAGGCTCCCGAAGGTCGTTGTGGCGGTTCTCCTGGCCCTTTCCGGCACCCTGTCGTGGTCCAAGGGCCCCGACGTGGTGCTCGTCACCTTGGACACCTTCCGGGCCGACCGGCTGGAGGCCTGGAAAGGCCCCGCGCCGCTGGCGCCGAACCTGAACGCCCTGGCGGCGAAGGGAACCGCCTTCACCGCCTGCACCGCCCCGGCGCCTCTGACCCTCCCCTCCCACGGGACGCTGCTGACGGGGGCCTTTCCAACTCGGACGGGCCTCCACGACAACGGCACGGGGAGCCTCGCTACCGGCGTGCGGGCCCTGGCGGAGGTCCTGGCGGCGGAGGGGTGGCGCTGCGAGGCGGTGGTGGCCAGCGCCGTCCTGGAAGGCCGCTACGGCCTGAGCCGGGGCTTCGCCGTCTACGACGACGCCATGGGCCTCGACCGGACCCGGAGCGCTACGGAAATCACCGACCGGGCCCTCTCCCTCCTCCGCGGGAAGGAAGAATCTCCCCTCTTCCTCTGGGTCCACTACTTCGACACCCACGAGCCGTATTCCAGCCCTGAAGCCTACGGCGCCCGATTCCCCGGGAAGCCCTACGACGCCGCGGCGGCCTACGTGGACGCCGAGGTGGCGAGGCTGCTTCGCGCCTTGCCCGCCGGCACCCTGGTGGTGGTGGCCTCCGACCACGGGGAGGCCCTGGGGGACCACGGGGAACCCACCCACGGCGTCCTCCTCTTCGAGCCCACGCTGCGGACGGTGCTCTTGTTCGCCGGGCCGGGGGTTCCTTCGGGGCGGCGCGACGGCCGCCCCTGCTCCCTGGCCGACGTCCCCCCGTCGGTCCTGGGGAGGCTGGGCCTTCCCGTCCCCCCGGGCGCCTTCCCCGACGGAGTGGACCTCTTCGGCCCGGCGCCCCCTTCTCGGACCCTGCCATTGGAGTCGTGGCTCCCCTTCGACGCCTTCCGGTGGAGCCCCCTCCTGGGCGTCACCGACGGCCGGTACAAGTGGGTGCGGTCCCAGCAGGCCGACCGTCTCTTCGACCTCCAGACGGACCCGGGGGAGACGGTGGACCTCTCCGCCCGGCCCCCCGCCGAGGCGCGGCGCCTGAAGGAGGCCCTCCCCTCATTCCCGGCAAAGGCCCCCCAAACGGCGGTTTCCGAGTCCCTGCGGGGCCTGGGCTACGCCCCCGTCCCCGCCGAGGGTTTCATCCGCCAGGGGCTCCCCGACCCCCACGACCGGACGGAGGTCCTCCGGGAAACCGCGCGGGCGAGGCTCCTGCGGGAGACCGGAGACCTCCAGGGGGCGCTCAAGATCCTGAGCGCCCTCGTCCAGAAGGACCGGGAAAACCCCTCCCTGGCCTTCGAGCACGGGGAGACCCTTCGGAGGGCGGGGCGCGCCGACGAAGCCCTGGCCGCCCTGGACCGGGCCCTGGCCCTGGCCCCCCGCCTGGCCGAGGCCTACACCGCCAAGGGCCACATCCTGGCCTCCCGGGAGCGGCTCCCGGAGGCCATCACCGCCTACGAGAAGGCCCTTCGCCTCTCCCCCCGGCTCGTCACCGCCCTCAACGCCCTGGCGGCGGCCTACCTGGACCGGAACGAACCGGACAAGGCCTTCCCCTTGCTGGAGCGGGCCTTTTCCGAGGGCTTCGCCGACGAGGAGACCCACCTCCTCCAAGGCCGGATCCACCTCATCCAGGGCAAGGAGGAGGCCGCCCGGGCGGACTTCCAGGCGGCCCTGCGCCTCAGCCGGGACCCCGCCGCCACCCTGAAGCGGGAGGGGGACGTCTACCTCATGCGGAACCGGCCGGAGGAGGCGGTCCGGATCTACCGGGAGGTCCTCTCCCGCTACCCCGCCTACGCCCCCGCCGCCCTCACCCTGGGCGCCGTCTTCCTGCAGGCCGACCGGCCCCGGGAGGCCCTGGAGGCCTTCCGGCGGGCCCTGAAGACCGACCTGGACCCCGCCGAACGGCGGCACGTGGAGCAGATCGTCCGGGACTTGGAGTCGGCCCTGGGCCCGGAGGGCCCCCCGGCCCCCTAGCCCCGGGGCATGGGAAGGAGCGCCCCGCCGGAGCAGCAGAGGTCGGCGCCGGTGAAGTGGCGCGAGGCGTCGGAGGCGAGGAAGAGGACCGCCGCCGCCACGTCCTCCGCCTCGGCCACCCGCCGGAGGGGAACCACGGAGACGATGGCCCGCTCCCGGGCGGCGAGGGCCTCCCCGCTCATGGGGGTCCTCACCCAGCCGGGGGAGACGAGGTTCACCCGGATGGCGGGGGCCAGCTCCTGGGCCAGGCTCATCACCAGGGACTGGACCGCCCCCTTGCTGCCGGCGTAGTGGCTGTGGCCCGGCTCCCCCCGCTGCCCGGCGGTGGAACCGATAAAAATCAGGCTCCCCCTCTCCAGGATCCGCGCGCACTCCCTGGCCAAGTAGTAGGAAGAGAAGGCGTTGGTGCGGAACATGGTCTCCAGGGTCTCCCGGCTCAGCTCCCGGATGGGCCCCGGGGTCCAGATCCCCGCCGAATGGACGAGGACGTCCAGGCCGTGGAGGAGCTCCGCCGCCTCCTTCACCAGGGCCACGCACCCCTCCTCCGTGGCCAGGTCCGCTCCGGCGGCGAAGGCGCGGCCGGGGAAGGCGGCCGCCGCGCGCTCCGCCGCCCCGCGGCCGTTGCGGTAGTGCAGGACCACCCGGGAGCCCTGTCCGAGGAAGGCCTCGGCACAGGCGAGCCCGATGCCGGAGGAGGCCCCCGTCACCAGCACCCGTTTCCCTTCGAGATCGGGGTACACGCAAACAGATGTCATTCGACCTCCATTCGGACGGCCTCCCCGTCGAAATCGAGGACCAGCCCGTCCCAGGCCGGCTCCACCCCGGAGGGCAGGGAACGGGAGAGGTCTTCGTGGCTGAGTTCGTGGCCCATGTGGATCAGAAAAACCCGCCGGGGCCCGATCCGCTCCGCCGTCTCCAGGGCCTCCCGGACGGTCATGTGGGTGGGGTGTTCGGGTTCGAAACGGAGGGCGTCGATGGCCAGCGTGTGAACCCCCCGCAGCGCCCCCACGGTCTCCTCGGGCACGCGCTTGAGGTCGGTGGCGTAGGCGAAGGGGCCGAAGCGGAAGACCGTCACCGGCATGGACCCGTGGTCCCCGGGGAGGGGGAGGACGCGGAGCCCGCCGAGGTCCAGGGGCCCCTCGAGGGTTCTCAACTCCAGCCGAGGGCGTCCGCCTCCCTCCGGAAGGTCGGCGAAGGCGTACCAGAAGGTCCTCCGGACCCCCTCCAGGGTGTGGGGGGAGCCGTAGACGGGGATGGGGGCCTTCTGCCGGAAGGAGAAGACCCGGGTGTCGTCGAGGCCGAAGATGTGGTCGGCGTGGGGATGGGTGAGAAGGACGGCGTCCAGCCGGGCGATGCCCGCACGGAGGGCCTGCTCCCGAAAGTCCGTCCCCGGGTCCACCACCACCGAGAGGGGTCCCCCTTCCACCCAGATGGACTGCCGGAGCCGCCGGTTTTTCGGGTTCCCGGAGGAGCAGACGGCGCACCGGCAGGTGAGGATGGGGACGCCCACCGACGTGCCCGTGCCCAGAAAGGTCACCCGCATGGCCCGCCTCCCCGACGAGGATACCACCCCGGCGGACAGGGCGCCCAGGCTTTGTCACTTGACATTTGGTTGAACGGGGCCTAGGGTGACCCCATGAACCGAGACGCCCTCCCACCTGTCCGCCGGTGCCTCCTGCGCCGCCGGGACTACGGCTACCCCTTCTTTCCCCCCTGCGGCTGGCCGGTGCGGGACCTGCTGTGGGAACCGTTGCCGGATTTCGCCGGGTCCGAGCCGGGGCTCGTCCTCCGGAACGCCGAAGTGCTCCTCGGATGGGCCCGGAGCCGCGCCGCGGGATCCCTCTTCGACGACCTCGCCCGCTTCGCCCGCCGCCACGGCCTCGTCTTGGAGTGCCGCTTCCCCCGACCGGCCCGGGCCCTCCAGGAGGCCTTGACGCGGGCGGGGGCCGCTCCGGAGTGGGACGACCTCCCCCCGGACGGCTCCGTGCCCCCCCTCTACGCCCGCTTGCCCCCGGGCAGCCCCCTGATTCGGCTTCATCTGGAGCTGGAGTGGCGGACGGGCCTCGGGGCCGCGCGGGGGGGCGTGGCCTTGCTCCGGACCGGCGCCCTCCTGGCCCTCCGCCCCCACAAGGCGCCGGAGGTGGCGAAGGGGCTCGGCGTCAGCGCCGGGGCCGCCCGGTCCTACCTCTCCTGGATGGAGGACGCGGCGCTGGCCCGGCGGGAGGGGGGGACCTTCGCCCTGCGCCACCCTCTCCTCGCCTCCCTCTGGACGCAACCGGGGCCCAAGACGGGCTCGGACCTTTCGGCCCCCCTCCGTCCCATGGTCTGGGACCCCGTGGAGCTGGACTGATCCCGCGCCCAGCAAAAGGCGGGCGGGAAGACCCCGCCCGCCTGGGAAGCCCCGCCGGCCGACCCTTACTTGCCCAGAAGGCCGTTCTTGAGGTCCTCGTTGGGCGGGTTGGGCCCCAGCCAGATGGAGAAGAGGGCGTCGGCGAAGTCCTTGCCCTCGATGGTCCCCACCTTCTGGCCCTTGATCTCCACCTCCACCCCCGTCCCGGGGATGTACGTGAGGACGGCCCGGTCCCCGCTCTTCATGTCGGACCAGAAGCCGTTGAACTTCTCGATGCGGGCCTTCAGCGCGCCGGCCTTGTCCCCGGTGTTCTTCTCGAAGCCCTCGTTCCAAGCCTCCACCAGCTTGGCCTTCCCCACCTCCTTGTAGAGGAAGTGCATGACCAGCTGGCGGGGGGCGTCCGCCGCCAGGATCTTGGCCGGATCGGAGGACTTCTCGGCGAGGTACAGGCCGGCCACGTAGACCTTCACGCCGATGAAGGCCACCTTCTTCACGCGGACGCCCATGCCGTTGAGGTGCAGGGTCGCCCCGCCCGCCGTCACCGTGTTGGGAAGGCTCACCCCCTCCAGTTCCGCCGCCGCCGCGGCCACGAGAACCGCCACCGCCAGAAGTCCCACCACCCATTTCCGCATGGCATCCTCCTTCGCTGACCTGTCCCCACTGTACCTTGGCCGCCGGGAGGGGGCAAGCCCCGGCGCCCTCCCGTCAATAGAGGGACGTGATCCCCCGTTCCTCCGGCTCGTAGAGGACCCGGTAGAACTCCTCGGCGAAGCGGTCGGTCATCCCCGCCAGGAAGTCCACCACCACCCCGTACTTGGCGATCTCCCCCTTCGCCTCCTCCACCCGGGCCCGCGTGGAGAGGGGCAGGAGGCGGATGGAGAAGGAGCCCGGCTCCAACAGGTCCTTCGTCAGGCTGCAAAAGAGGCGTTCGAGGATGGCGGCGGCCTTGGCCGACATCCGCTCCACCACGGGGTGGGTGTAGACCCTCGCGAAGAGCATCTCCCGCACGGCCTTCACCGCCCCCGCCATTCCGGGGGAGAAGTCCACCGCCGGCATCGGGTCCGCCATCACCTCCGCCGGCGAGGAGAAGGCCGCCAGATGCGGCGTCGAATGGGAGATGACGTCGCCGATGAGGAGGTCGATCATGTTCCGGATGAGGAGACGGGCCCAGAGGATGGGGTCCCGCTCCCAGTCCGGCGCCCCGCCGTGGGCGCGCTCCCAGGCGGCCTCCAGCAGGGGGTTTTTCAGGGCCCGGAGCTCCTCCACCTTGAGAAAGCGAACCCGGAGGGCGTCCTCCAGGTCGTGGGTCACCCAGGCGATCTGGTCGGCGGCGTTCACGATCTGCGCCTCGGCGGAACAGCCGGGGGAGAGGAGGTAGGTCCTCCGGATGCGCTCCGCCTCGGCCTGGTCGGAGAGTTCCAGGGGGTAGGGCAGGGCCGGCGCGTCGAAGGCCGTGTGATGCTTGAGCACGGCGTGGAGGGCGGGGACGCTGAGGTTGAGTCCGGGGAAGGCGGCGTACCGCTTCTCCAGGCGGCTCACGATGCGGTAGGACTGGAAGTTCTGCTCGAAGGCCCGCCGCCCCGCCGGGCGCTTCACCCCCAGCCGCCGCTCCAGGAGGTCCGCGAAGAGGTGGTCCAGGGCGTCCTCCCCCCGGTGGCCGAAGGGGGGGTGGCCGAGGTCGTGGGCGTAGGCCACCGCCTCGCAGAGGTCCTCGTTGGCCCCCAGCGCGCAGGCGAGGCCCCGGGAGACCTGGGCCACCTCCAGGGTGTGGGTGAGGCGGGTCCGGTAGAAGTCCCCCTCGTGGACGACGAAGACCTGGGTCTTGTAGCCGAGGCGGCGGAAGGCCTCCGAGTGGAGGAGGCGGTCCCGGTCCTGCTGGAAGAAGGTCCGGTGGGCCGGGTGGCGGTGGGGGTACTCGTGGGGAACCTCCGGAGCGCAGGGCGTCGCCCAGGGGGCGAGGAGCGCGTTTCGGGGCCCGCACGCGGGGGAGCAGGAAAGGGCTTCGGGGTCCATGGCCATCCTCCGGCGAGTCTACGCGAAGGCCGGTCCCGTGCCAAGTGGGGCAGATGCCGGAGGGGAGGACCGTCCGGGGCGGGCGTCTTGACCCGCGGCTTTTCGGCACCCTATCTTGAAAATCGAGCCACACCGGAATGGGAGGGTCGGTGAAACCGGTTCTCGGCCTCTTGCTTGACGGCGTGTCGTTTTCCCCGGCCCTGGGGGACGCCGTGGCCCCCTTCGTCCCGCAAGTACTCTCGGTGGAAGCCTGGCCGGCCCTGCTGCACCGCCGACCCGCCGCCGGGCTCCTCGCCTGGCTCGCCGGCCGGCACCGGCGCCGACCCCTCTTGGGCCTCACCGCCTCCCCCCTGGAGGAAAGGGGTTGCCCCCTCCGGGGGTACGGGTGGGAAGGGGAGGGGGGGGCCAGAAGCTCTCCGCCGACGACGAGGCCGGAGAGGCCCTGGTACGCCGACGGGGAATCGTGGAAGAACGCCTTCGCCGAGAAGAGCCGGGTGGTGGAGAAGGCCCCCGGCCGTTTCGAAGTGCATATCGACAACACCGACGTTCCCCAGGCGAGCCGGATGGAGTGCTCCACCGGCGTGGGGTACATCTACGAAGGGTTGCGGATCACGGGGGCCCGGGACCCGGTGGTGACCCACCCCCTCTGCCGGGCGGAGGCGGCGGGGCCGGACCGGACCTGCGTTTACGCCGTCACCTTCCGGTGAGGCGGCGCGGGAACGGCGTCAGGAGGCCTTCTTCCCCTTGGCGACGACGGTGAGGCGCCCCCCCTGGGCCTTCACCCGGGGCCGGTCCTTGTGGGTTTCGCTGATGAGCAGTTCGCCTCCGGCCATGGAGAAGCCCAGGTCCCGCCCCAGGTGCCCCCCCACCTGGATGCGCCCGCCCACCATCTCCTCCCCGCAGAGGTCCCAGGTGAGGTCCCGCACCTCGATGGAGCCCCCCACCATGCGGTAGCCGGTGGAGTACCCGGCGTTGCCCCGGATCACCAGGGTTCCCCCCACCATCCGGTTGCCGGCGAAGTCGTGACAGTTCTTTTCCACCAGGATTCGCCCGCCCGTCATGGAGTGCCCGAGGTGGTTCTCGGCGAGGCCCTTCACGATGAGCTCGCCGCCCCTCATGCCGAGGCCGGCGTAGTCGGCCACGTTCCCCTCCACGGTGAGGGTGCCCGACTCCATGTAAGCCCCGGCGTAGTCCCCCAGATCGCCGCGGACGTGGAGGTCGAAGCGGCTCAGCCCCGTTCCCAGGCCCACGAGGCGCACCTCCGGGAGGACCGCAAGGTCCACCGTTTGATCGGCCTTCAGGAGCGGGAAGGCGGCGGAGAGGAAGAGGCCGGCTTTCTTGGCGAAGGCGGGGTGGTTGCTCTCGGGGGCGATGGCTTCCAGCACCTCCTGGAGGGAGGCGGCCCCCTCGAGACCGCCGGCCAGGGCGGTCCGGGCGCCCTCGAAGTCCTTGGCCAGGTTCTCGGCGAAGGGGCTGTTCAGGTAGGCGGCGAAGGTTTCGCGTACGGACATGGTCTCCCCCTTCCCTGCCTCAGACGGGCGGCTGCCAGGTGCGGAACGGGTCCCGCACGTAGGCGTCGATGGACCTCGCCGCCTCGCGGCCGGCGCGGGTGGCCAGGATGACGGTGGCGGCCCCGGTGATGGCGTCGCCGCCGGCGAAGACCTTGGGCACCGTGGTCATGTAGGTCTCCCGGTTCACCTTGATGACCGACCCCCACTTGGTGGCCAGCCCCGGGAGGCTGGAGGGGATGAGGACGTTGGGGGTCTGCCCGATGGCCACCACCACGAGGTCGCACTCGAGGATGTAGTTGCTGCCCGGGATGGGCACGGGGCGCCGGCGGCCCGAGGCGTCGGGTTCGCCCAGCTCCATGCGCTGGACCTCCACCGCCTTCACGAAGCCCTTCTCGTCGCCGATGTAGCGCACGGGGGCCGACAGGAGGGTGAAGATGGCCCCCTCCTCCTCGGCGTGCTCGATCTCCTCGCCGCGCCCCGGCATCTCCTCCCGGGTCCGGCGATAGACGATGCGGGCCTCCTCCGCCCCCAGCCGCAGGCAGATGCGGACCACGTCGAAGGCGGTGAAGCCGGCCCCCACCACCACCGCCCGCCTGGGCTTTTTGATGGGGGTCCCCGTTTCCGGGTGGCCCCAGGCCTTCATGAGGTTCACCCGGGTCAGGAATTCGTTGGCGGAGTAGATGCCGTTGAGGTTCTCGCCGGGGATCCCCATCATGTTCGGATAGCCGGCGCCGGTGGCGACGAAGACGGCGTCGAAGTCGTCCAGCACCTCCTGGACCGGCATGGTCCGCCCCACCACCACGTTGCACTCGATCTCCACCCCCAGGGAGCGGACGTACTCCACCTCCTTCTGGACGATGGCCTTGGGGAGGCGGAACTCGGGGATGCCGTACATGAGCACCCCGCCGGGCTTGTGGAGGGCCTCGAAGAGGTGGACCGTGTGGCCCATCTTGGCCAGGTCGGCGGCGCAGGAGAGCCCCGCGGGGCCCGACCCCAGAACCGCCACCTTGAAGCCGGTGGCGGGGCGCCTGTGGACGTCCCGCCGCTCGGTGTGGAGGAGCTGCCAGTCGGCGGCGAAGCGCTCCAGACGCCCGATGGCGATGGGGTTCCCCTTGTTGGTGTCGTTGAGGATGCAGGCGGCCTCGCAGAGGTTCTCCTGGGGGCAGACGCGCCCGCAGACGGCGGGGAGGTTGTTGTACTGGCGGATGTCTTCGGCGGCCTGAGCGAACTTCCCCCGGGCGATGAGGCCGATGAAGGTGGGGATGTCGATGTGGACCGGGCAGGCCACCACGCAGCGGGGCTTGGGGCACTCCAGGCATCGCATGGCCTCGTAGACCGCGTCCTCGGGCGTGTACCCCAGGGCCACCTCGTTGTAGTTGCGGATCCGCTCCGCCACGGTTTGGCAGGCGATCTCCCGGCGGGGCTCCTTGGAACGGGGCTTCTTCCGTTCCCCCTCCTTCACCCCCCCCAGGGCGGCGATGTCGACGGTTTCGGCCATGGCTCCCCCCTCAGCGCTTCAGGGTCTCGAAGTAGAGCTTGCAGGAGGGGCTCGCGGCGATGGCTTTGTGCTCCTCCTCCACGTACACCTTCATCCGCGCGAACATCTGGTCCCAGTCCACCTTGTGGCCGTCGAAGTCGGGGCCGTCCACGCAGACGAACTTGGTCTCGTCCCCCACCGAGACGCGGCACCCCCCGCACATCCCCGTCCCGTCGATCATGATGGTGTTGAGGGAGACGACGGTGGGCACGCCCCAGGGGCGGGTGAGGTCCGACACCACCCGCATCATGACGGGCGGCCCGATGGCCACGATGCGGTCCATCTGTCGCCCCTCGCCGCGGAGCTTTTCGAGGGCGGTGGTGACGAAGCCCTTCATGCCGTAGGAGCCGTCGTCGGTGGTGACGACGAGCTCGTCGGAGACGGAGGCCAGCCGGTCCTGCCAGAACATGAGGTCCTTTCTCCGGTACCCGATGATGGTGGTCACCCGGTTCCCGGCGGCCCGCATCCCCTTGCAGATGGGGTAGATGGGGGCCACGCCGAGGCCGCCGCCGATGACCACCACCTCCCCGAACCGCTCGATGTGGGTGGGGGTGCCCAGCGGCCCCAGAACGGCGAAGAGGGCGTCCCCCTCCTGGTAGTTCTGGCCCAGGTCGATGGTGGAGCGCCCCACCTCCAGAAAGACGATGGTCACCTCCCCCGTGGCGGGGTCGGAGTCGGCGATGGTGAGGGGGATGCGCTCGGAGTTCTCGTCGTTCATCACCATGAGGAACTGGCCGGGCTTGTGGGCCTTGGCGACGCGCGGGGCCAGGATGCGCATCTCCACCACGCCCGTGGCGAGGACCTTCTTGTACGTGATTGGGTACATGGCCTTCCCTTTCTCCGCGAAGGACGCGCCGAAACCGAAGACACTATCCCCCCGTTCCGGGTGTGCGATTATACGGTGGGAGGCGCGGGCGGTGCAAGACGTCGGCCGGGTGGTGGAGACCCACGGGAAGTTCCACTGGGTGTGGGACGGGCGGGAGCTTCTGAAGGCCTTCCCCGGGGGGCGGCTGGCCCTCCCCCGGCCGGGGGGGCGGAGCCGGAACCGCGTGGCCGTGGGGGACCTCGTCCGGATCCGGCGGGAGGGGGACGGGTCGGCCCTCATCGAGGGGGTGGAGCCCCGCCGCAACGCCGTGAGCCGTCGCCTGACCTTCTCCGGGGCCGAGCACGTCATCGCCGCCAACCTGGACCTGTTGTGCGTGGTTCTGGGGCCCAACCCGGCCCTCAACACCGCCTTTCTCGACCGGACGCTGGTGGAGGCGGAGGGGAACTCCATCCCGGCGGCGGTGGTGGTCAACAAGATGGACCTTTTGGACCCTCGGGAGGTGGAGGAGGCCCTGGCCCCGTACCGGGCCCTGGGTTATCCGGTCTTCCCCATGGCGGCCCGCACCGGCGAGGGGGTGGCCGACTTCCTCGTGGCGGTGGCCGGGAGGTGGGTCCTCCTGCTGGGACACTCCGGCGTGGGCAAGACCACGCTGGTGAACCGGGCCGCCCCCGGCCTGAGGCGTCCCGTGGGGGAGGTGGACCCCTCCCGCGGCAAGGGCCGCCACACCACCACCGGCGCCTACGCCCACCGGCTCGCCGACGGGACCTTCCTCGTGGACACGGCAGGGATCCGGGAGTTCGGCCTTTCGGGGGTGGACTTCCGGGTTCTGGAGGGGGCCTTCCGGGAGATCCACGAGGCCGGCGCCGCCTGCCGCTTCCCGGACTGCCGCCACCGGGAGGAGCCCCGGTGCGCCGTGCGGGAGGCCGTGGAGGCGGGCCGCATCGCCCTGCCCCGCTACGAGAGCTACCTGACCCTCCTCCAAGAGGTGGAGGAAAAGGGCCGCTCCTGACGCTCAGTCGGCCATTTCCCGCTTGAGGTCCCGGGAGAGGAGTTCCCGCACCCCCTGGGCGGGGGTCAGCTCTCCCTTCAGGATCCGCTCCACCACGAAGGTGATGGGCATCTCCACGCCGTGCCGGCGGGCCAGCTCGGCCACCGATCGGGTGGAGGGGACCCCCTCGGCCACGGACTTCATGGAGCCCAGGATCGCCTCCACCGGCTCCCCCCGCCCCAGTCGAAGCCCCACCGTCCGGTTCCGGCTCTCCCCCCCCGTGCAGGTGAGCACCAGGTCCCCCACCCCCGAGAGCCCCGAAAAGGTGTGGGGGTCGGCCCCCATGGCCGCGCCCAGCCGGACGATCTCCCGAAGGCCCCGGGTGATGAGGGCCGCCACGGTGTTGGGGCCCATCCCCAGCCCCGCCGCCATGCCGCAGGCCAGGGCGATGACGTTCTTGACGGCGCCCCCCAGCTCCACGCCGGTCCGGTCGGAGCTGCTGTAGGCCCGAAGGGGCGGGCGGGAGAGGATCCGCTGGACCGCCTCCGCCCGCTTCAGGTCGGGGCAGGCCAGGACCACCGCCGTGGGGTCCCCCTGGGCCAGCCCCACCGCGAAGGAGGGGCCCGACAGGACCACCACCGGGCGGCAGGAGGGGGGAAGAAACTCCTCGATGAGGGCGCTCACCGGCCGGAGGGACCCCTCCTCCACCCCCTTGGAGGCGGAGACCACCAGCGTCCCCTCGGGGCAGAGGGGGCCGATGGTCCTCCACAGGGCGCGCGTGGCCTGGGCCGGGGCCACGGAGAGCCAGAGGGCGGCCCCCTCCGGCGGCGAGGCGGGGTCGTGGAAGAGGTCCACCTCCGGGGGGAGGGGGAACCCGGGGAGGAAGTCCGCGTTCTCGCGGCTGATCGCCATGGCCTCGTACTGCTCCCGCTCGTAGACCCACAGGGCCACCCGCGCCCCGCCGCCGGCCAGGTGCCGGGCCAGGGCCGTCCCCCAGGCCCCGGCCCCCCACACCACCGCGTCGGCCTTCACGGCCGGCCTCCTTCCTTGGGCGGGTTCCCCCAGAGGCGGGGTTCGGTGCCCCGCCTCAGGCGTTGGAGGTTGGCCCGGTGGCGGCTGACGAGGAGAAGGCCGGTGGCGGCCCCGAGGAGGGCCGTGGGCAGGTCGTACCAGCCCCAGGCCAAGTGGGAGAGGAGGAGGAATGCGGAGAAGGCCAGGGACGCCAGCACCGACCCCAGGGAGACGTACCGCAACGTGAGAATTTCCGCGAGGAAGACCGCGAAGGCCGCCAGGGTGGCCGCCGGGGCCACCAGCAGGAAGGTCCCCAGCCCCGACGCGATCCCCTTGCCGCCCTTGAACCGGAGGTAGACCGGGAAGCAGTGGCCCACCACCGCCGCGGCTCCGGCGGCGGCGCCCACGAAGGGGGCGGAGCCGAAGCGCCGGCCGACGTAGACCGAGAGGGCCGCCTTCCCGAAGTCCAGGAGGAGGGTGAGCAGGGCCAGCGCCTTTCCCTGGGTCCTCAGGACGTTGGTGGCCCCGATGTTCCCCGAGCCCAGGGTCCGGATGTCGCCTCCCCCCGCGGCCCGGGTGAGAAGCCAGCCGAAGGGGACGGCCCCCAGGAAGTACGCCGCCGCCAGGATTCCCGCGTCCGCGCCCGTCATGCCGCTCCTCCCAAAGGCCATTGCCGGAGGGCCCGGTGGATGGGGCCCTCCGGGGTGAGGGTGCTCTCGAAGAGCGCGAGGCGGGGAGGAACGAAGGGCCCGGCCTCGAAGGCCCCCAGGGCCGAGAGGGCCCGCTCCAGGGCCGGGTTCCGGGAAGGCTCCCTCAGGCGCCCCAGCGTCAGGTGGGGGCGGAAGGGCTTGTCGTCCCCCTGGATTCCCCGGGCCCGCAGGGCCTCCCTTAGGCCGCCGGCGAAGGCCGCAAGCCGGCCTTCCGGATCCTCGATCCCCGCCCAGAGGACCCGGATCTTCGCCCCCGACCGGAAGGCGCCCACCCCCCGGACCCGGAGCGGGGCCGGGGCGAAGGCCGCCGCCGCCTCCGAGACGGCCGCTTCCAGGGAAGGAAGACCCTCCGGGGGCAGACCGGCGAAAAACTCCAGGGTGAGGTGGATCTGCTCCGGCCGGACCCACTTGACCCCCAGGGCCTCCCCGCGCAGATGTCGAATGACCTCGCTCAGGGCCTGCCGGACGTCCTCTGGAATCTCCACCGCCAGAAAGGCCCGCATCCCGCCCTCCGGTGGTGGGCAGGATAGGCGAAGGCGCCTCCCCTTTCAAGGCCGGAGCCGACGGGGCCTTCCCCCGTGCCGCCGCCGGCGCGCTGGCGGCGGAACGGGGGGGCGGCTATACTGGCGCACCTTGCGGCAGCCTTGTTTCGGGGGAGGACCCATGGCCGGCGAGAAGAAGAGCGTGGGGGCGGGGCGGCCCGAACCGCCGTCCCTCCTGCGGTGGGCGGTGCTGGTGGTCATCAGCCTCGCCATGTTCGGCAACTACTACCTCTACGACTCCATCAACCCCATCACCGACCTGATGAAGGCCGAGCTGGGCTTTAGCGACACCGTCATCGGCCAGCTCAACACCAGCTACAGCATCGCCGCGGTGCTGGTGCTCCTCGTGGGAGGGGTCCTCATCGACCGGCTGGGGACCACGCGGACCACCGTCCTCTTCGGCGCCCTCTGCACCGTCTCCGGGGTCACCATGGTCCTCACCCGGGAGCCGTGGGTGATGATCGCCTCCCGCTTCCTGTTGGGGGTGGGGGCGGAGCCGCTCATCGTGGCCATCACGGCGGCCCTGGCCAAGTGGTTCAAGGGGAAGGAGCTCTCCTTCGCCTTTGGGATCAACCTGACCATCGCCCGGCTGGGGCAGGTGGCGGTGGACTGGTCCCCCACCTGGGCCAAGTGGTCCTACACGGGGTGGCGGGGGCCCCTGGTGCTGGCGGCGGGGCTGGGCCTCCTGTGCACCGCGGCGGCGCTGGCCTACTGGGCCCTGGAGGCCGCCGCCCTGCGGCGCTTCTCCCTGGGGGAGGCGGGGGAGCCCGACAAGCTGGTCCTCAAGGACCTCTTTCGCTTCGACGCCTCGTTCTGGTACTGCGTGGCCCTCTGCGTAACCTTCTACTCGGCCATCTTCCCCTTCCGGACCTTCTCCATCAAGTTCTTCATCGAGAGCTACGGGCTCAGCCGCGAGGCGGCGGGCCAGCTCAACAGCAGCCTGCCCGTGGCGGCCATGGTGGCCACCCCCCTCTTCGGCCTCCTGGTGGACCGCATCGGGCGGCGGGCCTCCATGATGTTCCTGGGGGCCTTTCTGCTCATGCCGGTGTACGCCATCATGGCCTACCACGCCCTCCCCCTGTGGGTCCCCATCGCCCTGATGGGGGTGGCCTTCTCCCTGGTTCCGGCCATCATGTGGCCCAGCGTGGCGTACATCGTGGAGCAGAACCGGCTGGGAACGGCCTACGCCCTCATGACGCTGGTCCAGCAGGTGGGCGTGGCGGGCCTCAACACCCTGGTGGGGTACGCCAACGACCTGGGCCACGCCGGGCCCCAGAACCCGGCGGGGTACGTCCCGGGGATGTGGATCTTCTCCGGCCTCGGCTTCGTGGCCCTCCTCTTCGCCTGGCTCCTCTGGCAGGTGGAGAAGGGCCCCCGCGCCCACGGCCTGGAGACCATCCGGGCGGGCCGGCCCGAGACGGGGGGGTAACGGGATGCCACGACGCGACCTCGGGGTCCTGGCCTTCACCCTCCTGTACATGGCCGCCGCGGCGGCTTTGGTCCTCCGCTCGGGCAACGGGGAGTTCCTGATCTATCTGGGGGTGATGGGGGTCTTCGTGGTCCTCGTGGGGGCCCTGCACCTGCGGATCGGCCTCACCACGGCCTCCCTCGCGTGCCTCAGCCTCTGGGGCCTGCTCCACATGGTGGGGGGGCTGGTCCCCCTGCCGCCGGGGTGGCCCTACGAAGGGGCCCACGCGGTCTTCTACTCCTGGTGGATCGTGCCCGACCTTCTCAAGTACGACATGGTGGTCCACGCCTTCGGCTTCGGGGTCACCACGTGGGTCTGCTGGCAGGGGTACGCGGCGGCCGTCCGAACCGGCGGAGGCGTCCCCCGCCCCACCCCTGGCCCCCTGGTGCTCTGCGCCGCGGCGGGCATGGGCTTCGGAGCCCTCAACGAAGTGGTGGAGTTCGCCGCCACGCGGCTCCTCCCCGACACCAACGTCGGGGGGTACGAAAACACCGGCTGGGACCTGGTCTTCAACCTCCTCGGCTCGGCCACGGCCGCCCTCATCCTCGGCCTTGGGGGAAGGAAGTGACGGCCGGGGCGCTCTCTCCGGCCCTGCACCCCCTCCTCACCGAGCGGACCACCGCCCTCACCGACCTTCTGGTGGCCGCCGCCGCCGGGGGGGCGGCCCTTCGCCTCCTCCAGGCCGGAGCGAAACGATCGGGGCTCTGGGCCTCGGCCCTGGGCGCCGCCGCCGCGGCCGCCCTGCTCGGTGCGGCGGCCCACGGGCTCATCCTGCCTCCGCCGGTCTTTCACGGGCTCTGGAGGGGGATCTACGCCCTCCTGGCGGCCGCCGTGGCCCTCACCGCCGCCGCCGCCGGCCGGGAGGCCCTGGGCGGGGGGGCGGCCCGCGTGTTCTTTGCGGCCCTGGCGGGAGGGGCCGCCTTTTTCTGGATCCTCACGGCCTTCTGGTCCTCTTCCTTTTCCCTCTTCGTGGCGTACGAGGCGGCGGGGCTGGGGCTGTCCCTGGCCCTCCTTCTCGGCCTCGCCCGAAAGGGGCGGGCCGGCGCCGGGCTCTGCTTTTCGGGCCTCGGGCTCCTCCTGGCGGCCGGCGCCGTGCAGGCTTCGGGGCCCTTCGTCCTGCGGGCCGGCCTGCCCTTCGACCACAACGGAGTCTTCCACCTCCTCCAGCTCCCGGCCTTCCTTCTGGTGGCGGCGGGGGCGGAGCGCCTCGGCGCGTCCGCCGGGTCCCCCCCATGAACCTTCACTTCGACCTCCTCGCCCCCTTCTTCGACGCGGCGGGAGGCCACCGGGACCCCGCGGCGCTGGCCCGCGTCCTCCACCTCCCCTGCCCCGGCCTCCTTCTGGACGCCGGCGGGGGGACGGGACGCGTCTCTCGGAGCCTCGCGCCCCTGACGGGGGGCGCGGTGGTGGCCGACCTCTCCCGCCCCATGGTGCGCAGGGCCGCCCGGAAGCCGGGCCTGAAGGCCGTGGCCGCCTCCTCCTTCCATCTCCCCTTCCTGGGGGCCTCCTTCGAGCGGGCGCTGGTGGTGGACGCCTTCCACCACTTCGCGGACGCCGAGGGTGCCCTCCGGGAGCTCCACCGGGTCCTCTCCCCGGGGGGGCGCCTGGTGGTGGAGGAGCCGGACCACCGGAGGGCCCCGGTGCGGGCCGTGGGGCGTCTGGAGCGCCTTCTCGGCATGACGAGCCGCATGAGGCCGCCGGAGGTCTGGGCCGCCCTTCTCGAGGAGGCGGGCTTCCGAGCCCGGGTGGAGGAGGGGGGGCGCTTTTCCGCCTGGATCGTCGGAGAGAAGCCGTGACCGAAGACGAGGCCCCCTTTCCGGAGCCGGTGCCCCTCCCCGTGGACGGCGTGCTGGACCTCCACCCTATCCCGCCGCGGGAGGTCCCCGACGTGGTGGAGGCGTACCTCGCCGAGTGCCGCCGCCTCGGCATCCTCGACGTCAAGATCATCCACGGCAAGGGGACGGGGGCCCTCCGCCGGACGGTCCTCGCCCTGCTGGAGCGCCTGCCCGGCGTGGCCGCCGTCTCCCCCGCCGGCTCCTCGGAGGGGGGGTGGGGGGCCAGCTTCGTGGTCCTCCGCCCTCCGGGGGATGAAGGGGAGGGGATCCGGCGTTGAGGAAACGTGCCGAAAGGGATCGAAAAGGAGCGTTGCCGTGAAGACGCCCGTCGTCATCTACACCATGACCTTCTGCCCTTACTGCACCGCCGCCAAGAACCTCCTGACGAAGAAAGGCGTGGCCTTCGAGGAGGTCAACCTCGACCGCGAGCCCCACCGGTGGGAGGAGTGCGAGCGGCGGTCGGGCCGCCAGACCGTCCCCCAGGTCTTCGTCGGCGACCGCCACCTCGGAGGGGCCGACGACCTGCAGGCCCTGGACCGGAGCGGGGAACTCGACAGGATCCTCTCCTCTCTGCCATGATGGCCCCTTGGGGGAGGAACTTCCCTCCCCGGGGAGGCGGCCATGGCGGGATACACCCAGGCTCACGCGAAGAGCGGCCTCGACGCGGCCTTGCCGGCCATCGAGACCTGGCCCAACCAGTTTCCCGGCTACGAGATCACCGTGGAGGCGCCGGAGTTCACCTCCGTCTGCCCCAAGACGGGCCTGCCCGACTTCGGCCTCCTGGTCCTCCGGTACGAGCCCGACAAGGCCTGTCTGGAGCTCAAGTCTTACAAGGAGTACCTCCTCGCCTACCGAAACCTGGGCATCTTTTACGAGAACGTGGTGAACCGCGTGCTCCGGGACGTGGTGAAGGCCTGCAACCCCGTCCGGGCTTCGGTCACGGGGGTCTTCAACGCGCGCGGGGGGATGAGCGCCTCGGTGGTGGCCACCTACACGAAGAAGGGAGGCTTCGGGACATGAGCATTCCGTCGACGCTGGGCCTGGAGACCCCCCTGGGGCGGCTGGACGTGACCCTCTCCCCCGCCGGGGTCCACCGGATCGACTTCGGGGGGAAGGCCGCCGACGGCCCCGTGCCCTCGGCCGTGGCCCCCCTCTGGAAGGAACTCCGGAAGCAGCTCCAGGAGTACTTCGAGGGTACCCGCGGGAACTTCGACCTCCCCCTGGCCCCCGACCCTCCGGGGACCCCCTTCCAGGAGGCCGTCTGGGAGGCCCTCCGGCGGATCCCCCCGGGACAGGTGCTCTCCTACTCCGACCTGGCCGCCTGGGCCGGGAGGAAGGGCGCCGCCCGGGCCGCGGGCTCCGCCTGCGGCGCCAACCGGATCCCCCTCCTCATCCCCTGCCACCGGGCGGTGGCCAAGGGCGGCCTGGGCGGGTTCGGAGGGGGTCTGGCGGTCAAGAAGCGGCTTCTGCGCCTGGAGCGGGCATGGAGCCGCGGCGGGGCGTGAGCGCCGTTCCCCGCCGCTCCCCCCAGGGCCCCTACCTCGACCTCTCCGCCCTCTTTCCGCGGGGGGTCTTCGCGGCGCTGACCCTCCGGGGCTTCGCCGCCGTATCCCCCGAGGGCCTTGCCGCCTTCCTCGCCGGCCTGGGTCACGAAGGGGCCGTCGTCCACCGGGTGGAGCAGGTTCACTCGGGGCGGGTGGTGGAGCTCTCCGAGAGCCCCTGCGAGGCCGACGCCCTCCTCTCCCGCCGGCCGGGGCACTTCGTCCGGGTGGTGACCGCCGACTGCGTGCCGGTCCTGATGGCCTCGGAGGACGGCTCCGCCGTGGCGGCCGTCCACGCCGGGTGGAAAGGGACCCTCCTTCGCATCGCCCAGACCGCCGCCCGGCGGTTTCCTTCGCCGGAGAAGCTCACCGCCTGGATCGGGCCGTCGGTGGGCCCCTGCTGTTACGCGGTGGACGCCGAACGCCACCTCGCCTTCCTCCGGGAGTTTCCCGGGTGGGTTCCCGAGGAGGGCCCGCGCACCGTCCTGGACCTCGCGGACCTCAACGCCCGGCTCCTGGAGGAGGCGGGCGTCCCAAAGGACCGGGTCTTTCGGGACGGCCGTTGTACCGCCTGCCACCCCCTGCTATTCTGCTCCTACCGTCGGGACGGAGAGGGAGCCGGCCGAATGGCCGCCCTCATCGGGAGGTTTCGGTGACGGAGGGACTGACCCACCTGGACCCACGAGGACAGGCCCGCATGGTGGACGTGGGCGGGAAGAGAAAGACCCGCAGGCGCGCCGTGGCCGAAGGCTTCGTCACCCTGGGCCCGCGGGCCTACGCCCTGGCCCGGGCCGGCGACCTCCCCAAGGGGGACCTCCTGGCCACCGCCCGCATCGCGGGAATCCTGGCGGCCAAAGCGGTGCCCTCCCTCATCCCCCTCTGCCACGTTGTGGCCCTCGCCCACCTTTCGGTAGACTTCGCGTGGGACGACGCCCGGAACACGGTGCGGGTCGTTGCGGAAGCGGCGGCCCTGGACGTGACCGGGGTGGAGATGGAGGCCATGACGGCGTGCGCCGTGGCCTGCCTCACCCTCTACGACATGGTAAAGGGCGTGGACAAGGGAGCGGAAGTGGGACCCATCCGCCTGCTCCGGAAGTCCGGCGGCAAGTCGGGGGTCTACCGGAGGTGACGGCCATGCCTTCCCTGGACTTCGAACGGAACCTCCTCCTGGACCGGGGCCTTCGGCGCGACATGGCGGCCCTCAACGCCTCCTCCCCGGCGGAGGCCTGGTGCAGGACCGCCGAGGCCCTCCGCATCCGCTCCCTCCAGCACCTGGCCGACTCCGTGGCCGAGGAGGGGCTCCGCCACCACGCGGGGGAGGCCGACCTGTGGAGGATCCGCATCCAGGCGGGGGCCCTCTCCCCCAAGGGCCTGGAGGAGACCCGCCAAACCCTGGCCGCCGAAAAGGCCCTCTCCGCCGCCGACCGGGAGGTCCTTTCGGCGCTGGTGGACTACTACCTGGAGCGGGACCGGGAAGGGCTGGACCGCCTCCACGCCGTCCGGGAGAAGGACCGGGGGGCCCTCTTTTACGAGGTGTACGGCTTCTTCGCCATGGCCCGCCAGGACTTCGCCGCGGCGCTGAAGGCCTTCCAGGCGGCCCGGCGCCTCGCCCCCCGGGACCTCCGCCACACCTTCCACGTGGCGCGGGTCCACCACGCCATGGGCAGGCCGGCCCGGGCCCTGGCCTGGCTCTACCGCGTGGTGAGCCGGGAGCGGCACTACGTCACCGCCTGGGACGCCGTGGCCAAGATCCACCTGGAGACGGGGGACCGCCACCTGGCCGTCCAGGCCTTCGGCATGTCCCTCTCCGTGAACCCCCGGGACTGGGGCATCTACTTCACCTTCGCCGACCACTACCTGGCGGAGAACCGCCACGACATGGCCCGCGCCTGCCTCCTGTCCATCCTGGACCTCCACCCGCGGGAGGTGATCGCCGCGGAGGTCCACAACTACCTGGGGTACCTCTCCTACCTCCAGGGGCGTTACGCCGAGGCCCTGCCCTCCTTCCGCAAGGCCCTGGAGCTGAACCCCTCCCTGGCGGTGGCGTGGTTCAACCTGGGCAACCTCTACGCCCGCACGCGGCGTCCCGACGAGGCGGTGGAGTGCTTTCGGAAGGCGCTGGAGGAGGACCCCCGGATGGCCTCCGCCGCCTGCCAGCTGGGCCTCACCTACCTGGACCAGGGCATCCTGGACCGGGCCCGGGAACCGCTGGAGCGGGCCCTCCACCTGGACCCCTCCGACCCCTGGGCCCACCTGGGGCTCTCCGAGTACCACCGGAAGACCCGGAACCCCGTGGGGGCGCTGGAGGAGGCCCGGGCCGCCCTCCGCCTCGCCCCCGAGGACGCCGACGTCCACAACGCGCTGGGCATCGCCCTGGAGACCAACCGGCGGTACTTCGAGGCGGAAAGGGCCTATCTCCGGGCGCTGGAGCTGGACCCCCGCCACCGCTGGGCGGCCAACAACCTGGGCTACCTCCGGGAAAAGATCATGAAGGTGGACCCGGCGTACAAGAACGCCGCCGTGGAGGCGTGGAAGCAGCGCCTCATCATCTGCCGCGACATGGGGTCCTCCATGCGGGGAGCCCTCAACCACCTGAAGCGGCTGGGCGTCCCCGCCTCCACCCTCCGCCGCTGGCTGGAGAAGGAGCCCCCGGCGGGCTCCGCCGCCCCCGCGTGATCCTCGCCCTCGGCCTGGACCTCTGCACCGTCTCCCGGCTCCGGACCGCCGCCGCCCGCCACCCGCGCCTACTGGAACGGGTCTTTACCGAAGCCGAGCGGGGCGCCGCCCTTCGCCGAAAGGACCCCTGGCCCTCCCTCGCCGCCCGCTTCGCCGCCAAGGAGGCGGCCCTCAAGGCCCTCGGCACGGGCTGGAGCGGGGGGATCGGGTGGCGGGACGTGGAGGTGACCGGTGGGGCCGGACATCCCCCCGGGCTCCGCTTTCACGGCCGGGCCCTCGTCCGGGCGGAGGCCTTGGGTGTCCGCGGGGCCCTCGTCAGCCTCACCCACGAGAAGGACACCGCCGCCGCCGCCGTCCTTCTCCTGGGAGCGGGGTGAGGCCCGCCCACGAAAAAGGGCCGGGGAGCGCACCCCGGCCCTTCCATCCTCCGGATGGGGCGGGTCAACCCGTGGGACCCGCCGGAGCGGGGGCCGCCGGGGCATCCATGGGGACCTCGTGGTACTTGCCGCCTTCTACCTTCCACATGACGTAGGGCGACTGCTGGGGGTCCCCCTTCTCGTCGAACTTGAGCCTTCCGAAGGGGGTGTCCACCTCGATCTTGTGGAGGGTCCGGGCCACCTCCACGCCGTCGGTAGACCCGGCCTTCTCCATGCCGGTGAGCGCCACCACCGCGGCGGTGTAGGCGTAGAGCGAGTAGGGGCCGAGGCTTCCGTACTTGGCCTTGTAGGCATCCACCGCCGCCTTGGCCGTGGGGAGCTTCTCCTGGTCGGGGATGAAGGTGACGAGGGTGCCTTCCCCGGCCTGCCCCGCGGCGGTGAGGAACTGGGGGTCGAAGCAACCGTCGCCGCTCACGAAGGTGGCCGTGAGCCCCTTCTGGCGCATCTCCTTCACCAGGTCCGCCCCCTGGGGCCAGAGGCCGCCGAAGTAGACGACGGTGGCCCCGCTCTCCTTGACCTTGTCCACCACCGACGGGATGTCCACCCCCGTCCTCTCGATGGAGCCGTAAAAGACCGACTGGGTCTTGGTGAGGAACTCGAAGTTCTTGAGGAACTCGTTGGCCAGGTCCTGACCGTAGGAGGATTTGTCGTGGATCACCGCCACCTTGGCGCCGGGGAAGTGGTCCACCACGTACTTGGCGGCGCTCCTCCCCTGCTGGTCGTCCCGGCCGCAGACCCGGAAGACGGTGAGGTAGCCCCGGTCGGTGACGTCGGGGTTGGTGGAGGAGGGGGTGATCATGGGGACCTTGTCCTTGCTGTAGAGCTCGATGGCCGCCAGGGTGCAGGGGCTGTTGTAGTGGCCGATCACCGCCTTGACCTTCTTGGTGAAGTTCCGGGCCACCAGGAGAGCCTGGTCGGGGTCCCCCTTGTCGTCCCCGGTGATCACCACGATCTTCTTGCCGCGGAGCCCGCCCTTGGCGTTCCACTGGTCCACGGCCAGCTGCACGCCGTTCACCACGTCCTGGCCGCTCTTGGCCTGCTCGCCGCTCAGGGGCGCCGCCACACCCAGGGTCACCTGCTTGTCGGCGCAGGCGAGCAACGCCAGCAAGAGGACCAAGACCCCCAAGGCCCCGAACCGAATCCTCGTTTTCTTCCGCATGGGAACCTCCCCCGAAGAGGGCCCGCGAGGGGCCCGGAAACTAGGGTGCCGGCGCCGCCGGCGCCTCCACCGGGCGCTGCTCCACCCGCGCCTTGGTGATGGTCACGGGGTTCCTGGGCCGGGACCCTTCCGGATCCGTGGGGCCGCCCACCGTCGGCGCGGAGACGATCTTGTCCACCACGTCCATCCCCTCGACCACCCGGCCGAAGGCCGTGTACTTCCGGTCCAACGCCCCGGCGTCGCCCACGCAGATGAAGAACTGGGAAGAGGCCGAATCGGGATCGGCCGCCCGGGCCATGGAGACGATTCCCCGGCCGTGGTGGACGTCGTTGAACTCGGCCTTCAGGGTCCTTTCCTTGCCGTCGGGCCCCACGTTGCCGCCGGTCCCCCAGAGGGAGGTGTCGTCCTTCTTGGTGTTGGGGTCCCCCCCTTGGATGACGAAGCCGGGGATCACGCGGTGGAACTTCGTCCCGTTGTAGAAGCCCGACTTGCACAGGTTCAGGAAGTTCTTCACGTGGTTGGGGGCCTTGTCGGGGAAAAACTCGATGACGATCTTGCCGGCGGTGGTCTCCAGGACCGCCACCGGCCGGGTCTGGGGCTTGGCGGCGGCGGGGGCCTTGGTTTCGGTTTTGGGGGTCTCGGCGGGCTTGGCCTCCTGGGCCAGGAGGGCGGCGCCGAGGAGCGAGGCCGCCAGGGCGGCCAGGAACGGACGGGCTTTCATGCAGAACCTCCCCTCCGGGCGGAGTGCCCGGCGACAGGGAACAGTGTATCCCCGGATCCGGGGGAAAAGGAAGAGCCCCTGCCGGTCGGTCCTCGGGAGCGGGGCCTCTGGAGGGTCAGACGGCCACCGCCATCCGGTCCAGGAGGCCCCTCAGGATTTTTTCCTCCTCCTTCAGGCCCTTCTTGTACTCCGTGACCTCCGCGTGGTAGACCTCCTCGCGGAGCTCTCCGAGCTCCCGCTGAAGGAGGGCCCGCAGGAATTCCGCCTCCTCCGCCGTGAGCGTGAGTTCCATCGCGCACCTCCCGCCCGAGAAAAAAGGGGGGATCCGCCCCCCCTCCGCCACGGCGCTTCCGTACGCCGGTCTTTGTCCCAAATATAGGGCCCTCGGCCCCGGTGCGCCACCTTCCCGAAAGGGCGGGGGCCTGCCGTCTCTTCCCGGATTTTCCGGAAGGACTAGAATCCCCTGAGAGGAGGGAACCATGACCGCACACCCCGACGCGCTCCTGCATGAAAAGACCCGGGCCCTGAGGGACGAGGTCCGGGCCTTCGTGAAGTCCGTCCCCCGCTCCCTCATCCTGGACATGGACCAGGAACGGGTTCGGTACCCCAAGCACTACCTCGCGGAGGCGGGCCGGCGGGGAATCCTGGGCCTGCGCTTCCCGAGAGAGTACGGCGGCCGCGGCCTCCCCTGGACCTCGGAGATGGTGGCGCTGGAGGAGGTGGGGGTGCTGGGCACCTCCCTGGCCTGCCTCTACTCCCTGGTCTCCATCGTGGGGGAGGCCCTCCACCACTTCGGGACGGAGGAGCAGAAGCGGCGGTACCTGGCCCCCATGCTCCGGGGAGAACTGGCGCCGGCCGAGGCCCTCACCGAGCCCCGGGGCGGGTCGGACTTCTTCGGCGCCACCACCACCGCCGTGCGGGACGGCGACGCCTTCGTCCTCGACGGCCAGAAGCGGTTCGTGGTGGGCTCCGAGGGGGCGGACTTCTTCCTCGTCTACGCCCGGACCGCCGAGGGCGGCGACCCCCGGAAGGCCATCACCGCCTTCCTGGTGGACCGGGGGGAGGGGGTGGAGGTGGAGCACGTCTACGGCCTCATGGGCACCCGGGGGGGAGGGACCGGGCGGATCCGGTTCCGGAAGTGCCGCGTCCCCCTCTCCAACGTGCTGGGGGGGGAGGCGGGGATCGGCCGGGGGGCGGCGGTCTTCGACCAGATGATGATCCCCGAGCGGATGACCAGCGCCTGCGGCGCCCTGGGGATGGCCCGGGCGGCCCTGGAGATCGCCGCCCGGTACGCCGCCCGGCGGAAGGCCTTCGGCCAGGAGATCCGCCGTTTCGAGGCGGTCTCCTTCAAGATCGCCGACTCCCTGACCCTGCTGGACGCGGCCCGGGGCCTCTGCCGGGAGACCTGCCGGGCGGTGGACAACGGCAAGGTGGACCCCGGCCGGGTCCGGCGCATGGTCTCCGAGTCCAAGAAGTTCGCCACGGAGATGGCCTGGACGGTGGTCAACCACGCCATGCAGATCCTGGGCGGGATCGGCTACACCGACGTCTACCCCGTGGAGCGCCTCCTGAGGGACGTGCGCCTCATCATGATCTGGACCGGGACCAACGAGATCATGGACCTGGTCATCCAGCACGAGTTCTACAAGGAGTTCCTGAAAACCCCCTCGGATTCGCGGGACGTGGAGCAGGACGCCGTGAACGCCGGCGCCCCCGGCGAAAAGGTCTACGAATAGAGCCGCGCCGCGGGGACTTTCCGGAGGGGGGCCTCCCCTCAGAGGGAAGAGGGCGCCGGCGGCACTTCTCTTGGCGGGTCTTTGGCTCCTCGGGGGCACGGAACCGCGGGCCGGAACCGGGGGGGTGAGGCACCCCCCTTTCACCAGGAGGCGGCGGGAATCCGCCTCCGGGCGGGGGTGGACAAGGGGCGGGACGGCCTCTTCCGGTACCGGTACCTCCTGGGAAACCTCTCCACGCGAGAGGCCTCCGGGTCGGTGCGGTTCCTTCCCTTTCCCGCGGAGGCGATTTCGGTAACCCCCGGGCCCTCTCCCTCCCTTCCGCCGAAGCCTCCCTGGGGGAAGCGATCCCCCTTCGGGCGAGACTTTGGGACGAGGCCACCCGCACCCCCCTTCCCACCCGGACGGTTCTCCCGGAAGTGGTGGAGGGCCCCCGCGAGGGCCGGCGCGAAACCGTCGTCACCGGCGAGCGGGGGGAGGTCTTCTTTCCCCAGAGGGGAACCTCCGAGGGACGGGAGGAGATCCGAGTCCGCCTCCCGTCCCAGGGGACCGAGCCTGAGGCCGCCTTCGAAGCCAAGGCGGTTCTGGCCTGGGCCCCCGGGGCCAAACCGAGGGTTTACGCCCTCTCTCCGGGGAGGTTTCACGCGCGACCGGGAGGGCGGACCCGGATCTTCGCATGCACGGCCAACGCCGGGGACATCGCCGCTCCGCCTTCTCAGACCCACTTCTTCCTGCGGCCCGCCGGAGGAAATTCCGAGCGGACCCTGCCCGCCCGCAGACCCGTCCCGGCGCTGGCCCCCGACCCACACCGCTGCCTCGACGGAGCCGGTCTCGGGATCCCCGCCGGAATCCCCCCTGGGGAGTCCCTCCTTAAAGCGGAGGCCGACGCCCGGGGAGAGGCGGCGGAAACGGAGGAGGGAGACGACCGCTTCACGCCCTGCACGGGTCCCGTTCCCGAGCCCGGGATGGGTCCTCTCTCGGTTCCCCTGGTCCAGCCCGTTACCCCGCCCGGAGGGCAACCCGAGGGAGAGGAGCGCTCCCGGCGGCCTTCCGGCGTGACGCGGGTTCGCCCCGCGGCCCCGCCGCCCCCCGCCGGAACGGTGGCGCGGCTGGAAGGACGCTGACGGGTTCCTTGGGGCACGACAGCCCGGCCCCCTTGCCCTCCGTGGACACGGGATGCCGGGAGACGGGCGAGAAGCCCGCGAGGATGGTCCCCACGAAGGGCCTGGAGGAGTACGGCTGCGAGAGGGAGGAGATTCCCGAGGGGCTTCTCCGGCAGGTCATCGGGAAGGTCGAGGTCGAATGGGGTTGGCTCGGCAGCGAGATGGCCGTCCAGTCCGCCGACCACAAGGATTTCACCACCTGGAAACCCATGCCGGTGCCCCTTTTCGAAGAAGGCCCCGCGGGCTTCCGGTCGAAGGAGGAGGTCCCCGCCACCCGGCTCGGTCCTTTCGGCTTCGCCCGCTGGAACGAAGGGGCCTCCCTCGCCTTCTTCGCCACCGTCCGAAAAGGGGAGTTCGTGGAGGCGGTCCTCCACACCCGAGCGGGAGAGCGGGGCTGGCTGAGGCTTCGGGAAGCGCGGGTGTATCCCGAGGAACCCTCCATCGCCTGCACTTGCCCCGCGGGCGCGTGCGCCGAGGCCGAGGAGGGGTCGGGGCACCCCCACTGGACCGTGCTCAACCCCCACTACGCCCTTCGGTTGTACGTGGCCCCCGACCCCCGAGCCCCCTGGGTTCCCTTTCTGGACGACGCCCCGTTCCTGGGCGGCGAGGAGCTGGAGAAGCGGGGCGCGGCTTCCTGGGGGTTCAACATGGGCCTGCAAAGGAACGGTTTCGGGCGCGTCTTTCTCTGGCACGGGGAGACCGCGGGCGGGCTGTCCGGGGTAACGGAGGGGTGGCTTCCCAGCCGCCACCGGGACGGCTCCCCGCTCCTCCGGCCCGCGGGCTACTTCTGCTGAGAGGCGTTCGCCGGGGGGTGGGCGCGACCTCCCCCAGGCGCCGGGAAGGGGGGGTCAATCGTAGATGCAATAGTCGTGGCGGCAGTTCGTATCGACGCCCGCAAGCAGGCGTGGCAGAGTGAAGCGCAACTGCCTGGCCTCGAAACCGTTGGGATCCTCCTTGACCAAGGACTCGCAGATGGAAAGTGCCTGGGTCCGGGCCTCCTTCCATCCGGCGGAGCGGGCCCATGCTCCATCTCCCGCGTAGCAATCTCCTCTGGCTTGAGCGAGGGACCACCACGTCTCGTAGGCCCTTCCAAGGCAGAGGCGGGCGGTCCTCTGGAGAACGGGGTCCTTCAGACGAGGAATCCACTCGGGTGCCTTCTGGATCACCAGACGAAAGGTTTCCGCCGTTTGATCGCAGGTAACCCGCGAAAAGCCCTGAAGAAGCAATTCAACCATCGCGGCCTGGCCCCAAGGGGAGTCCGGGACTTCTGCCACAAGCCTCTGCTCGATTTCCAGGCCCCTCATCCGTGCGCAATTCAAGGAGGCTTCGTAGTAGGGAACGCCCAGACCGCTCAATACGGATACCTCCACGGGTACCGTCTGGCCGTCACAACGGGGGAGATCGATCCACCCGGGAAGAACCCCATTCGCGGCCCAATATAGCGCCCCTTGGAGGTCGGGGTCCCGCCTCTCCGGGTTCGCCGCCTCTCGAAGCGGCTCGATGCCGATTCGAAAGCGCATCGCGGTGTCGGCCTTGCCGGGGTCGTCGGGCCACCGGTCGAGCAAGGCGATCCACTGGGGTGTGCCGTCCTGGCGTATTCTGGTTAAGGCCTGCTGAAGCACCGCCCGTTTGTGAACGGCCCATTCGGGCGCCACCGCCCGGTCCATCGCGCGCTGGTCCTGGTAGGCCTTCTCGAGGCGCACCACGTCGGGGGACCAGGCGAGAAGGCCCACGGAGCCGTCCTCCTGGTAGAGCAGGATCTCGCCGGACGAAGCGTGCCACAGTTCGCGCTGCCAAAGCGTCAGCACCCCGAAGACCGGCACGTCTTCCGGGTCGGGGCGGCAGGCACCGTACCTCCGGGTGAGCGCGGCGTGCAGGGCATCCCAGACCTCCGCGGGCCGGGGAGCGCCTGGGCCGGGCACGCCGTACGTGAACTTCGCGCGAAGCAGTACAGGCGCCGATTCGCCGAGCGCCGGTGGCATGTTAAAGTAATACTCCCTCCGGATTCCCGAGCTCTCCCTCCGCGCCCGGTGGGACCAATAGTCGTGGAAGAAGGTCACGGACCCATCTCCGTGAAAGGGTTCCACGGAGGCGTCGGGACTGGCCTTCCGGAACTCTTCGAGCCTCTGAGACCAGGGAACACGGAGCACCGAATTCAGAAGCCGCGCCGCCGGGCCCTCGGCCGGCGGGGGCGTACGGGCGGCGACGGCCGGCGCCGCCAGCGCGAGGGCGAGGAGGAGCGGCAGCTTCTTCACCGGAAGGACCCCTGAAAGAAAAGCTACTCCCAGGGGGGACTCCTTCGCAAGGGCGAATGCCGTGGGTACCCCGCCGTGGAGAGGCTGACGGTGGGCCCTGAAAACAAAGGGGGCGGGCCGAAGCCCGCCCCTCGCCGGGTGCAGGATCCCGTTGAATGCGCTTCTCAGTAGTCCATGCCGCCGCCCATGCCGCCGCCCATGGGCATGTCCTTCTTCTCCTCGGGCAGCTCGAAGATCATGGCCTCGGTGGTGAGGAGGGTGGCCGCGGCGGAGGCGGCGTTCTGGAGGGCCGTCCGGGTGACCTTGGCGGGGTCGAGGATGCCGGCCTTCACCAGGTCCTCGAACTTTTCGGTCTTGGCGTTGAAGCCGTGGGCGCCCTTTTCCCTCTTGATCTGCTCCACCACCACGGAGCCCTCGACGCCGCAGTTGTTGGCGATCTGCTTGGCGGGCTCCTCCAGCGCCTTCTTCACGATCTTGACGCCGGCGACGAAGTCGTCGGAGCCCTTGAGGGAGTCCAGGGCGGGGATGGCGCGGATGTAGGCCACGCCGCCGCCGGGGACCACGCCCTCCTCCACCGCCGCCTTGGTGGCGTGGACGGCGTCCTCCACCCGGGCCTTCTTTTCCTTGAGCTCGGCCTCGGTGGCCGCGCCGACCTTGATGACGGCCACGCCGCCCACCAGCTTGGCCAGGCGCTCCTGAAGCTTCTCCCGGTCGTAGTCGGAGGTGGTCTCCTCGATCTCCCGGCGGATCTGTTTCACGCGGCCCTCGATGTCCTCGGCCTTGCCGGCGCCCTCCACGATGGTGGTGTTGTCCTTGTCCACCACGATCTTCTTGGCGCGGCCCAGGTCGGCGAGGGTGACGTTCTCGAGCTTGATGCCCAGGTCCTCGGTGAAGCACTTGCCGCCGGTGAGGATGGCGATGTCCTCGAGCATCCGCTTGCGGCGGTCGCCGAAGCCGGGGGCCTTCACGGCGCAGACGTGGAGCGTGCCGCGCAGCTTGTTCACCACCAGGGTGGCCAGGGCCTCGCCCTCCACGTCCTCGGCGATGATGAGCAGGGGCTTGCCGTTCTTGGCCACCTGCTCCAGGACGGGGAGGAGGTCCTTCATGGAGGAGATCTTCTTCTCGTGGCAAAGGACGTAGCAGTCCTCGAGCACCGCCTCCATCCGCTCGGCGTCGGTGACGAAGTAGGGGGAGAGGTAGCCGCGGTCGAACTGCATGCCCTCGACGATCTCGAGGGTGGTCTCCATGGTCTTGGCTTCCTCGACGGTGATGACGCCGTCCTTCCCCACCTTCTCCATGGCCTCGGCGATGAGGGTGCCGATGGTCTCGTCGTTGTTGGCGGAGACGGTGCCCACCTGCTCCACGGCCTTGCCCTCCACCGGCTTGGCGAGCTTCTTGATCTCGGCCACCACCGTCTCCACGGCCTTGTCGATGCCCTTCTTCAGCTCCATCACGTTGACGCCGGTGCCCACGGCCTTGAGGCCCTCCTGGAGCATGGCCTGGGCCAGCACGGTGGCGGTGGTGGTGCCGTCGCCGGCCACGTCGGAGGTCTTGGAGGCCACCTCCTTCACCATCTGGGCGCCGATGTTCTCCTGCTTGTCCTTGAGCTCGATCTCCTTGGCCACGGTGACGCCGTCCTTGGTCACCAGGGGGGAGCCGAACTTCTTCTCGATGATGACGTTGCGGCCCTTGGGGCCGAGGGTGGCCTTCACGGCGTTGGCCAGCTTGTTGACGCCGGCCATGAGGGCCTGACGGGACTGGGTCGAATAGATGATCTCTTTCGCCATCGGAGTGCCTCCGTTCCTTCGGTTATTCCACGATGCCCATGATCTCGTCCTCGCGGACGATCACGTGCTCCACGTCGTCGATCTTGATCTCCGTCCCGGCGTACTTGCCGACGAGGACCTTGTCGCCGGGCTTCACCGACATGGGCATGCGCTTGCCCGCGTCGTCGAGGCGGCCGGGGCCGACGGCGATGACCTCTCCCTCCAGGGGCTTTTCCTTGGCCGTGTCGGGAATGATGATCCCGCCCCGGACCGTCTCCTTGGCCTCCAGACGCTTGATCAGAACCCGGTCGTGCAGTGGTTTCACCGTCATCTTTCAACCTCCTCAGTGGGTCCGAACGCGATTAGCAACGAATGCCTCAGGTTGCTAATTATAAAATCTGCTTGCCTGCTTGTCAAGTATCCTTAGCCTTTCTTCGGAGAGGGGCCGTTGTCCGCCGGGGCGCCCCGCCCCTATACTGTCCCCGGAGGAAACCGTGAGCCGTCCCTTCCGTTGCGCCTTGATCCAGATGACCCCCGCCCTCGGCCTCTTCCGGGAGAACCTGGAGCGCCACCTCGCCTGGCTCCGGCGTCCCGAGGCCCGGGAGGCGGACCTGGTGGTCTTTCCCGAACTCTCCCTCACCGGCTACCTCCTGAAGGACCTGGTGGCCGAGGTGGCCGTTTCGGACCCCGAAGGGGCCCTGGGGCCCCTCCTTCAGGCCAGCCGGGAACGGGACCTGGTGGTGGGGCTGGTCCTCGAGGGGCCGGACTTCCTCTTCCACAACGCCGCCCTCTACCTCTCCGGGGGGCGGATCCTCCACGTCCACCGCAAGGTCTACCTCCCCACCTACGGCATGTTCGACGAGGGGAGGTACTTCGCGCCGGGGGAGGCCTTCCGGGCCTTCGAGAGCCGCCTCGGACGGATGGGGATCCTCGTCTGCGAGGACGCCTGGCACCTTTCGTCCTCCTACCTCTACGCCCTCCAGGGGGTCCACACCCTCCTCGTCCTCTCGGGGAGTCCCGGCCGGGGGCTGCGGGCCCGGGAGCCCGAGGCCGCCTCCGTCCAGGCGTGGGAGCGGGTGGGCCAGACCCTGGCCCAGTTCCTCACCGTCCACTGGGTCTACGTGAACCGCACCGGGTACGAGGACGGGCTGGCCTTCGCCGGGGGCTCCTTCGCGGCCGACCCCTTCGGGAACCTGCTCCTCGACGGCGCGGAGAACGAAGAGGCCGCCTACGGGGTGGAGATCCGCCCCTCCGACGTCCGCCGGGCCCGGACCCTCACCCCCCTCCTCCGGGACGAGAAGCCCCACCTCGTTCTTGGAGAACTCCAGGCCCTCCTCCACCACCGGAGGGGGGGCCTTCTGGAATAGGAGCGCCCCCGTGGCCAAGAGCTACCCTCCCCCCCTCCAGCCGGACCTGGCCGTCTCCCTCATCACCCGCTTCCTCGAAGCCGAACTCCGGAAGACCGGCTTCGGGCGCTTCGTGGTGGGCCTCTCCGGCGGCGTGGACTCCGCCCTCTCCTGCGCCCTGGCCGCCCGCGCCGTGGGCCCCGAGCGGGTGCTGGCCGTGAAGATGCCCTACCGGCTCAGCGACCCCCGCTCCGAGCGGGACGCCGAGACCGTGGTCTCCCTTCTGGGGGTCTCCCTGGAGCGGGTGGACATCAGCCCCATGGTGGACGCCTACTTCGAGGGCGGGCGGGAGGCCAGTCCCCTCCGGCGGGGGAACTTCATGGCGCGGGTGCGCATGGCGGTCCTCTTTGACCTCTCGGCGCGGGAGGGCGCCCTGGTCCTGGGCACCTCCAACAAGACCGAGCTGCTTCTCGGCTACGGGACCTGGTACGGGGACATGGCCTCCTCGTTGAACCCCATCGGGGACCTGTACAAGAGCCACGTCTGGCAGCTGGGGGCCCACCTGGGCCTTCCGCGGGAGGTCCTGGAGAAGCCGCCCTCCGCCGACCTCTGGCAGGGCCAGACCGACGAGGGGGAGATGGGGTTTTCCTACGCGGAGGCCGACGCCGTCCTTTATCTTCTCGTGGACGAACGCCACACCGTGGAGGAGGCCGCCGCCCTCTCGGGCCTTGCCCGGGACCGGGTGCTGCGCATCCTCGGCCGGGTGGAGGCCAGCCAGTTCAAGCGGCGCCTCCCCGTCATCCCCAAGCTCACCCACCGCACCGTCGGCATCGACTTCCGCTACCCCCGCGACTGGGGACGGTGAGGGGGCGCTCTTGAGCGGCCCCCCGCCCAGCTTCAACCCCCTCAACCAGAGCTAGGCGGTGGCCGGAGAAGTGGGTTGCTCGCGGGCCGGCGCGTTCCTTCACCTGAGGCGATAAGGCCGAAAAGCCCGCGCGGCCAACGTCCAGGGCCCGGAAAGAAGGGAGGCCTTCGGAAGGGTCCCGCATCTTGCCGTAAGCCTCGGCGGAGCGTAAATTGGTCCCCAGAGTTGATTTCAAGGGAGGTGCGTGGGCACCTTGTGGAAAACGATTCAACCTTCCGTTTGTGGGTTGCTTCTGGTTTTCTGCGCCGCGACGCCCCCGGCGTGCCAGCCGTGCTCCCCACCGGTGCGGCATTTGACCGAGGAGCAAGAGGCCCGCTGGAGGGAGGTGGTGGCGACGATCCTGCGCGGCAACCCGTCCGAAACGGGCGCTTTTTCATGGGGATGCCTTGTTATCGGCCATCTTCCTCCGGAGCCCCGGGTCAAAGAACCTTCCGACGTCTTTCTTCGGAAGGCGGGACCCGACTTCGAACCTGAAATTCGCAATTGCCTTCGTTCCGACGATCCGCGGGTCCGTCAGGCGGCGGCGCGGGCCCTCGTCGAGATGTTTCGGGACGAAGAAGCGCTGGAGGTCTTGCGAGGGGAAGCCCGAGAGGCCCCCGGCCCCTTGCGGGCAGGGGTGCTACGGTTTCTGGCTCGCATTCGGGACGTACCGAGCGCAGACCTTTTTCCCCCCCTTCTCCAAGACGAAAATCCCCTCCTCCGTCAGATCGGCGTGCTTGGGGTGGGAAGGTTCCGGCTGAGGTCCCACCTCCCGGACCTTCTGTCCCGCGTCACCGATCTGGACCCCACCACAGCCTCCTTGGCGGTGGCGGCACTCGCCGAGTGGCATCCGGCGGAGGCGCTCCCCCTGCTTCTGACCTTGGCGGTTCGTGACGGACCGCTGGCGGAGGAGGCGGGCTACGCGCTCCTCCGCTACCGCTCTCGAGAAGACTTGGATGCTTTGCTGGCCGCCCTCGAAGACCCGAGGGCGACCGAGGTGGGGAAGAAGCGCCTCCTGGGTGTTCTCTCTTCGGTGACCCTCCGGGAAGGTCCCGAATTGGTGGGGCTCAGGATTTCGGGTCCCGCGGCCTCCTCGCCTCCTGTCTCCCCACAGACCCTTGCGGACTGGAAACGGTGGTGGAAGAAACACCGGCTGGACCCTCCCGCCGTCCGTATTCGCGCGTCGTTGGAAGAACTGGTTCAGACCTACGTGCGGCATCAGGAGCCCCGCTGGCATTACGCCGGCTCGATTCTCCACAGGAGATTTCCGGGCTCCAGCTGTTTCGATGCCACGTACCTGAGCCCCACTTGCCGCGAACGGACCCTCTCCTGGTGGGCTTCGATTCAAAATCTCCCGGTTTGGGAGATCCTGACCTCCGAACCGGCCACAATCCGGGCCAACGTCGACCTTCTCGACGACTTGGATCCGCTTCAATGCAAGCGGGAGGTTTTCGCGGCCTTCGACGCAATGTGGCGGAGGTATCCTCCCCAAAGCTGGCCGGCCTGGGATAGCGGGACCCCGTCCCTGCACGACCTGCTCGTGGAGAGGGCGGGCGTGGACTTCGGGGACCCGGCCATGTCAAAAGGAGAACCTCGGGAGCGCATCCTGGAGCAATGGCGGGCCTGGGCCCGCAGGGAGGGGATTTGGCCATGAAGAGGGCGCTTCGCGGGGCTCTTCTCGGTCTTCTTCTGCAGTTTTCTCCGATCCCGCATCCGGCGCAAATTTCCCCGCATTCTCGAGTCCCCCCGAAGGCGCTTCCCGCCGGAGACACCCAATTTCTGTTAAATCCCAGGTTCTCCACCCCGCTCCAATGTGAGCTACCGGATGTTGAATGGGGGGACGGCCGCGGCTTCAATCCATGGTCTGTGGCGCTCCTGACTCTTTGCGACCTTCCCGGCTACCAGGTGAACGTGGAACCCCTGCTCCGCGACCCCGGTTTTCCTCCTGAATCCCAGCTAGAGGCCTGGAGAGGGCGGATGCGGATTTACGTGCCTTTTCTCTTGAAAGCCCTCTCCACGGACTGCTGGCGGGTTCGCGTAGAGGCTGAATCGTTACTGGACAAGATCGTCGAGGAGAGGGACGTTCCTGGATTGGAACGCCTCCTGCAGAGGCGCAACGATGGAACCCTCGGCCGGGCTTGGATACGGTACACCCTGATCTATCGTTTTCACAGGGCAAAGTGCCTCCCTTTTCTCCTCGAAGCCCTCGGAAACCCCGAGGCCCCCCCCGAAGTTCTGAATAAGGACATTGATACGACTCTGATTCTTGCGCCCGATTCCCGTGTCTTCCAGGCCCTCTGCGGGCTTTCCCTCCGGTTCCAGAACCCGAGTTACGGGTCAGGGCTCATCATGGCCTTGGTTCGCCATTCGCCCGGCCCCGAAGGCCGCTCCTGCCTGAGCGCGGCATTCTCCCGGTTCGCCCAAGCCGAACCTCTCCCCCACACCTTAGACACCCTGGCCTCTGCCTTGGCCGACGAAGAACATTTTGACCAGATCGCCGAATTCCTTCTGGGCCATCCCGGCCTCAAAGAAAGGCTTCTGAGGGGGATGCTCTACTCCCTGAGAACCGTTGGGTGCGAGCGGTACCGCGCCTTCCTCCGGGCCTACCATCCTGTGCCCCAGCAGGCCACGGATAGGGCTTACGTGGCCATGCAGTACCTTTGGTGCCTGGAGGAGCCCGGCCGGCGGGTCGTCTTGGAGGGCCGCGACGTGCTGGATTGGCTGCAGGAGGAGGCCGGTGAGCTGCTCCCTTCGGCCCCCGACTCCTCCATCCTCCCCTTTCTCGCGCGCAGCCCGGACGCGGCGGCGAAGGCTCCGCCGGAGCGGAGAGCCGCCTATTGGGAACGGGTTTTGAGAGCCTTTCCCGGACACCCGGAAATTGAGCGCCATGCGCTGAAAAGGCTCTACGACGCCTACGGACCGGAGGGTACGCGTGATTTTCCGAAAGCCTTGGAGGCCATTTCCAGGGCCAACCAACTGGAACTCCTTTCCCCTGCCACGGGAGTCAGCCGCCATGCTCCCTGGGAGAGGGAGGAAAAAGACCTTCGCCATTACTTGACCGTGCAAAAAGCGCTTCAAGGGCTTCGCCTCGAACGGGCACACCCCATGAGGTTCTGGCGCCCCACGGGCCCTTGGCAGGCCGATCTAGTCCTGCCTTCCGAGGTCTCTTTTGACCTCAGCCAAGCCCCTGTCTTTGCTTTTCTCGAGGTGTGGGGCCAGGGGGGCCTTCTCGAAGTTGTGCCGGCGCGCGTCTCTCTCCGCAGGCAAGGCCCGCCTCCCCCCAAAGCTTTCCGCGTGACCGTGGAGCCGTTGGAGAAGGCCTGCGGCCCTCGTGCGCCCCATCGAAAGGTCTTTCTCCGGCTTCTCTTTCTGCCGGAGCACGACGGCTTTCAAGGTTCCATCCGATCCGAGGGGTGGGCACCTTAGCAACCAAACCCGGCCTAGGCAAATCCACGGCCATCAAGCCCCCCCTCGACCCGATCGCGGGGACTTCGAACCGGGTGGGCACCGGTTTGCGGCCGGAAGGGTTCCTTCCGAGGCCACAGCGCGGGGGGTGCTCCTGTCTAACCTCGTCTTCCCATGTTCCGTCTCTCCCCCGGAGCGGAGGGCGAGGGTAGGCGAAGCGGGAGCAGGGAGAAAGGACGGGGGGTCCCCGGGGAGGACGCCGGGGGCCCCTCTACCGCGGGTACATAGGGGACAACAGGCGGTCCACGTAGGGTCCGATGGCGGGGGAGGAGGTGAGGCCCGGCGATTCGATGCCCACGAGGTTGACGAGGCCGGGCAGGCCCCGGCCGGATTCCTCCCGGATGACGAAGTCGCGGCTCTTCTCGCCGGGGCCGTAGCGCTTGGCCTGGATGCCCGCCCCCTCGGGGACCAGGGCCTCCCGGCGCAGGCCCGGCAGGAAGGGGGCGCAGGCCTCGAAGAAGCGGTCCACCAGCCCCTCCTCCACCGAGTATTCGACGCGGTCGGTCCAGACGTCCAGGGGCCCGAGGCGCATCCCGCCGGCCAGGTCCGGCACGGTGTGGATCCCCACGGTGGCGTCTTCGGGCGGGAAGGGGTAGGCCAGCATCCGGGGGAGGGCGGCGAGGTTCCGGGTGACGCGCACGTACATCCCCTTCCGGTAGTGGATGCGGTAATGGGCCTCGTCCACGTCGATCCCCGCCAAGGCGGCCACGCGACCCGACTCGAGGCCCGCGCAGTTGACCACGGCCCTCGCGAGGAGGGAGGACTCGGCCCCGCCGGCTTCCCGCACGGTGACGCGCCAGCCTTCGGGGAGGAGGTCCAGCCCCACGACCTCCGTCCCGAAGACGGGGACGGCGCCCCTTTCCTTGGCCACGGCCAGGAAGTGGCGCATGAGGGCGTGGGAGTCCACGATGCCCGAGGTGGGGCAAAAGAGCGCCGCCAGGCCCTCCACCCGGGGCTCCAGGCGGAGGAGCTCCTCCCGCTCCACGAGGCGGACCCCCTCGGCCCCGTTGTTCCGGGCCGTCTCCAAAAGGGCCGGAAGGCGCTCCGCCTGGGCCGGCGTCCAGGCGACGATCACCTTGCCGGTGCGGGCGTGGGGGACCCCGAACTCCCGGCAGAGGGCGTACATCCGCCGGTTGCCCTCCAGGCAGAGGCGCCCCTTGAGGGAGCCCTGAGGGTAGTAGACCCCCGCGTGGATCACCTCGCTGGAGCGGCTGGAGGTCTCCCGCCCGAAGGAGGGGTGGCGCTCCAGGATCAGCACCGTCCGATCCTCCCGGGACACCGACGCCGCCACCGACAGCCCCACCACCCCCGCCCCGATCACCACCACGTCCGCACGGTCCATGGTCGTCCCTCCCCCCGTAGGATACGCGAAGGGGCGCTGCCCGCGGGAAGGTTTTTTTGCCGAGGGCGTTCTTCGGGGCTGGAGGATCCGTGAAACCCTCGAGGGCATGCCCCGCCGCCCTGCTTTTCCTTTTCCTGGGAGGATGCGCCATGGCCCCATCCCGAGCGGGAACCCCCCGCACCGGTCCCGTCCTGGTGGCGGACCTGGGCCCCGACGGAAGGCTTCTGCCGCCCGCCCCCCAGGCGAGGATCGTCCGCCCCGACGCCGAGTGGCGGGCTCTCCTCACACAGGAGCAGTACCGCATCACCCGGGGCAGGGGCACCGAGCGGGCCTTCTGCGGCCTCCTCCACGCCCGAAAGGAGCCGGGCCTCTACCTCTGCGTCTGCTGCGGCCTTCCCCTCTTCTCCTCGGAGGCGAAGTTCGACTCGGGGACCGGCTGGCCCAGCTTTTTCACGCCGGTCTTCGAGGGCAACGTGGAGACCGCCGAGGACCTCTCCTTCGGCATGATCCGCACGGAGATCCTCTGCGCGCGGTGCGGGGCCCACCTGGGCCACGTCTTCCCCGACGGCCCGCCTCCCACGGGGCTCCGCTACTGCCTCAACTCCGCCGCCCTCTCCTTCCGGCCGGCCCGGCCGGAAGGGGCTAAGTAAGTAAATAATCACAGTCTTAGCCAAGGCGCCCCACTTTCCTAGTCGTTAGATTTCAAAGGGGCTTGCTTTTTCTAAAAAGCCGTGAAAGACTTGCATTGTGAATGGGCACCTACTGCGAAAAACCTGACCCGGTGCCCCCTCCCAAGACGGGTGGGGGAGGCTGAAGCGCTTTCAAGAGGAGGTTGCAAGATGCAAAGAAGGATCGAAAAGGTCGCGGTCCTCGGCGCGGGGATCATGGGCTCCGGCATCGCCGCCCAGCTGGCCGGCGCCGGGATCCCGTGCCTCATGCTGGACATCGTCCCGCCGGAACTCGCCCCGGAGGACCAGAAGGCGGGCCTCACGAAGGAAGACAAGCGCTTCCGCAACAAGTTCGCCCTCAAGGGGCTGGAGGCCATCCAGAAGAGCAAGCCGGCCCTCCTCTACCACAAGAAGTACCTCCCCCTCATCGAGGTGGGCAACTTCGACGACGACTTCCACCGGCTGGAGGAGTGCGACTGGGTCATCGAGGTGGTGGTGGAGCGCCTGGACATCAAGCAGAAGCTCTTCGAGCGCGTGGAAAAGACCGTGCGCCCGGGGACCATCGTCTCCTCCAACACCTCCGGCCTGCCCATCAAGGAGATGGTGAAGGGCCGCTCCGAGGACTTCCAGAAGAACTTCCTCGTGACCCACTTCTTCAACCCCGTCCGCTACATGCACCTCCTGGAGCTGGTGCCCGGCGAGAAGACCGACCCCGACATCCTCGCCTTCATCGCCGACTTCGGCCGCCTCCGCCTGGGCAAGGGCGTCGTCTACGGGAAGGACACCCCCAACTTCGTCGGGAACCGGATCGGGGTCTTCGGGATGATGGCCACCCTCCACGCCACCCTCCAGATGGGCTACCGCTTCGACGAGGTGGACGCCATCACGGGACCGGCCCTGGGGCGTCCCAAGAGCGCCTCCTTCGGCACCGCCGACCTCGTGGGCCTCGACACCTTCGTCCACGTGGTGAACACCCTGAAGGAGGGGTGCCCCGACGACGAGGGCAAGTGGGCCTTCGAGATCCCCGAGGTCCTGCAGCGCATGGTCAAGGAGGGGATGCTGGGGCGGAAGACCAAGAAGGGCTTCTTCAAGGTCGAGAAGAAGGACATGGGCAAGAAGGAGACCTTCGTCCTCGACCCCAAGACCTTCGAGTACGTCCCCCAGGAGAAGCCGGACATCGAGTCCCTGAAGAAGGTCAAGGGCATCCACGACCCCGGCCAGCGGATCAAGATCGTGGCCAACGCCACCGACCGCGCCGGCATCTTCGCCTGGACGATCCTCAAGGACACCCTGGCCTACGCCGCCAACCGCATGGGCGAGATCGCCGACACCATCGTGGACATCGACCAGGCCATCAAGTGGGGCTTCAACTGGGAGCTGGGCCCCTTCGAGACCTGGGACGCCCTGGGCGTGAAGGAGACGGTGGACCGGATGGAGGCCGAGGGCGTCGCGGTGGCCCCGTGGGTCAAGGAGATGCTCCAGGCCGGGTGCCCCTCCTTCTACCGGGACGGCGCCACCTGCCGCGAGTACTACGACGTCCGTAAGAAAAAGTACCTCCCCATCCCCAAGCCGGGGTCCTTCCTCATCCTCGCGGACATCAAGCGCCAGAAGCCGCCGGTCTACGAGACCATGGGCGCCTCCCTCGTGGACCTCGGCGACGGCATCGCCTGCGTGGAGTTCCACTCGGCCACCCAGCCCGCCATGAACCCCATCGACGACTCCATCATCGAGGTGATGCTCAAGGGCATCGAGATCGCCGAACAGGAGTTCCGGGGGCTCGTCGTCCACCACCAGGCCGCCCAGTTCTGCGCCGGCGCCAACATCGCCATGCTGCTGGAAGCCTCCAAGGCCAAGATGTGGGACGCCATCGACAAGATGGTGAAGGACTTCCAGGCCATGACGCTGGGTCTGCGCAAGTGCAAGGTCCCCACGGTGACGGCCCCCTTCGGCTTCACCTTCGGCGGCGGCGCCGAAATCACCATGGGCGGCGACCGGGTCTGCGCCCACGCCGAGACGTACATGGGCCTCATCGAGGTGGGGGTGGGCCTCGTGCCCGCCGGCGGCGGCCACCTGTTCATGCTGGAGCGGGTCCTTCAGGGGATCGACACCCCCATCCTCTCCAACCTGCCGTTCCTCCAGAAGGCCTTCGAGACCATCGCCATGGCCAAGGTCTCCACCTCCGCCGAGGAGGCGCGGAGCCTCAAGTACCTCCGCCCCTTCGACAAGGTGGAGATCTGCCGCGAGCAGCAGCTCTACACCGCCAAGCGCATGGCCATCGCCATGGCGGAGGAGGGCTACGTCCCACCGCTGCCCATGTCCTTCCACCTCCCCGGCAAGGAGGGCGTGGCCACCTTCCAGATGATCCTCCACAACATGAAGCACACCCACTGGGTGAGCGCTCACGACGTGAAAATCGCCACCCACATCGCCAACATCCTCTGCGGCGGCGACACCACCATCCACAACCCCGTGAGCGAGCAGAAGATCCTCGACCTCGAGCGGGAGGCCTTCCTCTCCCTCTGCGGCGAGGAGAAGACCCAGGCCCGGATCCAGCACATGCTGGAGCGGGGAAAGCCCCTCCGGAACTAGAGGAGTCCTGGAGCCGGAGAGCGAGAGCAAAATGGCGCGACGACAGGTTTCACCGCCTGTCCAAGCTGGAGGAGAAAAGCCATGCGGAATGCCGTGATCGTTAGCCTGGCCCGGACGCCCATCGGCAAGGCCAAGAAGGGCAGCCTCAAGGATACCCGGCCGGAGGAGTTCGCCTCCGCCGTCGTGAAGGAGCTTCTCAAACGCACCAAGGGCCTGGAGCCCGAGCAGGTGGAGGACGTGATCTTCGGGTGCGCCATGCCCGAGGGCGAGCAGGGCATGAACATCGCCCGGATCATTTCCCTCATGTCGGGCCTTCCCGACACCGTCCCCGCCATGACCATCAACCGCTTCTGCTCCTCGGGGAGCATGGCCATCGCCATGGCGGCGGACTTCATCAAGTCCGGCTCCATCGACGTGGCCATCGCCGGCGGCGTGGAGTCCATGTCCATGGTGGCCATGGGCGGCAACAAGATGATCGCCGACCCCGCCGCCTTCCAGTTCAACCCCGACATCTACTCCGCCATGGGCACCACGGCGGAGATCGTGGCCCGGAAGTTCGAGATCACGCGGGAGGAGCAGGACCAGTTCGCCTACGAATCCCACAAGAAGGCCGCCGCCGCCATCGCCGCCGGCAAGTTCAAGGAGGAGATCGTCCCCCTGAAGGTGCGGACCATGGACGACGGCCAGTGGAAGGAGTTCACCTTCGACACCGACGAGGGCCCGAGGGCCGACACCACGGTGGAGGCCCTGGCCAAGCTCAAGCCGGTCTTCGACCCCATCGGCACCGTCACCGCCGGCAACTCCTCGCAGATCAACGACGGCGCGGCGGCGGTGGTGGTGATGTCCGAGGAGAAGGCCGGCGAGCTGGGCCTCCAGCCCATCGCCTACGTCCGCCAGTGGGCGGTGGCGGGCGTCCCCCCGGAGATCATGGGCATCGGGCCCGCCAAGGCCGTCCCCAAGCTCCTGAAGAAGGCCAAGCTGACCTTCGACGACATCGACCTCTTCGAGCTGAACGAGGCCTTCGCCAGCCAGTCGGTGTACTGCCTCAAAGCCCTGGGGGAGCTGGGGCTCGACCCGGCCAAGGTCAACGTGAACGGCGGGGCCATCGCCACGGGGCACCCCCTGGGCGCCACCGGCGCCGTGCTCACCTGCAAGATCCTCGGAGAACTGAAGCGGCGCAACGCCAAGCGGGGCGTGGTCACCATGTGCATCGGCGGCGGCATGGGCTTCGCCTACCTGCTGGAAAGGCCGTGACTTGAAGCGCGGTTTCTCGGGGAGAGGCCGCACCGGAGAGAGCCGCCGGCCTCCCCCGCGGGGGTGATGGAAGCGTTCGGAGCCGGATTTTTGGAAATCCCCATTCTCTCTCGCGCGGGCCCTCGCCCGCGCTTTTTTTCGCCCGCTTTTCCCCCGCCCGCCGCGCGGCTATATTGTTATGGAGGGGGTGCCCCCCGGGCCCGCGGTTCGAGACGGAAAGGAGGAGATGGGCCCGAGGAAGGGCCCCCGGGAGGTGGTTCGATGCCCTTGTACGTCTTCAAGTGCACCGAATGCGGCGAGACCTTCGAACGGCGGATGACGGTGAAGGAGCGGGAAGCCGGTCCCCCCCCCTGCCCCAAGTGCGGCAAGAAGACCGAACCGGTCTTCGGCACCGTCTACGCCAAGACCAGCAGAAAATCCTGATGGCAACGGAGTCCCGGCGGGGAGGCCCCTCAGGCCTCGTGGCCGAGGAGGGCCATCCGCTCCCGCCGGGCCTCCTCCCGTTCTTGCTTCAGGGAGGCCCGGCGTTCGAGGAGTTCCCGCCGAAGGGGGGGCGGGGCCTCCTTCAACGCCTCCTGGAGCCGGCGCATCTCGAGAAGCAGGCGGACCTCCCGGTCGGTGAGGCCGCCCCGGACCGGCGCGGAGCAGGAGGGGGAGGGGAGAAGGGGGAGGGGGCGGCCGGCGCCGCCGGGGGACGCCGCCACGGGAATCAGTCCTTGCGGCCGATGGCGAGCATCCGCTCGATGGGCAGGCGGGCCCGTTCCGCCGTCTCCGGGTCCACCTTCACTTCGTGGACGAGGTCCCGGAGGGACCTCAAGACCTTCTCCAGGGTGACGGTCTTCATGTATTTGCACTCCATGGCCTCGCTGACGGGGTGAAAGGTCTTGCCGGGGGCCTCCTTCCGCATCCGGTGGAGGATCCCCGTCTCCGTGGCCACCACGAACTCCCCCTTGGGCGAGCGCTTCACGTGGCCCACCATCCCCTCGGTGGAGAAGATGTAGGCGTCGCGCCCTTCGACGTCGCGGTCCTTCAGGTAGACCATGCAGGAGGTGACGCACCCGCACTCCGGGTGGATGAGGAAATCCGCCCCCGGGTGGGCCGCCCGGGCCTTTTCCACGTCCTCGGGGCGCACGGCGGCGTGGACGTGGCACTCCCCGGCCCAGAGGCGGAGGTTCTTCCGGCCGGTGACGCGGGAGACGTAGGCCCCCAGGAACATGTCGGGCCCGAAGAGGATCTCCTTCTCCGCGGGGATGCTCCGCACCACCTCCACGGCGTTGGAGGAGGTGCAGCAGTAGTCCGAGAGGGCCTTCACGGCGGCGGAGGTGTTCACGTAGGTCACCACCACGGCGTCGGGGTACCGCGCCTTCCAGACGCGGAGCTGTTCGGCGGTGAGGGTGTCGGAGAGGGAACAGCCGGCCTCCAGGTCCGGGAGGAGGACGGTCTTCTTCGGGCAGAGGATGCTGGCCGTCTCCGCCATGAAGTGGACCCCGCAGAAGACGATGACGTCGGCCGAGGAGGCGGCGGCCTGCTGGGAGAGCCCCAGGGAATCCCCCACGAAATCCGCCACGTCCTGCACCGGGCCCACCTGGTAGTTGTGGGCCAGGATCACCGCGTTCCGACGGCGGGCCCATTCCCGGATCTCCCGCTGGATTTCCCGTGGGGCCGACTCGGCCATGGGGTGCCTCCTTTCGCAAATATAACGCCCCGCTCCGGGCCGGGCTCCCCCCGGGGGGGATACAAGACGCCGGGGAGGGCCTTCAGGCCCTCCCCGGCGGGGACGAACGAGAGGAATCGGCTCAGTTTCCGCCGAGGGTGTTCAGCACGCGGGCGAGGCGGGACTTGTACCGGGCGGCGGTGCCGGCGTGGATGACCCCCTTCTTCCGGGTGCGGTCGATGAGGGCGTAGACCCGGGGAAGGCTGTGGAGGGCGTCGTCCCGGCGCTTCTCCGCCACCAGCGCCCGGAACTTCTTGATGGCCGTCCGCATCTCGCTCATGGCCACGCGGTTCCGGAGCCGCCGCTTTTCGTTCTGCTTCGCTCGCTTGATCGCCGATGCATGGTTCGCCACGCGTTCCTCCAACGAAACAGAGGGTGATGATACAACCTCCGGCCCGGCCTGTCAAGGTGAAGGATTTCCGCGCCCCGGCCGTTGACAGGAGGCCCCCGGTGGGCTAGGGTAGGGCCTTCGCCGGCACAGGCGGAGGCCGCCTCCAGAGGGGGGCGGCCGGACACCGATGGGGGGTGACCATGACCGTCGAGGAAGCCATCGTCACGGCGCTGGAGTACGAGCAAAAGGTGCGGGACCACTACGCCCTGGCCTCCCGGGAGTGCGCCGACGCCAAGGGGAAGGAGTTTTTCGCCCTGCTGGCCCGGGAGGAACAGGGCCACGTGGACTACCTCAAGTCCCGGCTGGCCGAGTGGAAAACCGCCGGGGCCCTCTCGGGGAAGCCCCTGGAAACGGTCCTCCCCTCCAAGGACTTCCTGGCCAAGGGGATGGCCCTCCTTCGGGGAGGCTCGGCCAAGGGGGCCCCGGAGGACGACGTGCGGCGCCTCCACGCCGCCCTCCGGCTGGAAGACGAGGTGACCGCCTTCTACCGGAGCCTGGTGGCCTCCCTGGAAGAGCGGGAGGCCCGGGAGATGTTCCAGCGCTTCCTGGACATCGAGGACGGCCACACGGCCCTGGTGCAGGCGGAGACCGACGCCGTCACCCGAACCGGCTACTTCTTCGACTTCCAGGAGTTCAACCAGGACGGCTGACCCCCGCCTCGCCCGCCGGGTCCGCCCCGGCGGCCGCCGCGGTCCCCCCCCCGGCCAGCCGACGCGCCCGGGCCGCCACCCCCGCCCCCGTCGCGGCGGCGGTCCAGTACGGCGCCTCCTGCCCGAAGCGCTCGAAGGCGAAGACCCCCCAAAAGGGCCCGATAATCCGCGCCAGGGACGCCATGGACTGGTAGAGCCCCAGGACGCCCCCCTGCTCGTCCTCCGCGGAGAGGCGGGAGACGAGGGAGGAGAGGGAGGGGCCCGTGAGCCCCGCCCCCAGGGCCAGGAAGGCCAGAAGAGCCGCCAGGCGGGGCAACGTGGCCACGCGGGTGAGGGCGGCGTAGGCCGGGAGCAGGAGGAGGGCCCCGGCGACCACCAACTTCCGTTCCCCGTACCGGCGCGCCAGCCGCCCCACCAGCCCCCCCTGGACGACGGCGGCGAGGATCCCCAAGAAAACGAAGAGGTAGGCCACGCCGGCCATGGAAAGGCCGAAGCGCCCCTGCAGGAGGAGGGCGAAGGTGGCTTCGAAATTGGAGAAGGCGAAGGTGGCGAGGAAGAAGAGGAGAAGGATGGCGCCGACCTCCCGGTGGGCGAGGGCCCGCCTCAGGGCGGACAGCGAAAACCACCCCCTCCGGGAGGCGGGGGCCTGCGCCCGCCGCTCGGGGGTCCAGGTCTCCGGGAGGGTGAGCAGGGCCAAGAGGAGAGCCGCCCCCGACAGCCCGGCGGCGAAGAGGCCGGGAAACCTCGGCCCCAGCCGGTAGGAGGCTCCTCCGATGGCCGGCCCCAGGATGAAGCCGAGTCCGAAGGCGGCCCCCACGAGCCCCATCCCCCGGGCCCGTTCCTCGGGGCCGGTGACGTCGGCGATGACCGCCTGGGCGGTGGAGACGTTGGCCCCCATGACGCCCCCCACGGTCCGCGACAGGAAAAGCCCGGCGAGGGAGTCCTGGAGGGCAAAGAGGAGGTACCCCGCCACCGTTCCCGCCAGGGAGAGCAGGAGAACCGGCCTTCGGCCGAAGTGGTCGGAGATCCGTCCCATGACCGGCGCGAAAAGGAACTGCATCAGCGAGTAGGAGGCCATGAGGAGGCCAAAGGCCCAGGGGGAAGGGTTGTAGGTCTTTCCGTAGAGGGGCAGGAGCGGGATGACGATGCCGAAGCCCATGAGGTCGATGAAGGTGATGAGGAAGACCAGGACGAGGGGGTTCTTGGGCTTCACGGTCCGCCTTTCCAAGGGCCGGGGCCATGCCGGCGAGGCGGCACAGTGTACACCCCTGCGCCTTGGAGGGAAAGAAAGGGCGGGGGCCCCGAAGGGCCCCCGCGGAGGGAAGGGAGGGGGTTAGGCAATGCCGAGATTCAAGCAAGGCTCGTGCCAGCCACGGAGGCCCTTTTTCGGGGGTTCACCGCGCCGATATGGCAGGATTCGCCGACGCCCCCCCTTCCGGCACGGTCCGGGAGGCGAGGGGACGGAACCAAAGGCCGGAGACCGGGTCCCTCGGCCGGGTCCGGCACCGGAGGGCTCCCCACCCTCTGTAACCCCGGACCGCCACAGTGAGACCCATGGGACACAACCCGGGCTCCCCTCAAAAAAGAAGAGCCCCTTGCGGGGCCACGAGAGGAATGGAGGGGGGTATGAGGACACCGATCCACTTGCAAGAATCTTGCCAGGAACGGGGAGGGGGACGCCGGCGTCTCCCGGTCAATCCCCGGGGGGCAGGTTGTAGAAGAAGCGGAAGAGGGCCCCCAGGGAGGGGGCGGTCACCTCCGGTGGGAGGGGGGGGAGGGGGTTGGAGGAGATCAGGGCGTTGAGGGCCGCCTGGTCGTAGGAGGGGATCCCCGAGGGGCGCTCCAGCGCCAGGTCGGTGATGGCGCCGTTCTTCTGGATGGTGAAGCGGATGGCCACCCAGCCCTTCTGGCGGAGGACCTCCTGGGCGCCGGGGATGCGCCAGTTGCTCTCCACCTTCTCCTGGACCTGCCTCGCGTAGGGCCCCAGGTCCCAGGCGGCGGTGTCGAAGGAGAGGGCGCCGGAGTTGAGGCGGCTGGCGTTGGGGTTGGCGTAGCCCCCTTGGAGGGAGCCCACCATCATCTTCTGGAGCTGGGAGGCGATTCCCGGACCCCGGGGCGAGGCGCCGGGCGCGGGGGGACTCCCCCCCACCTCCGGCACCCCCCGGCTCCCCCCCTCCGGCGGCCCGGAGAGGGGAAGGCCCTCGGGGGCCGTGGCCGGTTTCCCCATCTGGGTTTCCTGGGCCTTTCCGGCCTGGGGCCTCGCGGCGGTGTTCCGCTCGGGTCCCTTCTCCCGGCCTTGCCGGCCCCTCTCCTCGCGCCGGGCGACGACGCCTCCCGGTGGGGGGACCGGCACGACAGCGGGAAGGGAGCCCGGCGAAGGGGGCACCGAGGGGCGGGTCACCGGCGCCTCCCCCGGCCCCCCCGTCTGGCGGACGGGGCTCCGCCCGAAGGAGGTGGGGTCCGGGGAATCCCCCTTCCGGGGGTCGGGGCTGGCCCCCCGCCGGTTCATGTCCGACAGGCGCGTGGGGTCCTGGGGCGGCTCGGGGGAGGGCACCATGTCCCGGACGTAGACGTAGCGGACGGGCTTGCCGTTGACGACCTTGGGAAGCTGGCGGGCCGCCTGGTTCATGCGGGTGGGGTCGGAGGCGGAGACCACGTACTGGTGACCCGCCACCAGAAGAACCAGGCCGTGGAGGAGAAGGGCCGCCGCGAAGGCCCATCCCTGGGTGGCCCGGTCGCTCGTTCCGTAGCCCTTCCGTTGAAGTCCCCTCATGGAAGAGTCCTCGCCCGCTCCAGGAAGGCCGCCCGAACCGGGCCGAAATCGGTGCCCGGGTGCACCGGGTGGATCCGGTTCGTAAGCAAGATATAGGCCCTTTCCGCACGGCGGTCCAGGTACACGGCCGTCCCGGTGAAGCCTTCGTGGCCCACGGCCCCCTCCGGAAGGAAGGCCCCGGCGGCCCATCCCTCCGAGCCTCCGCCCTTCCAGCCGGCGGTCCTCCGGACGCCCCCCCGGGGGTGGGGACTCTCCCACGCCCAGGCCAGGGCTCGGGGGGAAAGGAACCGCCTGGAAGGGAAAAAGGCCGACGCGAGGACCTCCACCCCCCGGAGGGTGGCGAAGAGGCCCGCGTTGCCGGCGGCGCCCCCCAGGAAACGGGCGTTGCCGTCGTGGACCTCCCCCCAGGCCAGGCCGCGCCGGAAGGGGGGAGGAGCCGCCCCATAGGGGCGGGCCATCTCCGCCTCCCTCTCCCCAAAGAGCTCCGTGGCCGCCGTCCGCTTCCGGAGGGAATGGGGTGGGGCGAAGAGGGCTTCCTCCCCGCCGAGCCCCAGGGGACCGGCGACGAAGCGCCGGAAGAGTTCCGGAAGGGGGGCCCCCAGCCGCTCCTCCACCAGGAGGCCCGCCAGGATGTAGCCCGGGCAGGAGTACTCCGGAAGCCCGTCGGCCCGGCGGGGGGCCTCCCGCAGAAGCCACCGGAGCGTCCCGGCCCGGTCCCGGGCGAAGGCGTACAGGGGGAGCCACGGGGGGAAGCCTCCCTCGTGGCGAAGGAGGGCCAGCAGGGTGGCGGGGGGGGAGAGCCCCGGAATGGGCTCCTCGAGGTCCAACCCTGCGGCGTCGGAAGCCCGAAGGGCCAGGAGGGCCGTGGCCAGCGGCTTGGTGAGGGAGGCGAGGTCCCAGAGGGTCTCCGGCTCCACCGGAAGGGCTTCGGGCTCGGAGAGGGCCCACCCGCCGAAGCCCCGGTGGGGGCCGGAGGGGCCTCCCGTCACCGACCAGGCCCAACCGGCCCGCCGCAGTTCCGGCAGGGACCCCAGGAGGCGGTTCACCCGGACCGTGCCGTTCTTGCCATGCATGCCAAAATGGCCTGGGCGGCGGCGACGGCCTCCCGGGCCGACTCCCCGCCCACCTCCGGCGGCGCCTCCCCCCGGAGGACGGCGGCGAAGTGCTCCAGCTCGCACCGGAGGGGCTCCCGCTTCTCCACGGGCACCTCCACCTTGCGGATGGTCCGCCCCTGCCCCCCCTCCTCCACCCGGTAGCACTCCACCGACTGCTCGGCGTAGTCCACGCTGAGGTAGGCGTCCTTCTGGAAGACGCGGAGCTTCCGGACCTTCTCCCGGGAGACGCGGCTGGCGGTGAGGTTGGCGACGCACCCCCCGGCGAAGGTCAAGCGGGCGTTGGCCAGGTCCACGTGGGGGGTGAGGACCGAGACCCCCACCGCCTCCACCCGGTCCAGGGGGCGCTTCACCAGGGACTGGGCGATTTCGATGTCGTGGATCATGAGGTCCAGGACCACGTCCACGTCCAGCGAGCGGGGGACGAAAACGCCCAGGCGATGGACCTCCAGGAAGCCGGGCTCCGCCACGTGGGTTCGGAGGGCCTGGACGCCGGGGTTGAAGTGCTCGATGTGGCCCACGAGCAGGGGCGCCCCCGAACGATGGCGGGCCCCCAGGATGGCGTCGCACTCCTCCACGGTGGTGGCCATGGGCTTTTCGCAGAGCACCCCCACGCCCCGCTCCAGGAAGGAGACCGCCAGATCCCGGTGGAGCCGGGTGGGGGCGGCGAGGACCACCCCGTCCACCGGCGGCATCGGGTCGCCGGGGAGGAGCGCCCGTGTGCCGTACCGTTCGGCGATCTCCCGGGCCCGCGCCCCGTCGGCGTCCACCACCGCCTCCAGCCGCACTCCCGGGAGATCCGACAGGATCCGGGCGTGGTGCTGCCCCAGGCTGCCCACTCCCACCACGGCGACTTTCAGGGTGGCCCCCACGGTCTCCCTCCCTTCCCCCGCGCGATCAGCGCTGGATCCCCCTCTTGGATTCCCGGATGAAGCGGAGGAGGTAGGCCACCTCCGGGACATGGCCCAGCTTCTCCTCCGCGGCCTTCACCGCCTCGGTGAAGAGGAGCTTGGAATGGAACAGAATCCGGTAGGCCGACTTCAAGGCCTCGATGGTCTCTGGGGCGAAGCCCTTCCGCTGAAGGCCGATGGTGTTGATGCCGTACGTCTTCCCCTCGCTCCGCGCCCCCACGGTCTTGACGAAGGGGAGGACGTCCCGGGTGCAGATGGAGCCGCCGCCGATGAAGGCGTAGTCCCCCACGGCGCAGAACTGGTGGATGGCCGAGAGGGCCCCCACCATGGCGTGCTTCCCCACGTGCACGTGGCCCGCCAGGGTGGCGTTGTTGGCGAAGATCACGTGGTCCCCCACCACGCAGTCGTGGGCGATGTGGGTGTAGGCCATGAAGAGGCCGTGGCTCCCGATTTCGGTGACGCGGCGCTCCTTGGTGGTGGCCCGGTTGACGGTGACGAACTCCCGGAAGACGTTGCCGTCCCCCACGATCACCTCGCTGGGCTCGCCGCGGTAGGAGACGTCCTGGGGGGGGCCGCCGATGGCGCAGTGGGAGACGAGCACGTTGTCCTTCCCCAGGGTCACCTTCCCGGAGAGGACGCAGTGGGGCCCCACCCGGGTGCCCTCTCCCAGCGTCACCTCCGCGCCCACGTACGCGAAGGGACCCACGACGCAGCCGTCTCCCAGCCGGGCCCCCTCCTCCACCACCGCCGACGGATGGATCGTGATCGCCATGTCTTCCGCTCCCCCCGGGGCCTACCGGTCCACCATGGCCGAGAGGATCACCGCCTCGGCCGCCAGCGCCCCGTCCACGAAAGCCTTGCCTTGAAGTTTGCACGTGGAGGCCTTGAGCCTGAGGACCTCCACCTCGAAGCGCACCTGGTCGCCGGGGACCACCGGCCGGCGGAAGCGGGCCTCGTCGATTCCGGCGAAGAGGACCAGCTTCTTGTCCCGGTCGGGGACGTCGGAGAGGAGAAGAACCCCGCCCACCTGGGCCATGGCCTCCACGATGAGGACCCCGGGCATCACCGGCTTTCCGGGGAAGTGCCCCTGGAAAAAGGGCTCGTTCGCCGTGACGTTCTTGATCCCCACGATGCGCCGCTGGGGTTCCACCTCCAGGATCCGGTCCACCAACAGAAAGGGGTACCGGTGGGGCAGGATCTGCTGGATCGCAACGACGTCCATCCTCACTCCTCCCCGGCGGCTCCCTCGAGCCGCCGTTCCAGATTCTTGAGGCGCCGGAACATTTCCTCCATCCGCCCCGCGAGGGCGCGCTCCTTCAGCCAGAGCCGGTGGTCCACCGCCGGGTGGCCGGTGACGAAGGCGCCGTCGGGCAAATCCTTGGTGACCGCCGACTTGGCCCCCACGCGGACGTGGTCGCCGATGCGGATGTGCCCCACCGCCCCCGACTGTCCGGCGAAAATCACCCCCCGCCCCAGGCGGGTGGAGCCGCTGATCCCCGACTGGGCCACCAGGATGCACCCCTCGCCGGTTCGCACGTTGTGGCCGATCTGGACCAGGTTGTCGATTTTGGTCCCGGCGCCGATGCGGGTCTCCTCCAGGGTTCCCCGGTCCACGGTGGTGTTGGCGCCGATCTCCACGTCGTCTTCCACCACCGCCGTCCCCACCTGGGGGACCTTTCGGTGGACACCCCCCTCGGCGGCGTAGCCGAAGCCGTCGGAGCCGACGACCACCCCCGCGTGGAGGACCACCCGGTTCCCCAGGCGGGTCCGGGGGTAGAGGACCACCCGCGGGTAGAGACGGCAGTCCTCCCCCACCTCGCACCCCTCCATGAGGACGCAGCCGGCCTCCACCACCGACCGCGGCCCCACCCGGACCCCCGCCATGAGGACCGCCAGGGGACCCACGTGGGCGTCGGGGGCCACCTCGCACCCCTCGCCGAGGACGGCGGTGGGGTGGACCCCCGGCGCCGGCCGCTCCTCCGGGTGGAAGAGGGCCAGCGCCCGGGCGAAGGCGGCGTAGGGGTTCGGGGAGACCAGCAGGGTCTTCCCGGGGAGAACCACCCCGGGGGCCACCAGAACGGCCCCGGCGCCGCTCCCTTCCGCCGCCTCTCGGTACTTGGGGTTGGCGAGGAAGGAGAGGTCGGCGGCGCCGGCCCGTTCCAGGGGCGCCACGCCGGTGATCCAGAGGTCGGGATCGCCATCGAGACGGGCCCCCAGAGCCTCCGCGAGGGCCTTCGCCTTCATGGCGTCACGTCCCCGGGTACGCCTGGTCCATGGCGGCGATCACTTCCTGGGTGATGTCCAGGGCGTCGGCGTTGTACAGGCAGATGCCCTTCTCCACCACCAGGGAGATCCCCTTGCTCTGGGCGTACTGCGTGAGGATCCGGCTCAGCTTCTCCTGGAACTCCTCCTGCATCTTCTGGGTCCGGCCCTCCATCTCCTCGGAGGCGGCCTTGGTGAAGGCCTGGTACTCGTAAATCTTCTGGGTGAACTGGCTCTGAAGCTCGTCCTTCTTCTCGGGGCTGATCTTGGGGTCCTTGGTCTTCTCCTCCAGGGCCTTGAGCTCCGCCTCCCGCTGGGTGATCTGGTTCTGCTTCTGGTCGTGGACGCCCTTGAGGATGCTCTGGATCCGCTTCCCTTCCTTGCAGTCGTTGGCCACCTTCATGGCGTCCACCACGGCGATGCGGGTCTGGGCCAGGGCCCCGACCGACAGGAGGGAGAGGGCGCCGAAGAGCGAGGCCAACGTCACTTTCTTGAACATCGAGTACCTCCTTGGGTTGGTCAGAACGTGAGTCCGATGGAGATCTGGAAGTTGCTGAAGTCGTCGCCGGGCTTGGGCTTGAGGTTCGTCGCCCAGATGAGGCGCAGGGGGATGTTGAAGGTGGGCAGGAAGAACCGGAACTCCAGCCCCGCGTCGGCCCGGTAGTTGGAGAGCTCCCACTTCTGGCGCTCGTGGAAGGTGTTCCCCGCGTCCACGAAGAGGGCCGTGTCCACCTGTTCGGTGAGGTGGAAGACGTACTCCAGGTTGGTCAGGAAGACCCGGTCGCCGCCCTGGATGGTCCCGGTGGCCGGGTCGATGAAGTAGCGGTTCTCCTTGGTGAGGGGGTAGACCGACCGGACGCCGAAGCCCCGCAGCGTGTCCTCGCCGCCGAGGAAGTACCGCTCCCAGATGGGGATCTCGCGGCCGGAGTAGCTCTTGATGTAGCCGAGGTTCAGGCGGAAGGCGAGGTTTTGCTTCCGGAAGGTGGGCCAGAAGAGGGAGCCTTCGAAGGAAGGCTTGATGAAGTAGTTGTCCCCGCCGGCGAACCCCCCGGCCACCACCGTGCTCAAGTTGAGGGAGAGGCCCCGCATGGGCCGGAAGGGGTTGTTCACCGTGTTGTAGAAGAGGCTGGTGAAGACCGCCGACGTGGTGGTGTTGTTGAAAACGTCCGCGTACCGAGGGTTGACGAGGGTTTGGTCCAGGTTGCTCACCTTGGAGCGCTCCCGCCGGTACCCCACCTGCCACCCGGCGAAGAGGCCCAGGGGGAAGGTGACGGCCGCGGAGCCGCCGGTGGCCTGCTGGTCGAACTGGAGGTAGGTGAGCTTGGAGTTGTAGACCTGGAAGGAGCCGCCGATTCTCTTGCCGAAGAGCCACGGGTCCGCGTAGTTGATGGAGTACAGCTTCTGGACCTTCCCCACGTCGGCGTTGATGGAGAGGGTGGTCCCCAGCCCCAGGAAGTTGTAGGTCCGGAAGGCCCCGGAAATGAAGAAGCCGTTCACCCCGCCGTAGCCGCCGCCGAAGAGGAGCTCGTTCTTGCTGGCCTCCTCCCCCTTCACCGTCACGTCCACGGTGTTGGTGTTGGGGACCTTGGCGATGACCGGGTCCTCCTTGATTTCGAAGAGGGCCGACTGCTTGAGGCGGTAGAGGCCCCGCTGGTACCGCACGTAGTTGAAGAGTTCCTGCTCGTAGATCAGCATCTCCCGCCTCAGGACGTGGTCCCGCGTGTCCACGTTGCCCAGGAACTCGATGCGGTTCACGTAGTAGACCTGGTCCTCGGTGATGGAGAGGGTGACGTCGGCCACGCCGTCCTTCTCGCGCTTGTCGTAGATGGGCGTGGCGGTGGCGTACAGGTAGCCCTTTTCCCCGTACTTGGCTTCGATGGCCTTGAGGATGTGGCCCAGGGCCACCTTGTCCAGGGGCCTGCCCTTCTTGAGGAAGAAGAGCTTCCGGAGCTCCTCGTCACTGAAAACCTTGTTGCCCTGGAAGGAGACTTCCCCGAGGCGGTAGGGGACGCCCTCGGAGACGGGGATGGTCAGGGTGAGCCACTTCCTCGTCCTTTTGGCGTTCAGGCGGCTCTCCACGATGGGGTCGCCGATGTCCGCGTCGAGGTAGCCCCGGGATTCGTAAAGCTCCCGCAGGAGCTTGGTGTCCTCGAAGTAGCGCCCCTCGGAGTAGATGTCGTGGCGGGTGGCCCAGGAGAGCCACCAGTGGGGCCGGGTCTTCTTGAGGGTGTACTTGAGCTTCCGCTGGGAGAATGCGGTGACGCCCTGGAACCGGACCCTCTCGATGCGGGCCTTGGGCCCGTCGGTGATGTGGAAGGTGAGGGCCACCTGGGAGCGGCCCATGGACTGGACCTTGGAGGTCACCTCGGCGTCGGGGTACCCCTTCTCCGCCGCCATGAACTTCAGGGCGGCCTCGGTCTTCTTCACCTTCTGGTAGTCGAGGATGGTTCCGGTCTTGATGTCGGCGTTGTTTTCCTTGAGCTTGTCCAGAACCGTGGCACCGGTGAGGTTCTTGCTCCCCGTGAACTCCACCGAGGAGACGATGGGGCGCTCCTGGATCTTGAAGACCACCACCTTGCCCTTCTCCCCGTCCCGAACCTCGATGGTGAGGTCCTCCAGGAGGCCGCTCCCCCAGATCTTCTGGAACTGCCCCTTAACGGCCTGCACGTCGTAGGGCTGTCCCACGCGGAGGGTGGTGAGGGCCAAGAAGGCGTCGGTGGTGAGCCGGTCGTTCCCCTCGAGGACGATCTTCTCGATGACCGGTTTTTCCGCCGGGGCCGCCTGTCCCCAGAGGGCGGTGGCGGCGAGGAGGAACAGCAGAAGGAATCCGAGGTTCGTTCGGCGCATGCCTCACCTATCCGGGAATGGGCACCGGTTCCGTTTCTTTGAGGACCACCCGCCCGCCCTCCACCCTCAGGCGGATCCGGCTTCCCTCGCGGGGGCCCCGGCCGAGAAGCCACTCCGCCAGCGGGTCCTCGACGTAGGTCTGCACCCCCCGCCGGAGGGGCCGGGCCCCGTAGGCCGGGTCGGCGCAACAGGTCTCCACGAGGAACCGCAGGACCTCCGGGTCGGGGTCCACCTCGAGCCCCCGGGTCTTGAGGGCCTGGTTGAGGTCCCGGATCATCCGCCGGGCGATGGCCAGAAGGTCCTCGGGCCCCAGGGGGTCGAAGACGATGACCTCGTCGATGCGGTTGAGAAACTCCGGCAGGAGGGAGCGCCTCAGGAGCCGGAGGACCTCCTCCTTCTTCACCATCGCCGTCCGGGCCTCGTCGTCCCCGAACCCCGGGAGCCCCTTCTCCAGCAAGAACTTGGATCCGAGGTTGCTGGTGAGGATCAGGAGGGTGTTCTTGAAGTCCACCGTGTCGCCGTAGGAGTCGGTGAGGATGCCGTCGTCCAGCACCTGGAGGAGCATGTTGAGGACGTCGGGGTGGGCCTTCTCGATCTCGTCCAACAGGATCACGGCGTAGGGCCGGCGCTTGACCCGCTCCACCAGCTGGCCCCCCTCCTCGTACCCCACGTACCCCGGCGGGCTCCCGATCATCTTGGAGATGGAGTGCTTCTCCGCGTACTCGCTCATGTCCAGCCGGATGAGGGCCTTCTCGTCGCCGAAGAGAAACTCGGTGAGGGTCTTGGCGGCTTCGGTCTTCCCCACCCCCGTTGGGCCCAGGAAGATGAAGGAACCGATGGGCCGGCTGGGGTTCCGGATGCCCGCCCTCGACCGGCGGATGGCGCGGGCCAGGGCCGAGATGGCCTTCTCCTGCCCGATGACCCGCTTGTGGAGGGTCTCCTCGATGCGGAGGAGCTTCTCCCGCTCGTCCTCCCGGAGGGCGGCCACCGGGATCCCCGTCCAGAGGGCCACCACCTGCTCCACCTGCCCCCGGCCCACCTCCACGGGAGGATGCCCGGAGGGCGGGGAAGACGATGGGGCGGTCCTCAGGCGCCTCGGAGGACGCTCCCCCCCGGGGTGATGCCCTCCAGAAATGGAGCCGAAGGGGTCTCCGGGGGCGGGGTCGGCGGGAAGGTCCACGTACTCCACCTCCACCTCCGGAACCTGCCGGCCCCGGGGTCCCGCCAGGATCTTGGCCATGGCCCCCGCCTCGTCGATGACGTCGATGGCCTTGTCGGGCTGGAAGCGGTCGCTGATGTACCGGTTGGAGAGGGCCACCGCCTGGCGCAGGGCCTCCTCGGTGTAGCGCACGCCGTGGAAGCGCTCGTACCGTTCCTTGAGGCCGCGGAGGATCTCCAGGGTCGCCTCCTCGGTGGGGGGCAGGATCTTCACCGGCTGGAACCGGCGGACCAGGGCGCGGTCCTTCTCGATGTACCGCTTGTAGTCCCGGAAGGTGGAGGTCCCGATGCACTGGACCTGGCCCCGCGAGAGGGCGGGCTTGAGGATGCTGGCGGCGTCGAGGGAGCCCTCGGCGCTCCCCGCCCCCACCATGGTGTGGATCTCGTCCACGAAGAGGATCACCGAGCGGTCTTCGGCGGCCTCCTTGAGGATCCCCTTGAGGCGCTCCTCGAACTGGCCCCGGTACTTGGTGCCGGCCAGCACCAGGGAGAGGTCCAGGCCCAGGATGCGCTTGCCCTGCAGGGTGGCGGGGACGGCGCCGGAGGCGACCCGCTGGGCCAGCCCCTCGATGAGGGCCGTCTTGCCGACCCCCGGCTCCCCCAACAGAATGGGGTTGTTCTTGTGGCGGCGGGCCAGGATCTGGACGATGCGGTCCAGCTCCTCCTCCCGGCCCACGAGGGGGTCCAGGTCCCCGGTCCGGGCCAGCTCCGTGAGGTCCTGGGTGAACTCCTCCAGCGAGGTCCGCTCCTCCCGGCTCCTCTCGGGGGGGTGGGGGCGGCGGAAGGCCCCGGGGAGGCACTGCCGGGCGGCGGAGAGGGTGAGCCCCTTCTGGCGCAGGACCCGGGCCGCCAGGCCGTCCTCGAAGCGCAGAATCCCCGCGAGGAGGTGTTCCGGCCCGATGCGGGCCGAGCCGGCCCGCACCGCCTCCTCCGGGGCGTAGCGCTCGATGACGAGCCGGGCGTCCCGGGACCACGGGGGGGGGACGGGTCCCGGCGGGGGGGCCGGTTCCGTCCGGTCCGCCGCCAGGTCCGCCCGGAGTTCCTCGGCCTTCAGGCCGGCCCGCGCGAAGAGTTCGCGGAGGTTGGGAGGGTCCACGGAGAGGATGGCGAGGAGCAGGTGCTCGGCGTCGGTGAAGGGCAGGCCCTCCTGGTGCGCCTCGTGGCGCGCCAGGTAAAGAACCCTTCGGGCCAGTTCCGTAAACCGCTCGTACATCCGGCTCCCCGATCCGGGGAAGTATACCATCCCGCCCCGGCGGTATCCATGGCCCGGCAACCTCCTCGGGCAGAGGGGGTTACGGGACGATCCGGCCCTCGTGGAGGCGGACGGAGCGGTCGCAGGCCGCCGCCAGGGAGGCGTTGTGGGTGGCGAGGAGCACCGTGAGCTTTAGCCGTTTTCGGAGGTCGAGGAGGAGGCCGAAGACCTGGGCGGCCGTCTCCTCGTCCAGGTTGCCCGTCGGTTCGTCGGCCAGGAGGAGGCGGGGGCCGTTCAACAGGGCCCGAGCCAGGGCCACCCGCTGCTGCTCCCCCCCGGAGAGCCCGGAGGGAAGGTGGTCTTCCCGCTCCGCAAGCCCCACCTCCCGAAGGAGGGCCCGGGCCCGCTCCCGGGCGGCCCGGGGGCGCTCCCCGGCCACCACCGCCGCCATGAGGACGTTCTCCAGGGCGGTGAACTCCGGCAGGAGAAAGTGGAACTGGTAGACGATCCCCACCGTGCGGCGGCGGAAGGCGTCGGCCTCCGCCCCCCGCAGGGAGGCCACGTCCACGCCTCCCACCCGGATGGAACCGCCGTCGGGGCGGTCCAGCCCCGCCACCAGGTGCAGGAGGGTGGACTTCCCCACCCCGGAGGGGCCGGTGAGGGCCACCGTCTCCCCCTCGGCCACCGCCAGGTCCACCCCCCGGAGGATGGGGAGGGTGCGGTTTCCCGAGAGGTAACTCTTCGTGAGGCCGTTCACCGAGAGCATCAGGCGTACCTCAGCGCTTCCACCGGGTCCAGGGCGGCGGCCCGGCTGGCGGGGTAGAGGGTGGCCAGGAAGGAGACCCCCAAGGCGAAGGCGCAGACCGTGGCCACCTGCCCCGGGGAGGTGACGAAGGGCACGAAGGGGAGGGGGTAGACGTCCAGGGAGAGGGGAATGAGGCGGTACCGGTCCATCAGGAGGCAGGCCGCCACCCCCGCCGCCGCCCCCAGGACCGTCCCCACGGCCCCGATGACCATCCCCTGAAAGAGGAAGATCCGCCGGATGTCCGCCGCCGAGGCCCCCATGCTCCGGAGGATGCCGATGTCCCGGACCTTTTCCATGACCATGAGGACCAGCGTGGAGACGATGTTGAGGGCCGCCACCAGGACGATGAGGCCGATGGCGAGGAAGAGGAGGACCCGCTCCATGCGCAGGGCCTTGAAGAACTCCGCGTTGGTGGCGATGAGGTCCAGCACCCGGAAATCGGCCCCCAGCCGGGCCTGCAGGTCCCGCCGAACCTCGTCCAGCGAGGCCTCCGGCCTCAGGCGCACCTGGAGGGAGCTGACCCGCCCGGGGCCGGCGAAGAGGGCCCGGGCTCCCTCCAGGTCCACGAAGACGAAGCCGGTGTCGTAGAGGTAGTACCCCGTCCGGAGCAGGCCGGTCACCTTGAGGGGGACGATGCGGGGGATGTTGCCGAAGGGGCTCAGGGTGAGGCGGGGCGCCAGGAGCTGGACGGTGTCCCCCGGGGCCACGCCCAGCTCGGCGGCCAGGTCCGCCCCCAGAACGGCCCCCCGGCTCCCGTCGGGGAAGGGGCCCAGGGCCCCGGAACCCTGAAGGTGCGGGGCCAGGTCCACCACCGCCCGCTGGGTCTCCGGCTGGACCCCCACCACCTTGGCCACCACCCCCACCCGGGTGGCGGGGCCGCCCACCAGCCCCGTCCCCAGGACCACCGGGGTGAAGGCCTGCACCCGGCGGTCGGCGGAGAGGATCTCCTCGGCCCGCCGGACCTGCTCCTCGGTCATGTCCCCCAGGCCGCCCATCACGTTGAGGTCGGCGTTGAGCAGCTGGATCTTCTCCCGGATCCGGGTGGTGAAACCGGTGGAGACGGCCAGGGCCACGATGAGGGCCATGACCCCCACGGCCACCCCGGCCACGGAAATCAGCGTGATGAGCGAGATGAAGGCCTGGCGGCGCCGCGCCAGGAGGTAGCGGCGCCCCACGAAGAGCGCGAGGCTCATGGGGCTTCGTCCGGGGGCAGGGGCTTGAGCAGGGGAAAGAGGATCACGTCCCGGATGGAGGGGGTGTCGGTGAGGATCATGGCCAGCCGGTCGATGCCGAGCCCTTCCCCCGCCGTGGGGGGGAGGCCGTACTCCAGCGTCTGGCAGTAGTCCTCGTCGTAGGCCATGGCCTCCTCGTCCCCCCCGGCCTTGGCGGCCACCTGCTCCCGGAAGCGGCTCCGCTGGTCCTCGGGGTCGTTGAGCTCGGAGAAGCCGTTGGCCACCTCCAGCCCCGCCACGAAGAGCTCGAAGCGGTCGGCGGTGTCCTGGGCGGCCGGGCGCCGCCGGGAGAGGGGGGAGACCTCCACGGGGTGGCCCGTGACGAAGGTGGGGTTTCGGAGGCGGGGCTGGACCAGCGTTTCGAAGGCTTCCACGAGGAACTTCTCGGGGGTCGCGGCCTTGCCGGGGCTCATCCCCAGGCGGGGGCACCAGAGGGCCCGCCCCTCCGCCGTCTCTCCGGCGTCTTTCGGCGCCCCGGCCTCGGCCAAGGCCGCGCGGGCCGCCTCCCGGAGGTCGAGCCGGCGGAAGGGGGCCTCGAAGGAGATCTCCTCCCCTTGAAAGGAGACGCGGGAGGAGCCGGTCACCTTCACGGCCACGTCCAGGAGCATCGCTTCGGTGAAGGCCATGAGGTCCTCCGCCGAGGCGTAGGCCCGGTAGAACTCCATCATGGTGAACTCGGGGTTGTGGCTGGTGTCGATCCCCTCGTTGCGGAAGTTCCGGTTGATCTCGAAGACCCGCGGCATGCCGCCGACCACGAGGCGCTTGAGGTAGAGCTCGGGGGCGATCCTCAGGTACAGGTCGCAGTCCAGGGCGTTGTGGTGGGTGACGAAGGGCCGGGCCGCCGCCCCCCCCGCCAGGGGGTGGAGCATGGGGGTCTCCACCTCCTCGTACCCGTGCTCCGCCATGAAGGCGCGCAGGGCCGCCACCATGCGGTGGCGGGCCCGGAAGCGGGGGAGGCTCTCCCCGTTGACGGTGAGGTCCAGGTGGCGCTGGCGGTATCGCTGCTCCACGTCCTTGAGGCCGTGCCACTTCTCCGGCAAGGGCCTCAAACACTTCTGGAGGGGGGTCAGCTCCTCCACCATCACCGTGAGTTCCCCGGTTCGGGTGCGGAAGAGGGTCCCCCGGACCCCCAGCCAGTCCCCCACGTCCAGAAGGGCCAGCTTGCCGTACAGGTCCCCCAGCCGGCCCTTCTCGAAGAGGATTTGGAGGCGGGCCCCGCCCTCCTGGAGGTGGCCGAAGGTCAGCTTCCCCATCTTCCTCAGGGCCACGAGCCGCCCGGCCGCCCGGAGCGGCGGGGGGGAGGCCGCCAGCTCCTCGGCGGACCGGCCGCCCCACCGGCGGAGGACCTCCTCCAGGGAGGCGTCCGTCTCGTACCGGAGCGGGAGGCACCCCGGAAAGGCCTCCCGCCACGCTTCCAGTTTTCGTCGTCGTTCGGCGATGAGTTCGTCTTCCAAGACCGCCCCTCACGAGGAAGCGGCAGTATAGGCGGAAAGGCTTGTGCGGTCAAGGAATTACCGGGACGGGAACGGCCCTTCGGAGGAAAGGAGGCCCCGGGGGCCCCGCTGGGAGGCGGATCCCCTTTCCCGCGCCCCCCGGCCCTGGGAAGGCCGTGAAAAAAGGGGCACCCCCCGAAGGAGGTGCCCCGGGAAGAAGCGCCCCGGAAACGTCAGCCGGCGCGGAAGTAGAGGTACACCCCGCCCCGGGCGTCGGAGACGTACAGGCTGACGGGGTCGCCGCTCTTCACGGAGGAGGCGGCGGCCTTGTACTCCCGCACGTTGGAGACGGGCTTGCCGTTGAGCTCCGAGAGGACCATCCCCTCCCGGACCCCCTTGGTGTAGGCGTTGGACTTGGGGTCCACGGAGGTGATCACCACGCCGCTCAGGTCGTCGGGGAGCCGGTACAGGGCCCTGAGCTGGGGGGTCAGGTTCTGGACGGTGATGCCCAGCGCGTCCTGGCTTTCCTTTTCTTCTGTTCCGGATTCGGGCTCCGCCTCGCCTTCCAGGCCCTTGGCCCGGTCGCCGAGGGTGATCCGCAGGGTCCTGCGCTCCCCTTCCCGAAGGACCTCCACGGAGATGGTCTTGCCGGGCGGGTAGGCGGCGATCTTGTGGGGAAGCTGGCGGCTGTCCTGGATCTCCTGTCCCTCCACCTTGACGATGATGTCGCCCTTCTTCATCCCGGCCTTGGCGGCGGGGGTCTTCTCGTCCACGCTCTGGACCAACGCCCCTCCGGAAAGATCCAGGCCGTAGGTCTTCCGGTAGTAGTCCCTGGCGTCCTGGTCCACGGGGCCCACCCGCACCCCGAGGTAGCCGCGCTCCACCTTGCCCTTGGTCTTGAGCTGGTCCAGCTGGGCCTTGACGAGGTTGATGGGGATGGCGAAGCCGATGCCCTCCACCACGCGCCCGCGGAAGTCGCTCCGGGTGATGGCGGTGCTGATGCCCACCACCTCCCCCCGGGTGTTCACCAGGGGGCCGCCGGAGTTGCCGAAGTTGATGGCGGCGTCGGTCTGGAGGAAGTCGTCCAGGGAGCTGGAGGAGATCCGCCGACCCTTGGCGGAGATGACCCCCACCGTCACCGTGTGGCTGTACATGAGCGGGTTGCCCACCGCCATGACCCAGTCGCCGGGGCGGATCTCGTCGGAGTCCCCCAGGGGGACGGTGGGGAGGTTCTTCCCCTCGATCTTCAGGAGGGCCACGTCGGTCTCCTTGTCCTGGCCCACCACCTTGGCCTCGAAGGTCCGGTCCTCGTCCAGGGTCACCCGGACCTTGCTGGCCCCTTCGATGACGTGGTTGTTCGTGAGGATGTAGCCGTCGGGGCTGATGAGAAAGCCGCTCCCCCCCGCCTCCTCCACCGGCGGCGTTCCCCGCGGGATGGGCGGGTGCGGCGTCCCGAAAAAGAACTGGAAGGGGTTGGCGAAGGGGTCCTCCTCCGGGTCGTCCTCCTGGCCCTTCTTGTCCCCCTGGACGCTGAGGGCGGTGATGGCCACCACGGCGGGGTTCACCCGCTCCGCCACGTCGGCGAAGCCGGGAAGGGCGGGCGCGCCGGCGGAGGCCTGGGCCCCTGGCGGAGGGGGGGCGGTGACGGCGTGGGCGGTGGGGGCGCTCACGTTCCCGAGCTGGGCCAGGCCGAATCCGGCCAGGACCAGGAGGGTCCCCAGGGCGGCCAGGGAGAGGATCTTGAGGGTCTTCATGGGGTGCTCCTTTCATCCTGCATGGGCGTCGTTTCCATCCGGTAGATCTTCAGCTTCCGGTGGAGGGTCCTCAGGCCGATGCCCAGAATGCGGGCGGCTTGGGTCTTGTTCCCTCCGGTCTTTTCCAAGGTCCTCAGAATGGCCTCCCGCTCCAGGTCTTCCAGGGGACGGATGGGTACGGGGGCGGTAGGCGGAGATGGCTCCGCCGGCCCGGCGGGCGTCCCGGCCTGGGCGGGCAGGGGCGGGAGGGCGGGCCTCAGTTCGGCGGGCAGGTGGACCTCGCGGAGTTCCTCCTCGGAGCAGAAGATCACCATGCGCTCGATGACGTTCTTGAGTTCGCGGACGTTCCCCGGCCAGGAGTACTCCTGCAGGGCCCGCACCACCTCCGGCGAGAGGCTCCGCACCGGCTTGCCGTACTCCCTGGCGATCTGGGCCACGAAGGCGTGGCTGAGAAGGGGGATGTCCTCCCGCCGCTCCCGCAGGGGGGGGATGCGCAGCTCCACCACCTTCAGGCGGTAGAGGAGGTCCTCCCGGAAGCGCCCCTCCGCCGCCATGCGGGAGAGGTCCCGGTTGGTGGCGGTGACGATCCGCACGTCCACGGGGATGGCCTGGGCCCCCCCCACGCGGGTCACCACCCGTTCCTCCAGGACCCGGAGGAGCTTGGCCTGGAGATCCAGGTTCAGCTCCCCGATCTCGTCGAGAAAGAGGGTCCCTCCGTGGGCCTGTTCGAACTTTCCGGGATGGGCCCGGTCGGCCCCGGTGAAGGCCCCCTTCTCGTGGCCGAAGAGCTCGCTCTCCATAAGGGTGGCGGGGATGGCGGCGCAGTTGATGGGAAGAAAGCGGGCGCGCTTGCGATCGGAGTTCTGGTGGATGGCGTTGGCGATGAGCTCCTTGCCGGTCCCCGACTCCCCGTGGAGGAGGACCGTGGCCCTCGTGGGGGCCACCATGCGGATCTGCTCGAAGAGTTCCCGCATGGGGGGGGAGGAGCCGATGATCCGCTCGAAGCCGTACCGCTCGTCGAGCCTCGCCTTCAGCTCGTCCACCTCCACCTTGAGGCGGCGCCGTTCCACCAGCGCCTGGACCCGGCGCCGGAACTCGTAGAGGTCCACCGGCTTGGCGAGGTAATCGTCGGCCCCCACCTTCATGGCCTCCACCGCCGACTCCACCGAGCCGAAGGCCGTGATCAGCAGGACCGGCAGGGCGGGATCGTTCCGCTTGATGCGCCGGAGCACCTCCATGCCGTCCATGCCGGGCATGCGGAGGTCCGTGACCACGAGGTCGATGCCGCCGTGCTCCTCCAGGTGGCGCAGGCCCTCCACCGCGTCGGCGAAGGGGTGGACCTTGAAGCCCACCTTCTCGAGGGCCCGGGTGAGGCTTCGAAGGTTCTCCGCCTCGTCCTCCAGGATGAGGAGCGTACCCCGTGTCATTCTGGCATACCCTCCGTGCCAAGGTTACCCTTCAAGCAAGGGGAATGCCAGGCTCCCCGGCCCCTCAGCCGAGGTCGGGGTCCACCACCGACAGGAGGGTGGTCTCCCAGAGGTCGCCCTTCCGCTTGACCCGGAACCACCAGAGGGCCCCCTTGCGAATCCGCAGGGGAACGGCTTCCCGGGTCAGGAGGATCCCCGCCGCCTCCCCCAGCGTCGGCTGGTGGCCCACCACCACCACCGTGCCCTCGCCCTTGGGCCAGCCGGCGGCCTCGAGGAGGCCGGGGGCCCGGGCCCCCACGCCCACCCGCTCCTCCACCCGCCCCTCCTCCGAGAGGGGAGCCGCCGTTTCCCGGGCCCTCACCGCCGGGCTCACGAGGAGCGTGAACTTCGGGGGCAGGCGCTTCTCGAGCCATTGGGCCGCCCGGAGGGCCTGCTTCTTCCCCCGGGCGGTGAGGGGGCGGGCCTCGTCGGGCCACCCGTCCTCCGCTTCCGCGTGGCGCCACAGGATCAGGTCCATGGTTTCTCCTTCGAAACAACCGCGTTCAGGGTGCCCGAAGGCGGCCCTCCCCGCCCCGGAGGAAGGCCGCCTTCGCCTCCGTTTCCCGCCATTCGGCGAGGGGATCGGAGTCCAGGGTGATCCCCCCGCCCACGTGGTAGATCAGCCTTTCTCTCAGGATCTCCGCCGTCCGGATGGTGAGGCAGAGGTCGAGGCGCTCCCCCCCGGGCTCCATCCACCCGAAGGCGCCGCAGTACAGGCCCCTCGTCTTTTTCTCCAGCCGGTCGATCCACCCCATGGCCCGGATCTTGGGCGCCCCCGTCACCGAGGCGCCCGGGAAGGAGGCCCGGAGGAGGTCCCCCAGGCCCACATCCGCCCGGAGTTCGGCCTCCACGCGGCCGTACAGGTGGTGGACGTACGGAAGGGTGAGGAGCGCCCGGGCCGGATTCGTGCGAACCGTCCCCGGCACCGCCACCCGCCCCAGGTCGTTCCGGGCCACGTCCACCGCCATGGCCAGCTCCGCCCCCTCCTTCTCCCCCTCGAGGAGGCGGCGGGAGAGGCGGAGGTCCTCCTCCGGGGTGCGCCCTCTCGGGGCCGTCCCCTTGATGGGCTCGGTCCGGACCCGGTTCCCCTCCCGTCGCAGGAAGCGCTCCGGGGAGAGGCAGAGAAGGCGGTACCCCCCCGCGTGGAGCAGGCCGCCGAAGGCCGGCCGGGCCTTGGGGAGCTGGCCGAGGAAGAGCCTCCACGCGGAGGCGCGGAAAGGGGCCTCCACCCGCCGGGTAAGGTTCACTTCGTAGACCTCCCCCGCCCGCTCCGCCTCCCGGATCGCCTCCACCCCGCGGAGGAAGGCCCTTCGGGAAGGGCGGGAGACCCACCGCCTCGGGAGGGGCGGGCAAGCCGGCGGAGCGGCGGGAAGGGAGAAGGGGCGGCGTTTTTCGAAGAGAAAGGCGTGAAGCCAGGGAAGGCCCAGGTCGTCCCCGGCGGTCTCCCGGAAGCGCTCCGCCGCCCGCCTCAGGTCGTAGCCCAGCGCCACCACCCAGAGGGCCCCCGGCGGCGCCCCCTCCTCGGCGAGGCGCAGGACCTGGTCCAGCGCCGAGAGGGGGTTTCCGGGAAAGGCCCGCCGGAAGCCGCGCCGCCTCAGGAACAGGCCCCGGGCGCCGCCCCTCACCTCGGCGGCGGGCCGGGTGAGGAGAAGGGAGAAGCCCCACCCGCGCCCCACCCCCTCGGCGTCGGAGAGGAGGGCGAAGGGGGGCGGGGGCATGGGAAGGCGTTCGGCCATGGGCAGGGGCCCCGGAAGGCGCCGCCGCCATCCTACGGGGGGGATGTCCCTCTTGGCAAGGGGAGGACGGCGGAGGCCGCCTTCTCCCGCCCTTGCACGACCCTCGTTTGAGGCGCACAATGGCCCCGTTCGTAAGGAGGCCCCATGGCCCGCAACGGTATTTTGGCCCTCGCCCTCGCCGCTCTTTTCCTGCCCGCCGCGCTCTCCGCCGCCGACCCCAAGCCCGCCAAGCCCGCGAAACCGCTCCCCGAGGACCCCAAGGTCCGGCTGGGCTACGCCCTCGGCCTGGACGTGGGCGAGCGCCTGAAGGAGATTCGGGGCGAATTCGACCTCAAGGCCTTCGAACGGGCACTCGAGGATCTGTTCAAAGAGGCGGAGCCCGCGCTCACCCCCCAGGAGGCCGCCAAGGTCCGCCAGGAGTTCGTCCAGCGCTACCAGGCGAAGAAGGCGGAGGAGAGGGCCAAGCTGGGGGAGAAGAACAAGAAGGAGGGCGAGGCCTTCCTCGCCGCCAACAAGTCCAAGGCCGGGGTGGTGACCACCCCCAGCGGCCTGCAGATCCAGATCCTCAAGGAGGGGACCGGCCTCTCCCCCGGGCCGCGGGACCGCGTCACCGTCCACTACAAGGGGACCCTCCTCGACGGCACGGTCTTCGACAGCACCTTCGACCGGGGCCAGCCGGCCACCTTCCCCCTCACCGGCGTCATCAAGGGGTGGAGCGAAGGCCTCTCCCACTTCAAGGAAGGCGGGTCGGGACGCCTCTTCATCCCCCCGGACCTCGCCTACGGCGAGCGGGGCGCCGGCGACAAGATCGGCCCCAACGCCGTCCTCGTCTTCGACGTGGACCTTTTGAAGGTGGAGCCCCAGCCCGAGCCCACCCCGCCCCCCGCCCCCGGCAAGGCCAAGTAGCCCGAGAGGGCGGGTTTTTCGGCCGGACGCGGCGCCTTGACAGCGGGAGCCCCATCGCGGAGGCTTACCTTTCCGGCGGGAGGCCTCCCGCCGGGGAGGTGACCGCATGGAGTGGCTCCAGGCCCTGCACGACCCCGAGAAGCTCAAGGCCCTCATCGCCTGGGGGAGCTACCCCGTCCTCTTCGGGATCATCTTCGCGGAGACGGGCCTCCTGGTGGGGTTTTTCCTTCCGGGGGACTCCCTCCTGGTGACGGCGGGGATCATGGCCGGCCAGGGCTACCTGGACCTCTGGACCCTCTTCTGGCTCCTCTCCGTCGCCGCCGTCGTGGGCGACTCCACCGGCTACTCCATCGGCTACCGCACGGGGCCGCTCATCTTCAAGCGGCCCAAGTCCCTCCTCTTCAACCCCGACCACCTCGTCAAGGCCCAGCGCTTCTACGAGAAGTACGGCGGCAAAACCATCGTGCTGGCCCGCTTCGTGCCGGTGATCCGCACCTTCGCCCCGGTGGTGGCCGGCGTGGGCCGGATGAAGTACCCTCGCTTCCTCTCCTTCAACGTCTTCGGCGGCATCGGGTGGATCGTGAGCATGGCCTCCGCCGGGTACCTCATGGGCCGCATCCCCGGCGTGGACCGCTACCTCCACCTCATCATCGTCACGGTCATCGTGGTCTCCTGGATCCCCGGCATCGTGGAGGTCTACCGGGAGCGTAGGAAGGGCAAACAAGCCCGAGCCGCACAGCCGCCTCCGCCCTAGGGGCCGCCGCGTTCTTCGCGCCAGCGTCCCATCTTACCGCCCCCCCCAGTTGATGGGGAAGAAGATTATCCATACAGCCGGTATGCTGTTTCGGGCAAGGGGTACTGTATCTTGATTATCTGAATAAATTGTTCACTCGGAATGCTTTTCTCTCGGTTTTTTCATTCTCCTGTGAAGACAACGGGAGGCAAACGGAGAAGAGCCCTAGGATTGTAGTCGCGATGAGCGCCCTGCACCTTCTCATACCTCTTAGGGCCTGACACATGTTAGACAGCGGGGACAGCACCCCGGATCCGTCGCCCATCCCGGCCAGGCCAGCCATCCCGATTTCCGGAGTGCCAGCCAATTGCTTCCTCTGCTCAAAGATATCCGCCATTTCTGCCCGCCTCTACAAACAGGTTGCCACCATTGGCCGCCCATTTCGGGGAAACGACCTCCGGGGGACTAGGCGTCCCGGTCGTCGGTCTGGCCCAGGACCTCGTAGACGGCCAGGGGCTGGGAGAGGCCCTTGACCTCCACGTCCCCCACCTTCTGGAACCGGAAGGCCTCCCGGGCCAGCAGGTAGGTGGACTCCCCCACCAGGATCTGGCCGGGCTTGGCCACCGCCGTCTCGATGCGGGAGGCGGCGTTGACCGTGGTGCCCAACACGGTGAACTCCATCCGGCGCATGCTGCCGATGTCCCCGGCCACCATGGGCCCCGAGTTGATGCCGAAGCGGAAGACCAGGGGGGGCCGGTCCTTCTGCTCCCGGTTCAGGGCCTCCAGGGCCCACCGCATGTCCAGGGCGCACTGGACGGCCCGGACGGCGTGGTCCGGAAGGGGGATGGGCGCGCCGAAGACCGCCATGACGCAGTCGCCGATGAACTTGTCCAGGGTCCCCTCGTGGCCGAAGATCACGTCGGTCATGCGGGAGAAGCAGGCGTTGAGCATGGCGGCCACCTCCGAGGGCGGCATGTGCTCCGTCATGGAGGTGAAGCCCACCAGGTCGGCGAAGAGGACGGTGGCCGTCGCCTCCCGCACCTCCAGGCCCACCCCTTCGCCCCGCTCCCCCCGGCCGAGGATCCGCCGGACCACCGACGGGGAGTGGTACCGCTCCAGCCGGGCCTTGGCCCTTCGTTCGGCCTCCACCGCGGCGCGGAGTTCGGCCTGGCGGATCCCCATGGCGGCGTAGCCGGAGAGGGCGGAGAGGAGGTCCAGGTGGAATTCGCCGAAGGCCTGGGCCTTGAGGGGGGTGTCGGCGTAGAGGATGCCCAGGACCTTGTCTTCCAGCTGGAGGGGGACGCAGAGGGCCGAGCGGATCCCCAGGAACCGGATGGACTCGCCGGTCTTGAAGCGGGGGTCCACCTGGGCGTCGTGGCAGAGAATGGCCACCCCCTCGTCGGCGGCCCGCCGCACGATGCTCTGGGAGACGCGGATGGGGGCGTTCCCCTTTCCGGCCTGGCGGACGGCCCGCGGTTCCATCTCCCCCGTCTGGGGGTTTTTCAGGAGGATCACCGCCTGCCGGGCGGGGAGGTACTCGAAGAGGACGTCGAGGATCTTCTCCAGGACCCCCTCCACGTCCGGGGCCGCGAGGAGGGTCTTGGAGACCTCCGAGAGGACCGAGAGGATACGGCCCAGGCGGCTCAGGCGCTTGCCCTCCTCGCCCTCCGGGCCCGACGGGGGGGCCTCTAGGGCGCTCGGGGCCAGCGCCCGCTGGATCTCCTCCAGGGAGCGGACGATGGTCCCTTCGGTGACGACCGAATCTTCCTCGGCGGCGGTGAGCCGCACCCGGGCCTTGGGGTCCTCCTCGAAGCGGAAGGTGAAAGAGCCCAGGGAGACCTCGTCCCCCGGTTGAAGCAGGCGCTCCTCCACGGGCTCCCCGTTCACCCGGGTGCCGTTCCGGGAGCCGAGGTCGGCGATCTTCCAGCCCTTCAGGGTCTTGAGGAGCTCGGCGTGGCGCCGGGAGACGGTGTGGTCGGGGACGATGAGGTCGCAGTCAGGCATGCGCCCCAGGGAGATCCGCTCCTTCTGGAGCAGGAACTTTCGGGTCTCCCCCTCGGCCTGGTAGGTCAGCCAGTGCATGGGCGCCTCCCCGTCAGGGTACCACGGGGGCGGGACCTTGTCCCCGCAGACGGCGCTCCAGGGCTCCCGCGAGCAGGACCGCCGCCCCGGCGAGGAGGAAGGCCGGCACCAGCTCGTAGATGTACCGGTCGGAGAGGCCCGCCGCCTTCCACAGGACGGTCGCCAGGAAGCCGGTGGCGATCCCCGCCGCCGCCCCCCACGGGGTGACCCTTCGCGTCCAGAGGGAGAGCAGGACCACGGGCCCGAAGGCCGCCCCCAGCCCCGACCAGGCGAAGAGGACGAACCAGAAGACCACCCGCACCTGCCCCACCGCCACCCACATGGCCAGGAGGCCGAGGACCACCACCGCCGCCCGGCCCGCCAGGAGGGAGGCCCGATCGCTCCGGGCCATGCCGAAGCCGCGCTCCAGAAGGTCCCGGCTCACGGCGGAGGCGGCCACCAGGAGCTGGGAGGAGACGGTGGACATGATGGCCGACAGGATGGCCGCCAGCATCACCCCCGCCAGCAGGGGGTGGAGGCTCTCCTTGGCGAGGAGTGGAAAGAGCTGCTCGGGGTCGGAGAGGCGGGGGCGTAGGAGCCGCCCCGCCAGGCCCAGGTAGCCCGCCCCGTAGAAGACCAGCACCCCCCAGACCATGGCGATGAGCTGGGTCTGGCGGATCTTCTCGCCGCTGGAGGCCGCCATGTACCGCGTGAGCACGTGGGGCTGGCCGGGATACCCGAGGCCGATGCCGAGGAGGCCGGTGACGAGCCCGAAGAGGGCGAAGCCGGTTTTTCCCCCCGCCGCCGAGACGAGGGCCGGGTCCAGCCGTTCCAGGCCCGCCAGCACCGCCCCGTACCCCCCCGCGGCGCCCAGGGCGAGGAGGGGCATGGCCGTGAGGGCGGCCACCATGATGAGCCCCTGGACGAAGTCCGTCCAGGAGACGGCCCGGAAGCCCCCCAAGAGGGTGTAGAGCAGGATCACCCCCCCGCCCAGCACCACCCCCTGGCCGTAGGGCATCCCGAGGATGGCCTCCATGGCCTTTCCGGTGGCGGTGAGCTGGGCCGCCACGTACCCGCCGAGACAGAGAAAGATCACCGCCACCGAGAGGAGCCGCACCGCGAGGGAGCCCCCCAGCCGGTCGGCCAGGAAGTCGGGGAGGGTGAGGGCCCCCTGCGCCGCCGCTTCCCTTCGGAGCCGGGGCGCCACGAGGTAGAGGTTCACGACGTAGCCGCAGAGGCAGCCGGGGGCGTACCAGAGGGCCGAGACGCCCCCCGCGTAGGCCATCCCCACGGCCCCCAGGACCACCCACCCGCTCTCCGAGGAGGCGGTGGAGGAAATGGCCGTCACCCAGGACCCCAGAGACCTCCCCGCCAGGAAGAAGTCCTCCGGCGACCTCGTGAGCCGGGCCGCCGCCCACCCGATGGCCAGCAGGAGGGCCATGTAGAGGACCACCACCCCGGCGATGACCGCGTCAGGGCTCACGGGTCCTTCCCTTCCAGTAGGCGAGGAGCGCTCCCGCGAGAAAGAGCGCCGGGAGCGCGACCAGAAAGAGGTGCGTTGCGAGGGTCGCCCGTTCCATGGCCCCCCCCTTCCCATTCCTCAACGAATGTACCACGAACACCCCCCTGCACCCACGGCTTCCGGGCATCGGGAATATTGTGACGCCGGTCACTGTTTTCTTACTCATTTAGGGAGAGAATGTCCGCATACTCCCTCCACGGGTACCTCTAGGGTAGAGGTTCGTTGGCGGTTCGGGGAGGCGTTTTCGGAAAGGAGAAGAACATGCGAGAAGCGAAGAAAGGGAACCGAGGACCGCGGCTCCCCTTTCTCCTGGCGGCGGGGCTGGCCCTGATCCTGGGGGCGGCGTCCCGCGGGGAAGGGCCGGCGGTTCCCGCCCCGCCTCCCCAGACGCAGGCGACCCTTCCGGGGACCCTGTGGGGCTGGGGCCACAACGCCAGCGGCCAGCTCGGCGACGGGACCACCACCGACAGGCTTTCCCCCATCGACCTGGGGGCCTACCTGGGGGACCAGGTCGTCTCCGCCGCGGCGGGGGAGGCCTTCACCCTCGCGTTGGACGCCGACGGCAACCTCTACGCCTGGGGGTACAATTTCTTCGGCCAGCTGGGGGACGGAACCAACACCCAGCGGCTCACCCCCGTCGCCGTGGCGAGCCAGGTCTACGCCATCGCCGCCGGGCGGAACCACTCCCTGGCCATTTCCCAGCCCGTCAGCGGCCACCGCCGGCTCTTCGCGTGGGGGAACAACTCCAAGGGCCAGCTGGGGATGGCGGGAACGCACCGGAACGTCCCCACGGAGGTCCCCGGGCTCCTGGACCTCGTCCAGGTGGAGGCGGGGGAGGAGCACTCCCTGGCCCTCGCAGACAACGGCGCCGTGTGGGTCTGGGGAGGGAACAATTACGGCCAGCTCGGGGCGGGAACGACCGATTCCTCGTCCCACCCGACCCCCCAGGGCGTCAACGGCCTGAGCCAGATCGTCGAGATCGCCGCCGGGTACAACCACAACCTCGCCTTGCGGAACGACGGCACCGTGTGGGCCTGGGGTTACAATTACAACGGCCAGCTGGGGGACGGCACCACCACCACCCGAACCACCCCCGTGCAGGTGCCCGGCCTTCCCGCCATCCGGTCCATCGCCGCCGGCTACGCCGGCTGCCTGGCCGTCGGATACGACGGATCCGTCTGGGAGTGGGGGTGGAACGGCGCCAACACGGAGAACCACTCCCCCGTGCGGATCGGAACGTACAACGACGTCGTTCAGGCCGCGGCGGGGTACCTCTTCGCCGCCTTCGTCCGGGAGGACGGGTCGGTCTACGCCTGGGGCCGGAACACCCACGGCCAGCTGGGGGACGGCACCACCACCTGGCGCAACACCCCCGCCATCGTCCCCGGCCTTCCCTTCGCCTCCTTCCTCGCCGCAGGCGACTACTTCGCCTTCGCCATCACCAACCACTGCGCCTTCGTTTCCTGCGAGGCCTCGACGAACACCTCCTCCGCCCTGGTGGGGGAGTCCATTCTCTTCGGTTCCGATGTCGTCACCTTCGCGTGCACCCTGGAGCCCCTCTACCTCTGGGACTTCGGCGACGGCCACACCTCCGCCGACTCCAACGCCCAATACGCCTTCTCGGCGCCGGGATCCTACGACTGGACCTTCAGCGCGTCCCTCCCCGGACCCGAAACCTGCACCCAGCAAGGCACGGTGGTGGTGGCGGAAGCCTTGCAGGCCCTGGCGGGTGCCGCCCCCGTTTCCGGCCCTCCCCCGCTGGCGGTGGCCTTCACCGGCTCCGCCACAGGGGGCTTCCCCCCGTACTCCTACTCGTGGTCCTTCGGGGACGGCGGCACCTCCTCCGCCCAGAACCCCTCCCACACCTACAACGAGGCCGGCGCCTACACGGCGACCCTCGCGGTCACCGACGCCGAGGGCCACACGGCCTCTTCCACCGCGCTCTCCATCGTCGCGGCCCATCCTCTCACCGCCGGCGCCACCGCTTCGCCGGCCTCCGGCTCGTCTCCCCTGACGGTGGCCTTCGGGGCCACCGCCGGCGGAGGCCTCCCGCCCTTCACCTACGAGTGGAGCTTCGGAGACGGCGGGACCTCCTCCGCCCAGAACCCCTCCCACACCTACAACCAGGCGGGGCTCTACCCCG
>JBBILR010000004.1:0-33525 GCA_037444825.1 Acidobacteriota bacterium | reverse complement strand
ACCTCCTCCGCCCAGAACCCCTCCCACACCTACAACCAGGCGGGGCTCTACCCCGTAACCCTCACCATCCACGACGGGGCGGGGCAGACGGCCGTGGACGACCACCTCTCCATCCAGGTAACCGCGCCTCCTCCGGTGGTGACTTCCATCGTGAAGCTCAAGCCCTTCGGACTGAAGGTCACCGGCAGCAACCTCCAGAGCGGCATCCGAGTCTTCATCAACGGCTCAGAGTGGAGCCAGGTGGTCTGGAAGAGCACCACGAAGATCAAGATCGTGGGAGGGAAGGCCCTGAAGGCCGTCCTTCCCAAGGGCACAACCCACACCCTGCGCTTCCTGAACCCCGACGGAGGGGAGACCACCACGACCTGGAGCTACTGAAACCTTCCGGTCGTCCATCGAAGACGGGGGGCCTTCGGGCCCCCCGTTCTTTTTCAGGGGAGCGCGGGGAGGGGCCCGGGGCCGAAGGCTTCCGGAAGGGGTGCTTCCACGACCTGGACCGCCCCCGACGGAAGGGGGAAGGCCACCCGGAAGGCGTGGAGCAGGAGGCGGGGGGAGCGGACCCCCCAGGGGCCGCCGTACTTGCGGTCCCCCACGACGGGGTGTCCGGCGGCGGCGGCGTGGACGCGGATCTGGTGGGTCCGGCCCGTCTCCGGGCGGAGCTCCAGGAGGCTCGTGCCACCGCGGTCCAAGAGGACCCGGTAGCGGGTCCGGGCGGGGCGCCCCCCGGGATCCACCGCCACCCGGCCGTCCCGGGGTTCGGAAAGGGGCCACTCCCAAACCCCCTCGGGGGGCGACGGGAGGCCCGCCGCCACGGCCAGGTACACCTTCTCCACCCGGCCCTGGGCGAAGGCCTCCCCCAAAAGGGCCGCGGCGGAGGCCTCCAACGCCACCAGGAAGACGCCGGAGGTGGCGGCGTCCAGCCGGTGGAGGGGATGGAGGTCCCGGAGGGGGCGGCCCAGGCGGCGGGCGGCGGCGTGGAGCAGGGTCCCGGCCACCGATTCCCGGGTGGGGACGGCGGGCACGCCGGCGGGCTTGGCCAGGGCCACGATCCCCTCCCCCTGCCAGAGGATCTCCGCGGAAACGGACTTAGGCAGGGGCCGGCCCCCGGAGGCCTCCACCTCCACCGAGGCGCCGGCCGCCACCAGGCGGGAGCAGAGGCGGCACCGCTTCCCGTCGAGGTAGACGGCCCCGCGCTCGATGAGGTCCTTGGCCCGGCGGCGGCTGAGGCGGGGGTCCAGCGCCGCGAGGGCCGCGTCCAGCCGGGAACCTCCGAGTTCCTCGGGGACCCGGAAGTGGCGCCTCATTCCGCCTCCTCCAGTTCCCGGAGGAGGGCCCCCACCGCCTCCCGGAGGTCCTCCAGGCTCCCCCCGTTGTAGAGGGTCCGGTCCCTCAGGGCGAAGGTGGCGGAGAGGCGCTGGTTCGTCTCCTCCTCGGTGTCCTCCTCGGCCTCTTTGGCCAGAAAGGCCTTCAGGTCGGAGACGGCGTCCCCCCGCCCGGGCCTTCGCCGGGCCCGCTCGAAGCGCGCTTCGGCCGGGGCGTCCACCCCCACGAGGACGAACCGGGGAAGGCGGCGCAGGACGGCCACCTCGGCGGGGTTCCGGATGGAGTCCACCACGTCCCAGTCCCCCAGGCGGGAAAGGATCCGCTCCGCCAGCGCCCCGGGGCCTCCCTCCCGTCGCAGTTCGTTCCCCGTGGCGATGAGGTCGTCCCGGGAAACGGTGCGCCCCCTCCGGAGGGCCTCCTCCCGCACCACGTCGCTCAGGCTGTGGCAGGAGAAGCCCCGCTCCTTGAGGAGGGCGGCCACCTCGCCCTTTCCGGCGGCGTTGGGCCCGGTGAGGCCGAGGACCAGCGGTTTCGCGCTCACGGTTCCAGCTCCTTTTGCCGCTGGGCCGCCGCCTTTCGCAGCAGTTCCGAGTCGGGGGAGAGGGCGGCGAGACGGTACTCGGCCAGGGCCAGCGGGCCGTACCCGTCGAGCTGGTAGGCCCTTCCCAGGAAGTAGCGGGCCTTTCCCTGGAGGTGGGTGGAGGCGGGGCGGTTCACCAGGAGGTCGGTGAAGCCCAGGACCGCCTCCCGGTAGGCCCCCCGGCGCACCCGGGCGTAGTTGAGGTAGTAGGCGGCGTCTCCGGCGTAGAGGTCCAGCGGGCGCTCCTCCACGAAGGCCCGGAGCCGCTCCAGGGCCTCTCCGTCCTTCCCCTGCCTGAGGAGGGCCACGGCCTCCCGGAACTCCCCCCGGGAGGCGGTGAGTTCCTTCAGGCGGTGGGCCCCCAGGGTCCGGTAGCCCTCCTCGAAGGCCTCCCGGGACTCCCCCGCCGCTGCGGCGTGCGCCTCCCAGAAGGGCCGGCCCGCGTGGAGCAAGTTGACCCAGCGCCGGAGGGCCCCCGGCCCCTTCCTCGCCTCCAGGGCCCAAAGGGCCAGGACCCCTTTCGCCCAGGCATCCTCTTCGCGATCCAGCGGCCCCGCCAGGAGGAGGGGGGCGTCGCTCTCCAGGATCCGGCGGGAGAGGTAGGCCTGGCCGAAGCCGGCGAGGTGGAGGGAGGCCCCGGCGCGGAACCAGAGGGGGGCCTCAGAGAAGGCGGGGACCTCCTGCTCCAGGAGCGCCCAGGCCAGGGCGGCGGCCAGAAGGCTCCGCCGGTCCCACCACCCGAGGACCAGCGGCTCGGCGGGGACCTCCGCCACCCAGCGCCCCCCCCGGCGTCCGACGTCGAAGGGCTCGGCGAAGGCGCACTCGGCGGCGGGCCGGGGAAGGATCTCCAGCGTGTTTTCCGGGGAGGGGAAGAGGCCCGAGGCGTCCTTGAGGTCCTTCACGGCGCCGGCGAGGTCCTCGTCCAGGCCCTCCAGCACCCGCCGAACCTCGGGGACGGCGCCCAGGGGCGGGCAAGGCCCGACGGAGAGGCCCTTCACCGAGAGGACGCGGGGCGGAAGCGGCGGGGGGGGCTGGGGCGCCGGGGGCGGGGGGGCTGTCGGACGAATGGGGGGGCGGAAGCGGACGGCCGGGGGCTCCGGGGCGGAGAGCCACCGCAGGTCGTCCCACCGGAGAAGCACCCCGGCGAGGAGGCCCGCCGCGGACAGGGCAACGGCGCAGGCGGCGGCCCGGAGGATCGGTCCCCGTTCCATCAAGGCTCCTCCACGGCGCTGGAATCGGTCCAGCCCCGCCCTTCCCCCCAGAGGACCAGGGAGCGGTTCCCCGCCTCGGCCACCCGCAGGATCTCCGACCCGGGGGGAAGCACCGCCAGCACCTTGCCCCCGCTCTCGGGGGCCGCCGTCACCTCCGCCGGGGCCACCACCACCACCGGGCGCCGCCGGGGAAGGACCGCGTCGGATCCCGCCAGCAGAAGCACCGAAAGGAGTCCCAGGAGGACCGACGCGGCCAGGAGCCGGGCCCAGAGCCGGCGGGCCTCCCCGGGGGGCAGGAGGAGCACCAGGGCCGCCGAGAGGCAGAAGAGCAGGGAGAAGGCCAGCACCGCCGCCTCGGGAAGCCCCTCCGGCAGAGAGGCGAGGAAGGCCTCCCACGGGGGGACGGCGTAGGGGGGCACCCGGGCCGGGAGGAGGCGCCGGGCCGCTTCGAGGTTGGCCCTGGCCGGCCCGAAGCGGGGATCCAGCCGAAGGGCCCGGCGGTACTCCAGGATGGCCCGCCCCAAATCCCCGGACTTCAAGGCGCAGTTGCCCAGGTTGAAATGGAGGGCCGCCCCGTCGCCCTCCGCCTCCCGAAGGAGCAGGTAGATCCGCCGGGCCTCGGCGTAATCCCCCCGCTGGTAGGCCTCGGAAGCCCTCCGGGCCAGCAGGTCGCCGGTGCCCCCCGCCCTGGCGAGGTCCCCGCCGAGAAGGGCGAGAAGGGCCAGCGCCGGCAGAAGCGTGCGGCGCCGCGCGGAGCCCCCCGGGTCCCCCTGAACCCAGGAACGGACCTCCTCGTAGAGGGCCGTGAGCTCCATCCTGGTGGGGCGCTCGGGGGCGTACCGGGCCCGCTCCAGGCGCTCCACCAGGAGGACGGCCCGGCGGGCCGCCTCCTCGGCAAGCCCCGACTGGCGGAGGACCTCGAAGAGCCGTTCCCGGTCCAGGCCCGAGGTGGCCCGCCCCGCCCGGAGGTCCAGGGCGTCGGTGAGGGCCCGGGAGAGGGCCTCGTGGCACTCCTCCGCCCGGCGCACGTCCAGGCGGCGCCGGGCCCTCAGGAGGTTCCGGCGGGCGCGGTTCCGGAGCAGGCGGGCCCGCCGCTTCTCCGGCGCCGTGAGAAAGGTCCGGTGGACCCAGAGCCCCGAGGCGAAGACCAGGAGGGCCAGGTACGGAATGGGCAGGAGGCGCCAGAAGAGGCGCCGGGAGAGCAGAGGCCGCCGCCCTCCGCCGGGGAGGGGCCTCTCCACGAGGGGGGCGAGGCTCACGCCGGCACCGCTCCCCGGTGCCCCCGCGCCCACGAGGACCCGGCCCCCGCCCGCCGTCAGGGTCCTGTAGGTGCGGGTTTCGGGGTCGAAGACCGTGAGGCGGGCCTGGGGGATCTCCACGGGGCCGGCCGTCCGGGGGAGAAAGGAGAGGCGGAAGTCCCGCTTGACCCGGAGAAGCCCGCCGGAGAAGCCGCTTCCGTCGGCGACCTCCGGGGGGTAGGCCTGGAGAAGGGGCGTGGCCGGGACCTCCAGGGCGCCGTCGGGCAGGAAGCCCTCCCCCTCCACCTGCAGGCGAAGGCTCACGGGGCGCCCCCCCTCCACCCGCGGCGGCGGGGCCTCCGCCACCCGGAGGGTGAACCTTCCCACGGCACCCCGGAACCCCGGGGGCGGGGAGGGAAGGGGTAGGACCTCCAGGCGGGCCGCCCCTCCCCGGAGGGTGACGCGCCCCCCCACCCCCTCCAGCCTCAGGTCCGCTTCGAAGTCCTCCACGGCCCGGCTTCCCGGCTCCAGCGGGAAGAGGGTGGCCCTCAGCACCACCGCGTCGAGGTAGAGTTTTCCCCCCCGGCGGACCTGCACCGCCCGCGCCCGGCTGGCCCCCGGTTCCTCCACCCGCTGGAAGCCCTCGAAGGTGGCGGAGCGCGTGATGTCGATGCCCCGCACGGAACGGCGGGTGAGGAGGTGGAGGGTGTACACCACCGGCTGGCCCACGAAAACCCGGCTGGCGGAGAGGGAACCCTGGAGGAGGAGGTCATCCCCCAGGGCCGGCGGCGCGGCGGGCCCCGCCGGGGTGGGGGCGGCCGGCGGAAGGGCGCCCGCCGTCTCCACCTCCACGGCGAAGCCCGGCACCTCCACCGTCTGCCCGCCGATCCGGAGGGAGAAGGGGGGCACGCGGAGCCGGCCCGCCTCCTCGGGGCTCAGGAGGTAGTGGAAGAGGAGGGCCCGCCCGCCCCCGGGGAGGGCTTCCACCGTCTGGTAGGTCCCCGCCACCCGGAAATTCTCCAGCGGGGGCAGGACCGGCTGGGGGAGGAGGTCCGTCCCCTCCACCCGCAGGGTGAAGGTGAGGCTCTCCCCCAGGCGGAGGCGGCTCTTGTTCACCGACGAGGAGACCTTCAGCCCCTCGGCCCGAACCCCGAGGACGAAGAGGAGGGAGAGGAGGGCGGCCGCGGCCCCGCGGGCCCCGGCGAAAGGCCTCACGGCGCCCCTCCCGCCGCCTCCCGCCGGCCGCCGTTTCCGCCCAGGACCGGGTCCACGTCCTGGAGGCGGACCGAGACCACGCGGGAGACCCCCCCCTCGGCCATGGTGACGCCGTAGAGGTAATCGGCCTGTTCCATGGTCCGTTTGTTGTGGCTCACCACCAAGAACTGCGTCTTTCCCCGGAACTGCTGCAGGAGCCGGCTGAAGCGCACGATGTTCGCCTCGTCCAGCGGGGCGTCCACCTCGTCCAGCAGGAAGAAGGGCTGGGGCCGGTACTCGAAGAGGCCGAAGAGGAGGGAGAGGGCCACCATGGCCTTTTCCCCGCCCGAGAGGAGGCCCAGGCTCTGAAGCTTCTTGCCCGGAGGCTGGGCGTAGATCTCCACCCCCGTGTCCAGGGGGTTCTGCTCGTCCAGCAGGGCGAGGCGGGCCTCCCCCCCCTCGAAGACCTGCCGGAAGAGGTGGGAGAAGTGGTCCCCCACGGCCCGGAAGGCCTCCAGAAAGCGCTCCCGCGTGGTCCGGTTGATCTTCCGGATGGTTTCGTGGAGGGAGGCGACGGCGTCCTCCAGGTCCTTGCGCTGGGCCGAGAGGAAGGCGTGGCGCTTCTCCAGCTCGGCGTACTCCGCCCGGGCCGCCAAATTCAGCTCCCCCAGCTCCGCGATGCGGCCGTCCAGGCGCATGAGGGCCCGCGCCTCCTCCTCCGCCTCCTCCGGGGAAAGGGGGGGCTCGCCGGCGTACTGCCCGGCCAGCGCCTCAGGGGGCTCCTCGAAGACCTCCCCCATGCGGGCCTCCAGGTTCCGCACCTCCGCCGCCGCCGTGGCCCGCTCCACTTCGTTCCGGGCGAGCTCCTCGCGGATCTGCTGGGCGGCCTCCCGGGCCTCCCGGGCCCGCCGCTCCGCCGCCTCCGCCTCTTCGGCCAGGCGCCGGTGGTCCTCTTCGAAGCGGGCCTTCCGCTCCCGCTCCTCCTCCAGGGCCAGGATGAGGGCGCGAAGCTCCTGCTGGCCCTCGGTGACGGCCTTCTCCAGGGACGCGATCCGCTCCTCCAGCAAGGAGGCCTCCCCCTGGAGGCGGCCGTCGGTGGCCCTCAGCTCCTCCAGGGTCTGCTTCGAGCGGGAGAGGGCGTTGGCCGCGGATCGGGCCTTCTGGGCCACCTCGGAGTGGCGGGCGCGGCTCTCCGCCACCGCCTCGTGGGCGGCTTCCAGCGCGCGGCGCAGTCCGGCGGTCCGCTCCTCCAGCTCCTTCAGGCGGGCCTCGGAGCGGCCCCGCTCCTCCTCCGAGGCGCCAAGGTCGCGCGAGAGGTCCTTCCGCTGGGCTTCGAAGGCCGCCTTCTCCTCGCGGGAGGAGAGGATCTCCCCCTCCAGGAGGTCCCGGGAGGCCGACAGCCGGGACCGCTCCTCCTCGGCCCGCTCCCGCTCCCGCTCCGCTTCGAGAAGTTCGGCCGCCGCCTTGCGCTCCGCCTCCGCGGCTTCCCCGGCGGCCCTTCGGGCCTCCTCCGCCTCCCCGTCGGCCTTCCGGGCCGCCTCCTCGGCCAGGGCCAAGGCTTGGAGCGCCTCTTCCTCGCCCCTGAGGGCCTCCTTCAGGCGGTGCTCGTGCTCCAGGAGGGCCCCGCCCCCCGGACCGCCGGCGCCGCCGCGGACCCACCCCCGGGGGTGGACCAGCAGGCCCTCCGGGGTGACGGCGGGAAGGTTCGTCCGCCGGGCGGCCTCCCGCGCCGCCTCCGCGGTGGGAACCAGGAAAACCGGGGGCAGGTACGGCCGGACCTCCCCGGGGATCCCCTCCGCCCGGTGGAGGAGGGTGGCTCCGGGGGGGAGGGCGGGAACCTCCTCCGGTTCGGCCCCTCCACCCACGAAGAAGACCGCTTGGCCGCTCCGTCCCCGCCGCAGGTCCTCGAGAAGGGGCACGGCTTCCTCCCAGGAAACCCCGACGAAGCCCGCGAGGAGGTCCCCGAGGACCGCCGCCAGCGGCGGCAGGAGCGCTTCGGGGACGCCGGCCAGGAGACGGGCCAGGGTGGGCGGCTCCTTCCCGGAGAAGCGGCGGGTGACCGCCGTCTGCCCCGAGGCGGCGAGGCTCTTCCCGTGGCCTTCGAGCACCTTCCGCTCCCGCTCGGCCACCGCCGCGTCCCGCCGGGCGGTGGCGAGGGCTTCCGAGGCCTTCCGGGCGCGGGCCCGGGCCTCCTCGAGGCGCCCCTGCTGCTCCCGGGCCGCTTCGGCCAGGGCGGACCGGGCTTCCCGGGCCCTCCGGAGACGCTCCTCCGCCTCCTCCAGCCGGGAGGCGGCGGCCGCTTCCCGCTCCCTCAGCCCCTCCTCCTCCCGCTGGAGGCGCCGCTCCCGCTCCTGAAGGCGCTTCAGGTCCTCCCCCAGCCGGGCGAGGAGGGCGCTGAGCCTGGAGTGCTCCTGGGCGTCGGCGAAGGCCTTCCGGCGAAGGTCCTCCCGCTCCGCTTCGGCCGCCTGGGCCTCCTTCCCCCGCTCCTCCAGCTCCCGCTGGGCGGCGGAGGCGGCCTCCGCGGCCGCCCGCTCCTCGCCCCCCCACCGGGCCACCTCCCCCTCCAGGCGCTCCATTTCCCGCTGCCCCGCGCGGATCCGCGCCTGCAGTTCCTCCCGGTCGTGGGCGATCTGGCGCAGACGGCCCCGGGCGGAAAGGATCTGGTCGGTCTTTCGTTGCAGGTCCTGCTCGGCCCGCTCCCGGGCGAGGTCCTTCTCGTGAAGGGCCTGGACGGCGTTCTGCAGGGAGCGCTCGTGGTCGGCCAGACGGAGCCGAGCCGCCTCCCCCTCGGCCTCCAGGGCCGCCACCACCGCCTCCCGCCGCTCCCGTTCCGCCGCCAGCAGCTCCCCGTCGCGCTCGAGGGCCCGCCGGCGGGCGGACCACTGGCCGTAGAGCCGCCCCCAGAGGCGGCGCTGGCGGGTCCGGCGCTCCTCCGTGAGCTTGACGAAGCGGTCGGCCTTGGCCGCCTGCTTCTTGAGGGCCGCCATCTGACCCTCCACCTCCAGGAGGATGTCGTTGAGGCGGAGCAGGTTCGCCTCCGTCGCCTCCAGTTTCTGCAGGGCCGACCGCCGGTTTTCCTTGTAGTGGGCGATCCCCGCCACCTCCTCGAAGATGGCGCGGCGCTCCTCGGGGCTCATGGCCAAAAGCGCCTCCACCCGCCCCTGCTCCACGAGAAAGCTCCCCTGGGTGGAGACGTTGTGGCGCAGGAGGAAGTCGTGGACGTCCTTGAGGCGCACGGGGCGCCCGTCCATGAGGTAGGCGCTCTCCCCCGACCGGGAGAGGCGCCGCCCCACCTGAACCTTCGCTCCCCCCGGCTCCCGGAAGGTCATGAGGACCTCGGCGGTGCCGGCGGGGGGCCTCCGGTGGCTCCCGTTGAAGATCACGTCCTGCATCTTGTGGCCCCTCAGGCTCTTGGGGCTCTGCTCCCCCAGGGCCCAGAGGACCGCGTCGGTGACGTTGCTCTTTCCGGAGCCGTTGGGGCCCACCACCACCAGGAGGTCGTCGGGGACGGGGATCCGCGTCCGGTCCGCGAAGGATTTGAACCCCGCCAGCTCGATCTCCTGGAGTTTCAGCATGCCGAAGGCCTCAGGGGGCGGGGGCGAGGAAGGCCGCCAGCTTCCGCCGGTGGGCTTCGGGGATGGCCATGGGGCGGCCGGCGCCGTAGTCGTAGGCCACCTGGACGGTCTTGCCCTCGGCGGCGGTCTCGCCGGAGGCCTCGATCCGGTAGTCGAAGGTGAAGGAGGTCCGCCCGAGGCGGGAGACCCGGAGGCCCACCCGGACCGCGTCCTCGTACTTCACGGGCCTCCGAAAGTCCACCTCCAGCCGGGCCAGGATGTAGAAGTAGTCCGTGGCGGAGGCGACGCCGAAGACCTCCTTGAAGAAGGCCTCCCGCGCCAGTTCGAAGTAGGTTCCGTAGACGGCGTTGTTGACGTGGCCCATGGCGTCGATGTCGCGAAACCGAACGGTCACGGGCGTCTCGAAGGGGAATCCGTCCATCCCGCGCGCCCTCCTCCACGAGCGGCGGCAGGGGACGTCCTTTCGCCCCCCCGCGCCCTCTGCCATAATCCGCTCCGGAGGGCCATCCTACCATGAACGAGACCCGTCTTCGATCCATGCAGGAAGCCTTGAGGGCCGAGGGGCTGGACGCCTGGTTCTTCTCCGACTTCAAGGGAACCGACCCCCTGGCGCTGCGCCTTCTCGGAATCGGCGAAAAGGCCATGCGGACCCGGCGCTGGTTCTACCTGCTTCCGGCGGAGGGGGAGCCCCTGCGCCTCTGCCACCGCATCGAGCCCGCCAGCCTGGACGCCGTCCCCGGCCGCCTTCTCCTGTACGGGCGCTGGCAGGAGTGGCAGGAGGCGCTGAAGGAGGCCCTCTCGGGCCGCCGCCGGGTGGCCGCTCAGTTCGCCGAGCGGGGCCTCATCCCCGCCCTGGGGAGGCTGGACGCCGGGCTGGCCGATTTCCTCCGTTCCCTGGGGGTGGAACTGGTCCCCTCGGGGGACCTGGTGGCCGCCTTCGTGGCCGCCTGCACCCCGGAGCAGGAGGCCACCCACCGCCGCGCCCTCGCCGTCCTGGAGGAGACGGTGGAGTTCGCCTTCGCCCGCGTCCGCTCCGCCCTCCGCAGCGGCGAACCCCTCACCGAGTACGCCCTCCAGCGGCAGATGCTGGACTTCTTCGAGGGGCGGGGCCTCACCACCATGGCCCCCCCCATCGTGGCGGTGGACGCCCACGCCGCCGACCCCCACTTCGAGCCCCTGCCGGAGGGCTCCGCCTCCATCGGGAAAGATCAGGTCCTCCTGCTGGACCTCTGGGCCAAGGAGCGTGAGGAGGAGGCCATCTACGCCGACATCACCTGGTGCGCCTGGACCGGGGCCTCGGTCCCCGACGACCGGACCCGGGTCTGGGAGGTGGTGACGAAGGCGCGGGACGCCGCCGTAGTGCGGGCCGAGGAGGCCGCCGTGCGGCCGGTCCAGGGATGGGAGGTGGACCGGGCCGCCCGGGAGGTGGTGGAGGCGGCGGGGTACGGGGAGTTCTTCATCCACCGCACCGGCCACTCCATCACCACCGAGGACCACGGCGACGGGGCCAACATGGACGACTACGAGACGCGGGACACCCGGCGGCTCCTGCCCCACACCTTCTTCTCCGTGGAGCCGGGGATCTACCTCCCCGGCCGCTTCGGCTTCCGGTCGGAGGTCAACTGCCTCGTGGGGGAGGGGGGCGTCACGGTGACCGGCCGCCGGCAGGGCCCCCTTCCGGCCCTCCTCGGCCCCTGATACCCCCTCCGGCCGAGGGGGAGGCCCCTTCCCGGGCCCTTCGCCAGTCCCCGGCGAAGCGGGCGGCGATCCGCGCCACCAGGTTCCGCGCCGAGCGGGCGTCCACCACCGTGGTCCTCAAGGCGTCGTTCCACACCGGGCGGCCGTCCAGAAAGAGGGTGGCCGACGCCTCGCAGGCCGGCTGAACCGCCGAGGAGTGGCTGCGCATCCCCGCCTTCGTGTCGTCGTCCAGGTTGAGGCTCGGCGTGTTGATGGGCAGGGGGGGCTGCCAGAGGTCGAAGACCGACTCGCAGGCCACCTGGAACCGAAGTTCGGGGACCCCCTCCTCGCCGGGTGGCGTCGGCTGGGGGCCTCCCTCCCGCCGAAGGGCCCGCTCGGCCTCCCCCCGGAGCTCCGGGGAGTGTAGCACCACCCGAACCCGCTCCACCGAGGCCAGGGCCTGAATGGCCCGGCCGGTCCCCGGGGAGGGCCCCGCCGCGCACCCCACCATCGCCGCCAGGAACAGGGCCGCCATCCCCGCCCGCGTCATGCTACTCAACAGCCTCCCCGGTAAATATGGGGCTTGCCGGGGCATGGGGCCAGGGGAGGTCAGACGAAGAAGTCCGGGTAGAGGTCGGCCCCGGGGGTCACCGAGAAGCGGTCCAGGTCCATGACCCCCTCGGCCCGGAGCAGGTCCTCGTCGAGGAAGAAGTTCCCCGTGCAGGAGCGGCTTTCCTTGACGAGGATGTGCCAGGCGGCCTCCGCCACGAACTCCGGCTTGCGGGCGTGGGCCACCACCTCCTCTCCGCCCAGGAGGTTCTGGACCGCCGCCGTGGCGATGACCGTCTTGGGCCAGAGGCAGTTCACCGCCACCCCCTCGTCGCGGAACTCCTCGGCGAGGCCCAGGGAGACGAGGCTCATGCCGTACTTGGCCAGGGTGTAGGCCACGTGGCGGCCGAACCACTCCGGCCCGATCCCCAGGGGGGGCGCGAGGGTGAGGATGTGCGGGTTCTCGGCCTTCCGGAGGTGCGGCAGGGCGTACTTGGAGCAGACCCACGTCCCCCGGGCGTTCACCTGGTGCATGAGGTCCCACTTCTTCACCGGCAGGTCCAGGGTGCCCCTCAGGTCGATGGCGCTGGCGTTGTTGACGAGGATGTCGAGGCCGCCGAAGGTCTCCACGGTTTTCCCGATGGCCTCCTTCACCTGGTGCTCGTCGCGGATGTCGCAGACGCACGGGAGGGCCCTGCCCCCCGCCCGCTCCACCTCCTGAGCCGCCGTGAAGAGCGTCCCCGGCAGTTTGGGGTGGGGTTCCACGGTCTTGGCGGCCAGGGCCACGTTGGCCCCGTCCCTCGCCGCCCGGATCCCGATGGCCAGCCCGATCCCGCGGCTTCCCCCCGTGATGAACAGCGTCTTGCCCTTCAGGTCCATGGTTCTCCTCCGGCGCGGCATTGTACCAGGACGGAGCGGCGGAGGGCAGGGTGGGGGGTTACGGGTCGAGGGCTTCCTGCTCCCCGGCGAGGTCCAGCGGGCGGGGGGCCACGCAGGCGAAGGTGGCGGCCCTCACCCGGGCCCCCCGCCGGCAAAGGACGCGCGCCGCCTCCGACAGGGTGGCCCCGGTGGTGCGGACGTCGTCCACCAGGAGGACCCGGAGGCCGTTGAGGTCCCCCCGGCCGGCGGTGAAGGCCCCCCGCACGTTCCTTCGGCGGGCGGCGGCCGAAAGGCCCTTCTGGGGACGGGGGCGCTTTCGGCAGCGAAGGAGTTTCCGGGCGGGCACGCCCAGGCGCCGGGCCGCCTCCCGGGCCACCAGGCCGGCGGGTTCGAAGCCGCGGGCCATGCGGCGGAGAAAGGGGCTGGGCACCCACGCCACGCAGTCGAAGGCCTCGCCGGGCCAGCGGCGGCGCACCGCCCGGGCCACCGCCGTCCCCAGCAGGGCGGCGAGGGGGTACCTTCCCCGTTCCTTGTACAGAAGGACCAGGGCCCGCACCGGTCCCTCGTAGAGGTAGGCCGAGACGTGCGCCTCGAAGGGCGGGGGCTCCGTGAGGCACGGCCCGCAGGGGTGCTCTTCCTGGCCCTCCACCGGCGGCAGGGGCATGCCGCAGACGGGGCAGAGGGGCCGAAGGGGCCGCCGCCTCTCCCTCCAGCAGCGGCGGCAGAGGCCGGGCGCGGGCCCTCCCTCCCCGTCCGCTCCGCAGAGAACACAAGGGCCCGCGGGAAAGAGGAGGGCGGGCAGAGACCGTCGCAGAGGGGCGCCCTTCACGGCGGCGGGGCGGCGGGGGGCGGCACCGCTTTGGGGGGAGGCGTTTCGGAGGGCAGGTACAGGATCGTCTCCCCGGGCTTCTTGAAGAAGAAACGCTCCCGCGCCGGGCGCTCGTAAAGGGAAGGGTCGCTCTTCAGGGCCCGAATCTCCTCCGATAGGCGCCGGTTCTCCTCCTTGAGCCGGACGATCTCCTCCTCCAAGGTTCGGATCTGCCGGCGGACGGCCAGAAGGTCCAGGATGCCGTTCTCCCCCCACACCAGGAGCACCAGCATGGGGAGCCAGACGAGGAGGACCAGGCCCCAGAAGATCTGCGCCCGGCTCGGAGCGTTCAGCCGCGTAGCCGTTCCAGCACCTCCCTCCCCGCGTACCGTCCCGCCTCGCCGAGGTCCTCCTCGATCCTCAGGAGCTGGTTGTACTTGGCGAGGCGGTCCATCCGGCAGGGGGCCCCGGTCTTGATGAAGTCGGCGTTCACCGCCACGGCGAGGTCGGCGATGAAGGCGTCCTCCGTCTCCCCCGAGCGGTGGCTCACCACCACGCCGTAGCCGGCCCGCTTGGTGATCTCCACCGCCTCCAGGGTCTCGGTGACGGTGCCGATCTGGTTGGGCTTGATGAGGATGGCGTTGGCGATGCCGTCGGCCACGGCTTTCCGGATGAGGGCGGGGTTGGTGACGACGTAGTCGTCGGCCACCAGCTGGACCTTGGCGCCCAGGGCCTTGGTGAGGGCCTGCCAGCCCGCCCGGTCGTGCTCGCCCACCCCGTCCTCGATGGAGAGGAGGGGGTAGCGGGAGACCCACCGTTCGTAGAGGGCCACCAGCTGGGCGGCGCGGAGGGGCTTGCCGATGCGGTAGGCCCTGGCCTTCCGGTCCCAGGCGTTGCTGGCGGCGGTGTCGATGGCGAGGAAGACCTCCTTGCCGGGCCTGTACCGGGCCCGCTCCACCGCCTCCACCAGGAGTTCCAGGGCCTCCTCGTCGGTCTCGAGGTTGGGGGCGAAGCCCCCCTCGTCGCCGATGGCGCTGGAGAGCTTCCGCTCCTTGAGGGCCGCTTTCAGGGCGTGGTAGACCTCCGCCCCCATGCGCAGGGCTTCGCGGAAGGAGCGGGCCCCCGCGGGGACCACCATGAACTCCTGCACGTCCACGTTGTTGTCGGCGTGGGCGCCGCCGTTGAGGACGTTCATCATGGGGACGGGCAGGCGGTGGGCGTTCGCGCCGCCCAGGTACCGGTAGAGGGGCAATTGCAGCAGGGCGGCGCCGGCCCGCGCCACGGCCTCCGAAACGGCGAGGGTGGCGTTGGCCCCCAGCTTGGCCTTGTTGGGGGTGCCGTCCAGGGCCAGCATCTCCAGGTCCACCGCCCGCTGGTCCAGGGGGTCGGCCCCTTCGAGGCGGGAGGCGATCTCCCGTTCCACGTGGGAGACGGCCTTGAGGACGCCCTTCCCCGAAAAGCGCTTGGCGTCCCCGTCCCGGAGCTCCACCGCCTCCGCCTCGCCGGTGGAGGCCCCCGAGGGGACCGAGGCCCTCCCCACCGTCCCGTCTTCCAGGAAGACCTCCGCCTCCACGGTGGGGTTGCCGCGCGAATCGAGGATTTCCCGAGCCCGGATCTCGTCGATGAACATTTCGCCACCTCCGCCCCTAAGATACCAACAACCGGCGGAAGGGGGAAACGGGCGCCACTTCCTCGTTTCCCCGCGGCGGCACGGCGGCGCCGGAGCTACCGCGGCGGCTTCGGCGCGGGATCTGGGAGCGAAAACTCTCCCAGCATGATGGGCACCGCCACCTTGAGGGCCAGCGTGAACACGAGAAAGCCCACGGCGAAGATCCCCGCGGCCACGAGGAACTCGGTGGACGACGGCCTGTAGGTGTAGATCTCCCCCAGGGTGTCAGGGGTCAGTCCGGGGATGATCAGCCCCATCCCCTTCTCAATGTAGACGCTCGCGTAGATCAGGACGCACCCGGCGTTGAGCGTGACCCAATTCTTTCTCGTGCGGGGAATGAGGAAGAGGAGGAACGCCGCCAGGCCGCACGCCACGGAGGCCCAGGCAAAGGGGACCAGGGTGGTGTGGCCTTTGTACCCGACGTAGAGATACCGGATGTAGACCGCCTCCTGGCTGTTGGTGTAGAACTCCTTGAAGGCTTCCGCGGCGGTGAGGAAGAGGTTGATGCCCATGGCGTATGCCATCAGCTCGGCGATCTTGAAGATGGCCTCGTCTTTGATCTCCAGGCGGGTCTGCTTCCGGAGGATCTGCAGTAGGATCAGAAGGATCGCCGGTCCCGAGCAGAAGGCCGAGGTCAAGAACCGCGGCGCGAGGATTGCGGAGTTCCAGTAGGGCCGTGCTCCGAGACCGTTGTAGAGGTAAGCCGTCACCGTGTGGATGCTCACCGCCATGGGGATGGAGAGGAAGACGAGGGGGTAGACGAGTCTCTTGGCGTACGGCCGCCGCGTGTAGGCGGAGAACAAGAGGTAGAGGACGATGAAGCCGTTCAGGCCCAGGTAGCCGTTCAGCGCGAGCACGTCCCACGCGAGAAGGGACGAGGGGAAGTTCAGCAGACCCACGAAGGGGATGATGTGCCAGAAGCGGTCGGGCCGGCCGATGTCCACGAGGACGAAGCCGAGGCACATGACGAGCGCGGCGATGGCAAGCACCTCCCCCAGGAGGGTGATCTCCTTGATGGGCTTCCACTCGTACACGTACGCGGGAATGACGAGCATCACGGCCGCCGCGGCGACCCCCACCAGAAAGGTGAAGTTCCCGATGTAAAACCCCCACGAAACTTGGTCCCGCATGGAGGTTTGGATGAGCCCGTGGCGGAGCTGGCCCAGGTAGGCCAAGGTCCCGACGCCGACGAGGGCGAGGAGAAAGGCCACCCAGGCGTAGTAGGAGCGGCTGCCCGCGAAAAGGAGCCGGAGGCCGCCGGCGCAGAAGCGCGCGAGGAGGCGAAAGTTCTCCTTCCGCATGGCCGTTACACTCCGTAGAAGTAGTAAAAGCGGGGTTCGGTGTTGAGTTCTTCCTTGAAGAGGAAGACCCGCTTGGTTTCGAGCACGTACCGGATCTCGCTCTGGGGATCGAGGAGGTTTCCGAACTTTCGCGAGCCCGTGGGACAGATTTCCACGCACGCGGGGTAGAGGCCCTTGCGGGTCCTCTGGATGCAGAAGGTGCACTTCTCCACGACGCCCCGGTAGCGCGGCCGGTTTCCGAAGTAGTGGGTCTCGGGGTTCAGGTCCTGGGGCGGGATGTGGGGTTCGTCCCAGTTGAAACGGCGGGCGCCGTAAGGGCAGGCGGCCATGCAGTAGCGGCAGCCGATGCACCAGTTGTAGTCGATGACCGTGATCCCGTCGGGCTCCTTCCACGTCGCCTTCACCGGACAGACCTTCACGCAGGGCGGGTTCTTGCACTGATGGCACTGGACGGGCATGTAGAAATGCCCTTCCTCGGGGACCTTTTCCGGGTCGTAGTAGGGGGTGGCGTGCTGAAGGTCCACCCCCTTGTCCTTGTCCATTTGCAAGACTCGGATCCATTGAATTTGCGGCTGACGGGACGGGTTGTTCTCTTTGACGCAGGCGTAGACGCAGCGGCGGCAGCCCACGCACCGGCTGAGGTCCAGGGCGTAGCCGAAGAGGACGCCGGGGATGGGGGGCTCGTTGCCCACCCGCACCTTTCTGTGGAACTTGGCCGAGTACTCCCTCTCGAGGCGGGCGATCACCTCCCGGACTTCCTCCTTCGAAAGCTCGCGGAAATTCCGCTGCAGGAACTCCTCGGTGGAGGTTCCCTTGCACCCCGCGAGGGCGGCGGCCACCGCCGCCGTGCCGGCCACGGCGAGGAACCGGCGGCGGGACGGGGAGCCCTCGGCCGCGGGGGAGACCGCGCCGCCTGCGGAAAACGGCCGTCGCGCACTCATGGCGTGCCGCCTTTCGTGGGGACGATCTCCTTGGGGGGGACGGGCGGCGGCAGCGGCTTGAGGGGGGCGAAGCGCGGGCTGTGCGGGTTGTGGCAGTGCACGCAGAGGAGGTACCGCTTCTGGCCGTTCCAGGACCCCGTTCGCTTGCCGTGGACGCCCACCTTCCAGTCGCGCAGCTTGTCCCCGTGGCACTGCCCGCAAAGGAGGTACGATTCCGAAAAGCCGATGAGCCGCCCGTCCACCAGGTGGAGGTGGTCCCTCTGGTCCGCGCTGTGGCAGTCGAGGCACCACCGGTCGGTGCCGTGGCGTAGGACGACGTCGTCGTGCATGTCCACCAGATTTCGGGGACGGGTGTTCAGGGGAACCGTCTTGCCGTCGTGGCACTGGGTGCAGGGAAAAATCCCTTCGGTGAAGGGCGGCGGCGGTACTTGGATCTCCTCGGCGCCCGGCGGTTGGCCTTCGCCGGCGGTCGGTGCCGTTTCCCTCGGGGGCGGAGTCTGGGCTCCCAGCCAGGAGGCGGCGAAACAAGCGGCGAGGAGCGCCCCCCAGGCGGGCACGCCCCCCAACCGCTGACGGCGGATCCAATCTCCACCTCGAATTCCCATCCCGACCTCCCTTCTATGGCTCCTTGGCCGGAGCGGCCTCCGGCCACGGCGGCAGCAGGCGGACCAGCACGTAGAGGAGGACGAAGGGGAGAACCAGGAGCAGGATGGCCGGCAGGAGCCCCTCCCGCGTGGCGAAGCCCATCTTGTACGTAGTGTAGCCCAGAAGGCTCTTCGAGAAGAGCTGGCCTCCGATCACCACGTTCCACCGCATGGCGAAGATCCCGGCCAGCGCGAGGACGCCCGAGATGCCGTAGAGACTCTTCCGAGCGCGCTCGGTCATCGTCACGAGCTGCGTCAGGGAGACGAGGGTGATGGGAATCACCGTCCCCAGGACGATCTGAAGGATAACCTGGGAGGTGTAGAGCTTGGTGTGGACCATGAAGTCTAGGGTCTTGAAGGACTCGTCGGCCTCGTAGATCCGGTGGACGAGGTCGAGCATTTCGAGGGAGAAATCGATGAGGAAGGCGTAGAGGAAGTAGCGGGCGATGGTGTCGAGGCACCGCATGTCGAGGGCGGTCTGCCGGATCCAGGACACCAGCATGTACATCAGCATCACCAGGGCGATGCCCGAGACCACGGCCGAAAAGAGGAAGACGATGGGCATGAGGGGGGTGGACCACCAGGGGTTGGCCTTGATGGAGCCGAAGATGAAGCCCACGTACCCGTGCAGGAGGAAGGCGGAGGGGATGCCGACGACGGTGATGAACCGGCCCACCTTGTCGTCCAGGGCCAGGGAGCGCTCGCTGAGGTTGTCCGACCCGAGGGCCAGGACCCGGTAGAGCGTCTTCTTCCACCCCCGGCTTTGACGGGCCAGCAGGACGATGTCCCTCCGGTAGTCCAGCCAGATTTCCAAGACCAGCACGGCCATGAGGTACCAGAGGTACACGAAGCCAAACATGGCCATGGCGGAGGTGGTGTGGGGGGTCAGGTACATTTCGAAGGAGCGCTCCGGGTGGCCCAGGTGGAGCTGGAGGGGCAGGGGGGCCACGAGGAGAAAGGCCAGCGCCGTGAGGAGGGCCAGCCGGTAGGTGGGCTTCACCGCCTCCACGTTGAAGACCCGCTCCAGCGAGGCCAGGATGAAGGCCCCCGCCACCAGTCCGGTGATGAAAGGGTAGAGGACGATGAGGATGCTCCACTGGAGCTCGATCTCGTTGGGGTACATGAAGCCCTGGACGGCGTGCAGCAGGCTTTCCATGTCCATGGCGCCCTCCCTCTACCGAACCGTTCCGTCGAGGCCCTTGTAGAAGGCCTTGGATCCCGTGGCCAATTGAGGCTTGAGCACGTGGACCTTGTTCTTGGAAAGGAACTCGTGGATGGGGTCCCGGGGGTCTTTCAAATCGCCCAGCGTCCGGGCGCCGGTGGGACACGTCTCGCAGCAGGCGGTGGTGAGCCCTTTGGTGATCCGGTGGTAACAGAGGGAGCACTTGTCCACGGTCTGGGTCCGCGGGTCGATGAAGCGGCAGCCGTAAGGGCAGGCCTGGACGCAGTACCGGCACCCCAGGCAGTAGCTCTTGTCCACGAGGACCACCCCGTCGGGGGTCTCGAAGGTGGCACCCACGGGGCAGACCTGGACGCAGGGGGAGTGCGCGCAGTGGTTGCACAGCTTGGGGACGAAGAAGTTCTTGGACCCGTCCCCGGCCCGGTAGCGCTCGGGAAAGCCGTCGTACCCCCCGTTGGGGGAGTCCACCTGGGGGTGCTCCGGATCCTCCTCGGTGACGTGGTACCGCTCCACCCACGTGCGGAAGTAGAAGGGCTCCAAGGGCACGTCGTTTTCGGCCTTGCAGGCCCTCACGCAGTTTCCGCAGCCGATGCACTTCTCCACGTCGAGGGCCAGGGCCCACCAGTGGTCGGCCATCTTGTAGTTTGGCGCCTTCTCCGGCTCGCCCGCCAATAGGTGGTCCCAGGCCAGGGCGGCGGCCCCCGTCAACAGTACGGTCACGCCGGATTGCTTCAGGAACTGGCGGCGGGTCTCCTCCATGGGGCGCCCCCTAGGAAATCTCTGGATGGTGAGGTTTGTGGCAGCTTCCGCACGGCTCCCCGCCGGCGTGCTCCTTTGGCTCCACCGCCGGGAAGCCCTCGGGCTTGGCGACGTTGGCCGTGTGGCAGACCAGGCAGACCTTCCCCCCGTCGGGCTTCTGGGCTTTGGCCGCCTCCGGGTCCTCGGCGTGGGCCCGGAGGGGCCCGTGGCAGGCCTCGCACCCCACTTCTTCGTGGCGGGACCCCTTCCTCGCCTCCAGGATCTCCCCGTGGCAGTCGCCGCAGGCCTGGCGCCCGGCGTAGCGCAGGGGTCTGGCGGCGTTGTCCGCGACGGCCCCGGCCCGGAAGTGGCCGTACACCCCGAAGTCTCCGGGGATCAGGACCCACCGGACCACCAGGAAGAGGGCGAAGCCCGCCGCGAAGAGGCCCGCCAGACGAAGCAGGTGTTCTTGGTCTCGAAACCGCTCCATGGGACTCCTCCCCATCCCCCCTTTCAACTTCGGAAATCGTGGCAGTCGGCGCAGGGGCCGTCCTTTTCGTAGTGGGTCCTGCGGTCCTCGTGGCACGCCTCGCAGGGCTTCCGGTCGGTGACCTTCCAGGCGTGGGGCTTGTGGCAGGAGGTGCAGTCGAGGTCGGGGTGGGCCCCCTTCCGGTGGAGTCCCTTCAGCCCCTCGTGGCAGCCCTTGCAGTCGTTGAGGGGAAGGATTTCCTGGGGCTTGGCGTGGCAGGTGTCACACCCCATGGCCATCATGGGGGCCGCTGAATCCATCCGGTGGCATTCGGCGCAGTCGGAGGGCGCCCGGTAGCCCGCCGCGTGGCACCGGTTGCAGAGAATCTCCGCGTGCTTGCCCTTCAGTTCCCAGGGGTGCCAATTCTGGCCGGAGACGGGGAGGAGCTGGCCCAGGGGGGTGCGGGGCCCCCGCTGGGGGAGGGTGTGGCAGAGGGCGCAGTCCATGGAGAGGACCTTGCCCGACGGGGAGCGGTGGCGCCCGTCATGGCAGCGGAAGCAGCCGGGCCAGTTCCGGTGGCCGATGTTGCTGGCGTAGGTCTTCCAGTTGACCTTCATGGCGGGAAAGACGCTGCGATCGTAGATGGCGCTTACGGCCTCCACGGCCCGGTCCACGGCCGCCGCCCGCTCCTTCGCCAAGGCGGGGTAGTTCTTGCCGTAGAAGCCGCGGATCTCCTCCGCCAGGCCCCGGTGGGCGGACTCCCGGTCGGGGTACTCCCGAACGAGCGCGTCCACCGCCACCTTCTTGATCCAGGGAAGGGAGGGGTCCAGGATCCCGGAGGCCAGGGCCTGGTCCACCGCCGATTCGGGGGCGGGGAAGACGTGGGTGGGGCGGTTGTGGCAGTCCATGCAGTCCATGGACCTCCGGGTCATCGCCGCCAGCTTCTCCGGGGGGATTTCCCGGCCGTCGGCGGTGTAGGTCTCCTCGGTGCCGTCGTGGCGCCGGACGTGCACGTAGGGGATGGTCTGGAGCTTCTCGTCGTCGGTGGCGAAGGTGACGGTGTTGGCCAGGATCATGTGCCAGTGGATCCCCGCCTGGGCGCCCAGCCGGGGGTCCCCCCCGCCGGTCTTGAGCACCAGGCTCACCTGCTCGGCGGTGTTCGCCTCGTCGTACCGGAAGTGGGGAATCTGGAGGAGCTGGGCCCCGTAGAACTTCGCCGGCCAGTGGCACTCCTCGCAGGTTTCCCGGGCGGGCCGCAGGTTTTTCACCGGGACCGGGATGGGGGTCTCGTAGGTGTGCAGGGCCACCGCCAGGACCTGCCGGGATCCGGACATCTTCGACTTCACGTACCAGGAGGCCCCGGAGCCCACGTGGCACTCCACGCACCGCACCCTCGCGTGGGGGGAGTGGAGGTAGGCCGCGAACTCCGGCTCCATCACCGTGTGGCAGACCTTCCCGCAAAAGGTCACCGACTCGGTGAAGAGGAAGGCGTTGTAGGCCACGAAGCCGAGAAGGATCGCTCCGAGGAACCCTCCCACCATCCAGCGGGCGAAGCGGCGGCGTTGCCGCGGGTCGTTGAGGTCGAGCTTCGGGTAGGGAGGCTCCTCCGGCGAGCCTTCCCGCCGCCGCCGCAGGCTCTCCCGGCGCATGCCGTAAAGGAAGAGCAGCGCCCCGGCCGTGAGGAAAGCCGGGAAGACCATATAGGTGAAGATGCCGAGGTAAGGGCTCGTCCGCTGGAACCCGAACTGGAGGATCAGGGAAAAGGCGATGAGCAGGAAGGTGGCGGCCACCACGAGGCCGCCGAAGTAGCTGACGCTGTTGTGGTACAAAGGTCTCGTCCGGCGCGGTTCGCCCATGGACCCTCCCCCGTTCCTCCCCCCAGGAACGTCGAATAGTTTAGCGAATCAGTCGCCCATTGCAAGCGGCGGTTTCCTCACTCCCCGTCGTCCAGCAGGCGGCCCTTGTCGAGGATGAGCACCCGCCCGCCGAACTCGGCGATGAGGGACTTGTCGTGGGTGGCCACCACCACGGTGGTCCCCGCCGCGTTCACCTCCTTGAAGAGGGCCAGGATCTCCCGGGCCAGGTCGGGGTCCAGGTTCCCCGTGGGTTCGTCGGCCAGCAGGATCACCGGCCGGTTGATGAGGGCGCGGGCGATGGCCACCCGCTGCTGTTCCCCCCCGGAGAGCTGTTCGGGGAAGGCGGCCATACGGCTCTGGAGCCCCACCCACCGCAGGGCTTCGAAGGCCCGCCGCCGGCGCTCCCTTTCGGGCACCCCCTGGAGGGTGAGAAGGAGGGTGACGTTCTCGTAGACCGTCCGCGTGGGAATGAGGCGGAAGTCCTGGAAGACCACCCCCAACCGCCGCCGGAAGTAGGGCATCTGGCGCCGGCTGAGGCCGTCGAGGTTCCTCCCGTTGACGACGATCTGGCCCTGTGTGGGCCGCTCCTCCCGGATGACCATCTTGAGCAGGGTGCTCTTGCCGGCCCCGGAGGACCCGGTGACGAAGCAGAACTGCCGGGGGTGGATGGTGAAGGTCACGCCCCTCAGGGCGTGGACCTCCCCCCGGTAAACCTTGTCCACGTTGTAGAAGCGAATCACCGTTCTCTCCCGGAGGCAGGATACCCCAGGAGTCGCCGGCGGCGGAAAGGTCGCCTCTCCGCGAAGAGGAAAACTCCGGCCCTTTCCCCCGCGGACCGGCCTCTGCTACCCTGGCCCCGCCATGGGGTTTCTGCGCACGCTCCTCTTTTTTTTGAAGGAAGGGGCCCTGGCCGTCCTCCGCCACAAGGCCCTCCACGCCTTCGCCCTTTTCATCGTCTTCCTCTCCCTCTTCGTGCTGGCCTTCTCCCTCTACCTCACCGGCAACGTGTCGGACCTCGTCGCCTCCTGGCAGCAGAACCTGGAGGTGCGCCTCTTTCTGGCCGACGGCCTCCCCCCCTCCCAAATGGACGCCTTGGCGGCCAGGTTCGCCGCCGACCCTCGCGTCCTTTCCGTCCGTCCGGTGAGCGCCGACGAAGCCCTCGCAGAGCTGGCCAGGATTTCGCCGGCCTTCGGCTCCGCGGCGGCGGCCCTGAACGAGAACCCCCTTCCCCCGTCCCTTTCCCTGAAGCTGAGGCCCCCGGTGGATCTGGAAAAGGTTCGCCGCCTCCTGGAGGAGGCCCGGCGGCTCCCAGGGGTGGAACAGGTCCTCTTTGACTGGGACTGGGTGGAGAAGCTGAGGGACTACAACCGCTTCGTCCGCCTGTTGGGGGGGATGCTCTTCGCCGCCCTCTCCGCCGCCGCCGTCTTCACCATGGCGGCGGTGACCCGGATCATCGCTCTCTCCCGCAAGGAGGAGATCGCCATCCTCCGCTTCGTGGGAGCCACGGAATGGAGCCTGAGGGGCCCCTTCGTGGCCGGGGGCCTCATCCTCGGCGGCCTCTCCGGGCTGTTGGCCCTCGCCGGGCTCGCCGGCGTCCACCTCCTCTTCGCCCGCTTCGCCCGCGGCGGCGCCCTCTTTCTCGGCTACCTCTCCCACCGCTACCTCACCCCCCCGGAGGTTCTCCTGGTTTTCTGCCTGGGCATGGCCCTCTGCGCCCTCGGCGGGGGTTTTTCGTTGCGAACCGAAGACCACCACCCCTGAGAACCCAGCGGGCAGGTCCGCCGCCAAGGTCCGATCCCCTCCACGGACCCCGGCTCACGAAGCGGGCGGTGACGGGGAAAGGGGAAGCCTCAGGGTGAAGACCGCCCCCGGGGGCGGGGTGCGGTTTTCCGCCGAGAGGGACCCCCCGCTCCGCTCGGCGTACCGCCGGGCCAGGGCCAGTCCGAGGCCGCGCCGACCGGCCTTCCCGCTGACGAAGGGCTCGAAGATCTTCTCCCCCAGTTCCAGAGGCAGGCCGGGGCCACGGTCCAGAACCCTGAGAACCGCCGCGCCCTCCTCCTCGGCGGCAATGAGGAGGATCTCGCCGTGGGGGTCGGCCTCGGCGGCGTTCTGGAGGAGGTGGCAGAGGGCCCGGACCACCCCGTGGCGGAGGACCCTCACCGGCGCCTCGAGTCCCGCCGCCTGCACCGTGACCCGGGCGGCGGCCCGCGGGAGCACGCTGGCGAGGTGGGCCACGGACTCCTCCAGGAGGGACCGGACGGCGCAGGGCTCCAAGGCCTCCCCCTGCGCCGGCGCCCCCAGCTCCAGGACGTCCTGGATGAGCGCGCCGAGGCGCGCCACGTGCTCCCGGACGAAGCGGAGGGCCTGCTCCGCCTCGGGCCCCAGGGAGTCCGCCCGCTGGAGGAGGGCGGCGTTCACCTCGATGGCGAAGAGGGGGTTGCGGATCTCGTGGGCCAGGCCCTGGGTGAGCCGCCCCACGCGGGCCATCTCCTCCGCCTTCCGCGCCCGCTCCTCCAGCTCCCGCTCCCGCGTCACGTCCTGCTTCACCGCCACGTACGCGGCGGTCCTTCCCGCGGCGTCCCGCACCGGGCCGATGACCGCGGCCTCGTGGTAGAGGCTCCCGTCCTTCCGCCGGTTGACGAAGGTCCCCCTCCAGGTCCTTCCGGCGGTGAGGTCCTTCCACAGGGCCTCGTAGAAGGCCTTGTCGTGGCGGCCGCTCTGGAGGAGGCGGGGGTTCTTCCCCAGGACCTCTCCCTTGGCGTACCCCGTGACCCGCTCGAAGGCGGGGTTCACGTAGCGGATGTTGGCGTCGGCGTCGGTGACGATCACCGCGGGGTCGCCCTCTTCGATGGCCGTCCAGAGCAGGAGCCGCTCCGCCTCCGCCTCCCTCGCCTCGGTGACGTCCAGGAGAATCCCTTCGTGCAAAGCCGGGCCGCTCCCCCTCTCCCGAACCGCCGTCCGGTCCTCCACCCACCGGACCTTCCCGTCGGCGGTGACGACGCGGTAGACCTGCAGGAACTCCCGCGCGCCCCGTTCCTCGAAGGCCCTCAGCTCCGCCTCGAGGCGGGGCCGGTCCTCCGGGTGGATCAGGGAGGAGAAGGGCCGCCCGCCCGACAAAAACTCCTCGGCCCGGTAGCCCCACCGGGAGACGTTCTCCGAGACGAAGACCACCGGCCACCCGGGCTCCTGGCGCCACAGGAAGACCACGGCGGGGCTCCGGTTCACGATGGTCTCCAGCTCGCGCCGGCGGTCCGCCTCTTCCCGGAGGGCTTCCTCCGCCGCCTTCAGGCGGAGCAGCGCCCGCACCCGGGCCACGAAGACCCGCGAGTCCAGCGGGTGGACGAGGTAGTCGTCGGCGTCCTCCGTGAGGGCCCGGGCGGCCTCATCCGGCCGGGTGTACACGCCGGTGACGTGCATGACCAAGGGGTGGCCGAAACGGGGGTCTTCTTTGAGGATCCGGCAGACCTCCCGGCCCGAGAGGCCGGGCAGTTTCACGTCCAGCACCGCCACGTCCGGGGGGTGCTCCCGGGCCAGGCGCAGGGCCTCCTCCCCCGTGTCCGCCCGGAGGAGTTCCCACCCTTCTCCTTCCAGCAAGGAGGCCATCCACTCCAGGACGGCCCGGTCGTCGTCCACCACGAGGACGAGGGGAGGCTTGAGGGCCATGGCCCGTCACTCCTCCGGGGGGGAGGCCGAAAGGCCATCGGGCCCGGGAATCTTCAGAAGGAAGGTCGCCCCTTTCCCGTCCTGCCGCTCCAGCGATACGGTCCCGCCGAAGAGGGAGGCGTAGTGGCGGCAGAGGGCCAGTCCCAGCCCCCGCCGCCCCGGCTTCCCGGTGACGAAGGGCTCGAAGAGGATTGCGCGGAGTTCCGGCGGGACCCCGGGCCCTTCGTCGGCCACCCGGACCTCGCACCCCGAGGCTCCCGCGGCCCAATGGACCCTCACCTCCGCCGGCTGCGGCGCCGCCTCCAGGCCGTTGCGCACCAGATGCTCCAGGGCCCTCCCGAGGATGGCCGGGACGCCCCGGAGGCGCGCCTCCTCTCCCGACCCTTCCCAGAGGACCCGGCGGGCCTCCAAAGGGTTCCACCGGTGGAGGGCCTCCCGGGCCTGCCGCAGGGCCTCCGCCAGGGGGAAGAGGCCCTCCTCCGCGGGGCACGGCCTCCGGCCCAGCTCCAGGACGTCCTTCATGACGTCGTTGAGGCGGCCGAGGTGCTCCTTCACGTGGGCCAGAGCCTGGGCGGCCGTGGGGTCGCCTTCCACGTGGCGCTCCAGGAGGCGGAGGTTCACCTGGACGGCGAAGAGGGGGTTCCGAACCTCGTGGGCCAGGCCCTGGGTAAGCCGCCCCAGGAACTCCATCTCCCGGTTCCGCCGTTCCACTTCCCGCAGGCGGTCCACCTCCGTCACGTCCTCCAAGACCCCCTCCACCCGGACCAGGCGGCCCTCCTCGAAAACCGGCACCGTCCGGTCGTGGATCCGGCGGACGGTCCCGTCGGGGCGCACGATCCGGTAGGAGGCGTCCAGCTCCCCACCCTGGAGGAGCCGGTCGTGGGACTCCCGCCAGGAGGGCCGGTCCTCGGGGTGGACCCGCTCCTCCCACCACCGCGGGTCGGGGCGGATCTCCTCCCGGGGGAGTCCGAAAAGGGCCTCGAAGCCCTCGGAGAGTTCCAGGACCCGCCGGGAGGGCATCGCCACCGAGAAATAGACGTGGCGCAGGCGGTCGAAGATGCTCTTCAGGCGGGCGCGGCTCCGCTCCAGGAGTTCCTCCCTCCGGGCCCGCTCCCCCACGTCCCGCACCACCGCCTGGAGGCGCACGGTGCCGTTTTCCACGAGGCGCCGCAGGTGGACTTCGGCGTCCAGCGGGCGGCCCCCCTGGGTGCGGTGGCGCCAAAAGAAGATCTGGGGCTCCCCCTCGAGGGCCGCCCGGATCTTCTCCAGCGCCTTCTCCCTCGAGTCGCGCCCGTCGGGCTGGCGCGGTGGGGAGAAGTCGTAGGGGCAAGCGCCCACGAGGTCCTCCTCGTCGCACTCGAAGAAGCGGCAGGCGGCGGGGTTGGCGGAGACGAAGCGGTCCCCCTCCATCACGAAGACGGCGTCTCCGGCCTCCTCCAGGAGGGTCTCGTACCGCCTCGCGGCCCGGGCCGCCTCCTCCGCCGCCCGCCGTTCGGCGGTGATCTCCCGGGCGGAGGCCACCACCACCTCCTGGCCGAAGTACACGGCGGGGTTGAGGACCACCTCCTTGGGGAAGACCTCGCCGTTCTTCCGCCGCCCCCACCACTCGAAGACCCTCGTCTCCCCGGCGAAGGCCGCCTCCAGGTCCCGCTTGAGCTTTTCCGGGTCGTTCTTCCCCGGGGCCGAGAGGAAGTCGGGAGTCCTCCCCAGGAACTCCTCCCGCGCGTAGCCGTACATGGCCACCGCCCCCCGGTTCACGTCCAGAAAGCGGCCCTGCCGGTCCTGGACGTAGAGGGCGTCGGAGACGGCGTCGAAGAGCGACCGGTAGCTGCGGACCCCCTCCTTCAGGGCCCGCTCCATCCGCTTCCAGGCGGTGATGTCCCTCGCCGAGGTGCGGATCACCCGGACCCCCGGTCCTCCGGACTTCACCGTGCTCCGGGCGGCGAAGATCCGCGTCTCCCCCGACGGCCTCCTCACGCAGACCTGCGAATCCCCCTTCCCTTCCTTGAGGATCCGCTCCACCACGGGGCGCCACTCCTCCCGAAACTTGGGGTGGAGGAAGTCGCTCAGGGGGCGCCCCACCACCTCCTTCGGGGAGGCGCACCCCAGCGCCGCGGCCCCGGCGGGGTTGATCATGAGGAAGCGCCCCTCCTCGTCGAAGAGGGCGATGAGGTCCTCGCTCTGTTCGAAGAGGTCCCGGTAAAGGTCCGAATCGCCGGGCGTCCCCAAGCCGCTCCTCCAAGGTCCTTTCACGCCGGTTCCGCTCCCACCTTACCGCCCCCCCGCGGGGGAGTCAAGGCGCCGGCAGGCGCACGGTGAAGCAGGCCCCGGGGGGCGGGTCGTTGTTCCTCGCCTCCACCGTCCCCCCGTGGGCCTCCACGATCTTCCGCACGATGGCCAGCCCCAGGCCCGTCCCCCCCTTCCGCTTGCTGGCGAAGGGCGTGAAGAGCTTCCCCAGAAGCTCCCGCGGAATCCCCGGGCCCCGGTCCCGCACCTCCACCACCGCCTCGCCCCCCTCCGCCCGCAGGCTCACCGCCACCCTCTCCCCCTCCGGCGTGAAGGAAAGAGCGTTGGAAACCAGGTTCTCCGCCACCTGCAGGAGGTTCGCCCGCACCCCCCGAACCCGGGGCGCCTCCCCCTCCACCGACACCTTTTCCTCGATCCCTGCAAACCGCGGCGCCAGGTTTCCAACGGCCCTCTCCACCACCTCCCGCAGGTCCACCTCCGCGAAGTCCTCCTTCGCGATGGGCCGCCCCAGCTGCAGCAGGTCCGTCATCAGCGCGTTCAGCCGCTCCACCTGGTCCTTCATGTGGCCGAAAAACTCCGACAGGTCCCCCCGGCCCGAAAGCTTCCGCTCCAGCCCCGCCACCAGCGTCTGCAACGCGAAGAGCGGGTTCCGAACCTCGTGGGCCACACCCCCCGCGATCAGCCCGATGGTCTCCAGTTTCTGGGCCTCCAGAAGGCGCTCTTGGATCTGAAGGAGGTTCCCCCGATCTTCCAAACTGCGGAGGGCGAAGGCCACGTCGTCGGCCAGCTCCTGACCCAGCCGCAGGCGCTCTTCGTCGAAGGCGTCCCTCTCGGCGGCGTAGAGGGTCAGGATTCCCCAGATTTTCCCGGCGTGGCGCATGGGAAAGGAAGCGCAGGAGCGGATCCCGTAGGAGAGGCCCTTCTCCCGCCAGGGGGCCGAGCGCGGGTCTTCCGCCCAATCCGCGATGTACACGGCCCGCCCTTCGCGGAAGGCCGTACCGCAAGGGCCTCGCCCCTCCGGCGCGTCGTCGCAGCGCACGGAGAGCTCCTTCAGGTAGTCCGCGGCCTCTCCCGCACCGGCGCGGATCGCCACGCGCCCCCCTTCTTCGGCCTCCCCGACCCAGGCCAGCGAAAAGCCGCCGGTTTCCACGAGGACGCGGCAGACGTCCCGAAGGAGCGCCTCCGGCTCCGCCGCATGGACGAGGGTCTCGTTGACCCGGGAAAGGGTCCGGTAGAAGCGGTTCAGGCGGGAGAGTTCCGTCTCGTGGCGAAGGGCCGCCTCCCGTTCGCCCAGCGCCGCCAGAAGGCGCTTTCTTCGGAGGAAGGCCGCCCCGGTTGCCGCCAGAAAGGCCAGAAGGATCGCGGCGAAAGCGAAGCCAAGGAGGAGCTCCGCGCGAAATGGCCCCAGCACCTCCTCCTCATCGGCCTTCACGACGAGAGCCCACCGCGGGCCGGCCAGCTGGCGCACCGCGGCAAAGACCTCCCGTCCTCGGTAGTCGGTGAAGCGCCCGAAAGCGGCCCCGGCCACGAAGGCCTCCCGCGCCGCCAAGCCTTGCCGTTGGAAGGGAACGGAAAGGGAAAGCGGGGGAGCGCTGGAAAACCGGAGGGGGGTCAGATAGCGGATTCGGTCCCCTTCCCGGTCCGCCAGGAGGATCTCCTCGGTGGCCGATGGATGGGGCAGGGGCAAAATCAAAGGAAAGAGGCGGCGGCGTGGGTCTTCGAGAAGGAGAAGGTACGGGGTGGCTTGGCCGGCCTTCGCAAGACCGGCGGGGGCGGCGTAGACGAGCCAGGCCCCGCCCTCGGGCCGGGGGAAGAAGCGGCAGGAAACCTCCCGCTGAAGGGGATCCCGGAGCCACGCGCGGCAGGCCTCGGGAAGGGGGGGTGCACCCGGCGAGGCGGCCATCGTCGCGCCTCGGCCGTCGAGGAGGTAGGCCCCCTCGTAGCCGCGGATCCGAATAAAGGCCCCGAGGAGCGCTTCGAGGTGGGCCCGGGGGCCTTCCCCCCGGGGGGAGGGCGCCTTGGAGGGAGACGGGGCCTGCCCCTCCACCAGGACCTTCAGCGTCGGGTAGCTCCGAAGGGTTTCGAGGTCCTTTCGGGCCTCTTCGAGGAGATGGCCCGCCAGCCGCCGACGCTCTTCCGCCAGCGTCGAAAGGCGTTTCTCGGCCTCCTGGACACTCCGCCGGTATTCCTTCCGCGCGAACAGGGCCGCCGAAAGGACCGCCACAAGGACCGCCGCCAGGCCCATGACCCCCCAGAGCCGAAGGGGGGAATTCCTGAGAGGCTTTCCGCCGCCTTGAGGCGTTTTCACTTCGTTCCCCGGTTTTTTCATCAATATAGGTTCTTTTTCTGCTCCCCGCCAGAAAAGCCGGAGGGCAGTCAAAAGGGCGAAAGAAAGCGGGGGGCCGGCGAAACCCGGACGTTCGGACCGAGGGAAGAAGGCCCCCCACGGCCCCCGTTGCCTCGGGCGCCGACCTTCGGGTAGGCTTGGGACAGGGAGGGCGGTCCCATGAAGGTGGCGGCGGTTCTCTTCGCCGTGTTTCTCTGGCTTCTGGCGGGCCTCTTTTTTCTGGCGGCCCTTCACCCCGACGCCGTGGCCCAGGGCAAGACCTTGCCGAGAGCCGTGGTGGGGGGAGGGCTCCTTCTCGGGGGCGTCGTCCTTCTGGCCATGGCCTTTCGGGGGGGCGCGGCCCCCGCGCCCTCGGGCCAAGGGGGCGGCGGAGCGGTCACCCCCCAGGAACCGCCGGGGCCGCTCTCGCTGAAGGTCCTCACCTGCCCCCACTGCGGGGGCCAGGTGGATCCCTCCACGGCCAAGCTGAACCCCGAGGGGACCCTCTCCGTCACCTGCGGATACTGCGGGGGAACCTTCCTCGTCCAGGAGGAGCCCAAATGGTGAGACGATGGTTCTCCTGCCCGCCCGGGGGACGACGCCCCCCGGCCTTCCTGGGGGCGGCCGCCGCCCTTCTCCTGTTCGCCGCCCTCCCCGCCCTGGCCGGCTACCGCTTCCAGGTCCTCCAGAACCGGAGCCGGGTCACCATCAACCCCGACGCCTCCCTCACGGTGGAGTACGCCCTGACCTTCGCCAACGAGGGCCAACCCATCGACGTCGTGGACGTGGGGCTCCCCTCCGGCGACTACGACCTCTCCTCCGTCCGGGCCGACCTCGACGGCCGCGTCCCCCTCTCCGACATCCGCCCCTCGGAGTACGTGAAGGACGGCGTGGAGGTGCACCTTGGCGGCGTGGAGATCCGGCCCGGGGCCACGGGGACCCTCCGCCTCTTTGCCACCGTGCGGAACCGGGTCTTTCCGGACGACGCCGACAAGACGTACGCCAGCGTGGTCTTCAGCCCCACCTGGTACGGGGCCGACTTCACCCACGGGACCACGCGCCTGCTCTGCGAATTCGTCTTCCCCGAGGGGGTGGGGCCCGAGGAGACGCGGTACCACCGAGATTCGCCCTTCACCTCCGCCCGGGTGGAGAACGGCCGGGTGGTCTTCGTCTGGGAGATCCCCGAGGCCTCCCCCTCGGCCCAGTACACCTTCGGCGCGTCCTTCCCGGCGCGGGTGATGGCGAGGCTCGCCGAGAAGCCCAAGGGGCCGGGGCCCCTCGCGCTGCTGTTCCGGGGGATCGTCCGCCTCCTCGGCTCGCTCTTTCCCTGCCTGTTCGTTCTCGTCTTTTTCGGTCTCTCCGCGTGGGGCGTCGTGCAAAGCCACCGGCGGCGCCTGCAGTACCTGCCCCCCACCGTGGGCATGGAGGGGGTGGAGGTCCGTCGCGGCCTCACCGTTCCGGAGGTGGCGGTCCTGCAGGAACAGCCGGTGAACCGCGTCCTCTCCCTCCTGCTCTTCGGGATGATCCGCAAGAAGCTCCTCGAAGTGACGTCGCGCAAGCCCCTCCGCTTCCGCGCGGTGGAGGGGGCCAAGCCGGACTTCTCCTACGAGGCGGAGTTCCTGAAGGCGGTGAAGGACGACGGGAAGCTGGACGAGGGCGAGGCGGCGCGCGTCCTCACCGACCTCGTGAAGAAGGTGGCCGAGAAGATGAAGGGCTACAGCCGGAAGAAGACCCTGGCCTACTACAGGACCATCATGGACGAAGCCTGGAAGCGGGTGGGGACGGAGGACTACTCCCAGGCCTTCGAGTGGATGCTCCTCGACAAGGACTTCGAGCGGACGGCCACGGAGCGGTGGGGCCAGCGCCCCCTGCCCCTTCCGGGGTGGTGGGGCCCCTTTCACGGGCCCACCCCCGTCCGCACCTCCGGAGGGGGGTCGGGGGGCGGGGCTTCGGGGGGCGACCTCTCCGGCGCCCTCTCGGACCTCTCGGCGGGGGCCCACGGCATCGTCAGCGGCCTGGAGGGCTTCGCCAACGACCTGGTGGGGAGCGTTCCGGGCCTCGCCTCCAAGGTGACGGCCAAGACCAACCCCGTCCCCGTCTCCTCGGGCGGCGGCCATTCGGGCGGCGGGTGCGCCTGCGCCTGCGCCTGCGCCGGGTGCGCCTGCGCCTGCGCCGGCGGGGGGAGGTGAGCCATGGGACTTCGGGACTGGTTTCGAAAGGTGAAGCCCCTCGCCCCGGGGCTCTACGCCGGCACCCTGCGGGCCGGGGAGGCCGACCACCGGGCCCACCTGCGCGTGGAGCCCTCCGGCCGCGCCGTCCTCACGGTGGACGCCAGCCGGATTTTCCACCTGAACGCCACCGCCGCGGAGGTGGTGAAACTCCTGCTGGACGGCCTCTCCGAGGAGGAGACCGCCCGGGCCATGGCCCGGCGCTACCGAGGCGTTTCCGCCGGGGCGCTCCGGGAGGACATCCGGAGGATCCGTACCTCGGTGGAGGCCCTCTCCGCCACCGACCGCCTCTGCCCGGAGACGGACCTCGGCGTGGAACTCATCGAGCCGTACACCCCCGACCTCTCGGCCCCCCTCCGCATGGACGCCGCCCTCACCTACCGGTGCCAGAACCGGTGTTCCCACTGCTACAACGAGCCCGGCCGGCAAGTGCACGAGTTGGACACCGAGGGATGGCGAGCGGCCCTGCGCAAGATCCAGGCGGCGGGGATCCCCCACGTGGTCTTCACCGGCGGGGAGCCGACGCTGCGGGACGACCTCCCCGGCCTGGTGGCCTACGCCGAGGAGCTGGGCCTGGTGACGGGGCTCAACACCAACGGGCGCCGCCTTTCCGACCGGGGCTACACCGAAAGGCTCCGGGAGGCCGGCCTGGACCACGTCCAGATCACGCTGGAGTCGGCGGACCCTTCCCTCCACAACGCGCTCACCCGCTCGGACTCCTTCGAGGAGACGCTGGAAGGGCTGAGGGCCGCCCGGGACGCCGGCATCTACACCCTCACCAACACCACCCTCACCAAGGTCAACGCGCCGGGCATCGAGGCGCTGGTGGACCTGGTGGCGGCGGAGGGCCTGAAGACCTTCGCCGTCAACGGCATGATCTACTCGGGAAAGGGCAGGAGCAGCGGGCTGGAACTGACCCCGGCGGAGGTGGCGCCCCTGCTCGACGAGCTGGCCCGCCGGGCCCGGGAGAGGGGTCTGCGCTTCGTCTGGTACACGCCCACGCGGTACTGCGAACTGAACCCCGTGGAGATGGCCCTGGGCGTGAAGCAGTGCACCGCCGCCCGGCTCTCCATGGCCGTGGAGCCCGACGGGACGGTGATCCCCTGCCAGTCCTACTACGAGGGCGTGGGGAACCTCCTGAAGGACCCCTGGGAGGCCATCTGGAACCACCCCCTCTGCCAGACCCTGCGCCGCCCCCAGAAGCCCCTCCCCGAGTGCGAGGCCTGCGA
>JBBILR010000003.1:0-133098 GCA_037444825.1 Acidobacteriota bacterium | reverse complement strand
GGGGGATCCCCTTCCCGCCCAGGGAAGGCCCCGCCCCGGGAACCGTAGGCGGCCTGGAAACTCGGTCGATGGGGCCTCCGCTTCCCCTTGAAATGGCCCTCGAACTCCCGTACACTCCGCCTCCCGCGAGGGGAACGCCATGGGCTGGTTCCAGAAATCGCCGCCGCCTCCACCACCGCGTTCGGTTCTCTCGGAAGGGGCTTCCTTCGATGGCGACTGGGAAGGGGTCGCGGCCCTGGAAATCCTCGGACGCCTGAAGGGCGCGGTCCGATGCCGGGGCGAGGTCTCGGTGGAGCGGAACGCCAAGGTCGAGGGCGACGTGCGCGCCCAGACCTTCCACCTTTCCGGGTTCTTTCGGGGAAGCGTGGAAGCCGAGCGCGTGGTCTTTCTTCCGGGGGCGGACTTCGGCGAATACGTGCGCTGCAGGGAAATGCGCGTCGAGCGGGGGGCTCGCCTGAGAGGCCGTTTCGAGGAGAGGCGGCGGTGATCCTCTACGCCATTTCCGACCGCCGCCTGGCGGGCGAGGGCGGCCTCGTGGGCCAGCTTTCTTCCCTGATCCGCGGCGGGGCGGACTGGGTCCAGCTTCGGGAAAAGGACCTGCCCGACCGCGCCCTCTTCGAGGTACTGAAAGCCCTCAGATGGGAAGCCCTCCGCTTCGGGGCGCGCCTGCTGGTCAACGGCCGCCCCGACCTGGCCCTGGCGGCCGGCGCCGCGGGGGTTCACCTTCCCTCTGAAGGGTTGCCCACGAAGGAGGTCCGCCGCCTCTGCCCTTCCCCGCTCCTCGTGGTTCGTTCCTGCCACAGCCTCGAGGAGGTGTTGAGGGCCGCGGAGGAGGGGGCCGACGCCGTGACCCTGGGCCCCGTCTTCGCGACCCCTTCCAAGGCGCCTTTCGGCGCCCCCTTGGGGCTGGAGGCCTTGAAGGAGGCCTGTGCCCGAAGCCCCATCCCCGTCCTGGCCCTCGGCGGCATTTCCCGGGGCCGCGTGGCGGAGGTCCTGGGGGCGGGGGCCTCCGGGGTGGCGGCCATCCGCCTCTTCGCGGAGATGGAAAACCCCCTCGCGGAACTGCCGGCCCTTCGCCACGAAGCGGAAGGGGCTCCGCGGTGAAAGCGCCGAATATTTTGACCCAAGCGGCGTTGCCAGGTAGAGTGGGATACCGGGCGTTCCGAGTTCCAGGCGGAACCCCACGGAGGTGACCATGCGGGTGAAAATCACCGTGGCGCTCATCATCGTGGCCGGCGCCGTGGCGTTGTTCCTTCTCTCCAGCGCCGGCACGGCCAAGCCGGTGTACTACTACAGCCCCAGCCAGTTCCTTTCGGACCCGGCCGTCCAGTCGGGCCGCCTGCGCCTCAAGGGCGTCATCGAGCCGGGCAGCGTCCGGATGTCGGAGGACCGTCTGAACCTCTGGTTCGCCGTATCCGACGGCGAGAAAAAGGTCCCCGTCCACTACCGGGGGGCCGTCCCCGACGCCTTCAAGGAGGGGCTGGAGGTGGTGGTGGACGGCCGGATGGGTTCCTCGGGCACCTTCGAGGGCCGGGAGCTGATCGTGAAGTGCCCGTCCAAGTACGAGTCCCAGGGGAGCGACCCCCGCGCGGGAGCCAGGACGTAGGCCATGGGTACCGTGGGAACCTACGCCCTCTTCACCGCCCTGGCGCTGGCCCTGTGGGGGACAGCGGCCTCTTTGGGGGCCTACCGAACCGGGGACCTTCGCCTCCTCCGAAGCGCCGCGCGGTCCATCCACGGCATCACGGTGCTGGCGAGCCTCGCCGTCCTGGCCCTCTGGGGGGGCCTGCTTCGCGACGACTTCACCTTGAAGTACGTGTGGGAGTACTCTCGGACCACCCAGCCCCTGGTCTACAAGCTCTCGGCCCTCTGGGGGGGCATGAGCGGTTCCCTCCTCTTCTGGTGCACCCTCCTGGCGGTCTTCTCCTCCCTGGCGGTGACCCTCAACCGGCGGAACAACCTGAAGCTCCTGCCCTTCACGTCGTTTCTCCTGCTCCTCAGCCTCCTCTTCTTCTTGGTGGTCCTCGTTTTCAAGACCAGCCCCTTCGAACCGCTCTACGACGGAAACGGCGTGGCCCTGAGGGACTACCCCCCGCAGGCCCTGGCCCAGGTGGAGGGGAACGGCCTCAACCCCCTCCTGCAGAACGTCTACATGGCCATCCACCCCCCCATGCTCTACCTGGGTTACGTGGGCTTCGCCATCCCCTTCGCCTTCATCCTGGGCGCCCTGGCCCACCGGGAGCGCAACACCTTCTGGATGCGCTCCGCCCGGAACTGGGCCATGTTCTCCTGGCTCGCCCTCGGCATCGGGATTCTCCTGGGCGGCTACTGGGCCTACATCGAGCTGGGATGGGGAGGCTACTGGGCGTGGGACCCCGTGGAGAACGCCTCATTCCTTCCGTGGGTGACCGGCACGGCCTTCCTCCACTCCTTCCTCATGCAGGAGAAGCGGGGCATCTACCGCTTCTGGAACGTCTTCTTCATCCTCGCCACGTTTCTTCTCTGCATTTACGGGACCTTCCTCACCCGGTCGGGGATCCTCCAGTCGGTCCACGCCTTCGGCCAGGAGGACCCTTCCATCCCCTGGTACTTTCAGCTGGGGACGCTCTTCGTCGCCTTCATGGCCGGCATGCTGGTCCTGGGCGTGGCGTTGATCCTCCGGCGTAAGGAGCTCCTCGAGAGCGGCCAGCGTCTCGAATCGGCCGGCAGCCGGGAGGGGCTCTTCCTCTACGCCAACCTGCTCCTGGGCCTCATGGCCCTCATCGTGCTCTTCGGCGTCACCAGCCCCATCTTCTACCGGATGGCCACCGGCAAGGAGCTCAGCCACGGCCCGGAGTTCTACAACCCCAGGATTCTCCCGGTGGCCCTGGCGGTCTTGCTGGTCATGGGTCTCGCCTCCGTCGCCCCCTGGCGCAGGGGAGGCTGGGAGGCTTACCGGAAACACCTTCTCTTCCCCTCCATGGCCGGGGCCTCGGCGCTTTTCGCCTCGGTGGCGGTCTTTCTGTCCGGGGGGCCGGCTCTCCGGGCCGACTTCTCCGCCCGTCCCCTGACCTACGGCTACCTCCTGGCCTGCGTCGCCCTCTCCTTTTTCGTGGCGGCCATCCTCGTGGAGGAGTACGCCCGCTCGGTCCGCGCGGCCCGCCGGGCGGGGAGGAGCTTCCTCCTCGCCCTCCTCCACCCCTTCCGGGAAAACCCCCGGCGGTATGGGGGTTACCTGGTCCACCTGGGCGTGGTCTGCCTTTTCCTCGGCGTGGCCTTTTCGGGCACCTTCCAGCGGGAATACCAGGAATCCATGAGGGTGGGGGACGCGGTGCGCTTCGGGCCCTACACCGTCCGACTGGCTTCCCTGGGCCACGACGACCTCGACGCCGACCTCCGCAAGGTCAACCAGGCCAGGGTCTGGGCCGATCTGCAGGTCTTCCGCGGGGACCGCTTCGTCTCCCTCCTGAGGCCCCAGCGGGTCTTCTACGCCGCCAACCCCCAGCAACCGACCTACGAGGTGGCCATCCACTCCCGCCTCATGGAAGACTTTTATACCGTCCTGGCCGGCTTCAGCCTGGAGGAGGGAACGGTGGTCCTGGGGGCCTACGTCAACCCCATGGTGGCTTGGCTCTGGCTGGGGGGCCTCTTCGTGCTGGCGGGGGGGCTCACGGCCCTGGTCCCCATGCGGAGGTGGTGATGGCGGCGGTGCTCCTCTCGGCTCTTTTGGCCCTCGGGGTCTTTCTCTTCGCCCTCTGGCCCCTCTTCGGGGAGCGCGAGCCCATTCCCGACCAGAGACCGGCGGGGCTGCTCCAGGAGGCAGTGGCCCGGTCGGTCCGGGAGCTGGAGACGGACCTCCGGCTGGAGAAGATTCAGGAGGAGGATTTGGAGGTGATTCGCCGGCACCTGGAGAAGGAGTCGGTTTCCTGAGGGGGGCCTCCATGAGACCGCACATCCGCTGGACGGGAAAGGGGTCCCTCGAGCTTCTCGACCAGCGAACACTTCCCCGCGAAACGCGCTTCGTGGAGTGCCGCACCGCCGCCCAGGTGGCCGAGGCCATCCACGCCATGGTGGTGCGGGGGGCCCCGGCCATCGGGGTGTCGGCGGCCTACGGCATGGCCCTCGCCGTCCAGAGGGCGGCCCGGGGCTGTTCCAACCGGAAGGATTTCAAGCGGCAGGTCTCCGCCGACGCCGCCGTTCTCCTCGCCGCCCGGCCCACCGCCGTCAACCTCGAGTGGGCCGTCCGCCGGCTGGAACGCCTCGCCCTGGACCTGATCCGGAGCGGGGCCGAACCGGAGGACGTGGCGGCGGCGGTGGAGGAAGAGGCCCTCCAGATCCACCGGGACGACGTGGCCGCCTGCAAGGCCATGGGGAAAATCGGCAGCCGGCGGGTCCCGGCCCGTGCCGCCGTCCTCACCCACTGCAACGCCGGAGCCCTGGCCACCGGCGGCTACGGCACCGCCCTGGGGGTGGTGCGGGCGGCGCGGGATGAGGGGAAGCAGGTGACCCTCTTCGCCGACGAGACCCGCCCCTACCTTCAAGGCGCCCGCCTTACCGCCTGGGAGATGGTGGAGGAGAAGATCCCGGTGACGGTGCTCTGCGACTCCGCGGCCGCCACCCTGCTGGCTGCGGGCAAGGTGGACCTGGTGGTGGTGGGGGCCGACCGCATCGCGTCCAACGGAGACGTGGCCAACAAGATCGGCACCTACCCCCTGGCCGTGCTGGCCCGGCGTCACGGCGTCCCCTTTTACGTGGCCGCCCCCCTGAGCACCTTCGACCCTTCCGCCCCCGACGGGCGGGCCATCCCCATCGAGGTTCGGGACCCTTCGGAGGTCCTGGCCTTCGGAGGCACGGAAGTGGCCCCCGCGGAGGCGGAGGCCTTCAACCCCGCCTTCGACGTGACCCCCCACGACCTGGTGACCGCCATTTTCACGGAGTGCGGCGAGATCTCCCCCGTGAACGCCGATACGGTGGGCGGCTTCCTGCAGCGGCACCGCCCATGAAGCCCGTGCTGGGCATCGAGACCTCCTGCGACGATTCCTCCGCGGCCGTGGTGACGGAGCAGGGGACCGTCCTCTCCTGCGTGCTGGCCGGCCAGGCGGAAGTCCACGCCCCGTACGGGGGCGTGGTGCCCGAACTGGCCAGCCGGGCCCACCTGGAACGCCTTCCTCCGGCGGTGGAAAAGGCCTTGGCCGAAGCGGGGGTCTCCCTGGAAGACATCGGAGCCGTGGCCGTCTCCTCGGGTCCCGGCCTCCTGGGCAGCCTGCTGGTGGGTCTCTCCTACGCCAAGACCCTGGCGTGGTCGCTGGGCGTTCCGGTGGTGGGCGTCAACCACATCGAGGCCCACCTGCGCTCCCCGTGGATCGAGAACCCGTCCCTCCCCTACCCGGCCCTGGGGCTCGTGGTCTCCGGCGGCCATTCCCACCTCTTCTGGTGCTCGGAGCCGGGCCGGGCGGAGCTGGTGGCGGCCACCCGGGACGACGCGGCGGGGGAGGCCCTGGACAAGGTGGCCAAGCACCTGCGTCTCCCCTACCCCGGCGGCCCCGTCATCGACCGTCTCTCCACGCGGGGGAACCCCAAGGCCTTCGACCTGCCCCTCCCCCGGATGTCGGGGGGCAACGGCCTGGACTTTTCCTTTTCCGGACTGAAGACCGCCGCCCTCCACCGCCTGAGGGAGGCAGGCCTCGAGCCGGCTCCGCCGGGGGACCTCTCGGCCCTCCCCCCCTGGGAGTACGACCTGATGGCCTCCTTCCAAAAGCGCGTGGTGGACCACCTCCTGGGACGCCTCAAGAAGGCGGCCCTCCTTTTCCGGCCCGCCTCCCTGACCCTCGCGGGCGGCGTGGCCTGCAACCGGCTCCTGAGGGACCGCTTCCGGCGCCTCGCCGAAGACCTGGGCCTCGCCGCCGGACTCCCCTCCCCCCGCCTGTGCACCGACAACGCCGCCATGGTGGCCTTCCACGCCCTGGATCACTTGAAGGCGGGCCGGACGGCGGGGTACGACCTCGACGCCGCCGCGGTGGTGAAATGGGCGCGGGCCAGTTGACTCCCCGGGGCTTTTCAGGCATAATCGGTAATCTGGATGGGCCATTAGCTCAACCGGTAGAGCAGGGGACTCTTAATCCCAAGGTTGTAGGTTCGAGTCCTACATGGCCCACCAGCCCCCCGCCGCCCCGGAGCGGCACGCGACTCGGGCGCCTCCCCCGCCCCGGGCTGGACCGTTCACGTCTTCTTGCCTGAAAAACCGAACGGCAGTAGAATCCCCCATCTGAAGGGGAACGATTCATGGCCGCGGCTTCCGGCAGCCTTCGCCCGTTCCTGATCTCCGCAGGCCTTTCCGTTTTGGCCGCCGCGCTGGTGGTGGGGGCCCTCCTGCGCCCCTTCCGGGTGGCCGGGCGGAGCATGGCCCCCACCCTGCGGGACGGAAGCGTCGTCCTGGTGGACCGCACGGCGTTCCTGTGGCGCGCTCCCCGCCGCGGAGACCTGGTGGTCTTCCGGAGCCCGGAATGGGGCCTCGCCGTGAAGCGCGTGGTGGCCCTTCCGGGGGACCGGGTGGAGTTCTCCGACGGGGAGGTCGCCGTGAACGGGCGGCCCTTCATGGCCTCCGCCTCCCCCCAGGACCACGGGCGGTGGCGGGTGGTCCTCGTCCCGCCACAGACCTTCTTCTGCGTCGGGGACAACCTTCGCGAGAGCCTGGACAGCCGCCGGACGGGTCCCGTCCCCGCCAGCCTCCTCGTGGGGAGGGTGGTGGCCGCGGGAGGGGCCCCCTTCGGGAAAGAGGCCTTTTCTCCCGCGGCGGCCGGAGGTCCTCCGCCTTCTCCGGGGGGAGATCCATGAGCCTTCCGGCCGTTCCCCTCCAGGGAGACTACGGCCAGCTCGGCCTGCCGGAGATCCTGGATTTTCTCAAAACCACCGGCAAGACGGGGGTCCTTCTCGTCCGAAACGGAACCGTCACCAAGACCTTGCACTTCAAGAACGGCGTGGTGGTCTTCGCCACCTCCAACGTGCCGGACGAACGCTTCGGCGAGATGCTTCTGCGCGAGGGAAAGATCACCCGGGAACAGTTCGAGGAGGCCAGCCGCCGCGTCACCAGGGGCAAGCGCCTCGGGAAGATCCTCGTGGAGATGAAGGCCCTCACCCCCAAGGACCTGTGGAACGAGGTGCGCCACCAGGTCCAGGAGATCGCCTACTCCATCCTTCGCTGGGAATCGGGCTCCTTCCAGTTCTTCGAGGGCGAGGAGAAGACGGGGGAGAACATCACCACCTCCATCACCGTCCCCGAACTCCTGCTGGAAGGGCTCCGGCGCATCGACGACCCCGGCCTCTTCAAGAGGACCATGCCCAACGAGGACGTGGTCTTCGAGCGGGTTCTCCCCGCCCACAGGCCCCAGGGGCTCCACTTCGAGGAGTACGAGAAGCACGTCTTCAAGCTGGTGGACGGCCACCGGAGCGTCCGCGAGATCTGCGACCTGAGCGAAATCGGCGAGTTCGAGACGCTCAAGACCCTGTACATCTTCTTCACCATCGGCTACCTCCACGTGAAGGGACGCAAGGACCGCTTCGAGGAGGAGCGGCGGGAGCTCCAGGAGTTCGGCGAGCTGATCCGGAACTACAACGAGATGTTCTCCTTCCTCTACCACTACCTGCTGCGGGAGGTGGGGCCCATCGCCGAGAACATCCTGGAGAAGTACCTGGGCAAGTTGAAGTCCGCCCAGCCGGAGGTCTTCGGCAGGGTGACCCTTCGGAGCAACGGCTCCCTGTCGGAGGAGCGGATCCTGGAGAACCTCCGCCAACTGGAGGGCGACCGGAAGGGCCTTCTGGTCCAGTCCCTCAACGAGTACCTGTACAGCGCCCTCCTGGCCATCCGGCGCACGCTGGGGCCGGACCACGAGAGCCGCGTGGTGGAGACCCTGCGCCACACCCGCAAAGACCTCTTCCGTGGCACCGCCTGAGCGCTTGCGGCTCCTTTCCATCGTCGGCCCCACCGCCGCCGGGAAGTCCCGCTTCGCGGTGGAGGCGGCCCTGCGGTTCGGGGGGGAGATCGTCTCGTGCGACTCCATGGCCGTCTACCGCGGCCTGGACATCGGCACCGACAAGCCCTCCCCCGCCGAGCGGCGGGGGGTCCCCCACCACCTCCTGGACGTGGCGGAGCCCGGGTCGGTCTTCTCCGCCGGCGCCTTCCGCGCCATGGCCCTGGAGGCCCTTTCGGGGATTTGCGCCCGAGGCCGTCTGGCCATCCTCACCGGCGGAACGGGGCTTTACTACCGGGCCCTCACCCGGGGCCTCGTGGAGGCGCCGGGCCGGCAGGAGGCCCTTCGCCGGAGGCTCCTGGCCCGGGCGGAGCGCCGGGGGCCGGAAAGCCTACACCGACTTTTGCGCCGCCTGGACCCCATCTACGCCGCCACCATCGGCCCGCGGGACCTCCTACGGACCGTCCGGGCCCTGGAGGTGCGCCTGGCCTCCGGGAGGCCCCTCTCGGAGTTCATCCGGGAAAGCCCCTTCGGAACCCGGGTGCTCCCCGGCCTGACGGTGGGTTTGACGGCGCCCAAGCCCTTCCTTTACCATAGGATCGACCGCCGCGTGGAGGAGATGGTGGCCGCGGGCCTTCTGGACGAGGTACGCGGCCTTTGGGAGAGCGGGCGGCTCCGCGGACCGGTTCGGAAGGCCATCGGTTACGGGGAATTGGCGGCCTTCCTGGAAGGTTCCCTCTCTCTCGAGGAGGCGGTTCGGCTCATTCAGAGGCGTTCGAGGAACCTGGCGCGGCGCCAGCTGGCCTGGTTCAGGAAAGAAGAAGGAATCCAATGGTTCGAAATTCAAAAGGAGGCTTGGACCCATGATGCCCTTGAATGCATCCAAAGATGGCTCGAAGAGACCCCCCGCCAACCGTGAGATCAACATTCAGAACCAGATCCTGAACTTCGTCCGGAAGGACCGGTCGCTCATCACGATCTTCCTGGTGAGCGGAAAGAAGTTCGTGGGCCAGGTGCTGGGCTTCGACCGGTACACCATCCACATCCGCGGCCGCGACTACGACCAGATCGTCTTCAAGCACGCCATCACCAACGTCTCCGTGCCCCGACACGTCATGCAGAAGATGGCCGGAGTGGAAGGGGAGGAGCCCGAAACCGGCGACTTCGCCGCCGAGGGGGGCGAGGAGATGGCCCCCGAGGGCGACGACCTCGGATGACCGCCGCGTCCTGCCGGGGGGGTCAGGCCCCCCCGGTCTCGCTTTGCGAAGAGGGATCCATGGAGGACGCCCTCATGACCCAGCTCCAGTTCCTCAAGAAGATCGACTTCTTCTCGGTGCTGAACCCTCCCCATTTGAAAAACCTCCTTCGCTTCGCGGAGGAACGTTCCTGGCCCAAGGGGGAGGTTCTCTTCCGAATGGGGGACCCTGGAGAGAGCCTCTACATCGTCCTCTCCGGCCGGGTGAAATGCCACGTGGACGGAGGGGACGGCCGGCAGGTCACCCTGGCCCTGCTGGGTCCGGGTGAGATCGTGGGCGAGCTGGCCCTCTTCGACCCACTGGAGAAACGTTCGGCCAGCGTCAGCGCCGCCGAGGACACCGTCTGCCTGGTCCTGTCCCGGGAGCGGTTCCTCGGCGCCCTGGCGGAGAGCCCCTCCCTGGCCATGGAACTCATCCAGGTCCTCTCCCGCCGTCTGAGGGACACCTCCCAGCGCCTGGCCAGCCTCGTCTTGGAGGACACCTTCGGGCGCCTGGCGCGCTTCCTCAACGACCTGGCGGAACGGGAAGGGCGGAGGCTGGCCGACGGTTCCATCCTCTTCAACCGCCCCACGCAGGAAGAGATCGCCCACATCATCGGCACCAGCCGGGAAACGGTGAACCGCCTGCTGCGGGAGCTCGAAAGCCAGGGCGTCCTGCGCCTGGTGGGCCGCAAGATCCTTCTTTACAAGCGTCCGCTCTGATTCCCTGGCCCAAAAAAGAAGGACCCGGGGCCTCGGGGCGTGATCCCCGTCACAAAATCCCTTTTCGCCCCTTCCCTTTCCGCGCCGAGGTGTTACCCTTTCCTCAAAAGGAGGGGAAAGCCATGCGCCTCCGCAGCGGAAAGACCGTGGCCCTGGCGGGCCTTCTTCTACTCACCCTCACGGCCTTGACCGGGGAGACCCCCCTCGCCCCTTACCGCGAGACCCTTCCCGATGGGACGGTGGACTGGGACGCCGGGTGGATCCGCACCGAGGCTTCGGTGCCGCTGACCGCCGGCGTTCCCCGCGCCCAGGCCCTGGTGGAGTCGCGCCGAACGGCCCTGGTGAAGGCCCAGGCCGCCGCCCTCCGGCTGGCCATGCGCCTGCCCGTGGACGCCGAACGGCGGCTCGAATCCTTCGAGGCGCTGAAGGTCCGGGTCCGGGGGGTCGTCCAGGGGGGGCGGATCCTCTCGGAGGAGACCCGGGGGGACCGCACGGTGGTCTCTCTCGAAGTGCCCATCAACGGCGTCCACGGCATCGCCTCGGAGGTGGCGGTGGTGACCCTCCCACCCCCGGAACCGGAGCCTCCCGCGCCTCCGCCGCAGGCCCGTTCCCGGGAAACTCCCCCCGCGCCCCAGTCGCCGCCTCCCCAGGTCCCCGCCGCCTCGTCCCTGGCCTCCTTCGGGACCGTGACGGTGGACGGAAGGGACGCGGGGCTGAAACCGGCCCTTCAAATGCGCATCGTGGACCCCCAGGGGAACGAGGTGTACGGCCCCAAGACCGTCAAGCCGCTGAGGGCCCGGGAGGCCATGCTCGCCCGCTACGTCACCGCTCCCCCGGAACCCCAGGGGACCTCCGGCCGCCCCGTTTCCTCGTATCCCTCTCTCGCCCTGGCTCTCATCGCCTGGCCCCCCTTGGAGATGGCCCAGCGGGAACCCTCCCCCCGGCCGCGGGGAGAGGAAGGCCTGGTGGTCCGGGCCGCCTCCGCCCGCGGAACCCTTCGGGCGGACGTGGTGGTGACGGAGGAGGAGGCCGCCCGCCTGCGGGAGGCCGACCGGCAGTCGGGCCTTCTCCGGGAGGGGAGGGTCCGGGTGGTGGTCCGCCCCGACGTGGGCGGCGTGGAAGGCCGCAAGGTCTCCCCATCCCCCGGCGGGGACCTCTGGCTCACGGCCCGTTGAAAGCGTCATGGCCGCCCTTCCGCCCTTCCGCCGGGGAGGACTCCTCACGGGCCTCGCCTTGACCGTGGGGGTGGTGCTCCCCCTAGCCTTCGGCGCCGTCCAGGGGTTGGAAGGGCGTCTCTACGACATTCTCCTCAGGACCCGGAGCCGCCCCACCTCCGGGAAGGTGATCCTCGCAACCGTTTCCGACGAGGACTTTCGCCGCCTGGGGGGGCGCAACCCCACCCGCGCGGAGTACGCCGCCCTTCTCGGCCGACTCTGGGAGGCCGGCGCTTCCCTGGTGGCCCTGGACGTCCTCTTCCTGGAGCCCCGAGGAGAGGAGGAGGACGGTGCCCTGGAGGCGGCGTTGGCGAGGGTGGACACCGTGCTCGCCTGCAGCCCCGGCAACGGCCTGTATCCCCTGGACCGCTTCCGGCGCCAGGCGGTGGCCCTCGGTTCCATCGACCTCCTGTCGGACCGCGACGGGATCTTCCGCCGGATTCCCCCGCCCTACCTCCAGGGAGACGGCCGGACGGGCCCCCTCCCCATGGCCCTGGCCTGCGCCCGCCTCCTTTGGTTCCCTGGTAAGACCCCTGCGGCCCGGCTGGAGGGAGGCACCCTCTGGCTGGAAGACCGGCCCTTCCGGACCGACGGCACCGGCTGGTGGATTCCCTTCCGCGGGGGGGACGGCACCATGCCGCGCCTCTCCTTCTGGGAAGCCCTCCAGGGGGGGCCCGCGCTGTCGGCGGTGCGGGGCAAGGTCGTGCTCGTCGGCTCCACGAGGCCCAGCCAGCACGACTTCTTCTCCGTTCCCCTCCCAGCCCGGAGTCTCGCGTCCGGGGAGCTGAGGAGCCATACCATGGCCGGCGTGGAGATCCACGGCCAGGCGTTGGAAGCCCTCCTGGACGGCGAGGAGATCCTTCCCCTCGGCGGAGGGGCCTTGACGCTGGCCTGGGCCCTCCTGATCCTGGTCTCCGTGCTTCTCACCGGCTGGGCCTGGAGGCCCTTCACCGCCCTCGCCCTCTGGACGGTCCTGCTGGCCGCCGTGGCGGGGGCGGGCCTTTTCGCCATGCGGGCGGGGGGTCCCCTTCCCCTCCTGGCTCTTCTCCTCGCCGCCATGGCCTATTCCGCGGGCTCTTTCGCCTACCACCGGGTGGCCGACTACCGGGGACGGCGGGAGGTGGAGCGGCTCTTCAGCCGGTACGTCTCCCCCAACGTCGCCAGGACCCTCCTCCAGAACCCCGGCCTCGTCCAGCTGGGGGGGCGGCGGAAGGAACTCTCCATCCTCTTCTCCGACATCCGGGGCTTCACCTCCCTCTCGGAAAAACTCCCACCGGAACGGGTGAGCGCACTTCTCAACGAGTACTTCACCGAAATGACCGAGGTCCTCTTCGCCCACGACGGAACCCTGGACAAGTTCATCGGAGACGCCATCTTGGCCTTCTTCGGCGACCCGGTGGCCATGGAGGACCACACCGCCCGGGCCGTCGCCTGCGCGGTGGCCATGCAGGAGCGGGCGGCCCAGCTCCGGGAGCGCTTCGCCTCCGAGGGAAAGCCTCCGCTCCACATCGGCGTGGCCGTGAACGCCGGACCGGTGGTGGTGGGGAACAACGGCTCGCGCACCAACTTCGCCTACACCGTCATCGGGGACACGGTGAACCTCGCCTCCCGCCTGCAGGGGTTGGCGGTCAGGGACGACGTGATCCTCCCCAGATCCCTGCGCGACGCCATCCCGGGCTTCGACGAGATCTACGCGTGGGAGCCCATGGAACCGGTCACCGTCAAGGGCAAGGCGGAACCCATCCCGGTGCTCAGGATCCGGGGAAGGCGGGCGCCCCCGCCGTCCGCGGAGAACCTTGGAGAGTAAAATGAACGGGTGCGAACCTCACGAACGGAGGTGGTCCATGAAACGGCGTTTCCTCTTTGTCGGAATCCTCCTAATGGCGTCGTCCCTGGCGGTCGCGGCCCAGAGCCGCGTCACCGCCACCGGAACGGCGGCCATCCTCGGCGGCGACGCGGCCAAGGCACGCGACAGGGCCCTGGAAAGCGCCCTTCGCAACGCCGTGGAACAGGTCATCGGGACCCTGGTGGACTCGGAGACGCTGGTCCAGAACAACGCCCTCCTGGCCGACAAGATCTTCACCCAGACCCGGGGCTACGTGTCCAACTACCGGATCCTCTCGGAAAAGCCCGACACGGACGCCAACCTCTACAGCGTCACGGTGGAGGCGGAGGTCCGGGAGGGGAACCTGGCCGACGACCTCGGCTCCCTGGGGCTCCTTCTCCGGCGGATGAAGATGCCCCGCCTGGCCGTGGCCATCCAGGACGACCAGGGAACGGCCAAGTCGGTCCTGGAGCGTCTCTTCCGGGACAAAGGCTTCTTGGTGGTGGAGACGGCCGAGGGCGCCGGAGGCTCCTCCTTCTGGGGGATGGGCGAGGGCGGACAGGCGGACCTCCTCAAGCGCCACGGCGCCGAGGTGGTGGTCCTGGGCAAGGTCTCGGGCGGCGCCGGCGCCGCCGTCGGGCGGTCCAACCTCACCTCCTACCAGGCGACACTCTCCCTCAAGGCCCTCAAGGCCGACACCCGGGAGCTCCTGGGCACCGCCTCCGGCAGCGGCACGGCGGTCCACGTGGGAGAAGCGGGCTTCCAGGAGGCGGCGAGGCAGGCGGCCACGGTGGCCGGGAACGACCTCGTCCGGCAGATCACCGCCCAGTGGGCCCGGGAGTCCTCCTCCACCCGGATGCTCACCCTGGAGATCCAGGGAGGCGGCGGGAAGGCCCAGGAGGTGGCCAAGCGCCTCCTGGCCGAGGGCCGCGGCGTTCAGGAGGCGGTGGTCCGGGAGTCCTCTCCGGAGGGCGCCACCCTCAACGTCTCCATGCAGGGGGACGCTTCGGACCTGGCCCAGGAGATCCGCAAGCTGTGGCCCCGGGCCAGGATCGTCTCCCAGAGCGCCAACCGTTTGACAGTGGCCTTTTGAGGCCGGTATCCTGAAACCTCGAGGAGGTACGCCATGAAGCGCCTCACCCTTTTCGTGCTGGTCCTCTTTTGCGCCGCCCTCTCCCTCTCGGCCTTCGCCCAGAAGCCCCGGATCGCCGTCCTCAAGATCCGCAACGAATCCCAGTACGGCCACGGGCGCCTGGGGCCCGCCATCGAGGACTGGCTTGTGGAGAAGCTGGTCCAGTCGGGCCAGTTCCGCGTCATCGAGCGGAAGGAGCTGGAGTCGGTCCTGCAGGAACAGGAGCTCTCCCTCTCGGGGGCCATCGACGACAGGACCGCCGTGAAGGTGGGGAAACTCCTGGGCTGCCAGCTGGTGGTCCTGGGGGCCGTCACCGACTTCTCCATCCGGAAGTCCGGTGGGGAAGCCTTCTTCAAGGTGGGCGTGGACTTCGGCAATACCACCGCCGAAGGGACCCTGAGCCTCCGGCTGGTGAACACCACCACCGGCGAGATCCTCTTCACCGGCAGCGAATCGGGCACCACCTCTTTCCACAAGGTCCGCATCGCCGGCATCGGCGGGGGCACCGACTGGGACGAGTCCCAGGCCCGGAAGATTTTCCAGCCCGCGGTGGACCGCCTGGCGCAGAAGATCGTCCAGAGCACCGAAGCCCTCAAGGAGGGACTGGGGGCCGCGGCCCTGGTGACCGGGAAAGTGGCCAAGGTTTCCGAGGGCAAGGTCTACATCAACCTCGGCAGCACCGACGGGATCAAGGAAGGCCAGCAGTTCAAGCTCTTCCGCGTCGGGGAGGCCATCACCGACCCCGAGACCGGAAAGGTGCTGGGCCAGGAGAAGTCCCGCATCGGCACCGTCACCGTGACGAAGATCATGGGGGAGCACCTCTCCGTCGGCGTGGTGGAGGGCGGGGGCCAGGCCCAGGTGGGCGACTCCCTGGAGTAGAGGTTTCTTTGCACCCACGGAAGAGCGGGCCGGGCGCATGACCATCCCCAACATCCTGTCGGTCCTTCGGATTGCGCTGATCCCGCTCTTCATCCTGGCGGTGGTCTACGGCCACCCCCACGCGGCGCTTTTCCTTTTTGTGGGGGCGGGTCTCACCGACGCCCTGGACGGCTTCATCGCCAGGTTCTTCGACCAGCGGTCCGAGCTGGGGGCCTTTCTGGACCCCATGGCCGACAAGTTGATGCTGACGGCCACCTACGTGGCCCTGGCCCTCCCGGAGACGGGCATCGCCTACCCCATTCCCGTCTGGGTCCCCGTGCTCACCATCGCCCGGGACGTCGTGATCGTGACCCTCTCCCTGATCCTGAACCTCTCCTTCGGCATCCGCTCCTTCCCGCCCTCCTTGCCGGGCAAATGCACCACCTTCTTCCAGATCGCCTACGCCGTGGCGGTGCTCCTGCAAAACTCCTTCGGCTTCCCCGCCCCCTTCGCGCGGGCGCTCATGTGGCTGGTGGCGTTTTTCACCGTCTATTCGGGCTTCCACTATCTCTTCCGGATGCGGGGGGTGGTCCGGGAGGCGCCGAAACTCCCGTGAAGCGATCAGCCCTCCTCCTCGCCCTTTGCCTTTTCCTCCCTGGGGGGTGCTCTCCCACCCCCCCGGCCTCCTCCGGCACCGGCCCCCAGGCGGAGGCCCCTTCACCCTGGGTGGTCTTCCCCGACGGCACCACCGTCCGGGTGGAGCTGGCCCTCACCCCCTTGGACCAGGCGCGGGGCCTCATGTTCGTGGAGGATCTTCCCGAGGACCGGGGGATGCTTTTCCTCTTCGAGGCCGACGAGGTGCGTCCCTTCTGGATGAAAAATTGCAAGATCCCCCTGGACCTGCTGTGGCTGGACGCCTCCTTCCGGGTGGCGGACATCTCGGAAGAGCTTCCCCCCTGCCCCGCCGACCCCTGCCCCAACTTCTCCCCCAAGGTCCCCATCCGCCACGTTCTCGAGGTCAACGGCGGCTTTTGCCGCCGCCACGGCGTCCATACGGGAGACACCCTGGTGGTGAGCGGGATCCCTCCCCGGTTCGCCCCCGCCTCCTGAGAAAGGAAGTCCCATGACGAGGAGGCCCCCCGCCGAAAACCCCGTCGCCCCCCGGCTCCACGTCTACACCGGCGACGGGAAGGGGAAGACCACCGCCTGCATCGGGCTGGCGGTGCGGGCCCTGGGGGCCGGAAAACGGGTCTGGATGATCCAGTTCGACAAGGGCTTCGACGGGAAGAACGAGCACTACGCCGAACGAAAGATCCTCCGGGGCCTCTCCGGCCTTCGGCTGGACCCCACCGGCTGCGAGCGCATCCGCCCGGACGGGACCTTTCGTTTCGGCGTCACCGAGGCCGACCGCCTGGAGGCGAGGAGGGGGCTGGCGCTGGCCCGGGAGGCGGTGGTTTCGCCGGACTTCGGCCTGGTGATCCTCGACGAGATCCTCTCCGCCCAGCAGTACAGGCTCATTCAAGAGGAGGACGTGCTGGGCGTCGTCGCCCTCTGGAAGGAGAAGGGGCGCGCGGAGCTGGTCCTTTCCGGAAGGACGCGCCTCTCTTCGGTCCTGGAGGCCGCGGACCTGGTGACGGAAATGCGGAAGGTGAAGCACTACTTCGACGCCGGGGTCCCCGCCCGGGAGGGCATCGAGTTCTGAAGCCCGCGGACGGGGGGCTCGATTTCGCCTCTTCAAAGCGGCTCGCCGGCGTGTAACCCCCTCCCGCCCGCCGTTCCCCCCTGCCTCATCGAATAGCATCTCGTTGACAGAGAGGGCCCTTTCCGGTAGAATCTCCTCAGGCTTCGGCCTTCGGGTCCGAAGCCAAATCCAAGTCCGGGAGGTACACGTACATGTCGGTTACGGAAGAAAGGGACCCGAAGGGTCCGGGTGCGCCCTTCGAGGTGCCCCAGGAGTGGCTCGACCTGAGCTCCGACAACATCGGAGAGGAGAGCCGCGTGGACATGGGAGCCCTCCTCAAGAGCCAGGTGGCGGACCACAGCGAGCGCCACCTCATCCGGGGGAAGGTGGTGGCCATCACGCCCACCGACGTTCTCGTGGACGTCGGCCTCAAGAGCGAGGGGGTGGTGCCCAGGGAGGAGTTCCTCAACGCCCTCGGGGAGATGACCGTCGCCCCCGGCGACGAGGTGGAGGTCTTCCTCGAGCGCCTGGAGGACCAGAACGGCCACGTGGTCTTGAGCAAGGTCAAGGCCCAGAAGATGAAAGCCTGGGAAGAGGTGGAGCGCGCCTACAAGGAGGGCCGCCCCATCAAGGGCATCATCCTGGACCGGGTGAAGGGCGGCCTGGCCGTGGACGTGGGCGTCCGCGCCTTCCTCCCCGGCTCCCTGGTGGACCTCCAGCCCATCCGCAACCTCCGCGCCCTCAAGGGCCAGGAGGTGGAGATGAAGGTCATCAAGGTCAACCGGAAGCGGGGGAACATCGTCCTCTCCCGGAAGGCCTACCTGGAGGAAAAGGTCTCCGTGCAAAAGGAGCGGATCCTCGAGGCCATCCAGAAGGGGATCCCCCTCCGGGGAACCATCAAGAACCTCACCAACTTCGGCGCCTTCGTGGACCTCGGCGGCATCGACGGCCTCCTTCACGTCACCGACATGTCCTGGAAGCGCGTGAACCACCCCTCGGAGATCTTCCAGGTGGGCGATCAGGTGGACGTCCTGGTCCTGAACTTCGACGAGGAGACCGGCAAGCTACAGCTGGGCTTCAAGCAGCTGGAGCCCTCCCCGTGGACCAACGTGGCCGAGAAGTACCCCATCGGCATGAAGGTCCGGGGCCAGGTGATCTCCCTGACCAACTACGGCGCCTTCGTGGAGCTGGAGCCGGGGATCGAGGGCATGATCCACGTCTCCGAAATGTCCTGGACCAAGAAGGTGAAACACCCCTCCGCCGTCCTCAACGTGGGCGACATGGTGGAGGTGGTGGTTCTGGACGTGGACCCCGACGCCCAGCGGATCTCCCTGGGCCTCAAGCAGGCCGAGCCCAACCCCTGGGACATCATCACCGAGACCTACCGGGAGGGGGACCGGGTCCGGGGCAAGGTCCGGAACATCACCGACTTCGGCGTCTTCGTGGAGGTCCTGGACGGCGTGGACGGCCTCGTCCACATCTCCGACCTCTCCTGGAAGCGGATCAGCCACCCCAGCGAGGTGCTCAAGAAGGGCGACGAGGTGGAGGCGGTGATCACCAACATCGACGCCGTCAACCAGCGCCTCTCCCTGAGCATCAAAGCCCTCCAGCCCGACATCTGGGACCAGTTCTTCCAATCCCACTACGTGGGGGACGTGGTTCCGGGAACGGTGACCAAGATCGTGGACTTCGGGGCCTTCGTGGACCTCGGGGACGGGGTGGAGGGCCTCGTGCACATCTCCGAACTCTCCGACAAGCACATCAACGCCTGCTCGGAGGTCGTGGAGGTGGGCCAGTCATACCCCTTCAAGATCATCCGCCTCGAGCCCCACGAGAAGCGCATCGGCCTCTCCCTGAAGGAAGGCCAGCGCCGCGAGCGCCAGATGCGTGACAAGGACGACGAGGGTTCCTACCGCCCCTCCCCCGAAGACGGGCGGGTGAGCCTGGGAGACGTGGTGGACTTCAGCGGCTTTCAGAGGAACGACGAGGAGTAGGGCATGACCAAGGCCGATCTCATCGAACTGGTGGCCAAGCGCTCCAACCTGCCCAAGAAGCCGGCGGAGATCATCGTGAACACCATCTTCAAGGCGGTGACCGACGCCCTGGAGAAGGGGGAGAAGGTGGAGCTCCGGGGCTTCGGCTCCTTCCGCATGAAGGTCCGGGAGGCCCGCACGGCCCGGAACCCCAAGACCGGCGAGAAGGTCCAGGTCACCCGGAAGAAGGTCCCCTACTTCCGCGCCGGGAAGGAACTGAAGGAAGCGGTGAACCGCTGACCTTACCGACGCCGCGCCGAAGGCCCGGGCGGGGCATCGCCCCGCCCGGTCTTCCCGCGGGAAGGCGGCCATGGAGATCATCTACTCCCCCTGGCGTCTCCAGTACGTGACCGATCCCGACAAGCAACGAGGGGGGTGCGTCTTCTGCCGGGCCTTCCACGAAGAGCCCTCCCTGGACAACCTGGTGGTCTACCGGGACGAGGCCACCGCCATCCTCCTCAACAAGTACCCGTACACCAACGGCCACCTGCTCGTGGTGCCCCGGGCCCACGTGGATTCCCTCTCGGGGCTCACGGCGAAGGCCCGCTCCGCCGCCATCGAGGCGGTGGCCTGCTGCGAGGACGTGCTACGCCGCGAGTACCACCCCCACGGCTTCAACGTAGGCCTCAACCTGGGGGAAGCCGCGGGGGCGGGGATCCAGGACCACCTGCATTTCCACGTCGTCCCCCGCTGGACGGGCGACACCAACTTCACCACCCTCTTCGGCGAGCTCCGGGTCATCCCCGAGGACCTGCAGGGGGTCTTTCAACGCCTTCTCAAGGCCTTTCCACCCCGCATCGGGTGACGGGGAATGGCTCCCGGGCCCTCCCCAACCTGCGCCGAGCGGATCCGAAGGGCCGAAGCGGCCCGCTCGGAGGCCGGCCTCCTCCTCGCCCGGGGAGAGGTCTACGAGGCCGCCGGCCGCGCCTTCGAGGCCGTCCGTGAGGCTCTTCTGGCGGCCTGCTCCGCCTTCGGTTTGCCCCACGGAGAGGGGGCCAGCCTCCTCGAAGCCGCCGAAAGCCTGTCCCGGGCCAGCCGCTTCGGCTGCATCCCTTGCCGCTTCTCCTCGCTGCTCGTGCTGGGCCAGGATCTCCGAAAGGCCCTTTACCCGCCAGACCGACTCCGCCGGATGATCCCCAAGGCGCTGGAAGTTTCGGATAATCTGGCCTGCCTCGCGGGGGAAGCCGCCGCTCGGGAGGACCGGAACCCGCCGCGAAATCCCGAGGACCCCTAGCCGCCGTCCCGCCCCCGCCTCCTTCCGCCCTCCTCCGCCGGCTGGGAAAGGGAGGGGCTTTGGGCCGGGACGATCTCCGGATGGCGGATCTTGCCCCCCCGGTTGGCCGTCCAGGCCGACGTGCCGGCGGAGGCCGCGAGGATCAGCAGGGCGAGGGCCATGGCCCCCCGGTGGACCCCTCCCCTCCTCCGGCCGAACCACAGCAAGGCGAGGGCCACGGCGGCCCCGGCGACCAGCAGGGCCAGCGCCGCGTAGGCCGCCTCCTCGTGGGCTTCGAGAAGGCCTTTGGAGATTCCCGGCAGGTCCTCCACCGCCTCCTCGGCGGCCGTGCCGCTGAAAAAGGCCGCCAGCGCCAGGAAGCCCAGGGCCACCTGGCCCCAGAGATAGGGCCGGACCAGTTCGGGGCTTCGACTCCGGAAGGCGAAGAGGCCCAGCGCCAGAACGAAGAGGCTCCCCACGACGGGGAAATGGTTGAGGATGAGGTGCAAGTGCGGTGCGTTCACGGGGCGCCTCCTTCTCGATCTTTAGGAAACGTCTTGGAAAGCCGTCTCTTCCCGCCGGGGGGCTTGAGGGGGCCCTATGCGAACCGCTATACTGCCACTGTCCGAAAAGTCGGCCCGCCCGCATCCAGAGGAGGTCACTCATGTCCATGACCGCGTCTTCCAAGGGTCCCACCGTGGGGTTGGTCTTCTCGGGGGGCCCCGCCCCCGCCGCCAACGCCGTCATCTCCGCCGCCGCCCTCGGCTTCCTGGACCACGGCGTCCGGGTGCTGGGTTTCTTGGAGGGCTTTTCACGCCTGGAGAAGTACGCCCCCGGCTCCCCGCTGGAAAAGGGCCGCGACTACCTGGAGCTGGACACCACCGTCTCCACCATCCGGAACCAGCGGGGCGTCTTTCTCCGCTCCTCCCGGGCCAACCCCGGCAAACCCATCCGCACCCAGGCCGACCTTCAGGACCCGGAGAAGACCGCGCGGTTGCGGGCCATCGTGGAGGGCCTGAGAAGCCTCGGGGTGGAAGCGCTGGTCACCATGGGCGGCGACGACACGCTGAAGACGGCCAACTTCCTCCACCTGCTGGGGATGCCCACCATCCACGTCCCCAAGACCATCGACAACGACTACCACGGCATCGACTGGACCTTCGGGTTCTGGACGGCGGTGGACGCCGCCCAGAAGGCCTTGCTCAACCTGAAGGCCGACGCCGATTCCACCAACGCCTACTTCCTGGTGGAGCTCATGGGCCGAAAGGCCGGGTGGATCACCTACGCCGCCGGAATCGCCGCCGAGGCCTGCGACATCGTGGCGGCGGAGGACCTGGAGGGAGACCTGGACCCCGACGCCCTGGCGGAACGCTTCGCCGACCTCATGGTGCGCCGGGAAAGAGACGGCCGAACGGCGGGGCTCATCTGCATCGCCGAAGGCCTGGCCGACCGACTGGGGGAGGCCCACCGGCCCAAGGAGGTGGACGCCCACGGCAACGTCTACTACGGCCGGGCGGAACTCTGCCGCACCCTGGCGGAGAAGACCTCCGCCCGCTACAAGGAAAAGACCGGCCGAGAGAAGAAGGTCAACCCCAAGCAGATCGGCTACGAAACGAGGACCGCCCCGCCGGTCTCCTACGACGTGGTCCTGGGCTCCATGCTGGGCCACGGCGCTTACCGGCTCTACCGGGAGGGGCGCTTCGGTTCCATGGTGAGCGTGGGGGAGCAGTTCACCCTCCGCGCCGTCCCCTTCCAGGAGCTGGTGGACCCCGAGACGCTCCACACCGTCATCCGGCTGGTCCCCCGGGAGAGCGACCTTTTCCGCCTGAAGGAGGCCCTCTCCTACCCCCGGCCCTGAAGGGTTCGTGGTAGAATGTTGGCCTTTCTGGAGGTGAGGGACCCATGTCCGGTCACAACAAGTGGGCCAATATCAAGGCGCGCAAGGGCGCCCAGGACGCCAAGCGCGGGAAGATGTTCACCAAGATCGCCAAGGAAATCATCGTGGCCGCCCGCCTGGGCGGGGGCGACCCCGACAACAACCCCCGCCTGAGGGCCGCCATCCAGGCCGGCCGCGCCATCAACATGCCCAACGACAACATCAAGCGGGCCATCGCCCGCGGAACGGGGGCGGAGGCAGGGGAAGCCATCGAGGAAGTGCTCTTCGAGGGCTTCGGGCCGGCGGGCGTCGCCGTCATGGTAGAAGCCCAGACCGACAACCGAAACCGGACCACCGGGGAAATTCGCCACACCTTCAGCAAGTACGGCGGGAACCTCGGCGTTCCGGGGTGCGCCTCCCGGAATTTCCAGCGGCAGGGCCAGATCACCGTCCCCGCCGAGGGTTTGAGCGAGGAGAAGATCTTCGAGGCGGCCATCGAGGCCGGGGCGGAGGACGTGCAGAACGACGGCGACACCTACACCGTGGTGACCACCTTCGAGTCCCTCAACGCCGTCAACGACGCCCTCCAGAAGGCCGGCATCCCCGTCTCCAGCGCCAAGCCCGTTTGGTCTCCCCTGGTCACGGTCCACCTCACCGGGGACCAGGCCCGGGGGCTCCTCAAGCTCATCGACGCCCTCGAGGACAACGACGACGTGGCCAACGTCTGGGCTAACTTCGACATCGACGACCAGGACCTCGAGGCCTTCGAGGCGGGATGATCGCCCTGGGGGTGGACTCCGGCTCCCGCTGCACCGGCTTCGGCGTCGTGGAGCGCCGGGGGGGGCGGGACAGGGCCCTGGCCTACGGTGCCGTCCGCCTCCCGGCGGACCTCCCCCACCCCGAGCGGCTGCTGAAAATCCACGAGCGTCTTCGGGACCTCATCGCGGAGCACCGCCCGGACGTGGCGGCCTTGGAAGGGGTCTTCGTGGCGGGCAACGCCCAGAGCGCCCTGAAGCTGGGGCAAGTCCGCGGGGCGGTGATGGTGACCTGCGCCGCCGCCGGGGTCCCCCTGCTGGAGTTCTCCCCGGCGGAGGTCAAGACGGCCGTGGCCGGCTACGGCCGGGCGGAGAAGCGCCAGGTCCAGGCCATGGTGAAGGCCATTCTCGGCCTCGGAACCCTCCCCTCCCCCTTCGACGCCGCCGACGCCCTGGCGCTGGCCCTCTGCGCCCTCTCCACCTCCAACTCCCCCCTGGCCCCCCGGAGGCGGCCGTGATCGGGAGGCTTCGGGGACGCCTGCTGGAACGGGAGCCCTCGGCCCTGGTGGTGGAGGCGGGGGGGGTGGGGTACGAGGTGCGGGTCCCCTTGACCACCTTCACCCGCCTTCAAGAAGGGGAGGTGGACCTCTTCATCCACACCGACGTGCGGGAGGACGCCATCGTCCTCTTCGGCTTCCTCTCCCGAGAGGAGCGGGAGACCTTCCGCCGCCTCACCACCGTCCAGGGCGTGGGCCCCATGACGGCGCTCGCCGTCCTTTCCGGGATGGAACTCCCCGAACTGCTCACCGCCATCGCCCAGGGTGACACCCGACGACTGGAGGGGGTTCCCAAAATCGGGAAAAAGACCGCCCAGCGCATCTGTCTGGAGCTCAAGGAGCGGATCGGGGACCTCTGGCCCGCGTCCACCCCCCAAGTCCGCACGGCCGTCGTCTCCCCGGACCTCGCCGACGCCGTGGCGGCCCTCGAAAACCTCGGCTACAAGACCCACCTGGCCCAGAAGGCGCTGGAGGCCGCCCGGGCCCGGTCGCCCGAGGGCACGCTGGAGGAATGGATCCGCCTGGCCTTGAAAAGCCTGGCTCCGTGAGGGGACGGCGGCCGCTCAGGCCCCGGCCTTGAGCCCCGCGTCCACGAAATTCTGGATCCGGTGCCGATCCTCCGGAGAGATGTCCTCGAACTGGATCCCGTAGGCGTTGAGCCGGCTATCCACTTCCTTGGCCTCGCGCACCACCACCCCGTTGACCCGGACCTTCTCCTTTTCCATGGGGAGGGTGATCTGGAGCTGGATGCGGTCGCCGATCTTGAGCCGGCGCGCCGTCAGGATGAGGATTCCCGAAGCGCTGAGGTTCAGGGAGTTGCAGAGGAAGAGGCTGGACTGGACGAAGCCCTGAACCTGGACGTAGACGAGCAGGCGGGCGTCCTTCCGGACGGCGATGGAGAGGAGGCGGCGGCAAGCCTCGTAGAAGTCGGGGCCCGAGACGGGCTTCTTGAGGACGGTGTTGACCCCCTCCGGCTTCTCCGGCGCGGCGGCCCCGGAAAGGAGGATCACGGCGGCGTTCCTGCCCTCCGGGGAGGATCGGACCTTCTGGACGAACTCCCGGATCTCCATGTCCTGAAGACGGTCGTCGGTGATGATGAGGCTGGGGGTCTGCTCCCGGATCTTCGCCAGGGCCTCCTCCCCGGTGGCGGCGCGGAAGACCTCGTGCTCCTTGCGAAGAAGAAGGCTCTGGTCGAAGGGAACCACCGGCATGCCGCTCTCGACGATCAGGATCCGCTGTCCCATGGCACCCCCTCACCGACGAGGCTTTCCGGCCTCACGATCCCCGAGTCACCTGCCCTTCCGGAAGTGTAATTCCGGCTCTTTTCCGGGGCAAGGGGGCCCTCTTCAAGGCGACCGGCGCTCCGGCTCCTCGTACGGGAAGAGGGGCGTCGAGAGGTAGCGCTCCCCGCTGTCGCAGACGACGCTGACGACGCGCTTTCCGGGGCCCAGCTCCCGGGCGACGCCGAGAGCCACGTGGAGGATGGCCCCCGAGGAGATCCCGACAAGGATCCCCTCCTCCTTCGCCAGCCGGCGGGCGGCCGCGAAGGCCTCCTCCGTGGTGACGGTGGCCACCCGGTCCACCACCGAGGGGTCGTAGTTGGCCGGGACGAAGCCGGCCCCGATGCCCTGGATCTTGTGGGGACCCGGGCTCCCCCCTGAGAGAACCGGGGAGTCCTTGGGTTCCACGGCCACCACGAGGACCTCGGGCCCCAGGGCGGTCTTCAACATCCGGCCCACCCCGGCCACGGTACCCCCCGTCCCCACGCCGGCGACGAAGGCGTCCAGACGCCCGCCGGTGTCCCTCAGGATCTCCAGGGCGGTGGAGTTCCGGTGAATCCAGGGGTTGGCGGGGTTGTCGAACTGGGAGGGGACGAAGACGCCGGCGCCCTTTTCGGCCTTGAGGCGCTCCGCCACGGCGATGGCGCCCTTCATCCCCTTGTCCCCGGGGGTGAGGATCAGACGGGCCCCGAAGGCTTGCAACAGCCGCCGGCGCTCCTCGCTCATGGTCTCCGGCATGACCAGGGTGAGCCTGTAGCCCTTCTCCGCGGCCACCATGGCCAGGCCGATGCCGGTGTTGCCGGAGGTGGGCTCCAGAATTTCCATGCCGGGCCGCAGCGCACCTGCTTCCTCGGCGGCTTCCACCATGGCCTTGGCGATGCGGTCCTTCACGCTGGCACCCGGGTTGAAAAACTCCAGCTTCACGCAGACCTCCGCCATCCCCGCTTCCACAATCCTTTGGAGGCGGACGAGGGGGGTGTCGCCGATGGTTTCGCCGATTCCGTCGTAGATGCGTCCTGGCATGGCTCGCTCCTTGATATCCTACCGGTTTGGTTATTGTAGCAAAGGGCCCCTTATTTATCAACACGCGCCACGGCCCCAGACTTCCCCGCTCTCCCCATCAGGCAAGAACTTCGACTTCCACGCTTCGCTCCGGTCTCCCTGCCGTTCTCCCCTTTGAACTCCTTCTCCCCGAGGCCTCCACTACAAGTTCTCAGGAGAAGGATGCCGGAGGCTCTCGAAGCAGAGTGTCCGCCATGATCCTGCCAAGAAATCCTCTTGCATGATGATCATTATCTTTTTCTCATTTCTTGCAGCAGTTTTATTGGCTGCCTATCTGGGCAAAGCGGCCCGAACGGCCCTCATGTCGGCTGGAAGGCCGCCGACTATTCTGCAGCAGATATCATCGGTCATGTCCCGGACTCTTAAGCCCAGCACCGACCGAGGGCGGGAAACTCTCCAACGGCCGCTTCTAGTCTTCTGCAGTTTTTCCTTCCTCGGAGGAGACCTCGGCCTTCCGGAACCGTCCCGGAGGGGGAAGCGGGAGCAAGGCGGCCAGGACGACCAGCAAGGGAATGGCCAGCCATCTGTTGCCCACCCGCGTCCAAAGAGTCACGGTGTTTCGGGGGGCGACGATCCCCCAGAAGGAGGCCGCCTCTCCGGGCGGGGTCCTCGCCTGAAGGCGGCCCCGGGGGTCCACGACGCCGCTCACACCGCCGTTGGCGCTTCGGACGAGGTACCGGTCGGTCTCCACCGCGCGGACCCGCTCCATCAGAAAGTGCTGGAAGGGCCCCGGAGTCCCTTCGTACCAGGCGTCGTTGGTGAGGTTGACCAGCACCTCCCCGCCGCGGAGAACCTGCCTTCGGACCAGCGTCGGGAAGATGGCCTCGTAGCAGATGGTGACGCCGGCCTTCCCGGCGGGCGTCGGGAGGGGGTCCAGCGAACGGCCGGGGACGAAGTCCCCCACCGCTTCCACCAGGGGGCGGGCGAAAAAGAGGAGGCTCCGCAGGGGAACGTACTCGCCGAAAGGCACCAGGTGGGTCTTGGCGTACCTTCCCCCTTCCCGGCCGTCGGGCCGGACGAGGACGGCCCCGTTCCCGTAGCCGGCGGCCTCCTCCAGAGTGGTTCCCACCAGAAGGGGCGCTCCGATCTTGCGGGCGATGGCGCCGACCCGGTCCCGAAGGGCCGCGTCGCGCTCCCAGACCGCCGGCGTGGAGGACTCGGGCCACACGAGCAGTTTGAGGCCGTAGCGCTCGAAGGCCAGGCTGAGGTTCTCCATGCGGTTCGCGATGCGCTCCGCCTCCCGCTCGTCCCACTTGGCGTCTTGGGGGACCTGCGGCTGGAGATACCCCACGGCCAGGGTGGGCAGGGGCAGGACCGGCTTGCGCTCCCGGACCGATCCCCAGAGGAAGGCCGCCCCGTACAGCCCCAGAGAGGCCGCCACGGCAAACAGGGTCACGGGGCTCCCCCGCTCCCTCACCCACAGGGCCACCGCCGCGGACGCCAGGACCGCCAGAAGGGACAACCCGAGTATTCCGAAGAAGCGTACGCACTGCAGGAGGGCCGGGTAGAGGGAGAGGGCGTAGCCGGGCCCCCACCAGGGGAAACCCGTGAGGAGGGTTCCGCGCAGCCACTCCCACAGGACCCAGGCCAACGGGGCCACGAGGAGGGCCTCCTCCCCTCTCCGCCGGACCGCCAGGGCCATAGTGGCGAAGAAGCCCGCCCAGTATAGACCCAGGAGGAGACATAGCCCGCCGATCAACGGCACCGCCGCCGCTATCGAAACCCCGCCGTAGCGGACGACGGTGGGAACGAGCCACCAGAGGGTGGCCGCCTCGAAGAGCGCCCCGCCCGCCCATCCCCACGCGGCGGCCCGCCGGGGGGGCTCCTCCGGCAGGAAGAGCAGGGGGGGGAAGAAGGCCGCCACCGCCAGGATCGGGACGCCGTAGGGGGGGAGCGAGGCCGCCCACAACAGGGCTCCGCCCAGCAAGGCCAGCGGAAACCTCAACCGATCCGAGAGAGGTCGAGGGTCGAGCCCTCCTTCTGCCGTTCGATCCATCGCAGGAAACGCTCCTTTTCGCCGGGACCCCAGGGGAATCGGGCGTCGGCCAGCCGCTGGGCCCACAGGCGGGCCCTTTGCAAGATATCATGGTCGCGGAGGGGATTGGCCACGCGGAAGGCCCGCCCCCCCCACTGCCTCGTTCCCCGGGGATCGCCGGCCCCGCGGAGGCGGAGGTCCTCCTCGGCGATGGCGAAGCCGTCGTCGAAGCGCTCGAGAACCCGGAGGCGTTCCAGCGACTCGGGGGAGGCCCCGGGGGAGGCCATGAGGACGCAGTAGGACTTCCGGTCGCCCCGGCCCACTCGGCCGCGGAGCTGATGGAGCTGGGCCAGCCCGAAGCGCTCCGCGTTCTCCACCACCATGACGCTGGCCTCCGGCAGGTCCACCCCCACCTCCACCACCGTGGTGGCCACGAGGAGCCTCACCTCCCCGCGGCGGACGGCCCCCATGACCTGCTCCTTCTCCGCCGCCTTGAGCCGGCCGTGGAGGAGAGCCGCGGGGTAGCCCCGGAAGGGCCCCGTGGTGAGCCTTTGAAAGGCCTCCTCGGCGGCGGCCGCCTCCGTCTCCGCGGAGGCCTCCACCAGGGGAAAGACCACGAAGACCTGCCTCCCTTCGTCCATCTCCTGGCGCAGGAAGACTTCCAGGCGCCTGCGGGCCGATTCGTCCCTCAGCACCGTGGTGACCTTGCGCCTTCCCGGAGGCTTCTCGTCCAGGAGGGAGAGGTCCAGGTCGCCGTAGAGGGTGAGGGCGAGGCTCCGGGGGATGGGCGTGGCGCTCATGACCAGCACGTTGGGGCTCTCCCCCTTGGCGGCGATCCGCGCCCGCTGGAGGACGCCGAAGCGGTGCTGCTCGTCGATGACGGCCAGTCCGAGGTTCCGAAAGGAAACCTCCTCCTGGAGGAGGCTGTGGGTCCCCACCACCAAGGGCAGGTCCCCCCGGGAGAGGGCTCCGAGAAGCAGTTTTCGGGCCTTCCCGGTGACCGACGCCGCCAGGTACCCCACGGCGATCCCCGTGCCCTTCAGGCGTTCCTGCATCCTCTCGAACTGCTGGAGGGCGAGGATCTCCGTGGGGGCCAGAAAGGCCGCCTGGTACCCGGCGTGGGCCGCGAGAACCATGGCGAGGAAGGCCACGATGGTCTTCCCGGAACCGACGTCCCCGTAAAGGAGGCGGTACATGGGGCGGGGGGCCTTTAGGTCCGCCACCACCTCCCGAAGCACCCGGCGCTGCGCGCCCGTCAAGCGAAAGGGCAGGATGCGGCGGAGGAGCTGGCCCGCTTCGGGGGTGGGCTGGATGGAGACCCCCGCCGCCCTCTCCCGCTCCCGCCGGGAGAGGGCCAGCTCCCACTGGAAGGCCAAGAGCTCCTCGAAGGCGAGCCGCTTCCGGGCCTCCCGGGGGATCCAGGCGAGGTCTCCGGCGGGGGGTTCCGGCGGAAAGTGGGCCTCCTCGAAGGCCTTCCGGCGGGGAGGCAGGGACTCCTCCCGGAGCAGGGATTCCGGCAGGACCTCCGGCAGGTCGAGCTTCCCGCCCAGGAGAAGGTCGGCGAAGAGGAAACGAAGCTCGCGCTGGCCGAGCCCCCCTTGGCACCGGTAGACCGGCACCACGCGGCCCTCGAGGAGCGGCCCCGGGCCCGCCCCGTCCGCCGCGTCCACCTCCGGACCCTCCAGCTGGAGGCGGAGCCCGCTCCGGGTGGAGAAGAGGCCCACCCGGCCGTAGAGAAAGAACTCCCGGCCCGGAAGGAGGATCTTCTCCAGCCAGGGCTGGTTGAACCACACGGCGTGGAGGCTCCCCGTGGCGTCGGAAACGATGGCCTCCGTCAGGTGCATGCGGCCCCTCCGGAAGGCCCGCCGCCCCTGGACGGCCGCCACACGGACACGGAAGAGCCCCACGGTGCCCGGCCTCGCTTCCGCGAGGGAGAGGGGATTTCGCCGGTCCTCGTAGCGGTAGGGCAGGCGCCAGAGAAGGTCCTCGGGACCCCGCACGCCCAGCGCGGCCAGCTTTCGGGCCGTGGCCGCCTTCAAAGACGGCACCGCGCGGAGCTCCTCGGGGACCTCCGCGCGGGCCGTCTCCGGCCGGGCTTTACTTCTTGGAGCCATTCCCGTTTTCGGCGTACATCTCCTCAATGAGGTGTCCGTACTTCTGGAGGATGACCCGGCGCTTCACCTTGAGGGTGGGGGTGAGCTCCCCCTCCTCCATGGTGAGTTCCTTGGGGAGGAGGCGGCACTTCTTGATCTGCTCGTAGCGGCTGAGGTTGGCGTTGACCCGGTCCAGCACGTTCTGGAAGAGGTGGGCCACCACCGGCTCCCGGCAGAGGTCCCGCGGGTCGATCTTGTTCACGCCTTTGCTCTTGCAGTACTCGATGACGTTGTCGAAGTTGGGCACGACGAGGGCGGTGATATACGGCCGCCGGTCGCCGATGAGGACCGCCTGGGTGACGTACTTGTTGCGCTTCAGCTCGTTCTCGATGGGCTGGGGGGCCACGTTCTTTCCGCCGGCGGTGACGATGAGCTCCTTCTTTCGGTCCGTGATGAAGAGGAAGCCGTCCTCGTCGAGGGTGGCGATGTCGCCGGTGGCGAACCACCCATCGGGGGTGAGGACCTCCTCCGTCTCCTTGGGCATCTTGTAGTAGCCTTTCATGACGTTGGGCCCCCGCACCCACAGTTCTCCGTCCTCGGCGATGCGGACCTCCACGTTTTTCAGGGGGCGGCCCGGTGAACCGAAGCGGATGTTCTCCCTCCCGTCCTTGTGGAACTCGTTCACGGTGACCACCGGCGCGGTCTCCGTCAGACCGTACCCTTCGGCGATGGGGAGGCCGCACCCGAAAAAGAAGACCGCCAGGTGCCGGGGAAGGGGCGCCCCGCCGGAGACGAAGAAGCGGATCCGGCCGCCCACCCGGGCCCTCAGCTTCTTGGGGACGATCTTGTCGGCGAGGGCGCGGCGGAAGGCGAGGCCCGCCGGGACCTTGCCCTTGTTGGCCTTGTAGGCCTCGGCCCATTCGCTCACCGTGCGGATGCTCCAGTGGATGAGGAATTTCTTGAGGGCCGAGCTTTGGGCGGCCTGCTCCATGAGCCGGGCGTACACCTTCTCGTACAGGCGCGGCACGGCGGCCATGCAGGTGGGCTTCACTTCCCCGAGGTTGTCGGCCACCTTCTCGATGCTTTCGGCGTAAGCGATGGACAGCCCCTGCCAGAAGTAGCAGTAGTCGATCATCCGCTCGAAGGAGTGGGAAAGGGGCAGAAAGACCAGGGCCCGGTCCGAGGCGTCGATCTCCAGGTACTCCATTCCCGCCCGGCAGTTCTCCACGAAGTTGGAGTGGGTGAGCATGACCCCCTTGGGAACCCCCGTGGTCCCGGAAGTGTAGATGAGGGTGGCCAGGTCCTCCGGCTTCACCTGGGAGGCCACCTTCCGGTGGATCCCCGGGTTCTTGGCGGCGTAGTCCTTCCCCCAGGCCACCACCTGGTCCCAGGTCAGCAGGTCCGGGTGGCCGTCGGTGGGGGGGTCGAAGACGACGATGCTCTTGAGACGCTTGAGGTTCTCCCGCTGGGAGAGGAGCTTGTTGGCCTGGTCCTCGTTGGAGACCACCGCCACCTCGGCGTCGCTGTTGTTGGCGATGTAGGCCGTCTCCTGGGCGTTGAGGGTGGGGTAGATGGGCACGTCCGCGGCGCCCGCGGTGAGGACCGCGTAGTCCGCCATGAGCCACTTGGGACGGTCTTCGGAGATGAGGACCACCTTGTCTCCGGGCTTGACTCCCAGGGCCATGAGGCCGCAGGAAAAGGCTTCCACCGTCTCGGCGATCTCCTGGGTGGAGACCACCTCCCACAACCCCTTCCGCTTTTGCAACAGGTGGTCCGGGCGGGCGTGGTTTTCGATGGTGTGAAAATAGAGATCACACAGAGTCTTGATTTCGGCCATGGCACCCTCCTCCCCAAGGTCCTACGCGGTCTCGCATCGCTCCGAATGGTGTACCGGTCCCCCCTGGCTGTCAAGGGACCGGGGGCGTTTCCAGGGCCGCCAGCAGGCCCTTGGGGAAGCGGATCCCGAGGAGGCCGTCCCGCCACCCCTCCTTCTCGAGGAAAAAGGGGACCAGGGCGTAGTCCACCTTCTCCGCCTCGAAGCGGGCCTCGAGACCGGTGACGTCCGCCGCCCGGTCCAGGTAGGCCAGCCAGGACAGTCGGGCCTGCTCCTGGAGGCCTCGGGCCAGGCGGACCCCGTCGGCCACGGGGACAGGCCAGCCGTCGTCCTCCTCGAGGGACCCCTCCTCCAGCAGCCCGTACCGCAGGGTCAGGTCGTCGTAGTACCCCATGCGCAGGAGCAGAAAGGCCGGGAAGAAGAAGGCCCCGAGGGGTTTGAGCCTACGCCAGGCGGCCAGCTTGTCGGGGTGGTCCTCCCGGAGGATCAGTTGCCCCGTGACCCGCCAGAAGGGGAGGTAGGTCCTTCGTCCCCCGGGGATTCTCGGCCGGAGGGCGAAGGCGGGGTAGGTCCGGCTCCCCTCCTCCGGAACCACCGCCAGGCGGCAGGAGGGGCAAAGGAAGACCCGGGAGGCGCCGCCCCCCAGCGGATCGGAGCCGCACCTCGGGCAGGAAAGGGGCAGGAGAGGAGAGCGGCCGTTCACCTTCGGCTCCTGGGGGCCAGGGCCCCGGCGGCCCCCTCCACGAGGGCCGCGGCCAGGAGCCGGCGCAGGGGGTTCAAGGGGCTTGGAGGAACGGGGCCTTCCCGGTCCAGACGGGGGCCCGCCCCCGTGACGCGGAGGACGAAGGGCGTTCTCAGGAGGGCCCAAGCGACGTCCAGCCCTCCCGCCGCCAGAAGGAAAGTCACCGCGAGAACCATCAGCCCCCAGGGCCTCAGCACCTGGGTTTGTGCGGGGGTGAGGCCGGACGAGGCCGCCCACAGAGCCCGGAGGACCTGCCCCGAGAAGAAACCGGCCGCGGCCGTGAAGAGCGCCCCCGCCGCCACGGGCCAATCCCGCCGCACGGGGAGGGTGCCGGAAAGGGCCTTGCCGTCCAGCTCGGAAATCATCACGTCGAAAAGCCGCGGGCCCCAGGCGAGGGAGAAGACCGCCACGGGAAGAAAGAGCAGGGCCGGCTGAACCTCTAGGATGGCCAGCTCTCCGCCTCTTCCTCCCGGGCCCGCAACCCCCTTCTCGAGGATCGTCTCCAGGGGGATGGTGGGGTCCACCACCTCCCCGTGGGCCGCCATTTCCTCCAACCGCGCGGGACGGGCGGTCTCCAGGCGGGCGAGGGCCGCCTCCCTCAGGTCCCCGTCGTCGAAGCCCCACTCCTTGAGGCTCGCGGCGGGATAGAAGTAGCGGAAGTCTCCCAGGACCACCCGGCTGTCCTCCTCCACCACCACGCGGGGCCGCTCCACCCGCCCCGCCATCTGGACCAGCTCCGGGTCCCCCGAGGCGGCCGCCAGCCGGTTGAGCGGCGAGAAGCGGGCCAGACGCCCCCCGAGGGCGTCGCTGACCACACGCTCCCGCCCCGTCTCCAAGACCCCCCCCCGTCTCCCCGTCAGCAGGTAGAAGGGGAGGTAGAGCCTCCGGCGATCCAGAACCCTGGACCGGTCCGCCATCCCCGGAGGAAGGAGCCGCTGGCGGAGAATCCTTTCCAGTAGGCCTCGGGTCTCCGCTTCCGAGAAGGCGGGGGGCAGGACCAACCGGGGAAGGAAGTCCTCGCCGGCGTAGTAGAGGGCCTTGCCGCAGTAGGGGCACCGGATCTTTCGGGAGACCACCGGCGGGGCGACGGCCCCTGCGCAGGCGGGGCAGGAGAGGGTTCGGGTGAGAGCCACCGTCAACCTCCTCCCGCCACCTTTCGCCAGAGGGGCAGGGAGGCGATGGCCGACAGGAGGACCGCCGCCAGGGCCGGCCCCGCGGGCAGGAGAGCCGCTTCGGTCAAGAACAGGGCGGCAAGGCCCACCATGGCGCCCCAGTACCTTCTGGAGAGGGCCGCCGTGAGGGGCGGCGGAGTCTTCTCGAAACGGACGGCCCCCGAAACGGCCTCCACCCAGGCGATGCAGGAACCCTCACCCCCTTCGAGGCTGGCCCGGTAGAAGGGAACTAGGAAAAGGCGGTACTCCGACGCCTCCCCTTCCCCCATCCAGGCGGAAGTGACCTCATCCCCATTCCAGGGGGCGAAGGAGACCTCCTCCCCCCCGGCCACCCTCGCCTCCGCCGGAGGCAGGCGGAAGCCCCGAAGCCAGGAGGGGCGGGGGGAAAGGGCCGGCAGTACCCCTTCGCTTTCCCGCCCCCTTCGGCCCCAGAAGGGCACCCAGCACGGCCGGAGTTCCTGGAGGGGAAGGAGCGGCAGTTCCATCCGGCGCAGGGCGGACAGGAGAAGAAGCCTGACCTGGTCCGGGCTCACCGCGGGCCGAAAGGCGAACCGGAGAAAGGTCCTGGCCCGGTCCAGAAAGAGGGTGGAGCGGCAGAAGGGGCAAACCTGGAAGGGGTCGTCCCGGTCCAGCGCGAAATCCGCGCCGCAGGAGGCGCAGCGGACTTTCACGGCCCCTCCTTCTCCGGCGGAACCTGGCGGGCGCCCGTTTCTTCCCGGCGGCCCAGTTCGGCCGCGGCCAGGGCCGGAAGGCCTCCGAAGGCGCCGGAGGAGAAGAAGGCCACCACGCCTCCGGCCAACGATCCGGACCGAAGAATATCCCCCCCCTCTTCGTAGGAGCGGATCCAGCGGGCTTTTCGCCCCAGAGCCGCCAGGTCTCCGGCCACCCGTTGCAGGTCGAGGCGCCCTTCCGGGGGGATACGGCCGCCATCGGGAAGAGGCCCCAGGATCACCTCGTCTGCTCCGGCGAGGGCCTCCGGCAGCGCCTCCTGGTGGAGGTTCGTCTGGCAGGTGTAGGAGCGCGGCTCGAAGAAGGCGGTGAGCGGACGCCCGGGGAAACGCTGGCGCAACGCCTTCAAGGTCTCCTTCAGCGCGGTGGGGTGGTGGGCGAAGTCGTCCACCACGACCCAACGGTCCCCCGCGCACAGGACCTCCTGGCGGCGCCGGACGCCGGGGAAGCTGTGCAGGCCCTCGGCGAGCCGCTCCGCCTCCGCTCCGGCCTCCAGCGCCGCCGCGAGGGCCGCCACGGCGTTGCGCAGGTTGTGGGGGCCGAAGAGAGGGCTCCGAAAGGAGCCCACCCTCCGGCCGCGGTGGAGGAGCTTGAAGCGGGTTCCCTCCTCCCCGTAGGCCACCTCGGTGGCGGACCAATCCTGGCCCCCCGAGAGGCCGAAGGTCTGCACCTTCCGCCCCGCCTGGGGCAGGAGGCGGGCCACCGAGGGGGACTCGTCGCCGGCCAGGACGAGGCCGTCCTCCCGGACGACGCCGAAGAGCCGGACGAAGGCGGTCTCCAGGCTGGCCAGGTCCCGGAAGTTGTCGAGGTGGTCCATCTCGATGTTGGTGAGCACCAGAAGGGAGGGCTCGTAGTGGAGGAACTTGGGGCCCTTGTCGAAGAAGGCGGTCTCGTACTCGTCCCCCTCCACCACCGTCCACTCGCCGCCGGCCCAGCGGAAGGAGCTCTCCCAGCCCTTGACGATGCCGCCCACCAGCGCGTTGGGGGAGAGCCCCGCCGCCTCCAGCAGCCACGCCGTGAGGGCCGTGGTGGTGGTCTTTCCGTGGGTCCCCGCCACCACGAGGCTGCGCCGGCCGCTCAGGGCGAAGCGGCGGACCGCCTCCGCCATGGAGCAGTACGGGACCTCCTCCTCGAGGAGGGCCACCGCCTCGGGGTTGTCCCGGTGGACGGCGTTTCCCACCACCACCAGTTCGGGCCGGAAGCGATCCAGGTGTTCCGGGTGGAAGCCTTCCACGACGGGGACCCCGTACCGCGCCACGGCCTCGGACATGGGGGGGTAGAGGGCCTTGTCGCAGCCGGTCACCTCGTGACCCTGGGCTTTGAGGAGCCCCGCCAGCGACCCCATCCCGGTTCCTCCCACCGCCATCATGTGGATGCGCATCCCCAGGCCTCCGCGCTTTCAGGGTACCACAGCACCACCGCCTTACCGCGCTTGAAGGGAAGCTCCAACCCTGTTACCTTGGATGTGGAGGCGCCATGGGCGAAGGGGCTCGGATCGCACGGGAATTCGGCGTCGTCGGAGCCGGGGGCGCCGGCTTCCCCACCCACGTGAAGCTTTCCTCCCCCGCGGACACCTTCGCCGTCAACGCCGCCGAGTGCGAGCCGCTCCTCTACAAGGACCAGGAGATCCTCGAGAGCTTTCTCGCCCCCTTCGCCGAGGGCCTCCGCCTCTGCGCCGATTCGGTGGGGGCCCGGAGGGTTCTCATCGGGATCAAAGAAAAGCACACCCGCCTGATGGAGCGCCTGCGGGACGAGCTCCGGGGGGTGGAGGTCCGCCCCCTCAAGGACACCTACCCCTCCGGGGACGAACACATCCTGGTCTACGAGACCACCGGCCGCGTCATCCCCAAGGGGGGCCTGCCCCTGGACGTGGGGGTGGTGGTCCAGAACGTGGAGACGGTGCTCAACGTGGGGTTGAGAAAGCCCGTCACCGAGAAGTTCCTCACCGTTTCGGGGGCGGTTCCGGAGGTGCTCACCCTGAAGGTCCCCGTGGGCACCCCCCTCGAGGCGGTCCTTCGGGCCGCCGGCGCCCCCGTGGAGGGGGTGGGGGTGGTGGTGAACGGCGCCATGATGGGCTCCCTCGCCGAGGACCTCTCCTCCCCGGTGACCAAGACCACCTCGGGGCTCCTGGTTCTGCCGGAGGGCCATTCGGTCCTCCTCCGGAAGGGCCGGTCTTCGCGGCAGGTGCACCAGATCGCCGCCACCTGCGACCAGTGCATGCGCTGCTCGGACCTGTGCCCCCGGGACCTCCTGGGCCATTTCGTGAAGCCCCACAAGGCCATGATCTCCGTCTCCTTCGCCCCGGAGGCGGCGCTCTCCTGGCAGGAGACGGCTCTCTACTGCTGCGAGTGCGCCCTGTGCTCCCTCTACGCCTGCCCGGAGGACCTGGACCCCTTCCGGGTCATGGTGGAAAGCAAGCGGGCCCTTCACGCCCGGGGAGTCCGGCCCGAGACGCGGGAGGTTTCCCCCTCCCCCCTCTTCCCCTACCGGCGGACTCCCACCCGCACCCTGATGCGCCGGCTGGACCTCCTGCGTTTCGAGGCCCCCCACCGTTTCGACGAGCGGGAGATTCGGGTTCCGCGCCTCACCCTGCCCCTGAAGCAACACGCCGGCGTCCCCTCGGTCCCCGTGGTCAAGCCGGGGGACCGGGTGGCGGCGGGGGCGCTGCTGGCGGAGATCCCCGAGGGGGCGCTGGGGGCCCGTCTCTTCGCCCCCCGGGCCGGCCGGGTGGCGGCCGTGGACGGCGCAGTTTGCCTGGAGGTCCCATGAGCCCCAAGATCCGTCAGGTCCAAGCGGTTCCCGCCAAGACCCGAGGCGCCGCACCGGGGGGAGAGTTCCCCCCCCCCTCCGGCGGGAAGCGGATCCGCGACGCCATCGGCCTTCTGGAACTCACCTCCATCGCCAAAGGGGTGGAGGCCACCGACGTCATGCTGAAGGCCGCGGACGTGGAGCTCCTCACCAGCCGGTCCATCTGCTCGGGGAAGTACATGGTGCTGGTCCGGGGGGACGTGGCCGCCTGCACCAGCGCCCTCTCCGCCGGACGGGACCTCTGCGGGGAGACGGTGGCCGACGCCATCGTCATCCCCCACCTGCACGAGCAGGTCTTTCCCGCCCTCTCCCAGTCGGCGGAGGTGGAGCGGGTGGAGGCCCTGGGCGTCCTCGAGGCCTTCAACGTCGCCACCCTCATCGAGGGGGCCGACGCGGCCGTCAAGGCGGCGCAGGTGCGCCTCCTGGAGATCCGGATCGCCATGGCCCTGGGCGGGAAAGCCTTCTGCATCCTCACCGGCGACGTGGCGGCGGTGCGGGCGGCGGTGGACGCGGGCAAGGAGGTCATCGGAGACAAGGGGCTCCTCACCAACTGGGCGGTGATTCCGGCTCCGAAGCCGGAGCTGGTCCAGGAAATCCTGGGCGGGAGGCTCCTCTGAGGAAGTCCCCGCCCGAGGGGGATTCGAGAATGGAAAATCCCAAGAGAACCGCGCGCCGAGCACCCGTCGCGGCGGCGATCCGTCGGGCGGCCAGTTCCGTGTTCTTTCTCTGGGCGTGCCTGGCCCTCTCCGCCCAGGCCCCCCCTCCGCCGCCGGCGGCAGCCGCGCCCGTTGCGCAGGGAAGCCAGATCACCGGCGTCATCACCGAGAGCGGGTTCAGCCGCGCCGCCATCGCCGTCCCTCCTTGCAAAACCGACGGGAGCACCGCCGCCCTGGGGCGGGAGATTCTGGCCATCGTGGCCGACGACCTGGATTTCTCGGGGTACTTCCGGCTGGTGGACCCGGCGCTCTTTTCGGGGATGAGCCTCGAGGACAAAGTGGACTACGACGCGTGGAAGGCGATGAACGCCGACTACCTTCTCCTTTCCACCCTCTACAGCCAGAGCGGCCAACTCACCCTGGAGGGCCGCCTCTTCGACGTCAAACGGAAAGAGATGGTCACCGGGAAGCGGATCAAGGGGCCCGAGTCCGAATCCCGCACGTTGGCCCACAACCTCTCCGCGGTGATCCTGGATTACCTCTTCGGCGCCGGGACCTTTCCCACGAGCCAGATTCTCTTCACTTCGCACCTGGGGGCCACGGAGGACATCTTCCTCTGCGATTACGACGGCAAGGGGCTCATCCGCCTCACGGCCATGGGCCAGCTCAACGTCACCCCCGACGTGAGCCCCAAGGGGGACCGGATGGTCTTCACCTCCATCCTCAAGGACCGGCAGGAACTCTTTCTCCTGGACCGGCAGGGGAGGAGGACCAAGCTCTACGGCGAGGGGGAGGGGCTCAACGCCAACCCCCGCTTTTCCCACGACGGGCGCTTCGTGGCCTTCTGCTCGTCCCGCTCCGGTAACCCCGACGTATGGCTTCTCAACCTCGAGACCCGCGCCCTGGCACGGCTCACCGTCTCGTGGGCCATCGACACGGCCCCCACCTGGTCCCCCGACGACCAGAAGATCGCCTTCACCTCCGACCGATCCGGCTCCCCCCAGATCTACGTCATGGACCGGGACGGGGCCAACCTGAAGCGCCTTTCCCCCGAAGGGAGCGGGCGGTGCGACCAGCCGGCCTGGTCCCCCCGGGGGGACAAAATCGCCTACAGCACCTTCCGCAACGGACACTTCGACATCGCCGTGGTGGACCTGAACAGCGGCGAGGTGACCTTCCTCACCGACGGCCCGGGGAACAGCGAGTCCCCCTCGTGGTCCCCCGACGGCCGATACCTGGCTTTTTCCAGCAATCGTTCCGGCTCCTACCAGATTTACATCATGCGGTGGGACGGCTCGGGGGTGAAACGGATCACGAACCAGCCCGATTGTTACGGCCCCTGCTGGTTCCGCGGCTGAAGGCGTCCCGTCTCCATGCTCCTTCTCCTTCGACTGAAGGACTTCGCGCTGGTGGATGCCCTGGAGCTCTCCTTCGGGGAGGGCCTGACCCTCCTCACCGGGGAAACGGGCGCCGGGAAGTCCATCCTGGTGGAGGCCCTCGGGCAGGTGGCCGGCGGCCGGGCCGAGCCGGAGATGGTGAGGCACGGCGCCGAGGAGGCGACGGTGGAGGCCGCCTTCCGCCCCGCGGAGGAAGACCGGGAACCGGTGGTGCTCGCGCTGGCGGCCCAGGGGATCCCCTTCCCCGGCGAGGTCCGCCTTCTTCGCCGGATCCCCCGGGAGGGCCGCAGCGGGGCCTTCGTCAACGGAACGGCGGTTTCGGCGGCCTTCCTTCGGGAGCTGAGCGGACGCCTCCTGAAGATCCACGGGCAAAACCAGAGCCAGAGCCTCGCCGACGAATCCCGCCAGCGGGAGATCCTCGACGCGCTCCCCGAAGTCGCCCCCCACGCCCGGAGGACCGCCGAAGCCCACCGCCAGCTGGAGGAGGCGGTCCGCCGCCTCGACTCCCTGCGGCGCTCGGAGAGCGAGAGGGCCCAACGCCTGGAAGAGCTTCGCCGGAAGATGGAGGAGATCGACCGGGTCTCCCCCCGGGAGGGGGAGGAGGAGGAGCTTCTGGCGAAGAGAGACCGTCTTCGCCACGCGGAACGGATCGCCGAGGCCGCCGGCGGCCTCGCGTCCATCCTCGGGGCGGGAGAGGGGGCCGCGGGAAGCCTCCTTCGGGAAGCCCTCCGCCACCTCAAGCGGCTTTGCGAGGTGGACGCCGCGTGGCTGCCGTACCAGAAAGACCTGGAGGGAGCCAGCGCGGTGCTGGCCTCCGTGGGGGCGGAGGCGGAACGGACCGCCGCCGACACGGCCTTCGACCCGGAGGCCCTGGAGAGACTCGAGGAGCGCCTGCAGGACCTGGACCGCCTGAAGCGCCACTACGGCCCCTCCCTGGACGAGGTATTGAAGAACCGCCTGGCCTTCGAGGAGGAGGCGGGGTTCCTCTCCGGAGGGGCCGCCTCGGAGTCGGCCGCGGCGAAGGCGGTGGAGGAGGCCTTCGCCCGCTACCGAGAGGCTGCCCTGGCCCTCACGGAAGCTCGCGCCGAAGCCGCCCCGCGCTTCGCCGCCCGGGTGGAGGAGGCCCTGAAGCCCCTGGCGTTGGAGAAGGCCCGATTCGAGGTGGAACGGCGGACCCGCGCCCTGGTCTCCCCCGCCGACGCCGCCCCCTGGGGCCAGGAGGAGGTCCGTTTTCTCTTTTCCGCCAACCCAGGAGAACCCTTGAAGCCCCTATCCAAGGTCGCCTCCGGCGGCGAGCTCAGCCGGACCTACCTGGCCCTTCTCACCGAGGGGGCCGCCGTGGGGCCGGAGACCCTCGTCTTCGACGAGGTGGACTCCGGCATCGGAGGCCGCCCGGCGGAGCGGGTGGGGCGGCGCCTTCGGGAACTGGGGCGGCGCCGGCAGGTGCTCTGCATCACCCACCTCCCCCAGATCGCCGCCTTCGCCCACCATCACGTGTGGGTCCGGAAGGAGAGCCGGGGAGGCCGCACCACGGTGCGGGCCTCCCTCCTCGGAGGGGAGGCGCGCCTGATGGAGCTGGCCCGGATGCTCGCGGGGGAAAAGGTTACGGAGACGGCGGTGACGCACGCCCGGGAACTGCTCCGGATGGCCACGGGCTGAACCGACGACCGGCGGGATTCCCCCTTCAGTCCCTTTGCGTGTACGCCTGCACGAAGGTTCGAGTCTCGGGGTCCATTTGCCGGAAGGCGAGGCCGTATCCCTGGGCCGTCTGCCTCACCACCCGCGCCTTGAACTCCACGACCTTGAGCGGAACGGTGCCGGGCACGCCGATGATCAGGGTGATGAGGTCCCCCTGTTCCAGTTTGCCGGCCACTTCGATCTGGGCTCCGGTCAACGAAATGTCCTTGAGGAGGCCCTTGATCTTCTGCCCCGCGCTGGAGACGATGCAGGCCGTCTTCAGCGGCTTTCGGGCCGCCTTCCGGCCGTCGGGCCCTTCGAATTTGGGCTCCGGCGGGGCGATCCGCGGAGTTTCCGAGCCGGTCCCGCAGGGGCAAAAGGCCTTCAGGGCCTCCAAGAATTGCGCCGCGGAGACCGGCTTTTGAAGGCAAACCGCCGCCCGCGCGTCGTAGGCCTCCATCCGCCGGTCCGAGGAGGCGACCACGAAGACCGGAAGCTCCTCGAACCCCCCCTGGGTCTTGAAGGTCCGAATGAAATCCAGGCCGATGACGCTTTCGAGGTCCAGGTCCACCACGAGCACCCGTGGCATCCCCTCGATGTACACCGCCTGGATGGCCTCGAGGTCGCTCCCGAAGGTGGAGAGTCGCCCCACCCCGCCGGCGAAGGCCGCCAGGGCCTTCCGCAATTCCGTGAGTTCTGGCTCTCTGAGTACGGCCGTCGCCTTCACGTGCACCTCCCCGCGGACCTTCGCCGCCCTGCCCTCCCGCAAGGAACGTCCCCAGGGACTCGCTTCTTCCCGCGCGCCTCTAACGGTGAGGTTACCACAGAACGAGGGAGCGGTGAAATGGGCGGTTCCGCCTCGAAGACTATCTCAAGAAGGCGGGGAATCTTTCGCGGGACGTTTTCGGAACAGGAAGGAGATGAGGATCCCCAACCCGTAGAGGACCACCATGGGGCCGGCCACCGCCGTCTGGGTCACCGGGTCCCCCGACGGGGTGATGACCGCCGCCACGACGAAGGCCAGGAGGACGGCCCACTTGACGTTCCTGGCGAGGAAACCGGTGGAGACCACGCCCAGGCGGGTCAGGAGGAAGATGAGGATGGGGGTCTCGAAGACCAGCCCCAGGGCCAGCAGGAAGACCAGCTCGAAGTTCCAGAAATACGAAACGGTGACGACGTTGGTGAAGCCCTCGTTGAACTGGAAGAAGAAGCGGAAGGTGAGGGGGAGGACCACCAGGTAGCAGAAGACCACCCCCGCCACGAAGAAAAAGGAGGTGGCCAGGACGAAGGGCAGGGCCCAGCGCTTCTCCTGTGGCTTGAGGCCCGGGGCGATGAAGGCCCACAGCTGGTAGAAGATCCAGGGGGCCGCCAGGACCACCGCCAGGACCATGGCGACCTTCATGTACACGAAGAAGATCTCCGTCACCTGCGTATAGGCGAGGCTCTTCTGCCCTTCGGGAAGGAAGCGGTAGTAGGGCTCCACCAGGACCTTCACCACCCGGTCCAGGAAGGGGACCACCGCCACGAAGGCCACCAGGAGGCCCAAAAGGGCGCGGGTGATCCGTGTGCGGAGCTCCTCGAAGTGCTCCAGAAAGGTCATCTCCCCCCGTGACCTGGCGCCACTCACGCGGGAGCCTCCGGGTTTTCGGGGGAGGGGTCGGGGCGGGGCGGAGCTTTCTCCGGAGGCGGCGCGGCCATGCGAGGCGGAGGGGGCGGAAGGGTCCCCCGGGGGAAAGGCTTCACCGACCCTTCGGGGGGGCGCTCCTTTTTCAGGTCCTCCACCTCCCGTTCGAGGGTCTCCTGCAGTTCCGAGCTGGCCCGCTTGAATTCCTTGATGGCCTTGGCCAGGGAGCGGCCCAGCTCGGGCAGCTTCTGGGGCCCGAACACCAGGAGGGCCACCAGGAGAATGACCAGGATTTCAGGTGTTCCCACCGAACCCATGGGGTTTTTCCTCCAAGACGGGACCGGTGCTTCCCGATCGAAAGCCTTCCAGGTCCAGGGTCACGAAGCGGAAGCCCAGGGCCTTGAAACCCTCCACGAGCCTCCGGCGGACCTCCGGCGAGGCGGCCCTCGCCACCTCCTCCCCCTCCACCTCCAGCCGGACCCCTTCGCCCAAGAGCCGGGCCCGGCACTGGCGGAACCCCAAGGCCTTCAGAAGCTCCTCCCCCCCCTCCACCCGGCGGAGGCCCTCCACCGCAATGGGGACCCCGGTGGGAAACCGGGAGGAGAGGCAGGCGGCCTGCGGTTTGTCCCAGGTGGGAAGCCCCAGCCTCCGTGAGAGTTCCCGCACGTCGGCCTTGGTGAAGCCCGCCTCCAGCAGGGGCGCCCGGGCACCGGCGGCCCGGGCCGCCTCCATCCCCGGCCGGAAGTCGCGGAGGTCGTCGGCGATGGCGCCGTAGAGAAGCCACCGCGCGCCCTTCTCCTTTCCCGCCCTCTCCATGGCCCGAAACAAGGCCTCCTTGCAGTAGAAACACCGACGTTCGTCGTTGGCCAAAAAGCGCGGGTCCCCCGTCTCACCGGTCTGGAGGAGGACGTGGACGACGCCCAGGGCCTTGGCGAAGGCCCGCGCCTGCTCCAACTCGGATCGAGGGAGGGTGGGGGTGTCTGCGGTGGCCGCGGCCACGGGGCGGGGAGCGAATGCGGCCGCCTGATGGAGGAGCAGAGCCGAATCGGCGCCTCCGGAGAAGGCCACCACGGCCCCCCCTTTTAGCGCGGTCAGGAGGCTCTTCAGTCGTTCGTGCTTTTCCGACAGCGGGTCCATGGGCTCCACCGCCACCAATCTACACTTTCCCGCCCGCCCCCTCAACGCCCCGCGCCTCCCCCTCCTTCCGGGCCCGGCGGCGGTCCCAGAGAGTGAGGGCCGCCACCAGCACCGTGAGGGTCCCCACCATGCTGAAGACGGTTCCGAGGAGCGAGACCCAGCCGATGCTCCGCAAGCCGGGGTAGGAGGAAGTGACCATGGACCCGAAGCCGGCCATGGTGGTCAGGGCGGCGATGGCGATGGGGGAGCCGGCCTCCTGCACCACCCGGTTCATGTCCCGGCCGTCGGGCTCCTCGTGGCGGTGGACGAAGTAGATGCCGTAGTCGGAGCCGATGCCCAGGATCAGGGTGGTGACGAAGATGTTCATGAGGTTGAGGGGCTGACCCAACAGAACCATGGACCCGAGGAGCCAGACCAGCGCCACCATGAGGGGCGCCAGGGCCAGAAGGCCCAGGCGCAGGGACCGGAAGTCCAGAGCGATGAGCAGCACCACCGCGAGGTTTCCCACGAGGAAGGCCAGCCGGGCGTCCCTCTTGATCGACTCCCGAAGGGCCGTGGAGAAGACGTTGACCCCCGCCAGCCGGGCTCCGGGAACGGCGGCCTGCACGGTCGCCGTGAGCCCCCGGGGCTCCACCCGCCGGTACTCCTCCGAAAGGTAGAGGTACACCACCCCCCGGTAGCGCCCGGGGGATTTTTCGACGACGAACTTCTCCAGCAGGGGGCGCAGGGGCGTACGGAGGGCCTCTTCGAAGGTGAAGGGGCGGCGGGGATCCAGCATGCGCTCGAGGCTTTCCAGGTAATGCTGGAAGAAGGCCGGGGCGAAGCCCTGCCGCTGGCACGCCCGGAGGAAAGCCTGCCGGATCCTCGGAAAGGAGTAGGCCTCCCCATGGGAGCGGACGGCCGCGATGACCGCCCGCTGGCGGTCCGGGGGCGGGACGTAGGCCGACGGGCTGTCGGCGTAGAGAACGTCCCCGGAGCGGATGAAGGGCTGGACCGCCTCCGCCGCCCGGTCGGCCTTCTCCAGAACCTCCTCGGGGGATGCCCCCTCCAAGAGGACCATCATGTAGGTGAGCGACGCCCCGAAGCGCTCTCCGATCTCCTGTGTGGTTCGGAGGCCCGCGTTCCGCTCGCTCCGCAGGTTCTTGATGTTCTCGTCGAGCTCGATCCGGGAGGCGAGGACCGCCATCATCGCCGTTCCCACAAGAGCCACCGCGAGCACGCCCCCCGGGTGCCGGGAACTGAACCGGCCCAGGGCGTCGAGCCAGAAGGCGTGCATGTGGAAGGTGGGCTCTTCCTCCCGCTTCTGCTTGTGGAGCTGGTGGAACTGCAGCATGGCGGGCAGAAGCGTGAAGACGGTGAGGGCCGTGAGCAGGATGCCCACCGCGGTGAAGATCCCCACCTGGCGCATCCCCTCGAACTTTGTCACCACCATGGCGCCGAAGGTGCAGGCGGTGGTCACCGCCCCCACCAGCACACCGGTTCCCGTCTTGCCCATGGCCGTCCGGAGGGCCTCCTCCAGGGTCCGGCCCGCGTTCCGCTCCTCCACGTACCTTCCGTAGAGAACCGTGGCGAAGTCGATGCCCAGGCCGATGAGGAGGGCCGCGAAGCCGGCGGTGGCGCTGTTGAGCCGGACCCCCATCAGGTGGACGAGGGCGAAGGTCAGGAAAATCCCCAGAATGAGGGGGAGCCACCCGTAGGCCAGGGCGCTCTTGCGCCGGAAGGCCAGCAGGAAGACGGCGAGGACCAGGACGGCGGAAACCGCGGTGTTGACCACGGCGTCCCTTCGGATGAGGTCGGCGTCGTCCTGGGCGATGGCGTAGCCGCCCCCGTAGCGGACCCGGAGGGCTTCCACGGCCTGGGGGTCGTCCTCCGCCAATTCCCGCCGGACCTCCGCCTCCACCCGCCGCACCTCCGCCATGAGCTTCCGGCCGAAGGGAATGTCCTGGGCCGGCCGCTTGGGCCGCACGATGAGGAGAAGGGCCTTTCCGTCCACGGAGACGTAGTAGCCGTCGGAGAGGTCCACCTTCAGCTTGCGGGTCTTGCCGGCGAAGTGGTCCTTGAGGACCGGCAGGAGGCCGAAAGGATCGAGCTTCACCAGGTCTTTGGTCACCAGCGAGGCGGGGTTGGTGAGGAGCCTGGCGTTGGCTTCCACTTGGCGGGCGATGGCGGCGTCGGTGAAGCGCTCCTCCACGGCGGGCAGCGCGGAGGGCGGAAGGTACAGGAGGGTGTAGGGCAGCAGGGCTTCGATGGCCGGCTCGAAGTCCTGCAGGCGGTACTCCACCCCCTCCACGAGCCCCGTTTCCTTGAGCTTATCCGCGAAGACGTCGGCCAGGGGCTCGTACTCCCCGATGGGGCGGTTCTCCGGGTCCCCGGTCTCCAGGAGGACGAACAGGTAATCCAGGCTCTTGAAGTCCTCCGTCGCCTCCCGGAAATCCCGCACCGCCGGGTTCTTCCTGGGGAGAAGGTCCAGGACGTCCGACTCGATCCGCACGGGTTTGAGCACGAAGACCGCCGCCGCCAGGAGGGCGAGGAGCACGGCCGCGGCGAAGACCGCGCGGTGGCGGCGGGCGCAGAGGAGGGCCAGGCGGGCCAGCAGGGTTTCCCTCAAGGCGCGCCTTCCCTTCCTGGGGCGCCGTTCGTCCGGATCACGGGCCCTTCCCGCCGGGGAACAGGTCGATCCGCCGGGAGAACTGGACGAAGTACTCCACGAGCGAAACCAGCGCCACCGCCGCCACGAGGTAGAGGAGCCACCTGCCGGTGAGGAGAACCCAGTCCCACTCCTTCTGGTTGCCCCAGATGATGAAGCAGATGGCGATGACCTCCACCACCATTTTCCACTTTCCGAGCCGCCCCGCGGGGATCACCACCTGGTTCACGGCGGCGATGAGCCTCAGTCCCGTCACCGAGAACTCCCGGCCCACGATCACCACCACCACCCAGGCAGGGACGAGCTGCATCTCCACCAGGGAAATGAGGACCGACGAGACGAGCAGCTTGTCGGCGATGGGGTCCAGGAGCTGCCCCAGGGTGGTCACCTCCCCCCGGCGCCGGGCCAGATAGCCGTCCAGGAGGTCCGTGAGGGAGGCCACGAGGAAGAGCCCCACCGCCAGGGCTTCCCGGGTGACGAAGAACCAGCGCTCGAACTGGAACTCCGTGAGGAGGACCACCACCACCAGCGGCACCAGGAAGATGCGGAAGGCCGTCAGCAGGTTGGGCAGGTTGAGGACACCCTTGCGAAGCATCTTCCGAGGGCCCCTCCGGTCAGCGGGGCCGCCGGCGGCGGTCCAGTTCGAAGCGTTCGATCATCTTGATGAGCCCCCGCCGGGTGACTCCCAGGTCTTCGGCGGCCCGCGTCTTGTTCCAGTGGTACTTCTGGAGCGCCTCCAGGAGCATTTTCCGTTGGATGGCCTCCAGCGAGTCCTTGAGCCGCGCCGACCCCGTGGTGGCCCCCCCGAGGACCGCCGCCTGCTGGATCACCTCCGAGAGGTGGGCGGGGGCCACCGTCTCCCCGTCCCCCAGGAGGATCGCCAGCCGCTCCATCTCGTTCTTGAGCTGGCGTACGTTTCCCGGCCAGGAGTAGGCGCAGAGCATGTCCAGGGCCTCCTTTTCGAAGCCCATGTGGCGCCTTCCCATGCGCGAGCCGTAGAAGGTGAGGAAGTGGCGGGCCAGAAGCGGGATGTCCTCCTTCCGTTCCCGGAGGGGGGGCAGCTTGATGGTGACGACGTTGAGACGGTAGAAGAGGTCCTCGCGGAAGAGGCCCTTCTGAATCTGCTCGTTGAGGTCCTTGTTGGTGGCCGAGAGGATCCGAACGTCCACCTTCCGGGGCTTGTTGTCGCCGAGGCGCCGGATCTCGCCCTCCTGAAGGGCCCTCAGGATCTTGGCCTGGGAGGAGAGCGAGAGATCCCCGATCTCGTCGAGGAAGAGGGTCCCCCCGTCGGCCACCTCGAAGAGGCCGGGCTTGTCGTGGCTGGCGCCGGTGTAGGAGCCCTTCTTGTAGCCAAAGAGCTCGCTTTCCAGGAGGGACTCCGGCAGGGAGGCGCAGTTCTGCGCCACGAACTTCTTCTCCCTTCGGGCGGATTTGAAGTGGATGGCCCTGGCGATGAGCTCCTTGCCCGTCCCGCTCTCCCCCACCACCAGCACCGAAACGTTGCTGGCCGCCACCAAGTCCACCGTTTCGAGAATGGAGATGATCTTGGGGGAGTTGGAGATGATCTCCGGGAAGCCCTTTTCCTGGGAGGCCATCTGCCTGAGGTAGGTGTTCTCCAGGCGGTAGGTCTCCTTCTCCTGGGCCGACTTGATGGCGGAGGAGGCGAGGTCCACGAAGGACTTGAGGAACTTGTGGTCCCGCTCGCTGAAGGCCCCCGGCCGCTTTCCGTGGTCCACGTACAGGGCCCCGAGGGTCGTTCCGGCGAACTGGAGGGGCATGCATAGGACCGAGAGGATGTTGTAGTGGATGGCGCTCTCGCTCTCGAAGCGCGGGTCGCTTTGGGCGTTTTCGCTGAGGATCCCCTCCCCGGAACTCATGGCGGCGTGGACCACGGAGAGGGCCACCCGCTGGACGTCCACCAGTTCGTCGGGGTAGAGGGAGCGGGCCACCGTCGGGTACAGCTCCCCCTGGGCGTTGAGCAGGAAAATGACCCCCCGCTCCGCGTTGAGGTGCTGGATGGCCAGGTCCACCAGGTTTTCGAGGAGCGGTTGCAGGTCCGTGAAGGAGTGGACGACGGACGCCAGCCGGTAGAGCGTCTCCAGGTCCTGGCGCTCCACCGGAATGGGGGTCGCTTCCTCGGAGGTGCGCTTCTCGTCGGGCGGGCTCATGCGCCTTCCTTGAGACCCTCCATCCGTTTCTTCACCCGCTGGAGGAGCCCCGGCTCCTTGCCTTCCTCCGCCGGCGGGAAGGCCTTTTCCGCCTGCCCGTAGGCCGCCAGCGCCTTGTCCTTCTGTCCCCGCCGCTCGTAGAACTGGCCCAAAAGCCAGGCCCCTTCTCCCGGCGGCAACAAGGGGGATTCCAAGGTGGAAAGAGTTTTGTAGTCGGCCTCGGCCTGGTCGAGGCGGCCGGCCCCCTCGTGGGCGGCGGCCCTCAGGGAGAGGGCCAGAGGGCCGTAGGTCTTGTCGGAGACCAGGGGCGAAAGCCGGGACACGGCCTCCTGGGCCTTTCCCCGTTGGAGGAGGGAGGAGGCTTCGAGGAGGATGGCGGTCTTTCGGGCGGGCCCCGCGGCCTCCTTGGAGAAGGCCTGGAAGCGGCTCTCCACCTCCTTCCTCCGCGCCTGCTCGTCGGGGAAGGTGAGGGTACGGGAGGAGCCGGCCCCGGGCTTCTCTTCCACGGGGGCGGCAAGGGCCTCCATCACCCGGCCGAGGAGGTACTGCCGCTCCTCCACGCGGTCGAGGTGCCGGTTCCAGAGGTACCATCCCCCGGCCCCCGCGGCGGCGGCCACGAGCAACCCGGCGAGGTAGGCCTTCCAGAACCTCTCCACGTGGGTGAGCGTCCCCACGTAGATCTCGGTGAGGGCGTCGCGGAACTGATCTTCCCGCATCTGCTGCTTGGTGAGTTTCCTCGAAGCCATGTCCGGTCCTTCCCGAAGGGCGGCGCCGGCGGTGTGGTGTGCCTGGCGGGAGTTGAACCCACGACCCCCTGCTTAGGAGGCAGGTGCTCTATCCAACTGAGCTACAGGCACACGCGCGGCGCCCTACCAGCCGAAATCCGATTCTACCGTGAAGGAACGGGCCCGTTCAAGCCTCGGGGAGGGCGGGAGGGGCTCCAGCCCGTCCACGCGGGCGTGGGGGGGGCCTTCCCGAAGAACCGCCTCCAGGGAGGCCAGGGCCTCCGCCGGCCCCGCCGCCTGCACCTCCACCGACCCGTCGCGCAGGTTTCGGGCCCACCCGTGGAGCCCCAGCGCCCGCGCGTGGGCCGCCACGAAGTACCGGAAGCCCACCCCCTGGACCCGGCCCCGCACCCTCCAGCCGCGTGCCTCCGCCTTCTTCTCCATGGGGGTATTTTGAGGGATAGGGTCGTCCGGGGAAAGCCCCCCACCCGTGGTAGAATCACGCCGGAGGTCCGCCGTGGGACGAAAGGCCGCCCCGCTGTTCCTGCTCCTGGTTCTGCTCCTCGTCCTGGCCGCCTGCGGGCGAAAGGGCGATCCCTACCCCCGCCGGGCGGGAGTTTCCGCTCCTCCGCCGGCGGCGTTCCTGAAAGGCCATGGCTGAGCCGCTGGAGTTCCACAAGTTTTCCGGGGCGGGGAACGACTTCATCCTCGGCGACAACCGCCAGGGGGCCTGGAACGTGGCCCCCCTCCCCCGGCTGGCCCGGGGGCTCTGCCGCCGCGGCCTTTCCGTGGGCGCCGACGGGCTCGTCCTCCTGGAAACCTCCACCAAGGCCCACCTCCGCCTCCGCCTCTTCAACCCCGACGGTTCCGAAACCCCCTTCTGCGGCAACGGCGCCCGCTGCGCCGCCCGCTACGCCTTCCTCAAGGTGGCGGCGGGGCGCTCCATGTCCCTGGAGACGGGGGCGGGCGTCGTTTCCGCCAGGGTCCTTCCCGACGGCCGGGTGGAGGTGGAGGTTCCCCTCCCCCCGGAGGAGCCCGTCCCGGTGGAGGTCTCCCTGCCGCAGGGAAGGGTCCCCGCCTTGAGGGTCACGGCCGGGGTTCCCCACCTGGTGGTCTTCGTCCGGGACGTCTCGGCCGTCCCCGTGGCCTCCCTGGGGGCCACCCTCCGCAGAGCCCCCGAGGGGGGGCCCGACGGGGCCAACGTGGATTTCGTCTCGGTGGGGGGAGGGCCACCGTACCCCCTCCGGACCTTCGAGCGGGGCGTGGAGGGGGAAACGTTGGCCTGCGGCACCGGCGCCGTGGCGGTGGCCTACGCCCTCAGAAGCCGGAAGGTCGTCTCGGGACCGGTCAGCCTTCTCCCCCGCTCGGGCAAGGTGTTGGAGGTATCCTTTCCCCCGGGCCTTTCCCCCTTCTGCAAACTCACGGGGGAGGCCCGCCCCGTCTACCGAGGATTTCTCTCGACGGAATCCCTGGAGGAGGCCCTCAGGTGCGAATAGGCCGCGTTCTGTGGAAGGGCCGGGAGATCCCGGTCCGCGAAGAGCCGTCGGGGATTCTCCGGGGACCGGCAGGGGAAACGATCCCGTCCGCCGAGGCGGTCCTCCTGCCCCCCGTCCGCCCTTCGAAGATCGTCTGCGTGGGGCGCAACTACCGGGAGCACGCCCGAGAGCTGGGGAACCCCATGCCCGAGCGGCCCCTCCTCTTTCTCAAGGCCCCCTCGGCCCTCCTTCCCTCGGGGGGGGCCATCCTGCTGCCCGAGGACTCCTCCCAGGTGGAGTACGAGGGGGAGATCGCCCTGGTGGTGGGGAGGCCCTGCCACCGGCTGGGCGAGGAGGAGGACCCCCTCTCCTTCCTCCTGGGGGTCACCCCCCTCAACGACGTGACGGCGAGGGACCTCCAGAGGCTGGACGGGCAGTTCTCCCGAGCCAAGTCCTTCGACACCTTCTGCCCCGTGGGCCCCTGGATCGAAACGGCCCCCGTTTGGGAAACCCTGTCGGTGCGAACCCTCCTCAACGGCCGTCTGGTTCAGGAAGGGAGGGCCTCCGCCATGGCCTTCCCCATCCCCCATCTCGTGCGCTACGTCTCCCGGGCCATGACCCTCCTTCCGGGGGACCTCATCGCCACGGGCACCCCCGCGGGCGTGGGCCCCCTCTCCCCGGGGGACGTGGTGGCGGTGGAGACGGCGGGGATCCGGCTGGAGAACCCGGTGGAGGCCTGGCCGAAGGCGTGAGGTGAGACGGTGGGCGAAGACGGGCGAGCCTTTCTGGAGGAGGCTTTACGGCGGTATTTCGAGCCCCTCCCCCAGGCGGTCCTGGTGGTGGACCACGAGGAGCGGATCCGCTTCGCCAACGCCACCGCCCGGCGGTTGTTCGAGAACCCCGGCGCGCCCCTCGAGGGCCTCTGGCTGGAGGCGGCCTGCCCCTCCCTCTGGCGCCAGTTGAGGGGCCAGCCCCCCTTGCCTGCCCGAAGCGAAGCGGGAACTCCGGTGGTGTTGGACCGCCCCGGCGCTTCGCCCCGCGCCTTTCTCGCGGTGGAAGACCCCCTGGGCGACGGCCGGGGCCGCGTCCTCTGGCTGCTGGCCACCTCCGCGGCCCAGACCCTGGTGAGGGACTTCGAGCGGATGAGGGACCAATTCCTGACCCTCACCGAGCAGTCCAACGACGTGATTTTCGTCCTGGAGCGGGATCTCTCGGTCTCCTACGTGAACCCCGCCTTTCGGACGGTCACCGGCCACGATCCCGCGGACTTCGTGGGCCGCCCCCTGAACCCCTCGGAGTTCCTACCCCCCGACGAGATCCGGCGTTTTCGCCTTCTGGGGACCGCCCGGATCCTCCGCGAGGGGATTCAGAACAAGCTGGTGCGGGTTCAGAAGAAGAGCGGGGGCTTCTTCTGGTCCCTCCTCACCTTCGCCCCCTCCAGGCGCCCCGGCCGCCCCCCCACCTACCTGGGGATCCTGCGGGACGTCAGCGAGTTTTACCGAACCCGGGAACAGTTGCAGAAGCAGCACTGGGAACTGAAACGCACGGTGGCCCGGCTGGAGGATTCCACCCGGCTGCAAGAACAGTTCCTGGCCAACGTGACCCACGAGCTCCGGACCCCGCTCACGGCCATCCTCATCGCCGCCGAGGCCATGAAAGCCCATTCGGCCAAGCTGGGCGACGGGCCCGCGCGCCACCTGGAACTCCTCCACCGGAACGCCCGCCAGCTCCTGGAGACCATCAACGACCTTCTGGACCTGGCCAAACTCAAGCGAGGGGGATTCGAGGTGAAGGAGAAGGAGGTGGACCTTCGGGCCTTTCTGCGCGGACTGATGGAGGAGACGGACCCGCTCTTCTTCCAGAAGGGCCTCTCCCTCGCCCTGGAGGTCTCCCCCGACCTCCCCCCCACCCTCTGGACCGACCCCGACCTCCTGCGCCGGATCCTGGTGAACCTCCTCGGCAACGCCGCCAAGTTCACCCGGGAAGGCGGCGCGCATCTCCGCGCCTTCGCACGGGAGGGGAGGCTTTTCCTTCGGCTCTCCGACACGGGCCCCGGCATCCCGCCGGAAGAGATCTCCCGGGTTTTCGAGGAGTTCCGCCAGGCCGACGGCTCCGATTCCCGGCGCCACCCCGGAACCGGTCTGGGCCTTTCCATCGCCGACCGGTGCGCCCGCCTCCTGGACGGGGCCATCGAGGTGGAGTCGGTTCTGGGAAAGGGGAGCACCTTCACCGTTGTTCTCCCCTTGCGGCAGTTCCCTTCGGCCCTACCGGGACCGGAGGGGTAAGGAGGTCCCGTGAAGATCGGCGACATCGAAGTCCATTCCCTCTCCGCCGGAACCCTCCGGTTGGACGGCGGCTCCATGTTCGGCGTCGTCCCCCGCGTCCTTTGGGAGAAAAAGACCCCCCCGGACGAGCGCCACCGGATCCTCCTGGACACCCGGGTGCTCCTCGTTCGCACCGGGAAGGTGAACCTCCTCGTGGACACGGGGGTGGGCCCCAAGGAGGACGAGAAGTTCCGCGAGACCTACGCCGTGGCCCCGTGGCGGCTACCCGAGGCCCTGGCGGAGCACGGCCTTTCCCCTGCGGACATCCACGTGGTGGTGAACACCCACCTCCACTTCGACCACGCGGGGGGCAACACCCGCCTGGGGGAGGGGGGCCGGGTGGAGGCCGCCTTCCCCAACGCCCTCTACCTGGTCCAGCGGAAGGAGTGGGAGGAGGCCCGGGCTTCCCACGAGCGCAACCGCGCCTCCTACCTCCCCTGGAACTACGTGCCCCTCTTCGAGGAGGGGAGGCTTCGCCTCGCCGACGGGGAGGAGGAGGTGGCCCCCGGGGTGCTCCTCAAGCCCCTCCCCGGCCATACCCTGGGAATGCAGGGGGTTCTTTTGAAATCCCGGGGGGAGACGGCCCTCTACCTGGGGGACCTGATCCCCACCCGGCACCACGTTCCCCTCCCCTGGATCATGGCCTACGACCTCCACCCCACCGTGACGCTGGAGACCAAACGGGCCCTCCTTCCCGCCGCCGCCCGGGAAGGGTGGACCCTCTTCTTCGAGCACGACCCCGAGGTCCCCGCCGCCCGCCTCGAGGAGACCAAACCCCTGGCCTTCTCCGTCCACCCGGTGGAGGTCTGAGTTGGCCGAGGAACGGGAGGTGACCTCCATCGAACCCGCGGGGGAGGCCGCGCCCGGTGAGGGCGGGTTTCTCACCCTGGTGCGGCTCAAGTACCGGAACGTGTACGCAGGCGGCGGCCGGTCCCGGCCGTACCTCTACGAGTACATCCACCGCCGGGGCTTCGACGCCGTCGCCATCGCCCTCTTCCACGAGGAGGGGGGGGAGCCTCACTTGGCCTGGCGCCCGGGAATCCGCGTTCCCGTTTACTTCCGAAAGGACCTGCCCCTGGCCGTTCCCGACGGGCGGGTCTACCTCCACACCCCAGAGGCGGTGGCGGGCAGCGTGGAGGAGACGGACCGGGGCCGGGAAGGCCTCCTCCGGCGGGTGGTGGAGGAGGTCTGGGAAGAGGCCGGCTTCCGCGTGGCGGCGGAGGAGGTGCTCTCCCTGGGCGGCGGCTTCTTCCCCTCCCACGGCCAGTCCTCCGAGAAGATCCACCTCTGCGCCGTGCGGGTGGTCCCCTCCCGCCGGGAGAGGGCTCCGGGAGACGGCTCGGTGAACGAGGCCGACGCCCCGGCGGTCCGCTTCTCCCCCGCGCGTGAGATTCTCCGCAGGTCCGCCGCCGGCGAGATGGAGGACCCCAAGCTGGAGATCCTGGCCTGGCGCCTCTGCCTCCGTTTGGGGTATCTTCCCCTGGAAGGCCGTTACGCGTCGCCTTCGGAAATTCCGCTTCTGGAGCCCTTTCGATCGGCCCTGGCGCGCGGGGGGTGGCTCGCCGGGCGGGGAGAACGCTCATGAAGGACAACGCCGTATGCCGTCTTTTCCGCATCCCCTACCCCATCCTCCAGGGGGGCATGACCTGGGTCTCGGAGGCGGTTCTCGCCTCCGCCGTCAGCCAGGCCGGGGGGCTGGGGTGCATCGCCACCGGCAACATGCCGGGGGAGCTGCTGCGGGAGGAGATCCGCAAGCTCCGCACCCTCACGGAGAAGCCCTTCGCGGTGAACCTGATCCTCCTTTCCCCCAACTTCCGGCAGTGCATCGAGGTGGTCAAGGAGGAGCGCGTCCCCGTGGTGACGCTGGGGGCCGGCAACAGCGGCCCCGTCATCGAGGAGCTGAAGAAGGCGGGCTGCACCGTCGTCCCCGTGGTGAACTCCGTGGCCCTGGCCCGGCGCTTGGAGCGGTCCGGAGCCGACGCCATCGTGGCCGAGGGGGAGGAGGCCGGCGGCCACATCGGCGACACCGCCACCATGCCCCTGATCCCGCAGATGGTCGACGCCCTCTCCATTCCCGTCATCGCCGCCGGGGGCATCGCCGACGGCCGGGGCATGGCCGCCGCCTTCGCCCTGGGCGCCCAGGGGATCCAGCTCGGCACCGCCCTGGTGGTGGCCCACGAATCCAGGGCCCACGACAACTACAAGGAGGCCATCGTCAAGGCCACCGACCGCTCCACCGCCGTCACCGGACGCTCCATCAACAAGCCCGTCCGGGCCCTCAAGAACATGCTGACCCAGGAGTTCCACGAGATGGAGGGCAAGGGGGCCCCCTGGGAGGAGATCGAGGGGCTCGCCGTGGGGAGGCTTCGGGCGGCCGTCATGGAGGGCGACGTCACGCGGGGCTCCGTCATGATGGGACAGGTGGCGGGACTGGTGAAGCGGCGCGCCTCCGTCCGGGAGATCCTGGAGACCATCGTCGCCGAGTTCAACGCCGTGATGGAGAAGATCGGGACCTACCGGATCCCGCCCGGCGGATTCCCCGCCGCCTGACCCCGTGAATCCCCGCCCCGCCTACCTGGACCTGCTGGAGTCCGGCGAGTTGGACCGCCGGGTGGAGGCCCTGCTGGACCTCCTTTCGGAGTGCCGCGTCTGCCCGCGCCACTGCCGGACGCGGCGCCTCCGCAACCGGCGCGGGGTCTGCCGAACCGGCCGTCTGGCCGAGGTGGCCTCCTTCTGCGTCCACCGCGGCGAGGAGCCGTGCATCAGCGGCCGAAACGGCTCGGGGACCGTCTTCTTCGCCCACTGCAACCTCCACTGCCTCTTCTGCCAGAACCACGAGATCAGCCAGGAGTGGCGGCCGGGGGAGGGGGTCCTTACCGCGGAGGAGCTGGCGGAGGTCTTCCTTTCCCTGCAGCGGCAAGGCGTCCACAACCTGAATTGGGTCAGCCCCAGCCACGTGGTCCCCCAGGCGGTGGAAGCCCTGGCCGTGGCGGCCCGGAAGGGGTTGCGGCTTCCCGTGGTCTACAACTCCGGAGGCTACGACTCCGTCTCCACCCTGCGGCTCCTGGACGGCGTCGTGGACGTCTACATGCCCGATTTCAAGTACTTCCAGGAGGGACCCGCCCGCGAACTCTCCGACGCGGTGGGGTACGTCCCCAACGCCCAGGCGGCCCTCCAGGAGATGTGGCGCCAGGTGGGCCCGCTTCGCCTGGACGAAGACGGCGTCGCGGTGAGGGGTCTCCTCGTCCGGCACCTCGTTCTGCCCAACGGCCTCTCCCAGCCGGAGGAGGTCCTCCACTTCCTGGCCTCCTCCCTGGGGCGCGAGGTGGCGGTGAGCCTCATGGCCCAGTATTTCCCACGCCACCGCGCCCGACACCACCCCCTGCTCTCCCGTCCCCTCGGCGCCGGCGAGTACGCCCGGGCCGTCATGGCCCTGGAGCGGGAGGGCCTCACCGAGGGCTACGTCCAGGCCCTGGAGAGCGCCGCCCACTACCTTCCCGACTTCTCCCGAGACGGCCACCCCTTCGAGGACGACGGGAACCCGTCGGAGTGAGTCCACCCTGAGGGACCGGCGCCCGGCGCCACCGGGCGCCCGGGGAGAGGCCCTTCGCCGGCGGCGGGGGGTGGACCGGCCGCGGGTCACAGCATGGTGACGCCGAGAAAGACGGCGTGGGTGGACACCGCAAGGAGAAGAAAGAGGTTTCGGGCGCCCCCGGGGGAGAGCCCGGGGAAGCGGTAGCCGATCTGGCCGTCCTTGCAGCGGCTGAGGCAATCGCCGCAGAGGGTGCAGGAAAGGCCCGCCCGTCGGGCGGCGATGTCCTTCAGCGTGAGCGCCCCGTACCGGCAGACGGGCATGCAGGCGTTGCAGTCGGTGCACATCTCACCGATCTTCAGTCGGAAGGGGGAGACCTTTCCGCCCAGGTTCGCCAGCAGGCCGATGGGGCAGAAGACGGTGCAGTGGGCCATGGTGCCCGTCCGCCGGGACCCGAGGACCATGAGGACGACGCCCACCGCACCGAAGCCGATGCCCAGGGCGGCGGCGGCCCACCCCGGAAGGCCCAGCACCCGCAGGATCAGGGCCCCGATGACCACCGCGGCGAGGAGGCCCCACCGAAGGGCCCGGGTCCAGGGGGGCAGCTCCAGGGGACGCTTCCGGGCGGTGGAGGCCCGGAGGTCCCAGGCTCCGATGTAGCACAGGTGGCTGCACCATGCGGGTCCCACCAAGAGGAGCGTCACCCCGAAGAGGATGGGCATGAAAAAGCCCTCGCCGCGGAAGAGTGGGGCGGCCACGATGAGGGCCGGCACCGGGGGATGGAGGCGCTCGGGGTTCATGAGGAAGCGCTCGAAGCCCATGAGGCCCAGCGCGAACTGGCCGAGGACCACCACGGAGAGGACCGTCCAGACTCGCTTTCTCCAGAGGGGCTGGGACTTCCGGTCGGCCATGCGCCCCGCGACGAAGGCGGCGTACGCCCCTAGGACCAGGGCCTCCAGCAGGCCGCCGCCCGGCAGGAAACGGTTGAAGAGGAGCATGTGGGCGGGGCCCTTGAGGTGGATCGCCAGGAGAGAGGCGAAGGTGAGGCCGAAGGCGGAGGTGGAGAGGGCCGCCGAAGGGGCCCCTTGGGCGAAACGGCAACGGAACCGGGGAAGGGAGGCGAGGAGGGCCGGCAACAGGCTGAAGGCCGCCACGGCGCCGAGAATGAGCGCCAGCCGCGCCACCGGCTCCCCGGCGGCCCGGCGCTCCGCCGCCAGGCGGAAGCCCGTGGAGGCCCAGAGGACCGCCGCCAGCGACGCGAGAAGGACGAGAACCCTGGGGACCCATGCCTCCCGGACCAGCAGAATCAGCGGAGCCGCCAGGGAGGCCGCCACCCCCCCCCAGAGGCCCATCCTCAGAAAGTGGGCGGCGAGGAGAAGGGAGGCCAGGAGGGAGAGGACCGCCACCGGCCAGACGGAGCCGCCCGGGGATCGGGCCGCTTCCCGGGAGGGCCGCCGGGAGGAAGCCGGAGGTCCGGGGGAAGGGTTCACCGCCGGAAGGCCGTCTCCGTTCAGAGCCATGCCTCCTCCAAGAGGTCTCCCCGGATTCCCACCACCACGCGCTTGAGGGGCACCTTGCGCCGGGCGAGGCGCAGGGCCTCCTGGGCCAGGCGGAGGAGCCCCCCGCAACAGGGAACCTCCATCACCAGGACGGTGAGGGTCTCGATGCGGGCGTCGTCCACCAGGGAAACCATTTTACGCAAGTAGACCTCCTGGCCCTGGTCGAGCTTGGGGCAGGCGACGGCCAGGGCCTTGCCGGGAAGCCACCGCGCGTGGAAGTCCCCCAGGGCGAAGGCGGTGCAGTCGGCGGCCAGGAGGACGTGGGCCCCCTGGAAGTACGGCGCCGCGGGAGAGACGAGGTGAAGCTGAACGGGCCACTGCCGGAGGGCCGAAGGGGAGGGGGCGGCCGATCGTCCCGTGGGGGGATCGGAGAAGGCGAGGGTTCGCGAGCCGGGACACCCCCCTCCCCCACCGTGGATCGGGAAGGGGGTAAGGCCTTGGGGGGACGGGGACGGGGTGGTCTGGGTCCGGGATGGCCCCAAGTGAGCCTCCACGGCCCTCTCGTCGAAGGGGGCCGCCTCCCGCTCCTCCACCGTGATGGCACCCTGGGGGCACTCCCCCAGGCAGGCCCCGAGGCCGTCGCAGAGGACCTCCGAGACCAGCCGGGCCTTGCCCCCCACGACGCGGATGGCCCCCTCGGCGCACGAGGGGACGCAGAGACCGCACCCGTCGCACTTCTCTTCGTCGATGCGAACCACCTTCCGAACCGCCATGGGCCACCTCCAGGAGCGGAAGTGTGGGGCTCTCCGCGGCCCGGCGCCTTGACCCAGGTCAAGGGAGGGGGGAAGGAAAGGCGGAAGGCGGAGGGCGGAGGGCGGAAGACGGAAGGGAAAACCAGCCAAGGGCGGGTTGCGGCCGGCGAAAGGCGTGCGGGGAGGGGCCGGCCCTTGGGGGCCTCCTTCCCCTCGCCTCCCCGCGGCCTCTCGCCCATTCTTACGGGGAGTCGTTTCCGCTGAGGCGCCTCAGAGCGGCCGGGTCGAGAAGGCGCACGGTGCGCCCCTCCACCTCCAGGAGTCCCTCCCGTTGAAGGCGGGCCAGGACCCGGCTCAGCGTCTCGGGGATGGTTCCCAGCCGGGCGGCCAGGTTGGCCTTGGAGATGGAAAGCTCTAAAATGTCCCTTCCACCGGCTTCTTCGAGAAGGCACCGAGCCAGGCGGGGGGCCACCTCCTTGAGGGCCAGGTCGTCCACCAGCTCCACGAGGGCCCTCAGGCGCCGGGAGAGGATGGCCAGCATGCCCAGGAGAAGCTGGGGGCGTTGCCGGGCCAGGCCGAGGAAGGCCTCCCGGGGCAGGTACAGGGCCCGGACCGGCGTCAAGGACGTGCAGGTGGCGGGGTAGACCCCCCCTTCGAAGACCGGCACCTCCCCGCAGGGCTCTCCCGCCCCCAGGATATGAAGAACCTGCTCCCTCCCGTCGGACCCGAAGCGGCTGAGCTTCACCCGCCCTTCGAGGATCAGGAAGAAGCCCCGGGCCTCCTGGCCGGCCAGGAACAGGAGCTCCCCGGTCCGGAAGGAGCGGCCTGCCGTGGAACGGCCCACCGCGGCCAGGTCTTCGGGACCGAGTCCCTGGAAGAGCGGGCTGCCCGCCAGAGCCTTTACCTTTTCCTCGTCACGGAAGGCCTGGCTCCTCACGACCCGCCTCCTTCTCGTAACCCTTGCCCCCAGGGGCCCGCCTCCTCGGCGGCCTTGGGGACCCCCGCGCCGAAGCGGGCGTCGAGGATCTTCCGCGTGGCCGCGGGGAAGGGCAGATCGGCCCTCTCCTCGGGGGCGATCCACCGGCAGGGGGCCGTGGTCCTCGAGAAGGAGGATCCCTTGGCGGGCCGGCATTCGAAGGGGTGGAGGACCACCCGGAAGTGGCTGTAGGCGTGGCGGACCTCCGGGAGAGCCCCCACCACCTCCGCCCGTGCGCCCAACTCCTCCCACAGCTCGCGAACGACGGCCTCCTCGGGGCTCTCCCCCGCCTCCACCTTTCCCCCCGGGAGCTCCCAGAGGCCACCCAACAGCCCGCCGGAGGGTCTTCGGGTCACGGCGAACCGTGAGCCGCTCCACAGGATCGCCACCGCCGCCCGGACCTCCGGAAGAGGTTTTCGGGACGCTCGGCGGGGATAGGCCTCCGGGTCGCCCAGAAGGCGCGCCCGGCAGGCGAAGGCCAGGGGGCAGGCCGGACAGGAAGGGCGGCGGGGGGTACAGACCAGGGCCCCCAGCTCCATGAGGGCCTCGTTCACCTCCCCGGGGGGGCCTTCCGCCACCGCCTTCCGGGAGAAGCCCCACAGAAGGGCGACGGTCTTGCCAACCAGGGGCTCTTCCACGGCGAAGAGGCGGCACCAGAGGCGTTTCACGTTGCCGTCGAGGACCGGCTCCCGCCGGCCGAAGGCCAGGGAGGCCACGGCCCCGGCGGTGTACGGGCCGAAGCCGGGAAGCCGGCGGAGGGCCTCGGCGTCCTGCGGGAAGCCTCCCGCGGCGAGGATCGCCCGGGCGGCGGCGGGGAGCCTCCGGGCCCGGGCGTAGTAGCCCAGCCCCTCCCAGACCTTGAGGACCTCCCCCTCGTCGGCCGAGGCCAGCGACTCGAGGGAGGGAAAGCGGCGAAGGAACGCGCGGAAGTACGGGATCACCGTTTCCACGCGGGTCTGCTGGAGCATGACCTCGCTGATCCAGACGCGGTACGGGTCGCGTTCCCGGCGCCAGGGGAGGTCCCGCCGGTTCTCCCGAAACCAGTCGAGCAAATCCCTCCTGGCGCGGCGCCAGGGAAACGGCGGGGCGGCGGGGACGGCGGAGGGCACGGTCATGAACGGAGGGGCAGGGTGATCCGCCCGCCCCTCAGGGTGCGGACCTCCAGAAGGAGGTCGGGCAGGTGGAGAAGGACCGTGCGGCCCTGGGTGCCGCCCAGCTCCTCGGCGGCCAGCGGGATGCCCGACTCCTCGAGGCGGGCCTTCACCGCGGCGGCGTTGCGGGGGCCGATGTTGCTGTCCACCTCCTCGGCCGCCTGGAAGAGCCGTGCCCCGCCCGCCAGCGCCGCCCTTAGGCGCCCCCGCCGGCCTCCCAGCGCCTCCAACGCGGGGACCAGGGCGTCCAGGGCCTCCGTGGCGTACTTCGCGGGGAGGGCGGAGGGGGGGTCCGCCGCGGGCCGCGGGCCCGGCAACAGGACGTGGGCCAGCCCGCCGGCGCGGGCCTCCGGGTCGAAGAGGACCAACGCCACGCAGGAGCCGAGCCCGTATACCGCCAGCGTGCAGGGATCCGAGGCCGCGCGGAACTCGCCGATGTGGACGGGAAGGACCGGTCTATCCGCCAAGGAACTCCCTCACCTCGGGCTTGAGGAAGACGCCCTCCAGGTCGGCGCCGCGGAGTTCCCGGCGCACGAGGTCCGCCTTCTCGTCGGGGTCCAGGAAGCGGTTGACGATGAGGACCCGCCGCCCCCGGACGGTGCAGAGGGCGCCGGGGCTCCGGATCCGGGAGGTCTCGCGGAAGTCGATGCCCATCTTCCGAAGACCCTCCTTGAGGTCCTCGAGAAAGGCCTCCCACTCCCTTCGGTTCCGCCGGGGTGTCACGGCGTCTCCAGCCTCTGCAGGGCGTCGCGGATCTCGTCGTCGCTGAGGAGGCTGTCCGATTTCTTGGCGAGGGCCCGGATGGCGGCCACCCGCTCCTCCGTCACCTCCTCCCGGTGCTCCAAGAGCCAGGCGACGATGTTGGAATCGCCGGACATGGGCCCCACCGCGATGGTCTGGCGCCTTCCGAACCATGCGGCGGGCACCGAGGAGTAGACGTGGTCCTCCAGGACGGCGTCGCCCATCTGCCGCGCCTTGAGGAGGGCCGAAGCGTGGACGCCCGTGCCCGTGCGGAAGGCCTCCGGGGAGAAGACCGGGTAGTTCCAGGGAACGGGGACCCCCGTCCACCGCGAGGTCCAGGCCACATAGTCCGAGAGCGCCTTGACGTCCCGGGGCCAGGCGCCTTCCATCTTCAGGTTCACGATGAGGAGGTCCAGGGGGGTGTTGCCCACCCGCTCCCCGAGCCCCAGGGCCGAGCCGTGGATGCGGGAAACCCCCGACTTCCAGGCCGCCAGGGAACAGGCCAGGCCCATGCCCCGGTCCATGTGGCCGTGCCAGTCCACCGCCACCTCCTCCCCCGACTCGGCCGCCACCTTCCGGAGAAAGGCCACCAACCGGGCCGCCCCGTGGGGCAAGGCGTGGCCCGCCGTGTCGGCGGCGCAGATCCTCCGGGCGCCGCTCTCGATGGCGGTGAGAAAGAGGTCCCGCAGAACCGCGGCGCTGGTCCGGGTGCTGTCCTCCGTGACGTACATCACCGGAAGGCCCGCCCGGACGGCGAGGGAGACGGTCTCCCGCGTGATCTTCCTCAGGTAGGCCAGGTCCCACCCCTCCACCTTCCGGCGGGCCTCGCTGCACCCGATGAAGGCGGCCACCTCCACCGCCAGGCCCGCCCGCTGGGAGATCTCCACCACGGCCCGGACGTCCTTTCCCACGGTCCGGGCGGCACAGTTGGGCCTCAGCGGCAGCCGGTGGCGCGCCACTTCGCGTGCGAGAAACACGCAGTCTTCCAGCGCCTGGAGGCCGGCGGCGGGCATGCCGATGTCGGCGGCCTGGATGCCCACGGCGGAGAGGATGTGCAGGAACTCCCGCTTGGCCTGGAGCGGCGGCGCCTTGGCGGAGGGGTGCTGGAGGCCGTCCCGCAACGTCTCGTCGTCCAGTTCCGGCGGGGGCGGCGGCGGAGGGGTAGGGACCTCCTCCGGGGCGTTCCAGTCGTGGATCCAGCTCCCTTCGCCCGCCACGGCTTCGTCTCCCCCGTTGGCGCCTACCGACCCTGGAAGGCCGCCTTGCGCTTGGCCAGGAAGGCCCCCGTGCCCTCCTTCATGTCCTCGGAGGCGCAGAGGAGGCCGAAGAGGGTGGCCTCCAGGTAGGTCCCCTCTTCCAGGGGCATGTCCAGCCCGGCGCTCACCGCCTCGATGCAGGCCCGGACCGCCAGCGGTCCCTTGGCGAGGATCTTGGAGGCCAGTTCCCGGGCTTTGGCCACCGCCTGCCCCGGCGGGACCACCGCGTTGACGAGGCCCAGCTCGTAGGCCCTTTGGGCGGGGATCATCTCCCCCGTCAACAGGAGCTCCAGGGCCGGCCCCCGGCCGATGAGGCGGGGAAGGCGCTGGGTGCCTCCGTAGCCCGGGATGATACCGAGGTTCACCTCCGGCTGGCCGAAACGGGCGTTCTCGGCGGCCACACGGAGGTGGCAGGCCATGGCCAGCTCGCACCCTCCCCCCAGGGCGAAGCCGTTGACGGCGGCGATCACCGGCTTGGGAAAGGTCTCCAGGGCCCGGAAGAGGTTCTGGCCGAAGAGGGCGAAGTTCCGGCCCGACTGGGCGTCGAGGGCCTGGATCTCGCCGATGTCGGCCCCGGCCACGAAGGCCTTCTCCCCGGCTCCGGTGAGGATCAGGGCCTTGACCTCTCCGTCCGTCTCCGCCGACTGCAGGACCGAGGCCAGCTCCTTCAGCGTGGCGCGGTTGAGGGCGTTGAGCTTGTCGGGGCGGTTCACCGTGACGAGCCCGATCCCCTCCTCCACGTGAACCAACAGGTTTTCGAAGGTCATGGCTTCCCTCCTCCCCTCACGGGGCCGCGTCGCCGATTTCGAGAAGAACCGCCATCCCCTGCCCTCCGCCGATGCACGCGGAGGCGATGCCGAAGCGGACCTTCCGCCGCCGCATCTCCAAAAGGAGGGTCAGGGTCAACCGGGCGCCGGTGGCCCCCAGGGGGTGTCCCAGGGCCACCGCCCCGCCGTTGACGTTGGTCTTCTCCGGGTCCAGCCCCAGCTCCTTCTCGCAGGCCAGGTACTGGGCGGCGAAGGCTTCGTTCACCTCGAAGAGGCCCACGTCCTCCAGGGACAGCCCCTCGGCCTCCAGGATCCTGCGGATGGCGGGGACGGGACCGAAGCCCATGATCTCCGGCGGAACCCCGGCGTAGCTCCAGGACCGGAGGTAGCCGAGGACGGGCCACCCCTCCGCCCGGGCCTTCTCCTCCCGGGCGAGGATCAACGCCGCGGCGCCGTCCACGATGCCCGAGGCGTTGCCCCCGGTGACGGTGCCGTCCTTCCGGAAGGCGGGTTTGAGGCGGGAGAGGGCCTCCAGCGTCGTCTCCGGCTTCCGGTGGGTGTCCTCGGCGAAGGCGTAGGTCCCTTTCTTTCGATCCTCCAGGAGAATCGGGGCGATCTCCGCCTCGAAGCGCCCTGCCCGGAAGGCCTCCTCGGCGCGCCGCTGGGAGCGCAGGGCCAGCCGGTCCTGCTCCTCCCGCGTGATGCCGTAGCGCGCGGCCAGATTTTCCGCCGTGACGGCCATGGGAAGGTCGCAGTAGGGATCCCTGAGCGACTCCATGAGGGTGTCCACGAAGGGGACGTGGCCCAGCCGGAGTCCCCTCCTCGCCCCCCGCACGACGTAGGGGGCGTTGCTCATGCTCTCCGTCCCCCCGCAGAGGACCACCGACGCCTCCCCCAGGAGAATCTGGTGGGCGCCGCTCACCAGCGACTGGAAACCGGAGCCGCACAGCCGGTTCACCGTCAGGGCCGGCACCTCCAGGGGCACCCCCGACTTCAGGCCGATGTGGCGCGTCAGATAGATGGCGTCGTTTCCCGTCTGGAGAACGTTGCCGAAGACCACGTGGTCCACCTGCGCCGGCGACACCCCGCTCCGCTCGAGGGCGGCCTTCGCGGCGTGGACGCCCAGGTCCACCGCCGACAGGTGGGCCAGGTGGCCGTTGTACTCCGCCATGGGGGTCCTCGCCCCCCCCACCAACACCAAGCCTTCTCTCATTCGCTCCCCCCCTTGGCCGTCCGCTCCACGAACTTGAGCCGGAGCGTCCCGAAACCCACCTGGATTCCGGACTTGATGGGCGTCAGCACGCCCGTGGGGATGCGCTTTCCGGCGATGAAGGTGCCGTTCAGCGTCCCCACCTCCTCCACCAGGTAGAACTGGCCGTTGCTGTGGATCAGCTTGGCGTGGCGCCGGGAGACGCTCCGCTTCACGTCCTCGTCGGTGAGGTCCACGTCGGGAACGATTCCCGTCACCGGGTCCCTGCGCCCGATGAGGGAAACGTCCTTCGTGATGTTGAAGACCCGAAGGGTCCCCTCCACGAGGAACTGCGCCAGCACCGGCGGCGTCACGGAGCTGGTGGCCTCGGCGGGCGCGGCGGCGGGGACCTCCGACGGCTTGGGGATGTGGGTCAGCCCCTGGAGGAGGAGGGCGTTCTCCAGCTCGTCGGTGGTCTCCCGGAGCCGCCCGGAGAGCTTGCGGAGCATCCGCACGGCGATCTCGATGTTGCTCTGGATCATCTGGTGGAAGGTGGCGGCGTTGATGACGATGATCTCCGCGTCCTCCACCGCCTCGGCGGTGGCCGACCGGGGCACCTGTTCGAGGAGGCTCATCTCCCCGAAGAAGTCACCCTTTTCGAAGAGCCGGCGGAAGCACTTCTCACCGTTGATGGTTCGGTAGATCTCCACGGCGCCCGACTGGACGATGAACATCTCCGAGCCGGGGTCCCCCTCCCGGAAGATCACGTCCCCTTTCCGGTAGGGCACCACGAAATCCTTCAGCGGGTTCGCCATGGCATTCCACCTCGATCCGGTCGTCCCGCATTGTACCCCACGGCCCAGCGGGACCGGAAGTCAGCCGGAGGGGAGAACCACCGTCATCTGCCCCGATTCCGCCCGGTCCACGTCCAGGAGGAAACGGCGGAAGGCTTCGTAGCGGGGGGGCTCCACCACCTGGTGGGGAAGCACGAGGCGCCGCTCCACCACCACCGCCCCCCTCTCCCTGCGTACGTCGAGGCTGTATTCGCCGAAGGGGCTCTTCACGGAGACGCTCTTGGGCCGGTACTCCACCGAGGCCCCCTCCGGAACCCGGAAGGTGATTTCCTGGTGGAGGAAGACGGGGCCCCCGGTCCCCAGGGGCAGGCGCCGCGCTTCGAGGCTTCCGTAGGCTTTGCCGAGGTTCAAGGCCGGAAGCGGGTCGGAGAAGGTGATCCGGTTCCCCTCCACGCTCCCCGCGCCGTACACCGACACGGTGTAGGTCCAGACCAGCGGGGACGAAGGATCCTCCAGCCCCTCGAAGGCGTACTCCTCCAGGTCGGCGCTGCCGTATCGCTGGGAAAGGGCCATCTGCAGGGCCTTTTTTCGCTGGTCGGCGGGAAGGCGGGCCAGGGAGGAGCGGATCCCCTCGGCGCCGTCGGGGTCCAGCCTGGCCCGGTAGGTCACCTCGAGGTCTCCGTTTCGCCTCACCTCCCGGGTTTCCTTTTCCACCGCGCCCAGCCACGGTCCGAAGTCGGAGGGCAGCGTCACCACCCGCCAGGGCTCCTTGGCCGTCACGGGGAGGGCCTCCGCCCCCTGGAGGTACCAGGGCAGCACCGAGGGGTCGCGGTAGGGGCTGGCGAGGGCGAGATAGCGATCTCCCCCGGGGAGCGAGACTCTCACCAGCGGGACCTGGAACTGCCCCAGCCGGGGGAGGGATTCCCGGGCGATGCGTTCGGGGACGGGCTCCGCCATGAGGATCTCGAAGGGGATCCCCGCCAGGGTCAGGTAGGCGCAAAGGAGGGGCAAACGGGCGCCCCGGCGGTTCAGGAGGGCGTCGGTGGGGTCCTGCCAGCCGCCGCTCTCCCCCTCCACGTCGGAGAGGCAGGCGTGGACGAGGCGATCCAGAAGGTCCTGGGGGCCCGAGGCGCCCTCCGAGACCTCCCGGTAGCGGCGCTCCACCTCGGGCGTGACCTGGAAGGTACCCGTGACCGTCTCCTTGAGAAAGAGGGCCACGTCCTTCCAGTCGAGCCCCCCCGCCGCTTCCACCATGGGGACGAAGAGGAGCTTGTTGGGAAGATCCGGCTCCGGGGCGATGCGGGGCATGTCCCGGTAAGCCCAGCGCCGGTAAAGGCAGTTTCCCCGCTTTCCTCGCTCCGCCGGCGCGGGGAGGTTCCTCTCCAGGAAGCGCAGGTCGAGGGCGGGGGGATACTCCAGGGTCCACTCGGTGCGGTGAAAGGGCTTTTCGATGTCCTGGAAGAGAAAGACCTGGGTGGTGATGTAGGAGCGGTCCTTCACCCGGTTGGGTGGCCTCAGGCCGATGTACTCGTACTCGATGAGGTCCCCCGGTTCCAGCCCCTGCAGGCTGACGGTGTCCTTCTCGGGGATCACCTCCGGCTCCAGCACCCTCCCGTCGGGCTTGATGGTCCTCAGGGAGAGGAGGATCTGGCCGGGGATCTGCTGCTCCCCCTCCCCTTCCACGCCCGACTTGTCGTTGATCCGGATCACCGTGTGGTAGCGTTCCACCGACGACCCGTCCTCCTCGATGCGGGTGAAAAGCTGGTCCAGGAGGAGCGACGAGGGGGCCGGGTCCGGCTCGCGCCCTTTTTCCCGCTCCAAGAGGGCGGCGAGGTCCACGTACTCGTCCTGGAAAGGCAGGGGGTCCCCGAGGGCCATGCGGGCCACGTCCACGTCGAAGGCGTCGGGCCGGGCCTTTTTCAACGCCTTCCAGAAGCCCCGGGCCCTTTCCGCGTCCCCTTGCAGAAAGGCGATGCGGGCCCGGGAGAGGAGGACCTCGGGAGAGTCCGGCATCTTCTCCGCCAGGGCAGCGAACTCCGCCTCCGCGCGGGGAAGGTCCAGGAGGCCGAGGTCCGTCCGGGCGATGGCCAGGGCCATTTGGAGGTCCCGGTCGCCCCAGCGCTCCCACTCCTCCTCGAGTAGCGACCGCAGCGCCGCCAGGTCCCCGCGGGCCCGGTGGTAGGCCTCCCACTCCGGGTCCGCCCGCCGGAGCCGTCCCAGCCGAACGATGGCCTCCCGCTCCCCGGCCCGGTCCATGAGGTCGTGGAGGAGGGCGACCCACGCCGATTCCACCGCTTCGCACTGCGGGTGGGCCCGGGAGAGGTCCTCCAGGACCCGGCGGGCGGCGGCGTTCCAGCCCCGGCGGTGAAGCCCCTCCACCAGAGCCAATCCCCACCGGGGATCCCGGGGGTGGTCCGCCATCAGGCCGCGGAGGAGGTCCAGGTCCCGGTCCCCCTCCGAATTCTCCGAGAGGAGCACCGCCTGGAGGAACCGGGCGGAGGGGCAGGCGGGGGCGGCGGCGAGGGCCTTTTCGAGGACCTTCTCCGCCCGGCTCTGGGCGATCTTGCGGGGAAGGTCGTCGGCTTCGAAGAGGTACATCTCCGCCGCCTCCAGGGCCCACAAAAAGCCCTGAGGGCCATCGGCGGCCTTCTCCATCTGGAGCCGGGCCAGGGCCACGTCGCCCCGCCAGCGGTTCCAGAGGGCCAGAAACCCTTCGTACCGCGGGTCTTCCCTGGGAAAGCGCGAGGTGAAGGCGTCGGCGAAGTCCGAGGCGTCCGAGAAACCGGCGAAGGGACCTCCCAGGGACGAGGGATCCTGAAGGTACCGGGCCGGAAGGGCCCGGCCGGCGCCGTCCAAAAGGGCGGCGTAGACGCCGTCGCCCGGCCCGGAGGCCGCCACTTCCACGAGGAGCAGGTGGCGGCCCCGTTCCAGCCGCAGGCGGAGGAGAACGGTGGGGTTCTCCTGCCGGCGGAAGACGTCCTTTTCCGCCAGGGTTCGGCCGTCGAGAAAGACCCGGAAGGAGCGGGCGGCGTTGACGGCGAGGAGGGCTTCGGCCTCTCCGTCCACCTCGAAAGGGGCGGCGGCGTAGTACCGGGACTCCCGGTCCTGGGCCATGGCGTACAGGGGAGGCCGGAGGAGGGGGCCGTCCAGCGCGGAGTAAGCCCAGGGGCCCAGCCCCGCGAGGGCTGGCGGCGCCGTCCCCGCCCCCTCCTCGAAGGCGGTGCGGGGACGCTCCGTGAGCGGCGGGGAGAAGAGGGCCCCAGGAAGGAAGCCGGCCTTTCGCAGGGCCGTGCGTTTGGCGGCGGCATCCCCCCGGCGGGAGGCGAGGTTCAAACCCAGCCAGTCGAGGTTGAGGCGCACCAAGGGATCCATCTCCGGCGCCTCGGAGAGGAGCGGGAGGGCGTCCTCCACCAGGCGCACCGTGGCCTCGTTGAAGGTGGCCAGATCGGAGACCCTGGCCTCCAGAAGGAAGGCCAGCGGGTGGTCCGGGGCGGCCTTGAGCCCCTCCACGGCGGCGAAGAGGGCCTTTTCCGGCTCTCCGCCGTGCCGGAGGGCGAAGGTCAGGCCGGCGGCGGCGTCGGCGTCGGCGGGGTCCTTCTCGAGGGCCTGCTCGAAGCTCCGGCGGGCCGCCGACAGGTCCCCCTGGAGGAGGCTCTGCCACCCCGGGGAGGGAAGGCCGGCGCCGAAAGCCGGGAGGGCGAAGAGGGCGGCGGCGGCGGACCACCGGCGGAAGCGGGCGGCGAGGCTCATGGCGTGCTCCCTTGGAAGCGAAGCCGTAGGCGTTCCCCGGCCAGACGGTCGGCCCGCTGGCAGAAGGACCGGAAGGCGGGGTAGGCCGCCGCCTCCACCCGGGTCACCGCGAGCCGGATCCGCGTGAGGACCCGAAGCCCTCCCTTCTCGGGCGTCACGGTCCGGTCCAGCGAGCCGAAGGGGGTCTCCTCGTGAACCTCGGGGGGAGCCTCGGCGGCGGCCCCCTCCGGAAAGGCGTAGGTGACGTCGTAGGACTGGTCCCAGGGGAAGTCCAGCACCAGCGGGAGGTCCCGCTCCTCCAGGGAAGCCACGGAGGAGGAAAGGTCCAGCCGCCCCATCCACAGGGGCAGGCTGACCCGGTCCTTCCCCTCCGGACGGGCCGCCTGGCCGAAGCGCCCTTCCACCCGGAGCTTCACGGGGGCCGCGAACTCGGCGATGCCCGCGGAGGTGGCCGAATCCAGGCGGGTGCCGGGGAAGGAGGGGGAAAGGTCCTTCTCCAGCTTTTCCCTCAAGGTGGCCGGGTCCTGGTACCGGGCGCGGATCCAGGAGCACTCCTGCCCGGTGACGGCGATCTCCAGGGTCCCCTGGGCATCCGGTGCATCCCCACGGATCCGAAGGCGGTAGGAGGCGGCGTAGGTGTTGGCGCCGGCCTCAAAGACCGGCGTTCTGCGGGCCTGGGTCCGGCCGTCGGGCCACACCACCTGCACGTCCACCCCCTGGTCGAGGGCGGGCAATTCCCCCAGGGCCGCGTACTCCGCCGTCCCGTCGAGAAAGAGGTCCAGCTCCGGAACGTAGCAGATGGCGTGGTTGAAGATGGCCAGGGAGGCCGGCTCGGGGGCCATGGCCCCGTTGTCCCGGGTCCGCACGAGCACCATGGCGGCGTCGAAGCCCGCCTCCTTGAGGAGAACGGAGAGGAGAAGCGCCTTGTCCTTGCAGTCCCCGAAGCGGCGGGCGAAGACCTGCCTCGCCTTGTAGGGGCGGTAGCCGTGGACCCCGAACTCCAGCCCCACGTACCGGGTCTGCTGGACCACCCACCGGTGGATGGCCCGGACGCGCTCTTGGGGGTCCGTGACCCCGCGGATCAGCTCGGCGGCCTTCTCCCGCATCTCCGGCGTGGGTTCCCACTGGTCCTGGATGAAGCGGGCGTACCACCGCCCCATGGCCTCCCGGTCGGGAAAGGTGGAGAGGTGGAGGTAGGCCCCCGTCTCGGTGTAGCCGGGGGAGAGGGGCTCCCGCTCCAGGGGGTCCAGGTCGGAGACGTTCCACCGGTAGACCTTCTTTCCGCCGCGGCTGACGACGAGCGGCGAGGCGGGGATGCGCTCCTCGTGCAGATAGAGGGGAAGCCGTGGGGAGACGAGGAGGGTGTACTGGCGGGACAGGACGGGGAGCCCTTCGCGGAAGGGGACTAGGTCGCCGAAGTACTGGCCGTAGTCGTTGGCGGCGCCGGAGTCGGCGAGGAGGTACTCCACCCAGATCACGTCGCCCGCCTGGGCCGCTGGGAAGGAAAGGACCACATTGCGGTTCCGGTAGTACAGGCGGACCTGGGGGTCGGAAAGGGCGTCGGTGATTTGGACCTCCGCGTGGATGCGGCTCCCGTCGGCCTTGACGAGGGAGGCTTCCAGCACCTTCACCTCCTCCCGGTCGGGGTCGAACCCCACCTGGACGGTTTCGAGGCCCCGGGCCGCCTTGGGGTCCCGGATTTCCACCACCCGCTGCACGTAGCGCGAGGAGAGGCCCGTCTCCTGCACCTCCACCACCTCGTTCTGCAGGAGCACCACGGCCGGCTGGCCGCGGAAGCGGCCCTGGGAATTCGGCACCTCCTCGGGGGCCATCCGGTAAGGTCCCCAGAAGGGCTCCTCCTTGGGGCTTAAAAAGGCGACCCGGCGCTTCAGGTCCTCCTGCTGGGGGTTGAGGAGCAGGGCCTGCCGGAAGGCCGCCAGCGCCCCTTCCCGGTCTTTGAGCGATTCGCGCACCTCCCCGAGGAGGGCGTGGGCGGGGGACCAGTCGGGGCACCAGGCCAGGAGCCGCAGGAGAACCCCCTCGGCCTCCCGGGGGCGGTTCAAGTCCAAGAGCCGGCTGGCGTACGTGAAGGCGAGCTGGCGGTTCACCGGGAAGCGCCGGAGGGCCTCCTCGAAAAGACGCCGGCCCTCTGCCACCTCGCCCCGCCCCAGCGCCGCCTCCGCCGCGTCGGCCCAGCCTCCCGGGTCTCCCTGGCGAAGGGCACGCAGGGCCTCGGACCACCGCCGCTCGTGCTCCGGGGAAGAGAGCCGCCGGGCGGCCTCCTCCGCCCCTTCCAGCACGGCGAGGCAGCGCGGGTGCTCTTCCGCCAGCCGCCAGAGCCGGATGGCCCCCGCCCCGTCGCTGGCGAAGCGAAGAAGGACGCGCATTTCGAGGGTCTCCAAGGCGGGGCTTTGAGGGTCCGCCCGGCGAGCCTTGCGAAGGTGCTCCAGGGCGGGGAAGGGCATGTTGCGCCCCAGGTAGTACCGCCCCAGCTCGGCCAGCAGCAGCGGGTGGCCGGGCGAAGCGGCCAGGCCCTTCTCCAGGGCCTCCCGCCGGCGGTTGTGGTCCTCCTCCGCCTCGGCCAGGGTGAGCCAGGTCACGGGGTCGCCGGGATCGCCCTGGGCGGCCTTCCGGAGGACCTCCAGGTGCCTGGGGTCGGCCCGGTCGAAGAGGCGGAGCCGGTAGAGGACCGTCCCCCAATCCTTGAGGGCCTCGGGCGCGCCGGACGCCGCCCGATCCTCCAGCACCTTCAGAGGGTCGCGGAAGGCGAAGCCCTGGGGGGCCGAACCGTCCTTGACCAGGATGGCCCCGATGGACTCCTTGACCCGGCGCGCGTCGGAGGTGCACTCGAAGCCCGGAAGGGACCGGCCCTCGCCGTCGGTGAGGCGGAGGGTGAAGTTCCACCCCGACTCCTGGTTGCACACCTTCACGAGGACGGCGTTCCACCCCCGCCGCAGGGTGCACGGCATGGACACTTGATCCAAGGCCCGCCCGCCGTAGATTTTGGCCGAGCCCACCAGCTCCCCGTTCACCCACACCTTGTAGGCCTCGTTGAAGCCGCCCCGGAGGACGCAGGGCCGGTCGGCGGCCACCCTCACGAAGGCGAGGGCGTACCCGGCGGCCTTCTCCACGGGGTCCAGCAGCTCGTCCAGGGGAACGACGCCGTCCGGGGCCGGCACCGGCAGGGGCCTCCAGGACACCATGTGGACCTTCCCGGCGTAGGTGGCGTCCAAGCGGAGGTCGCTCTCCGGCGGGTAGGCGGCGTCGAAGCCGCTCTTGTTGTCGTCGTCGAAGGGCCCCAGCAGGAGCCAGTGCCGGAGAAAGCCGAGCCCCTCCACGAGGCGGTCCGCCTCGGCCTCCCGGCCCGCGTCCCGGCAGACCTCCGCCAGCAGGGCGGCGGCGTGGGCGGCCACCTCGGGGTCGGTGCGGGGGTCGGACAGCATGGCCCGGAGGCTTCGTTCCAGGGCGTCCGTCCCGTCCACGAAAGGCTCCAGGGCCCTCGCCTGGTACAGATCCACGAGGCCCCTGGGGTCGGAGCGGCTGGTCTCCAGGCTCCTCAGGAACCGGGCTTCCAGGTCGGCGTAGGAATCGGCGCGGGGGGAGAGGGCGGCGGAAAGGGCCAGCGCTCCGGCGGCCAGGAGCGTTCGCATGGGATGGGCCATCAGGTTCCCCTCAAGAAGTGCGGCCGGAGGGGAAGCTCCCCCCTCCGGGCGGCGTCCACCGCCGCCAGAAGCCGCTCCCGGTCCCGCGAGAGGCGGCCCCCCATGGGCAGGGGGTTGGAGGCGTGGTTGGCGCGGAAGACGGTGTCTTGCAGATGGAGCAGGCGAAGGAGGAGCTCCAACTCGTCCAGGATCCCCTCGTCGCCGGGCATTCGGAAGCGCCCAGCCTGGAGGGCGCGGAAAAGGGGCGCTTGGGGTACGGGGTACCAAGTGAGAACGGAGAGGTACCCCGGCTGCATCTCGTTCAGCACCTCGGCGCTGGCCCGGACGTGCTCCTCCGCGCCTTCCACCCCGCCCAGGCCCAACAGGACCATGACCGAAGACTTGAGCCCCGCCTCCCGCCCCTTTCGAACCGCCTGGACCATCTCGGAGGAGGTGGCCCCCTTGCCCACCCGCCGGAGGACCTCGTCGGAGCCCGATTCCAGCCCCAGGTAGTAGAGGCCCAGGCCGGCCTCCTTCAGCGCGCGGAGTTCCGAAGCGCTCTTTTCCAGGAGGTTCATGGGGGTGGCGTAGAGGGAGACCCGGCGAAGGCCGGGGAAGGCCCGGCGAAGGGCCGCCAGCACGGCGAGGAGAAAATCGGCCGGCGCGGCGAGGGCGTCGCCGTCCCCCAGAAAGACGCGGGGGCAGGAGGGCCACTCGGCGGCCGCTTCCCTCACCTCTTCCAAGACCTCCTCCAGGGGCCGGACGAAGAAGCGCTTGTGCCGGTACATGCCGCAGAAGGTGCAGGCGTTGTGGCTGCACCCCACCGTCACTTGCAGGATGAGGCTTTCGGCTTCGGAGGGCGGGCGGAACACCGGCTCGAAGTAGCGCATCGGACCTCGGGGGACCCATTGTACGCCCGGCGGGACGCCGGGGGAAACGGAAGGCCCCTCTTCCGTCAGCGACTCGGCTCCCGCACGTCCGGAGGGCGCACGTAGAGGGGGGAAAGGGGCTCCGGAGCCCTTCCGGCGGTTCGCTCCCGGAGCGCCTGGAGGGCCGCCTGGACCGCCGCGCCGCCCACGCCGGGAAAGAGCCGGCACGAAGGCGGCCACCCCGCCACCAGGGCCACTCCGTCCCCCGCCGCCCACTCGAAATCCGCCGGTTGGAGGGTTGCCGGGGGAAGGCTCCGGGCCGGTTCCAGAGGGCGGACCTCCCCTCCCTCGCGGAGGAAAGGTTGGGCGTAGACCTCGCCTCTCCGCGCATCCAGCAGGACCACTCCCCTCCCCTCCCCGGGGAAGGCGCGGGCCACCGCCTCCAGCGTCGAAAGGCCGTAGACGGGGATCCCCAGACCCTTCCCCAGCCCCAGCGCCGCCGCCAGCCCCACCCGCAACCCCGTGAACGAGCCGGGGCCCCGGGTCACCCCCACGGCGGCGAGACGGCCGGCCGAAAGCCCGGCCTCCTGGAGCAGGCCCTCGATGGCTCCGGGGATCCGGGGGGTGTGGGTGGGGACCTCCTCCCGAAGCTCGGCGGCCAGGCTGCCGTCCTCCCGGAGGAGCGCCGCCTGCAGGAGGAAAGTGCTGGTGTCCAGTCCCAGAACGGCGCCCATGGCGGAATCCTCCCGAGGAGGCGCGAAAGAGGGGCCCCGGCGGGGCCCCTCCTTCCTTCCGGTTTCGTCTTCCCGCATCAACCGAACATTTCCGCGATCTTGTGGACCAGCGGGATCTCCCACTTCTCGCCTTTAAAGGCCTTGACCCAGGCCGTGATGTTGACGGCCAGGAACAAGACGGCGAGGACGCACATGATGCAGGGGGAGATGAGGCTGCCGATCCCCAGCGTCAAGGCGCCGATGAGCATGCCCAGGATGATGGAGGCGAAGACCCCGATGATCCAGGCCACGATCACCACCACCGCGAAGGCCAGCCCCTCCCGGCCGTGCCAGTACACGTACTCCTTCTGGGGGTCGTCCTTCTTGTCCTTGAACATGAAGAAGGGGATCAACGCCAGAAGGCCGAAGTAGGCGAGGAAGAGGTGAATCTTGTCCTCGTCCGCGTAGGGTTTGCTCGCACCAGTGGTTTCGGGGTCGCCCATGGTCACCTCCCTTTCCTGACCTCACTCTACCCAAAGAACGGGGACGGCGCAAGTGGCACGGATCACACTTCCTGAAAGATGAAGGGCCTCAGGCAGTCGAGCCTCGACTCCACGTCCTCGGGGTGGATCATCCACGTGGCCGCGGCGACGCTGGAGAGGAGGGAGTTCCCGTCTTGGGGCGTGTAACAGAAGCCCGTCACCTGGGTGCCCCCCCGGGAAACGGCCAGGCTCCTTAAGGGGATCACCGTCTGGCTGAGGATCCGGCCGTAGTAGCCGTGGTCCCGGCCGAAGGAGAAGACGGTCCCCGCGCTTTTCTTGTAGGTGACCGCCACGCGACGGTTGGCGTGGATCTGGGCCACCAGCTTCTCCAGGGTGGTGGGCTTCTTGAGCCGGAGCTGGAACCAGATGGTGTGCATGTACTGCGTGTTCATCTTGACGGCGGAGGAGTAGAGGTCCAGCTCCAGGCCCAGGGTCTTGAAGAGGTGCCAGGCGTCCCTCGCGTGGTGGGTGCCGAAGGCCTCGTCCTCGTGCTTTCCCGCCTGGGGGGACGGAATGTACGAGGAGTCCTGGGAGATGTCGTTGGCGCGCCGCATGCACAGGAAGCGGCCCTCCTGGAAGGACTCCCGGTCCTCCCCGTTGGCCATCCCCAGCGTGTGGATCACCACGGCGATGTTGTGGGTGTTGCAGGAGACGATCTGAATGAAGCGGTCCTCCCCGGGGACGAGGGCGGCGTCGTTGATGCCGCGCGCGTACATCTTGCCGAAGCCGAACTCGCTCCCCTGGGCGAGAAAGCCTTTCACCTCCTTGGCGTAGGGGACGTAGAGCTTCTCCTTGTTCTGGTTGCCCACGGGGGTGCAGTCGATGACCACCGTGGCCCGCTGGAGGGCCTCCGAGGCGGTGAGGGCGGGCTCCATGCCCAGCTTGTGGAAGCCTTCGTAGGCCTCCGGGTCGGCCGCCAGCCGGGCCCCGTCCTGCAGCAGGGCGAGGACCTTGGCCCGGTCCTCGAGAAGCGGCGTCCGCTTGTGAAAGGTGACCTCCTCGAAGCCGAAGTGGTCCTTCATCCGGCAGAGAAGGCCGATGAGCGGTTCCCCGATGGTCCCCGTTCCGACGACGTGCACCACTTTCTTGGCCATGGCATCCTCCTTCCGGGCGCTCGATCCGCAACCCCGAAAAGCGAAACTCCCACCGGCCGGTTCGCAAGCCTCCAAAAGCAAAGGGGGAGCTTTCACTCCCCCCTTGGTTCCGGTCTGTGCGAGACCTCCGCGGTCCCGAAGAAAATCTTGGAGCGGTTCCGGGGAAAAGGCAACCCCCGCCGCCACCTTTCCGTCAGGTTCCCTCCTGCCAGGAGGCCAGGTACGCCACCTGCTCCGGGGTGAGGGTGTCCATCCGGTACCCCAGGGTCTCCAGCTTGATGCGGGCGATCTCCAGGTCGATTTCCTCGGGGATGACGTGGACGTCACGGGAGAGGGCGGCGTGGTTCTGGAGCATCCACTCGGCGGAGAGCGCCTGGTTGGCGAAGGACATGTCCATGACCACGGCGGGGTGGCCTTCGGCGGCGGCGAGGTTCACCAGCCGCCCCTCGGCCAGCACGTAGACCCGGCGCCCGTTCCTCAGGCGGAACTCCTCCACGAAGTCCCGCACGGGCCTCCGTTCCAGGGCCTTTTCGTAGAGCCCGCCCTCCAGTTCCAGTTCCACGTTGAAGTGGCCGGAGTTGCAGACGATGGCGCCGTCCTTCATGGCCTCGAAGTGCTCCACCCGGATCACGTGCTTGTTGCCGGTGACGGTGACGAAGAGGTCTCCCCGGGGGGCGGCCTCCTCCATGGGCAGGACGTCGAAGCCGTCCATCACCGCCTCCAGGGCCTTCACGGGGTTCACCTCGGTGACCACCACGTGGGCCCCCATCCCCTTGGCCCGCATGGCCACCCCTTTGCCGCACCAGCCGTACCCGGCCACCACCACCGTGGAGCCGGCCAGGAGGAGGTTGGTGGCCCGCAGGATCCCGTCCAGGGTGGACTGCCCCGTGCCGTACCGGTTGTCGAAGAGGTGCTTGGTCATGGCCTCGTTCACGGCGAGGATGGGGTACCGCAGGACGCCGTGCTTCGCCATGCTCTTCAGCCGGATGACGCCGGTGGTGGTCTCTTCGGTCCCGGCGAGGATGTGCTCCAGGGCGTCCTTCCGCTCCCCGTGGGCCAGGGAGACCAGGTCGGCCCCGTCGTCCATGGTGAGCTGGGGGCGGGTGTCCAGCACGGCGGCGAGGTGGGCGTAGTAGGTGGCGTGGTCCTCCCCCTTGATGGCGAACACGGCGATGCCGAAGTCCTCGGCGAGGCTCGCCGCCACGTCGTCCTGGGTGGAGAGGGGGTTGCTGGCGCAGAGGGCGACCTGGGCCCCCCCGGCGGCCAGGGTCCGCACCAGGTTGGCCGTCTCCGTGGTCACGTGGAGGCAGGCCCCCACCCGCACCCCTTCCAAGGGCCGCTCCTTGGCGAAGCGCTCCCGGATTCGCCCGAGGACCGGCATCTGCCGGTCCGCCCAGAGGATCCTCTCCTTGCCTTTGGCCTTGAGGGCCCGGTCCTTCACGTCCGGCGTCATGGCCTTCCCCTCTTCTCTCCCTTGAGGCCGCAGCGCTCCCGAAGAAGCCGGGCCTTTTCGGTGCGCTCCCAGGTGAACGCCGGCTCGGTGCGCCCGAAGTGGCCGTAGGCCGCCGTCTTGCGGTAGATGGGCCTCAGCAGGTCCAGGCTTTCGATGATCTCGGCGGGCTTGAGCCCGAAGGCGTCCCTCACCGCCCCTTCGATCTTCTCCTCGGGGACGGCGCCGGTCCCGAAGGTCTCCACCAGGACGCTCACCGGGGCCGCCACGCCGATGGCGTAGGCCAGCTGCACCTCGCAGCGCCGCGCCAGCCCCGCCGCCACGATGGTCTTGGCGATGTGCCTCGCCATGTAGGCCGCCGAGCGGTCCACCTTGGAGGGGTCCTTCCCCGAGAAGGCCCCCCCGCCGTGGCGTCCCATGCCGCCGTAGGTGTCCACGATGATCTTCCGGCCCGTGACCCCCGAGTCCCCCATGGGCCCCCCGATCTCGAACATCCCCGTGGGGTTGACGAGGAAATCGGCCTTCTTCATGCCCCTCAGCATCTCGGCGGGGAGGGCCTTCCGGACCACCTCCTCCAGGATGCCCTCCTCGATCCTCTCCCTCGGCGTGTTCTTCTTGTGCTGAGCGGAAACCACCACCTTGGCGATGCGGTGGGGCCGCCCCTTGCGGTACTCCACCGTCACCTGGCTCTTCCCGTCGGGCAGGAGAAAGGGCAGGTCCCCCCTCTTGCGGGCCTCGGCGAGCCGACGGGTCACGGCGTGGGCGTAGGTGATGGGCGCGGGCATGAGCTCGTCGGTCTCGTCGCAGGCGAAGCCGAACATCATCCCTTGGTCCCCGGCGCCCTGCTCTCCCTTGCGGTTCTTCTTGCCGTCCACCCCCCGGGCGATGTCGGGGGACTGGCCTTCGATGGCCACCAAGACCCCGCAGCTGCCGCCGTCGAAGCCCATCTCGCTGCTGGTGTAGCCGATCTCCTGGATCGTCTTTCGCACGGTGGCGGGGATCTCCACGTAGCAGTCGGTGGTCACTTCCCCCGCCACGATGCAGAAGCCGGTCTTGAGGAGGGTCTCCACCGCCACCCGGGCCCTCGGGTCCTTTTCGAGGATGGCGTCGAGGATGGCGTCGCTGACCTGGTCGGCGATCTTGTCGGGATGGCCTTCGGTCACCGATTCGGAGGTGAAGAAAAAGTCTCTGTCCATGGGCTCCTTTCCGGGGGGGTTCCGTCCCGAAAACAGGCGGTTTTATAGCACTTCCGCGGCGGTCGGTCAACGGGGGGCGGGCGGAGGGTCATCCCGGGGAGACGGCGGGGCGCAGGCCCCCGGCCGGACCTTATTTGACCATCTTGGCCTTCAAGGTCACCTTGCCGTCCTTGACCGCCACGGCGAAGTCCACCTTCTTGGCGCCGTACTTCTGGGCGATGGCCGCCTTCTGCTTCTCCACGAAGGCACGGAAAACCTCGAAATCCATGTTGAGCCCTTCCCCCGTCTTCCGCTTCGCGGCGGCGAACTCCTCGTAGAGCTTCCTCGCGGGGTCCGCAGGGGGAGCCTTTTCCTTTGGGGCGGCCGCCGGCGGCGGGGCTTGCGGGGGCTTCTCCCTCACCACCCCCTTTTCCAGCTCCTGGAAGGCGCTCCTGGCCCTTTTGAGGGCCATGGGAAGGCGCGGGTCCGCCACCAGCCCGTCCTCCCGGGCCCGCATCCACTTGTTCCACTGCTCGTGGTGGAGGAGGTACCGGTTCTGAAAGCTCTGGAAGAGGAACTGCTGGGCCGTCTGCGAAATCCCCGCCGTGGCCCAGTAGCGAACCAGGCGGGTGAGTTCTTCGTGGTCCGTCTTCGGCGGTTCCTTCACCGCCCCCGAAAAGAAGAGGTCGTACTGCCGCTTCACCGTGGCGAAGAGCTGTTCCATCCTCGCCATGTCTTTTCGGAAGTCCCGCGCCTCGGCCATGGCCTCACCTTGGGTCCCGATTGTACCGGAAAGGCGTCTTCTTCGGGAAGGCCGGGTGGACCCCTCAGGACTCCGGCGTGTCCGCGGCGCCTTGATCCATGGCCTCATTGGCCAGGCGGTCGGCCAGCGCGTTGCGCTCCCTGGGGACGTGCTCGAAGAGGACGGGACACGGCGGGAAGCTCCGCCGCGCCTCCAGGTGGAGGGGAAGGAGCTTCCGGTCCTTGACGCGGTACTCCCCCCGCATCTGCTTGACCACGAGGAGGCTGTCCATGCGGACCACGAGGCGGGTGGGCTTCCGGGCCGCCGCCCGCTTGAGCCCCTCGGTGAGGGCGCGGTACTCCGCCTCGTTGTTCGTGGCGGTCCCCAAGAAGAGGGAGAAGTCCTCGAGGACCCTCCCTTCCCCGTCCAGGATGACGCCGCCGGCTCCCGCCGGCCCGGGGTTGCCCCGGCTGCCGCCGTCGGCGTGAAGGATGAGCACCCGTTCCTCCTCCGCCCGCGGGGCCTTCTCCTTGAGGTACCCGGCGAATTCGGCGAAGAGCTCCTCCACCTCCCGGCGCCGCTCTTCCGACTCCCGCCCGAAGCCCGTATCCCGGACGTGGCGGTAGAGGCGCCGCAGCAGATCGAGCTTCCGCTCCGCCGCCCCGGTCATGCCTCCCTCCGAAACGGGGGCTGAAGGGCCTCCTCCACCGTCACCACCCGTCCCCGGAGAAGGTCCACCAGGCGGTACTCCCGGCTTCCCAGCCCGATGGACTCCGCGTAGCGAAGCTGGTCCTCCCACCGCACGGCGGGGTGGAGGTCCCGGAACTTGTCGCTGCCCGCTTCGAAGGCCTTGCGGAGCCGGGTATTCGGGAGGCCGGGGGAGGCGGAGACCAGGTCCGCCGAGGCCGCGTCCACGGCCACGGGGTCCCGGGAGCAGAGGACCCCGATGTCGGGGACGAGGGGGTGGTCGGACCAGGGGAGGCAGTCGCAGTCGGGGGTGACCTCCAGGAGGAAGTTGAGGAAGAGGGCCTTGCCGGCCTTGGACCTCAGGACGCCGAAGGCCACCTCCGCCATCTTCTCCCCCAGAATCTCGGGCTTCTCGTCCCACTGGATCCGCAGGGCCCCCTCGGGGCAGTGGACGATGCAGTCCCCGCACCCCTCGCAGAGCTCCCAGTCGAAGCGCATGAGGGCCTCTTCCGCCTCCACGGCCCCGGCGGGGCAGACGGAAACGCAGGTTCCGCAGAGGGTGCAGCGATGGGGGTCCTCGTAGGAGGGCCTGACGTTGCCGTGCATCTGCTGCTTGGCCGCCCGGCTCCCCAGTCCCATCCCCACGTTCTTCACGGCCCCGCCGTACCCCGCCGCCATGTGCCCCTTGAAGTGCGTCACCACCACCAGGGCGTGGGCGTGGTGGGCGGCGGCTCCGTACCGAACCTTCCGGAAGTGCTTGAGGTTCACCGGCACCTCCACGACCTCCTTGGAGGTGAGCCCGTCCGCCGCCAGGAAGGGGGCGCCGGTGCCGCAGACGTCGTAGCCGTGCTCGTGGGCCGCCAGCGCGTGGTCCACCGCGTTGTCCCTCGGCCCCCGGTAGAGGGTGTTGGAGTCGGTGAGGAAGGGCTTGCCCCCCCGCCGCTTCACCTCCTCCACCAGGACCCGGACGTACTGGGGCCTGAGGAAGCGTGTGGTGCCGGGCTGGCCCACGTGGACCTTCACCGCCACCAGGTCCCCCGGGGAAACGATCCCCTCCCCGCCGGCGGCGAAGAGGGCCGGGAGCCCTTCCAGCACCGACCGGTTCCCCACCGCCCGGGAGGTCAGAAAGTGGACGTCGGACGCCATGGCGCTCCTCCCCAGGCGGGCATTGTAAACCGCCTCGCCTCCCGGTGGGCCAATTGCCCCCCCGCCCCGGGAAACCCCCAAGAGCGTTGACACTTCCCCGCCGCCGTTGCTAGAGTTTGCTTCTTTGGGCGGGCCAGCGTGAGCGGGCGCCCTTGCGAGCGAGGTGATTTCCGATGGAAAAGAAGGCCTTCAATCCCTTCGAGATGGCCCAGAAGCAGTTCGACGGCGTGGCGGAGAAGCTGGGACTGGATGCGGGCACCCGGGAACTCCTCCGCAACCCCATGCGGGAGTACCACTTTCTGATCCCCGTCCGGATGGACGACGGCACCTACAAGGTCTTCCGCGGCTTCCGCGTCCAGCACAACGACGCACGCGGCCCGTGCAAGGGCGGCATCCGCTTCCACCCCCACGAGACGGTGGACACGGTCCGCGCCCTGGCCACGTGGATGACCTGGAAGTGCGCCGTGGTGGACATCCCCCTGGGCGGCGGAAAGGGCGGCGTCATCTGCAACCCGCCGGACCTTTCGGACCGGGAGCAGGAGGGCATCTGCCGCGGCTGGGTGCGCCAGGTGGCCCGGAACGTCGGCCCCATCCAGGACGTCCCCGCCCCCGACGTCATGACCCACGGCCAGCACATGCTCTGGATGATGGACGAGCTGGAGAAGATCCGCGGCGAGAAGCTCCCCGGCTTCATCACCGGCAAGCCCGTAGGCATGGGCGGCTCCCTGGGCCGCACCGAGGCCACCGGCTACGGCGTCGTCTACTGCATCCGGGAGGCCATGAAGGAGCTGGGCATCGAGATCCAAGGCGCCACCGCCTCCATCCAGGGCTCCGGCAACGTGGCCCAGTACACCCTGGACCTCTTCACCCAGTACGGGGGCAAGGTCATCGCCATTTCCTGCTGGGACAACCACGACAAGAAGGCTTACACCTACCGCTGCATGGACGGCATCGCCTTCGACAAGCTCATGGCGGCCGTAGACAAGTTCGGCACCATCGACCAGAAAAAGGCCCAGTCCTACGGGTGGGAACAGCTCCCCGGCGACGCCTGGATCGACCAGAAGGTCACCGTCCTGGTCCCCGCCGCCCAGGAGAACATGGTCAACGCCGACAACGTGAACCGCATCCAGGACACGGTGAAGATCATCGCCGAGGGCGCCAACGGCCCCACCACCCCCGAGGCCGACGAGGTGATCAAGAAGCGCGGGATCTTCGTCATCCCCGACTTCCTGTGCAACGCCGGAGGCGTCACCTGCTCCTACTTCGAGCAGGTGCAGTGCAACATGAACTACTTCTGGGACAAGGAGGAGGTCCTCTCCAAGCTCGACCAGAAGATGACCGCCGCCTTCAAGGCCGTCTCCAAGCTGGCCCGGGAGAAGAAGGAGTTCATGCGGGACGCCGCCTACATGATCGCCATCCGGCGCGTCGCCGACGCCTGCAAGATGCGCGGGTGGGTCTGAGAACGCTTCGGGGGGAGGGCGCCCCTCCCCCCTTTTCTTTTCCGCGGCGCCTCCCTTCGGCCGCCTCTTTCGGGGGGTGGCAGGACCCGTCGGCTGGCCGTCCGCCCCAGGCCTCTGATCCCTTCCCCGCCGCCTCAATCCCAGTAGACGGTTTTGTTGGCCCAGACCTGCCAGCGGGCGTGGGCGGAGAGGACCTCCACCTCCTCGGCGGAGAGGGCGCCGAAGGTGGTGGGGACGGCGTTGGCCCGGTGGGCCGCCTCGGCCCCGCCCATGGCTTCCCACCTACGTCGGGCCGGCCCCAGGTCCGCCCCCACGGCCTTCAAAAAGGCCTCCCTCGCGGAGAGGTCCTCCGGAGAGGGAAGGGCGGGGGCCCGAAGTCCCGTCTTGGCCTCGAAATCGGCGGCCAGCCCCACGAGACGCCACCTGGGGATTCTCCGGACGAAGTGGTCCCAGTCCTGGTTCACCCGCACCATGATCACCCTCCTCGCGGCCCCTGGCGCTTCGGCCTCCAGAAAGGCCCTAAGGTCAGGGCGGGCGGCCTCCTCGGGGTCCCGTAGGGCCTCCACGAGCCAGGAGCGCTCCCGCTCCTCGAAGAGGCGGTGGCGCATGTGGCGGTCCTCTTTGTTGTTCATGAGGACGCTGACCCGCTCCAGCACCGGGGCGCTCACGGCCCCCATGACCAGCCCCCTCAGGCGCGGGGCGAGCCCCCCGGGGGTCCACTCCCGCTCCCGGGTTCCGGCGTCGCTCACCACGAGGTCCCAGGCGGCGAAATCCCCCCCGTCCTCCAACAGGGTCTGCACGCCGAGGTTTTCGAGAACCCCGCCGTCGGTGAGGGCGATGGCCCTGGCCGCCCGGAGGGCCGGCGTGGCTCCCCACCCCTCCGGCACGCCTCCCTCCCCCCGCCGGAGGTAGACGGGGGGCAGGCCCACCGGAAAGGCGGCCGACGCCGACGCCGCCAGCGAAAGGGGGTAGTCCGGCAGGGGAACCCAGGGATTTTCGCCCTCCGGGGGGACGAGCCCGGCGCACTTGAAGCCCTTCTTCGCGAACTTCCCCACCTGCCCGTGGTTCAACACGGTGACGTTCATCACAAGACGCGGGACTTCCGGGAGGTCCCTCAGCCGAAGCCCGCCGAAAAAGATCCCGTCGAAGGTCTCCGCCAGGGCGTTGGTCCGGGTGTAGCCTGGAAGCAGGGTCTTGAGCAGGCGCGGCCGAACGGTCCGGCCGACGAAGCCCCGCGCCAGCTCCCGCCCCATGCGGTCCAGAAACTCCGCGTCCGCCTCCCCCCGAACCCGGGCCGCCATCCAGGCCGCCCCGAAGACGGAGCCGCCGGAGACGGTGGAGACGACCCCCACTCTCTCCATGAGCCCCACATCGTGAAGGCCCAGGAGAACCCCCCGATGAAAGGCCGCCGCCCTCGACCCGCCCCCCGAAAGTGCCAGGCCCACGGAAATCATGGCCGCGTCACCTCCTCGTCCCGCACCGGTTTTCCCCAAGGATGGCACGAAAGAACGGGGGACGGAATGGGTGACGATCGGGAGATCGCCTCCCCGCCTGGGCCCGGGGCCCGGAGGCGGGAAGGGGGCGCCGGCCCCGCCCGCCGTCTCCTTCGTTTCTTTCCCGGTACGAAGCGCTCCGAAGGGGCACGCCCGAACATCGCGACGGTGGGATAATGGCGCACATGGCGTGGGCGCTGGCGGCGGTAGGAGCCCTCTCCCTCCTGGGACAGGTGGTCCTGCTCCGAGAGGTCCTGGTGGCGGCCTTCGGGGTGGAGTTCTTCGCCCTGGCGGGGCTCTGCTTCTGGCTGGCGGGCTCGGGGGCGGGGGCGGCCTGGGGCCGGCGCGCTTCGGCTTGGTCCGGCGGGGGGTTGGTCCTCCCCTTTCTGGGGCTGGGGTTGGCGATCCCCCTGGGCGTGGTGGCGGCGCGCCTGCTGAGGCCGCTTTCGTCCCCCTCGCCGGGACTTCTGCTCTCGCCGGGGTTGGTCCTCGCCGCGGCGGCCCTCTTGCTCGTCCCTCCGGCCTTCCTGTCGGGCCTCCTCTTCCGCCGGGCCGTTGGGGCCCCGGACGCGGCGGGTGCCTTCGCCCGGGCCTACGCCCTGGAGAGCCTGGGGGCCTTGGCGGGGGGGGCGGCGGCGGCGGTCTTGGCCCTGGGGGGGATCCCCAACCTCACCGCCGCCCTCCTGGTCTCCGGCCTCTGCGGCCTCGCGGCCCTGGCGGCTTCGACGACGCACCCGGGGCGCGGGCTCTCCGTCGGGTTTCTCGCGGCGAGCCTCGCCGCCCTGCCTTTTTCCCAGGCCTGGGACCGCGCCCTCACGGCGCGGAGCCACCCCTTCTTCGCGGCCAGCGCTGAGACCCCCTACGGGAGGGTCACCGTGGAGAACCCCGGGGGCCAGACGGTGGTCTTCTGGAACGACGCCCTCGCCTACGAGAGCCAGGGGGCGGAGGCGGAGGCCCGGATCATCCCGGCGGCCCTTCAGGTGGAGGACCCCCGCACGGCCCTCCTGCTGGGCGGCTCGGCGGAAGGGCTCCTGCCGGAGGTCCTAGCCCAGGGCTTCGCCCGCGTGGACGTGGTGGAGATGGACCGCCGCCTCCTGGCCGCCCTCCTGCCCCTCCTGCCGGAGGAGGCGCGCGCGGCCTTTTCCTCCCCTCGGGTCCGCCTGTGGTTCGCCGACCCCGTGGCCTACCTCGCCAAGACGGAGCGCCGCTACTCCTTCATCTTCTCCGCCGCCCCGCCTCCGCTCTCCCTCGAGGCCGGCCGCTTCGCCACGGCGGAGTTCTACCGGCGGGCCCGCTCGCGCCTGGCCCCGCGGGGGGTCTTCGCCACGAGCCTTCCGACGCCGGAGAACCTGCTGACGCCCCTCCAGCGGCGCCTGCAGGCGTCCCTCTACGAGGCCATGCGCGAGGCCTTTCCCCACGTCTTGCTCCTGCCGGGGCCGGAGACCCTGTTCCTGGGGTCCGCTTCTCCCATGGTCGAGGATCCGGCGGTCCTCGCCGCCCGCCTCGCGGCCCGGCCGGCGAGGCCCCGCCTCGTGGGCCTCCCCTATCTCCGCTACCTCCTCACCAACGACCGCTTTCAAAGCCTTCCTCGCCTGCTGGCGGCGGAGGGAGCCGATCCCCACCGGGCCGCCCGCCCCTCCGCGGTGCCGCTGGCGGTCCTTCTGCACCTTTCCCGCTCCCGCCCGCGCTGGGGAACCGCGCCGCCGTCCTTGCCCGGGCCTCCGGGGGCCGCCGCCTTCGGGGCCATGGCCGCTCTTCTCCTGGCCGCAGGCTCCCTGACGGCCTTCCTGGCCGGGCGGAGGCCGGGCACGGCCGCCGCCTGGGCGGCCTCTTGCTGGGGCTTCGCGGGGATGGTGGGACAGGCCGCGGTCCTCCTCCACCACACCGTGGTGCGGGGGGCCCTCTACCGGGACGTGGGCCTACTTCTCGCGCTCTTCATGGCGGGACTGGCCGCGGGCTCCGCCCTTGGCGGGAAGAGCCCCCGCGCTCGGGCCGCCGCGCCCCTGGGGGCCTTGGGCCTCTTCGCGGCTCTGGCCCTTCTCTCCGGCACCGGTCTGGGCGGGATTTTCCTTTCGGCTCTCGCGGAGGCGGCCGTGGGCGTGGTGGCCGGGCTGGGCTTCGCCGGGGCGGTGGCCGCCGGGGGAGAACAGCGGGGGGCCGCCCTCTACGCCGCCGACCTCCTGGGGGGGGCCGCGGGGGCCTTGGCGGGGGGCCTCTTCCTCCTGCCCCTCTGGGGCCTCCCCGCCACCGCCTTTCTCCTCGCGCTCCTCCCCCTCTCCAGCCTTCCGCGCTACTGGACCTTTTCGGCAAGGGGTAGAATGGCGCCTTTCTCAGGGTGACGCCGTGGAGAACCGAAGGCACCTTCCCCTCTTGCTGGCGGCCACCTTCGCCGTGCTTCTCTACGGCAACGGGTGGACGGGCCTCTTCGAATCCTCGGAGGCCCGGTACGCCGAAGTGGCCCGGGAGATGGCGGCCACGGGGGACTTTCTCTCTCCCCAGGTCGACTACGTCTACCACTTCACCAAGCCGCCCCTCGCCTACTGGATCACCGCCTTGGGGTACGCCCTCTTCGGCGAGACCCCCTTCGGCGCCCGCTTTTTCCTCGCCGTGACGGCCCTCTGGGTCCTCGTCCTGGCGGCGGGACTGGGGCGTTTCCTGGAGCCCGAGCGCCCCGCCTGGGTGCCGGCGGGGATCCTGGCCGGGTCCCTCCTTTTCTTCGCCATGGGGAAGGTCCTCACCACCGACATGTTCCTCACCCTCTGGGTGACGGCGGGCTTTTTCCTCTGGCTCCTTCGCAAGGAAGGACGGCTCTCCCCCCGGTCCTTTTCCCTCCTCTTCGCCGCCACGGCGGCGGCGGCCTTCCTCACCAAGGGCCCCATCGCCTTTCTCTTCTGGGCCTTGGGGATGGTCCCCGCGTCCCTGGCCGAGGACCGGGGGAAGGGCCTCCGCCCGTTCGCCGACCCCCTCCTCTGGCTGGTCTTTCTGCTCCTGGCCCTGCCGTGGTTCCTCGCCGTGGGGATGAAACACCCGGGACTCCTCGGTTTTCTGGCCACCCGGGAGGCCACGGAGGCGGCCTACTCCGCCAAGCGTTTCCACCCGGGGCCTTGGTATTACTACCTTCCGGTTCTCCTGGCCGGATTCTTCCCCTGGTGGGCGCTGCTGCCCCCGTCCTTGAGGCGCCCTTGGAGCGGGAGCAAGGTCCTGCTCCTCTCCTGGGCCTTCCTGCCGCCCCTTCTGTGGTCCTTCTTCCCGGCCAAGCTCCCCACCTACGTCCTGCCGGCACTGCCGGCCTGGGCGCTCTTGGCGGCCGAAGGGTGGGAGGGGTCCCTGGCCCACCCCCGGGGCCCCTGGCTCTCCCTGTCGCCGCCGCTCCTGGCCGGTCTTTTCGCCGGGGGCCTGGCCCTCTGGGGCGGGGAAAGGATCCCCGGGGGCCTCGGCGGCCCCTTCCTGCTCTGGACGGCGCTGGGGGCGGCCCTGGGCCTCACGGGGGCCTTCCTCGCGCTCCGGAACCGCCGCTCCGCGGGCCTCCTTCTGGCCCTGCTCGCCATGGGCGCGGTGGAGCTTTCCCTCCCCCACGCCGCCGCCGCCCTGGGGGACCGCGCCAAGACCGTGAAACGCCTGGGGGAGGAGCTCGCCTCCCTCCGCCAGCCGGGGGAGGCGGTGCTGGAGTACCGGGTCACCCTCTTTTCCATCCCCTTCTACGTCCGGGACAAGGTGGCGGCGTACGACAACAACTTTCTGCGGAAAAAGTTCGTGGCGGGCCGCCCCGGCCACATCCTCGAAGACCGAGGTCATCTCGCGCGCTTCGCCGCGGAAAACCCCGCCCTGTGGGTGGTGACCGACGAGGATGGGGAAAGGACGCTGGCGGAGGACCTCCCGGGCCTCCGCCCGGTTTTCCGGGAAGGAAAGCACAGCCTCTGGGCCAGCGAGCCGGTCCTTCTCCGGCTGAGGCCGGGGAGGGCCGCCCCCCAGGCGCCTCCCCCTAGCGGCGGCGGTGGTCCGGACCGTCCATGAGCACCGTCCGGCACATCTCGAAGAGGCGGGAGCGGGCCCTCACGCCGATGCGCTGCTCCAGGGAGGGCTCCCCCTCCCTCGGCTCGTCCAGGTAGTTGGTGGTGCAGAGGGTGGGGCGGTTGTCGTTGTAGCGCTGGCTCACGAGGTAGAGGAGCGTGTCCTGCGCCCAGGGCGAGGCGTGGCACCCCAACTCGTCGATGAGGAGCAGGGGGGCCTCCACCAGCGGCGCCAGGAGGTCATACTCCGTTTCGCCCCCTTCCCGGCGGCCGTAGGTGGCCCAGATCTCCCGGTAGAGGTCGTTGAGGTCTAAAAACTTCGCGGGGATGCCCTTCTTCAGGAGGAGGACCTGGAGGATGGAGACGGCCAGGTGGGTCTTGCCCACGCCGCAGGGGCCCATGAAGAGGAGGCCCTGGGGCCCCTCGCCGGAAAAGGGGGGGAACTCTTCGGCGTACCGCCGGGCGAGAAGGAGGGCCTCCTCCTGGGAGCCGGAGCGGGGCCGGAAGGTCTCGAAGACGCACCCGTGGCGGTAGCGGTCGGGGATCCCCGCCCGGCTCACCAGCCGCGTCACGCGGTCCGGCTTGCGGCAGGTGCAGGGCCGGGCCACCGGCCGCCCCTCCTTCTCCTCCACCACGTACCCGGTTCCCTGGCAGGCGGGGCAGGTTTCTCGCTTCATGGGCTCCCCCGTCGCAGGAAATCTTCCACGATCCAGGAGGCCAAAGCCTCCGCGTCGCCGAGGGCGAAGGTCCGAACCTCCCAGGGGCCCGGAAGGTCCGTGACGAGGGCCAGGAGGCACGGGTCTCCGACGCAGAGCGGGTGCTCGCTCCGGGCCTTGCGCACCACCTCCACCTTGGGCCAGGAGCCGGTGCGGTAGCCTTCGGTGAGGACCAGGTCCATCCCCTCCATGAAGCGGGCCACGAGCTCTTCCGCCGCCGGGGGGTCCTGGCGGCGCTCCCGAAAGGCCGTCTCGCCGGGGCCCGCGATGACCACCCGGTCGGCCCCGGCGGCGAAGTGCCGGAAGGTGTCCTTCCCCTCGTGGTCCATGCGAAACCCGTGGACGTCGTGCTTGAGGGTGCCCACCTTCAGCCCCCTCGCCTTCAGGAGGGGAAGGAGGGCCTCGATGAGGGTGGTCTTCCCCGACCCGCTCTTTCCCACGATGGAAAGGACCTTCGGCGCGCCCACCCGCCTCCCCTCACTTCTCCGCCGGCTTCTCGATGCCGTACTCCCGCATCTTGCGCCAGAGGGTCACGCGGCTGATCCCCAAGCGCTCGGCCGTCCGGCTGATCTTCCAGCCGTTGGCCTCCAGCATCTTGAGGATCAGGTCCCGCTCCACCGTCTCCAGGGGGGAACGGATCTGGTAGAGGGCCGGCGGGGCCTCGGGGGAGGGGGCCCGCTCGGGGAGGGGCAGGTCCCGGGCCCTCAACACCCCGTCCCGGCACCGGATGGCGGCGTGCTCCAGGAGGTTCTCGAGCTCCCGCACGTTTCCCGGGTAGTCGTACTCCATGAGGCGGAGAAGGGCCTCCTCCTCGATGGTCTCCAATCGCTTCTGGGGCATCTTGGCGGCGATCTTCCGCAGGAAGTGGTCCACCAGCAGGGGGATGTCCTCCCGCCGCTCCCTGAGGCTCGGCAGGCGGATCCGGAAGACGTTGAGCCGGTAGTAGAGGTCCTGCCGGAACTGGCCGGTCTTGAGGGCCGCCTCCAGGTCCCGGTTGGTGGCGGCGAGGACCCGCACGTCCACCTTGAGCGTGCGCGAGGAGCCCACCCGCTCCATCTCCCCCTCCTGAAGGACCCTCAGGAGCTTCACCTGCGTGGAGGGGGGGATCTCGCCGATCTCGTCCAGGAAGAGGGTTCCGCCGTGGGCCATCTCGAAACGGCCCATCTTGTCGGCCACGGCGCCGGTGAAGGCCCCCCGTACGTGGCCGAAGAGTTCGCTCTCCAGCACCCCCTCGTTGAGGGCGGCGCAGTTCACCTTGACGAAGGCCCGGTTCTTCCGGAGGGAGTTGAAGTGGATGGCGCTGGCCACCAGCTCCTTCCCGGTGCCGCTCTCGCCGGTGACGAGGACGGTGGAGTCGGTCTGAGCCACCATGCGGATGAGGTCGAAGACCTCCTGCATGGCGGCGTTCTTGCCGATGATGTTGGCGAAGGAGAAGCGCTCCTCCGCCAGCTCCTGGAGCCGGGAGACCTGGGTGGTGTCGGTGAAGATCTCCACGCCGCCCACCACCTTCCCCTCCCCGTCCCGCAGCAGGAGGACGCGGGTCCGGCACTGCAGGAGCTGTCCCGCCCGGGTGCGGTAGAACATGGAGATGCCCTCGAGGTCCCGGTTCTGCTGGATGGCGCGGGTCATGGGGCAGGAGTAGTCGCATTCGGAGGTCTGGGTGACGTGGCGGCACCGCTGGTCCAGGGCCTCCCCCTCCCCGTAGCCCAGGAGCGTTCGGGCCGTCTCGTTGATGTAGACGATCTTCCTCTCGGCGTTGGTGACGATGACGCCGTCGCTCATGGCGTCGAGAATGCGCCGGGAGGTGGGGTCAGGAACCAGGCTTGCCAAGCTTCCCCCTTACCTCGTCCACGATCTTCGAGGCCTCGGCCCCGCTGCAGCGATGGTATGCCTCTTCGCCCCGGCAGACAAGGACGTTGGGGCCCTCCCCGCACATGCCGAGGCAGGAGACGAAGGAGACCTTCACCGCCTTGGGCGGCAACGACCTCGCCGCCTGCTTGAGCGCCATGCGAACCCGGTCGGGGTTGCCCCGCTTGGCGCAGTCGTCCCCCTTGCAGACCAGGATGTACCAGCGTTCCCCTTCGCTCATGGCCCGCCCTCCTTCCGGAGGAGTTCGGCGGCCTCCTGGAGGTTCTCGGCGAGAAAGGCCGCCGCCTCCTCCACGGTGCCTCTCAGAAGGCTGACCCGCAGGACCGTCCCCGCCGCCTCCTCGGAAACCCCCATGGCCCTCAAAACCCTCGGCAGTCCGCTCTCGCCGCTGTGGCAGGCCGACGCCGTGGAGACGTCGATGCCCCGGCGGTCCAGCTCGGCCACCACCCGCGCGGCGGAGATCCCCGGAAGCGAAAAGAAGGAGGTGTTGGGGAGGCGGGGGGCCTCCCGGCCGAAAACGCGGGCGCCGAAGCGGGCGGCCACCCGCTCCTCCAGGGAGTCCCGAAGCCGCTCCACCGCCGGCCACGCTCCCATCTCCTCCAGGGCCACCTCGGCGGCGCGGCCCATGGCCGCCGCCAGGGGGACGGCCACGGTGGACGCCCGCCGCCCCGCCTCCTGGCCGCCCCCCCGGAGGAGGGGCGCCACCGGGGCTCCCCGGCGCACCGCCAGTGCCGCGATTCCCTTGGGCCCGTAGAACTTGTGGGCGGCCACCGTGAGGTAGTCGGGAAGGGCCTCCCGCCAGCGGAGGGGAACCTTCCCCGCCGCCTGGACGGCGTCGGTGTGGAAGAGAACGTCGAAGCGCCGGCAGAGGGCCCCCACGCTCTCCACGGGCTGAAGGACCCCTGTCTCGTTGTGGGCCGAGAGGACGGAGACCACCGCCACGTCGTCCCCCATGCGCCCCTCAAGGGCCTCGAGGTCCAAAAGGCCCGAGCCGTCCACCGGAATCTCCTCCACGCCGAAGCCCCGCTCTTCGAGGATTTCCGCCGCGCCCGTCACCGAAGGGTGTTCCACGGCGGAGAGGAGGACCCGGCGCCGGTTTCCGGCCGCGTAGGCCGCGGAGAGCAAGGCTTGGTGGTTCCCCTCGGTGCCGGAGGAGACGAAGAGGATCTCCTCCGGAAGGCACCCCACGAGCCGGGCCACCCGCCCCCGGGCTTCCTCCAGGGCCTCCCGTGCCGCCCTCCCCGTCCCGTGGAGGCTCGCGGGGTTCCCGAAGAGGCGGGCGCTGGCCTCGGCCAGGCACTCCAGCACGGCCGGGTGGAGGGGGGTGGTGGCGTTGGCGTCGGCGTACAGCCGCCTCGCGGCGGGGCGGGGGAGGGCCATGAATCCTCCGGCTTCGGGTGGGGGGCCTCCCGGGGCCTCAGTTGTCGTGGTAGAAGTACCGGTCGAGGATCTCCTCGATCTTCCGGATGTGGGAGCGCTCCTCCTCGGCCATCTCCAGGAGCGCGTCCCGCGTGGCGGGGAGGGTCACCCGGCCCGCCGCCTCGGTGTAGAAGGCGTGGGCCTCCTTTTCCCGCTCCAGCGCCAGCCTCAGAATGTCCACGGGAAGCATGTTGGGGTCGATGGTCGGCATAGGTCCGTCCTTTCCTGTCCGGGTTCCATTGTACAGGTCCCCCAAACCTTCGCCAAGGGACGGCGCCCGGGGAGGCCAAGAAAACGGCGGCCGCCCTGCCGTGGTATGCTGAGATTTCGGGCGGCCCCCACCGCCCGCTCTGAGGGAGGCACCCATGGCCCACGACCTCGGCACCCCCGAGATCCTCGCGGAAAAGCTGGCTCAGGCCGCGGAGGTCCTCGAACGCGAGTCCATCGACCTCTGGCTCACCTACGTCCAGGAGACCTCCTCCGGCGCCGAGCGGGCCTTCGCCTACGTCTCCCCCGGCCACCTCACCTGGGAGAGCCTCATCGCCGTCACCCGGACGGGAGGGAAATACCTGGTCTGCGGGCGCTTCGACCAGCAGGTCTTCGAGCGAAGCGGCCTCTACGACGAGGTGATCACCTACGTCCAGGACTTCGAGGAGCCCTTCGCCGCCCTCCTGAAACGCCTATCCCCCCGGAAGGTGGCGGTGAACTTCTCCCTGTCGGACCCCGCCGCCGACGGCATCCCCCACGGCCGCTTCCTTCACCTCGAGGAGCTCCTTCTCCGTCACGCCCCGGGGGCGGAGGTGGTCTCCGCCGAGGAGGTCATCGGCGCCCTCGTCTCCCAGAAGACCCCGCGGGAACGGGCCCTCATCCAGCGGGCGGTGGACCACACCGTGGAGCTCTTCCGCGAGGTGGACGCCTTCCTCCGTCCCGGCCTCACCGAACGGGAGGTCTTCGGCTTCATCGGGGAGCGCATGGCCGCCCGGGGCCTCTCCCCCAGCTTCCAGACCCTCGTCTTCGCCGGGGACCGCGGCGCCGGCATGGGCCACGGGGAGGCCACCGACAACCGCCTGGCGCCGGGGGACCTGGTCCACGTGGACATGGGGGTCTTCGTGGAGGGCTACGCCTCGGACATGCAGCGGACGTGGTACCTCCTGCGCCCCGGCGAGGACGGCGCGCCGGAACCGGTGCGCAAGGGCTTCGCCGTCATCGTGGAGGCCATCCGCCGCTCGGGCGAGGCCCTCAGACCCGGCGTCCGCGGGACCGACGTGGACGCCGTTTCCCGGTCCCTGGTGACGGAGGCGGGCTTCCCCGAGTACCCCCACGCCCTGGGCCACCAGGTGGGGCGCCACGTCCACGACGGGGGCTGCCTCCTGGGACCCCCCTGGCCCCGGTACCGGAACACCCCCTTCCTCCCCGTCCGGGAGAACCAGGTCTTCACCCTGGAGCCCTCCCTCAACGTGCCGGGCTTCGGCGCCGTGGGGGTGGAGGAGGACGTCCTCGTCACCCCCGAGGGGGCCCGATACTTCGCCGAACCCCAGCGGGAGCTGTGGCTGGTCCGCCGGTGAGGCCCGCTCTGGTTTCTATTCTTGAAGCGGTGTAGTATGGATTTAAGGAGGCCGCCATGGACCGAGTGGAGCGCCTGCTTGCGGAGAAGGGCCGGGAGGTGGTGACCGTGGCCCCGGGGGCCACCGTCCACGAGGCCGTGAAGACCATGACCGACCGCCACATCGGGGCCCTCGTGGTGGTCCAGGATGGCGTCCCGGTGGGCATGTTCACCGAGCGGGACGTCCTGACCAAGATCGTCCTGGCCTGCCGGGACCCCCGCCAGTGCAAGGTGGAGGAGGTCATGTCCACGGACGTGGTCTTCGTCACGCCGGAAACCCCCATCCGGGAGGCCATGGCCATCATGACCACGAGGCGCCACCGCCACCTCCCCGTGATGGAGGGGAAGATCCTGGCGGGCTTGATTTCCATCGGCGACTGCACCCGGTGGGTTTCGCGGGACCAGGACTTCACCATCAAGCACCTGATCCACTACATCTCCGACCGGTACCCCGCCTGAGGACGAGGGGGGTCACTCCTTCAAGAGGGCCCGGGCGATGACCATCCGCTGGGCCTCGGAGGTCCCCTCGTAGATGGTGGTCACCCGCACGTCGCGGTAGAAGCGCTCCACCGCGTACTCCCGGCTGTACCCGTAGGAGCCGTGGACCTGGACGGCGATGTCGCAGGCCTTCTTGGCCGCCTCGCTGGCGTACAGCTTGGCCATGCTGGAGGCCAGCCCCAGGGTGGAAGAGCCCTGGTCTTTCAGCCAGGCCGCCCGGTAGGTGAGCAGACGGGCGGCGTCGATCTCCGTCGCCGCCTCCGCCAGCATGAACTGGATGGCCTGGTGGTCCTTGAGGGGCCTTCCGAAGGTGTGCCGCTCCTTCGCGTACCGGACGGCCTCCTCGAAGGCCCCCTGGGCGATGCCCACCGCCTGCGCGGCGATGCCGATGCGGGAGGCGTCGAGGGTCTTCAAAGCCACCACCAGGCCCTCCCCTTCCTCCCCCAGCCGGTTCTCCGCCGGCACCTCGCATCCCTCGAAGACCACCCCCGAGGTGAGGCTGGCCTTGAGGCCCATCTTCTTCTCCGGCGGTAGGAAGACCATCCCCGGCGTGCCCGCCTCCACCACGAAGGCGGAGATCCCCCGGCGTCCCTTGGAGGGGTCGGTCACCGCCACCACGACGAAGGTCTTGCCCGCGTGGGTGTTGGTGATCCACGCCTTGGCGCCTTCGAGGACGTACCGGTCCCCCTTCCGGACGGCCCGGGTGGAGATGGCGGCGGCGTCGGTGCCGGCCCCGGGCTCGGTGAGGCAGAAGCCTCCGATGCGCTCCCCCCGGGCCAGGGGCGGCAGGAACCGACGTCGCTGCTCCTCGGTCCCGAACCGGAGGATGGGCTCCTCGCAGACGGAGTTGGTGACGGAGACGGTGACCGCCGTGGAGGGGCAGACCCGGGCCAGCTCCTCGACGGCGACGGCGTAGGCCACCGTGTCCAGGCCGGCGCCCCCGTACGCTTCGGGGACCACCATTCCCAGAAGGCCCAGCTCCGCCAGGCCGGGCAGGAGGTCCCCAATGAAGCGGCCTTCTTCGTCCCTTTTCGCCACCCCGGGCCGGATCTTCTCCTCGGCGAAGGCCCGGACCATCTCCCGAATCATGTTCTGGTCTTCGTTCAGTTCGAAGTCCACGGCTCTACCCCCGTTCTCCGCCGGATCTTTCCCGCCACCGCCGCAAGGCGTAGGCCACCTCCGGCGGGATCTCGACGAGTTCGTCCCCCTCCTGGGCCTCCGTCTGACAGCAGAGGACCCACCGCTCCTCCCCCCCGCGCCGCAACAGGGACTCGCAGTGGCGGCAGTCGCCGTTCCAGCAGAAGTCCCCCAGGGCCACCTCCTCCCGGTCCAGGAACTGAAGGCCCCGCAGCCAGGCGTTTCTCTCGGGGATCCGGGCCGTAGTCCCCAGGATTCGCACCGATAGAAGCCTCTCGAAGGGCTCGAAGAGGCCGTCGTCCTCCCCGGCCACCGCTCACCTCACGAACTTCGCCAGGTCCAGCACCAGCACCACCACCGAGAGCAGGATGAGCAGGATGAAGCCCGCCTGGAGGATCCTCTCCTTTACGGTCATGGGGAAATCCCGCCTGAGCGCCCCCTCCAAAGCCAACACCAGGATCTGCCCCCCGTCCAGCCCCGGGACGGGAAGCAGGTTGATGAAGCCGAGTTGGAGGGAGATCACCGCCACCAGCGTCAGAAGGTTGTAAAGGCCGGTCCGGGCCACCTTCCCGGTGATGTAGGCGATGCTCACCGGCCCCGAGAGGGCCGAGAGCCCCACCTGCCGCGTCACGAGGCGCCGCAAGGTTCGGTAGGCCAGCGTGGACTGGTCCAGGGTCAGGGCGGCGGCCTTGGAGAAGTTCTGGGGGAAGGGGTATCTGCGAAAGACCGTCTCCTGCGGGGAGACGCCGATGAGGTACCGCCCCGCCCCCTCGTCGTAGCGGGGGGTGACCTCCACCTCCACCCGCCGCCCCTCCCGCTCCAACACGAAGCGCCGCGGTTCCCCGCCTTTCAGGGCCATGGCCCGCTGGAACTCGTCCCACGTGCCGAAGGACTCTCCGTCGAGGGAGACGATGCGGTCCCCGGGACGGATGCCGGCGGCGAGGGCCGGGGAGGGGTCCGCCACCGCGCCGATGACCGGGGGAAGGGAGGGGTAGACGCCGATCTCCCCCACCGGCTGCTTGAGGAAGGCCACCACCTCCGGTTCCACCCGGAGGGTCAGGGTTTCGCCTCCTCGGCGGACGGTGACGTCGTAGGGCTTCTGGTTGAGGGCCACCTCCTCCCGGATCTCCTCCCAGGTGCGAACCTTCCGACCGCCCAGGGCCAGAATCACGTCGCCGGCGCGGATGCCCGCCTTGTCGGCGGGGAGCCCCGGCGCCACGAAGCCCACGCGGGCCTCCCCCGTGGCGAGGAGGCTCTCCTCCACCCCCACGTAGGCCAGGCCCGAGAAGAGCAGGTAGGCCAGAAGGACGTTGAAGGCCACCCCCATCACCAGGACGAGAAAGCGGCGCCAGCGGGCCATGGCGAAGAACGGCGAACCCGGGCCCTCCGCCGGGGCCTCCTCCTCCCCGCTCTCCCCGCGGAACTTGACGAAGCCCCCCATGAGGATCCAGCGGAGCTGCCAGCGGTTGTACCGCCCCCTCCACTCGGCCAGGCGCGGTCCGAAGCCGATGGAGAAGGCCTCGATGGCGAAGCCCTGGAGCCTCCCCGCCAAATAGTGGCCCATCTCGTGGACGAGGATGAGTCCTCCCAAGACCAGGAGAAAGACGGCGACGGTGAGGAGACCCTCCAGAAGGATCATGCGGGGAGACCCTCGTCCATGAACCGCTGGGCGGCCTGGCGGCTCTTGCGGTCCAGGGCCAGGATGTGCTCCAGGGAGTCGAGGGAGGCGGGGACGGTGGCCTCCAGGACCTTCCGGATGAGGCGGGGGATGGCGCCGTAGGAGATCCGCCCCTCCAGGAATGCCCGGACCGCTTCCTCGTTGGCGGAGTTGAGGGCCACCTTGTGGGCCTCGGAGGTGCGCGCGGCTTGGCGGGCCAGATCCAGGCAGGGGTAGCGCTGCGGTTCCGGCTCGGCGAAGGAGAGGGAGGCGATGTGGGCCAGGTCCAGGGCCGGCGTGGGGCCGGGCTTCCGGGCGGGGTAGGTCAGCGCGTACTGGACCGGCAGGGCCATGTCGGCCTCGGCGAGCTGGGCCAGCACCGACCCGTCCACGAACTCCACCAGCGAGTGGACGATGCTCTCCCGGTGCATGAGGACCGAGATCTTCTCCAGCGGAAGGCCGAAAAGGTGGTGGGCCTCGATGACCTCCAGGCCTTTGTTCATCATGGTGGCCGAGTCCACGGTGATCTTGCGCCCCATGCGCCACGTGGGATGCCGTAACACCCGCTCCGGGGGGGCCTCTTCCAACTCGTGGAGGGGAAGGTCCCGGAGGGCGCCGCCGGAGGCGGTGAGCAGGATCCTCCGGATGTGCTTCGGGCTTTCCCCTTTGCTGCACTGGAAGACGGCGCAGTGCTCGCTGTCCACGGGCAGAATCTCCGCCCCCGACCTTCTCGCGGCGTCCATGACCAGGCGGCCGGCCATGACCAGCGCCTCTTTGTTGGCCAAAGCCACCCGCTTGCCCCTCTGGACGGCCCGCAGGGTGGGGGCCAGGCCCGCCGCGCCGACGATGGCCGCCACCACCGTCTGGGCGCCCGGCGCGTCGGCCACCTGCGTGGCCCCGTGAGGACCGTAGGTGACCTCCAGCCGGGGAAAACGGGAGGCCAGCCTTCGGGCGTCCTCCGCATGGGATACGGAAACGACCTCGGGGGAGAACTCCTCGATCTGCTCCATGAGGCGCTCCACCCGCGAACCGGCCGCCAGGCCCACCACGCGGAAGGCCCCGCCCATCTCCCGGATGACGCGGAGGGTCGTCTCCCCCACGCTCCCCGTGGAACCCAGCACCACCACGCCGACGCTCATGAGAGGAACACCTGACTGTAGTAGTAGAGAACCGGGCCGTTGAAGACCACGCTGTCCAGGCGGTCGAGAACGCCGCCGTGGCCGGGAAGGAGGCCCGAGGAGTCCTTCACCCCCGCGCGCCGTTTGAGGGCCGATTCGAAGAGGTCCCCCGCCATGCCGAAGAGGGGGAAGACGAGTCCCAGAACCGCCACGTCCCCCCAGCGGAGGGAAGGCAGGAGAAGGGCCTTGGCCGCCGCCACGCCGAGGAGGGATCCCGCCACGTTGGCGAAGGCCCCCTCCCACGTCTTCTTGGGGGAGACCCGCTCGTGGAGCTTGTGGCGGCCGAAGGCCTTGCCCACGTAGTAGGCCAGCGAATCCCCCGGCCAGACCCCCAGAGCCAGGAGCAGCACCATCTTCACCCCTTGGGGCAGGAGCCTCAGTTTCAGGACGTAGACCAGCAGGAAGCCCACGTAGAGGGCCCCGAAGAGGGTCACCGAGACCGAGACCAGCGTCCGCCCCACCTCCGCCCGCCGGAAGAGGCCCAGGATGAGGAGGATGAGGAGGGCCCCCGACAGAACCTCCTCCACCGTGAAGACCTCCGGCCAGAAGGCGGGGAGGACGAAGGCCGCCCCCGAAAGGGCCAGGGTCTTCCGGAAGGGGTCCAGGCCGGTGGCGGAGGCGATGCGGCCCAGCTCCCAGCCGGCGATCAGGATGGCCACCGCGACGAGCGCGGCGAACCACCCCGGCTGGGGGGCGAACAAGGCCCCCAGGAAAAGGGGGATGAGGACGAGGGCCGTCAGCAGGCGCTTCACCGGGGCCCCTCCCGCCGCGCTCCCCCCTCCCCGCCGGCCAGAACGCCTCCATACCGGCGCTCCCGCCGCTGGTAGTCCAGGACCGCCTCGTAGAAGTGCTGTTCCTTGAAGTCGGGCCAGAGGACGTCGAGAATCACCATCTCCGTGTAGGCGATCTGCCAGAGGAGAAAGTTGCTCACCCGGTACTCCCCGCTGGTGCGGATGAGGAGGTCGGGGTCCGGGAGGTCCGGCGCGTAGAGGTGTCGGGCCACCTCCTCGGGCTTCACGGGCCCCCGCCGGCCGCTCCGCATTCGCTCCTCGCAGACGGCGGTGCAGGCGTCGGCGATCTCCGTCCGCCCGCCGTACGAAAGGGCCAGGGTGAGGGTCCACCGGCCGTCCCGCGTGCGCTCCTCCAGGTCCCTGAGAAGCTTCTGGTTTCGGGGGGGCAGGTCCCCGATCCGCCCGATGGTTCGAAGGCGGATCCGGCTTTTCACCAGTTCCTCCCGCTGCTCCGTGAGGAAGCGCTGGAGAAGGCGGAAGAGGGCCTGGACCTCCCCCTGGGGGCGCTTCCAGTTCTCCATGGAGAAGGCGTAGAGGGTGAGGCAGGAGACCCCCAGGTTGGAGGCGGCCTTCACCGCCTCCTTGACGGCCTCGATCCCCGCCTCGTGGCCCTTGATGCGGGGGAGCCCCCGGGAGGTGGCCCACCGCCCGTTGCCGTCCATGATGATGGCCACGTGGGCGGGGACCTTCTGCCGGTCCACGAGCCTCAGGAGCGGATGGGCTTCGTCGGCGGGCTGCGGATTCTCGTGGGCCATGGGCCTTCCTTCCTCTCCAAACCTTACCACGGCGGACCCCGGCCCGCAACGGAGACGTTCGGCCTTTCCGGAAGGAGTGGCAATCCAAGCCGTCGGACCCTACAATAAGAGGGGTTCTTTCAATTATAAGGGGGCCCTCGTGATCGACCCAACACCCTCCCTGCCCCGCAAGCGGCCCTACGTGTGGGCCTTTGTTTTTGGCGGCCTTCTCCTCGCCGCCGCCTTCGCCCTGGAGCTTCGGAGGGAGCGCAAGGAGGCCCTCACCCTGGCCGCGCGGAACCTCGAATCGGTGGGCCGCCTGAAGGCGCAGTCCATCTCCGCCTTCCGCGAGGAACTTCTGAGGGACGCCCGGGGCCTCACCGAAAGCCCCCTCTTCTCCCGGGAGGCCGCCGCTTTCCTGGCGGCCCCCACCCCCGAGCGGCAAGCCCTGCTCGAGGAACGCCTGGCCCACTTCGCCGCAGCGCAGGGCTACGCCGCCGTCTTGCTCGTGGACCGGGAGGGGCGGGCGGCCCTCTCGAGCCGGGGCCGGAGCGAAGGCGTGATGGAGGGCTCGCTGCCGACCTTCCGGGAGGCCATGGCGACGGGGAAGCCCGTTCTCTCGGACCTCCACGGGGACAGCCCCTCCGAGGCTCCCCACCTCTCGGCCTTCGCCCCTCTCCCCGGGGGGAGCGGCGCCGTGGTCCTCCTCGAGGAGGCGGGGAGACGCTTCTTCCCGTTGGTCCAGAAGTGGCCCACGGAGAGCGAAAGCGCCGAGACGCTGCTCGTGCGCCGGGAGGGCGGGGACGTCCTCTTTCTCAACGACCTGCGCTTTCGGCGAGCGGCGGCCCTGACCCTCCGCCTCCCGTTGGAGGCGGGCTCCCTCCCCGCCGCCGCGGCGGCCCTGGGCCGGAGGGGCTTTTTCGAGGGAAAGGACTACCGCGGCGTCGAGGTGGTGGCCGACCTCCGCCCCGTGCCGGACTCCCCCTGGTTCCTCGTCTCCAAGGTGGACCGGCGGGAGGCCCTCGCCCCCTTCCGGCGGAGGTTGGTCGTTGGGTTCCTTTTCCTCTTCCTGCTTCTTTCGCTCCTGGCGGTCTTCTCCGCCTTCCTGTACAAGACCTCGGGGAAGCGGGTCCTCCAGGAGCTCCTCCGGGCCGAGCGGGAGGCCCGCCTGGTCTTCGAGCGCCTGGCGGTGACGCTGCGGAGCATCGGCGACGCCGTTCTCGTGGCCGACGCCCATGGAACCGTCACCCTGCTCAACCCGGCCGCCGAGGCCCTCACCGGCTGGACGGAAGCCGAGGCCGTGGGAAGGCCCGTCTCCGAGGTCTTCCCCATCGTGAGCGAGGAGACGGGCAAGAAGGCCGAGGACCCCGTGGCGCGGGTGCTTCGCGAGGGGAAGGTGGTGGGCCTGGCCAACCACACCCTGCTCCTGTCTCGAGACGGCCGGAGGATCCCCATCGCCGACTCGGGGGCCCCCGTCCGGGACCAGTCGGGGGCCGTGGCGGGGGTGGTCCTCGTCTTTCGCGACCAGACCAGCGAGCGGGAAGCCCAGCGGGAGCGGCGCCTCCTCTCCGCCGTCATCCGGGGGAGCCGCGAGGAGGTATACCTCTTCGACGCCGACGACCTCCGCTTCCGATTCGTCAGCGACGGCGCCCTCAAGAACCTCGGCTACACGGCCGACGAGATCTTCCGGCTCACCCCCCTGGACCTCAAGCCCGAGATCACCAAGGAACACTTCGCCGCGCTCACGGCGCCCCTGCGGCGGGGGGAGTCCGACCTCGCCCGCTTCGAGACGGTCCACCGCCGGAAGGACGGCTCCCTCTACCCCGTCTCCGTCCGCCTGCAGTACTTCGACCTCCTGGGCGAGCGGGTCTTCCTGGCCCTCATCGAGGACCTCACGGAGCGCCGCCGCGAGGAGGAGCGGCGGCGGGAGGCGGAGGTCATGCTCGCCTCCGTCCTCGACGCCGTCCCGGTGCGGATCTTCTGGAAGGACCGGGAGTCGAGGTACCTGGGGTGCAACCTCCCCTTCGCCCGGGACGGGGGAAAGCTCTCCCCCGAGGAGGTGGTGGGCCTCACCGACTTCGACCTCGCCTGGAAGACCGAGGCGGAGCGCTACCGGGCCGACGACCGGGCGGTCATGGAGACAGGAACCCCCAAGATCGCCTACGAGGAGCCCCAGACGGGGCCTGGGAAAAAGACCAAGTGGCTGAGGACCTCCAAGGTCCCCCTCCGAAACGCCCGGGGGGAGATCGCGGGGGTCTTGGGGACCTACGAGGACATCACGAAGGAGAAGGAGGCGCAGCGCAGGCTCCACATGGCCGCCGAGGCGTGGCAGCGGACCTTCGACGCCCTCCCCGACGCCCTCTGCGTCCTCGACCGGGACCACCGGATCCTCCAGTGCAACGCCGCCATGGAGCGCTTCACCGGGAAAAAGGCCGGGGAACTGGAGGGCACCCTCTGCCACGAGGCGGTCCACGGCACGGCCAACCCCCATCCCGACTGTCCGATGGAGAAGCTTCTCGCCTCGGGAAGGCGGGAGCGGATGGAGATGCCCGAGGGGGGACGGACCTTCGAAGTCCTCGTGGACCCCATCCTGGGCCCCGGCGGCGAGGTGGAGGGCGCCGTCCACCTCATGCGGGACCTCACCGACCAGAAGGCCCTGGAGGCTCGCTACCTCCAGGCCCAGAAGATGGAGGCGGTGGGCCGCATGGCGGGGGGGATCGCCCACGACTTCAACAACCTGCTCAACGTCATCAACATCTACTGCCAGCTCGGCGTGCAGCATACCCCCCCCGACGACCCGCTCCGGAAGGACCTGGAGACCATCCAGGAGACGGGCCTCCGGGCCGCCGCCCTCGTCCGCCAGATCCTCGCCTTCTCGAGGCGCCAGCAGACGGCCCCGCAGGTCCTCGACGTCAACGGCACGCTGGAGGCCCTCGGGAAGATGATGAAGCGCCTCTTGGGGGAATCCGTGGAGTACCGCTTCCTCCCCCAGCAGGACCTGTGGCCGGTGAGCGCCGACCCCTCGCACCTCGAGCAGATCCTCGCCAACCTCGTCGTGAACGCCCGCGACGCCATGCCGCAGGGAGGCTCCCTCCTCGTGGAGACCCGCAACGTCTCCCTGGACGCCCTCTACGCCGGCCTCCACCCGGGGGTCACCCCCGGCGACTACGTCTGTCTCTCCGTCACCGACACCGGCTGCGGCATGGACAGGGAGACGCTGGCCCAGTGCTTCGAACCGTACTTCTCGACGAAGGGCAAGGGGGGGACGGGCCTCGGCCTCGCCACCGTCTACGGGCTCTCCAAGCAGTACGGGGGGTTCACCAACGCCTACAGCGAAAAGGGCAAGGGGACCATCCTCAAGGTCTACCTGCCGAGGTACACGGGGACGGAGACCCCCACGGTCCCCTCCCCGGCATCGAGGGAGAAGCCCGTCCCCGCGGGGAAAGGGGAAACGGTCCTCCTCGTGGAGGACGAGAAGGACCTTCTGGAGGCGGCGCGGCGGATCCTGGAGGGCCACGGGTACGCGGTGCTGGCCGCCCCCTCCCCCGGAGACGCCCTCCTCCTGGCCGAGGGCTCCCAGCGCCCCATCCACCTCCTCTTCACCGACGTGGTCATGCCCCTCCTGAACGGGCGCCAGCTCTACGAGAAGCTCCGCCTCTCCCTGCCGGGCTTGAAGGTGCTCTACACCTCCGGCTTCACCGACAACGTCATCGCCCACCACGGCGTGCTGGAGGCCGGGGTCCCCTTCCTCGGCAAACCTTACTCCGCCGACGCCCTCCTTCTCGCCGTCCGGGACGCCCTCGACCGGTAGCCCCCGCCGGGGAAACGAAAAAGGGCCCGGCCCGCCCGGGGCCGGGCCCTTCGGCTTCGCGTGAGGCGGTCACCGGACTTCGTACTTCTTCCGGCCCTCGATGTAGAGGTCGCCGCCGTGGCAGTCGGTGACCACCACCAGGGGCATCTCCTCCACCTCCAGGCGGCGCACGGCCTCGGGCCCCAGGTCCTCGTAGGCGATGACGTCGCACTTCTTGACGCACCTGGCGATGAGGGCCGCGGCCCCTCCCGTGGCGCCCAGGTAGACCACCTTGTATTTTTGCATCGCCTCCTTCACGGCGTCGCTCCGCTTGCCCTTGGCGATCATCCCTTTCATGCCGATCTCCATGAGCCGCGGGGCGTAGGGGTCCATGCGGTAGGCGGTGGTGGGGCCCGCCGAGCCGATGACGCGGCCCGGCTTGGTGGGGCTGGGGCCCACGTAGTAGACGAGGCTCCCCCGAATGTCGAAGGGCAGGGCCTCTCCCCGGTCCAGCGCCTCCACCATCCGTTTGTGGGCGGCATCCCTCGCCGTGTAGATGACCCCCGTGAGCCGCACGCTGTCACCGATGCGGAGCTTTTCCACGTCCTCGTCGCGAAGGGGCGTCTTCAACGCGTATTCGGCCATGGTCCCCTCCTCAGATCTCGACTTCGCCGTGGCGGTCGGCGTGGCAGTTCACGTTCACCGCCACGGGCAGGGCCACCAGGTGGCAGGGATAGACTTCGATGTTCACGCCCAGGACCGTCACCGTGCCCCCGTAGCCCATGGGGCCGATCCCCAGCTTGTTGAGGCTCTCCTTGAGTTCGTCCTCCAGCGCCGCGTAGAAGGGGTCGGGGTTCCGGTGGTAGGGGGATCGCATGGCGGCCTTCTTGGCGAGGATGCAGGACTTCTCGAAGGTTCCCCCGATCCCCACGCCGATGACCAGCGGCGGGCAGGCGTTGGCGCCCCCCTCGGAAACGGTCTGGATCACGAAGCGCTTCACCCCTTCGAGGCCGTCGGCGGGCTTCAGCATGGCCTGGCGGGACATGTTCTCGCTCCCGCCCCCCTTGGCGCCGAAGACGAGGCGGATCTTGTCGCCGGGGACGATGTCGTAGTGGATGACCGCCGGGGTGTTGTCGCCGGTGTTCTTGCGCTGGATGGGGTCGTTGAGGATGGATTTTCGCAGGTAGCCTTCGCTGTAGGCCTTGCGGATGCCGGCGTTGATGGCGTCGGTGAGGTTCCCCTCCACGCGCACGTCCTGGCCGATCTCCGCGAAGACCACGGCGAAGCCCGTGTCTTGGCAGTAGGGGACGCACTCCTGCCTGGCGATGCGGGCGTTCTCCTGGATCTGCCGGAGGACCTCCCTGCCGGCCTCGGATTTCTCGGCCTCCAGCGCTTCGTCGAAGGCACGGAGCATCTCCTCGCCGATGTCGTAGTTGGCGTGCACGGCCACCTTGGCGAGGGCCTCGGTGACCTCCTCGGCCTGTACCGTTCTCATGGACTCCCCCGTTCGACGTGGGAGGGTCCGCCCCCGGGACCCTCCGAAGAAGGCCATCCTACACCCCGCCCCGGCCGCGGACAAGGTTCCGGCGCCCCCCTTTCCCCGCGGAAGGTGCTATACTTCTTTCGCAGTTGGCGGACCCCGGCCGGTCGGGCGCCGGGGGCGCCGGGGGGTAATACGAAAAACCAGGAAAGGAGCGGCCCATGCTGAAGAAGATCGGTCTCATCGGCGGAGGGTACATCGGCGGCGTTCTCGCCCAGGAGATCGCCCAGCGGCGTCTGGCCCGGGAGGTGGGCCTCGTGGACCCCGCGCCCATGGCCGGCCCCAACGATCCTCCGGAGCGCCAGGAGGTCCTCAAGAAGCAGTCGGTGGCCATCGGCAAGTGCCTGGACATCGCCGAGGGCCTCCCCACCATCGCCCGGGACATCAAGCTGGTGGGCTCCAAGGACTACTCGGCCCTGGAGGGCGCCGAACTGGTCATCAACACGGCGGGGGTCCCCCGCAAGGCCCGTCCCGACGGCACCTTCCCCAGCCGCGAGGAGCTTCTGGCCATCAACCTCAAGGTGACCCTCGAGGTGGCCAAGGGGATCCAGCGGCACTGCCCGAAGGCGCTCATCATCTCCATCGCCAACCCGCTGGACGCCATCGTCTACACCCTGGACAAGCGCCTCTCTCCCCCCAAGAACAAGCTCTTCGGCATGGCGGGCGTCCTCGACTCGGGCCGGTACCGCTACTTCGTGGCGGAGGCGGCGGGGGTCTCGGTGGAGAACGTGAACGCCATCGTCCTCGGCGGCCACGGCGACGACATGGTGCCGGTGCGGAGCTCCTGCCAGATCGCCGGCATCCCCGTCACGAAGTTCCTCGACGACGACACCCTGGCCAAGATCGAGTCCCGCACCCGGAAGGCCGGCGGCGAGGTGGTGGGCCTGCTGGGCTTCGGGTCGGCCTTCGTCTCCCCCGCCTGGGCCGCCCTGGAAATGGCCGAGGCGGTGATCTTCGACAAGCGCAAGATCCTCCCCGTCTGCGCCAAGCTCGAGGGTGAGTACGGCGTCCACGGTCTCTTCGTCGGCGTTCCGGCCATCCTGGGCCGGAACGGCATCGAGAAGATCATCGAGCTGGACCTCACCGCCGAGGAGAAGGCCGCCCTCGACAAGTCCGTGGCCGGCGTGAAGAAGACCTGCGACGAGGCCGAGGAGATGCTCAAGAACCTGTAAGCGGCACCTGCCGGAAGCGGCGAGGGCCCCCCGCGGACGGGGGGCCCTCTTCCTTTTCCCCCGGCCCGGCCGTCTTGACGTTTGCCGCCTTCGGTGCTACAAAGCCCTGGGCCCGGCGGCCCCCCCGGGGGGCTTGGCCCTTGGGATCCTTTCGAGGCACCCGCGCCGATGGACTCCGCCAGCGGTCCTTCCCACCATCCCCCCACAGGCCGCTTTCTTTTCCTCTGCCTGGCGGCCCTGGGCGTCGTCTACGGGGACATCGGCACCAGCCCCCTCTACACGCTGCGGGTCTGCTTCGGGCCGGCTCTGGGGCTGGAGCCTTCGCCGGAGCGCGTCCTGGGGGTCCTCTCCCTCATCACCTGGGCCCTCCTCTTCACCGTCTCCCTCAAGTACCTGGTCTTCATCCTCCGGGCGGACAACCGGGGCGAGGGGGGCATCCTGGCCCTCATGGCCCTCTGCCGTCCCGAGGAGGCCCGCACCAAGGTGCGGGCGCTGCTCCTCACCTCCCTGGGCCTGTTTGGCGCGGCCCTCCTTTACGGCGACGGGATCATCACCCCCGCCATCACCGTCCTGGGCGCCGTGGAAGGTCTGGAGGTGATGTCCCCCCTCTTCCAGCATGCCGTGGTGCCCCTCGCCCTCCTGATCCTCCTGGTCCTCTTCCTCCTCCAGCGCCGGGGGACCGGCGGCGTGGGGGCGCTCTTCGGGCCGGTGATGGCCCTCTGGTTCGCCGTCCTGGCCGTGCTGGGGGCGGCCTCCATCTGGAAGAACCCCTCGGTCCTGCGGGCCCTCGCCCCCCTGGAGGGGCTCCGGTTCCTCCTCTCCCACGGCTTTCACGGCTTTTTGATCCTGGGGGCCGTCTTCCTGGCCATCACGGGAGGCGAGGCCCTCTACGCCGACATGGGCCACTTCGGGAAGAAGCCCATCCGGGCCGTCTGGTTCGCCCTCGTCCAGCCGGCCCTCCTCCTCAACTACTACGGCCAGGGGGCCCTTCTCCTCCGGGACCCCCTGGCTTCCCGAAACCCCTTTTTCCTGCTGGCCCCCTCCTGGGCCCTCACCCCCCTGGTCCTTCTCTCCGCGGCGGCGGCGGTCATCGCCTCGCAGGCGGTGATCTCCGGCGCCTTCTCCCTCACCCGGCAGGCGGTGCAGCTGGGCTTCTGCCCACGGGTGGCCATCCGCCACACCTCCTCGGAGGAGATCGGCCAGATCTACGTGCCGGCGGTCAACTGGGCGCTCCTGGCGGCGACGGTCCTCCTGGTCCTCGCCTTCCGCACCTCCGAGAGCCTGGCGGCGGCCTACGGCGTGGCCGTCACCACCACCATGGTGATCACCACGCTGCTCTTCCACGTGCTGGCCACCCGCCGGTGGGGCTGGAGCCAGGCGGTTGTGCTGCCCTTGACGGCGGCCTTTCTGGCGGTGGACCTCTCCTTCTTCGGGGCCAACGTCATCAAGATCGAGCACGGAGGCTTCGTCCCCCTGGCCCTGGGCGCGGCCGTCTTCCTCCTTCTCTCCACCTGGAAGCGGGGGCGGGCCATTCTGGCCCGGCGGCTCGAGGAAGAGTCTTTGCCCCTCGGGCTCTTTCTCGAGGAAATCCAGAAGACCCCCCCCATCCGGGTCCCCGGCACCGCCGTCTTCCTCACCGGCAACCCCTTCGGCGTCCCGGGAGCCCTCCTGCACAACCTCAAGCACAACCACGTCCTCCACGAGCGGGTGGCCATCCTGACGGTGGTGACGGAGGAGGTCCCCGTCGTTCCCGCCAAGAGGAAGCTTTCGCTGGAGCCGCTGGGCCAGGGGCTTTTCCGCATGACGGGGCGCTTCGGCTTCATGGAGACGCCGGGCGTCCCCAAGCTGCTGGCCCTGGCCCAGGACCTGGGTTTTCCCAACGACACCATGACCACCACCTTCTTTTTAGGCCGGGAGAGCCTCCTGCCCGGTCCGCGCCCCGGCCTGCCCCGGTGGCGGAAGGAACTCTTCGCCCTCCTCTCCCGCAACGCCCAGAGCGCCACCGCCTTCTTCGGCATCCCTCCCAACCGGGTGGTGGAGCTGGGGACCCAGGTGGAGCTCTGACGGCGAATTCTGCCGGCGCCCCCTCCTCCCCTTCCCGGAAGAATGCGGGCTCGCTACAATCGCCCCTGGCCCTCCCGCCGGGAAGGCCGCTTCGGAAGGAGGCAGCGATGCACGTCAAAAAACGGGCACCCTGGGGGGTGCTGCTCCTCGCCCTGTGGGGCATTCTTGCGTGGGCCGGAACGGACCGCGCACCGACCCTCGAGGCCCTGAAGGCCGTCACGGCGGAGAAGTACCCCGGCGCCGACGCCGTGGTGGTTCTCGACGAGACCACCGTGAACGTGGAGGATTCGGGGCTTTCCCACGTGGAGAGGACCCAGCTCGTCAAGGTGCTGACGGAGAAGGGGGCGTCGGAGTACGCCACGCTGCGCTTCGACTACGACCCCGCCTCCTCCTGGGCGGAGGTCCGGGGCCTCACCGTCTTCCGCGGGGACGGGCGCGTGGAGGAGGTTCCCGCCGCGAGGGTCTTCGACCTCCCTCAGCCCCAGTACATGATCTACTGGGGACCCCGGATGAAGGTGGCCTCCGTTCCCAAGCTGAACCCCGGGGACGCGGTGGAGATCCGCACCTACTCCAAGGGTTTCGTCATCGCCTACCTGAAGGACGGAGGGCCCGAGGACGAGCGCTACGTGCCCCCCATGCGGGGCCACTTCTACGACGTGGTCCTCTTCCAGGGCGACGCCCCCATCGTGAAGAAGACCTACACGGTGCGCCTGCCCAAGGACAAGCCGCTGAAGGCCCGCGTGTACAACGGCGAGCTCCTCGGCGAGACCTCCTTCGAACCGGACCGCCTCGTGTACCGCTGGTGGAAGGAGAACGTCCCGGCGGTGAAGCGGGAGCCGCGCATGGTGGAGGACACCGACGCGCTGCCCAAGGTGGTCCTGGCCACCGTCCCGGACTGGCCGGAGAAGAGCCGCTGGTTCTACCACGTCAACGAGGACGCGGACACCTTCGCCTTCACCGACGAGATCCAGGCCAAGGCCGAGGAGATCACCCGGGGCCTCAAGACCGACGAGGAGAAGCGCCTGGCCCTCCTCGCCTGGACGGCCCGGCAGATCCGCTACAGCGGCATCTCCATGGGGAAGGGCGAGGGCTACACCCTCCACCCCGGCACCATGGACTTCCACGACCGCGCCGGCGTCTGCAAGGACATCGCCGGCATGCTCATCACCCTCTTTCGGGCGGCGGGCTTCAAGAACACCTACCCCGCCATGACCATGGCCGGGGCGCGGGTGGAGGACATCCCGGCGGACCAGTTCAACCACTGCGTGGTGGCCACGGAGGTGGCCCCCAACCAGTACAAGCTCTACGACCCCACCTGGTGCCCCTTCAGCCGCGAGGTTTGGTCCTCGGCGGAGAAGCCCCAGAACTACGTCATCGGCTCCCCCCGGGGGGAGGTCCTCATGGAGACGCCGCCGGCCCCGCCTTCGGACAACTTCGTGAAGGTCGTCTCCCACGGGACCTTGAACGAGAAGGGCGACCTCAACGCGGTGATCACCGTCACCGCCGGCGCCTACAGCGAGACCAACCTCGTCTGGGCGGTGGTCAACAGCCCCGCCGCCGAGGTCCGGTACGGCTTCGAGCAGGCGGTGGCCAAGATCTCCCCCGCGGCGCGGCTCACCGGTCTCTCCTACACGGACCCCGTGGACGTCACCCGCCCCTTCCGCATCACGCTGCAGGTGGAGGTGCCCGGCTACGCCCTGGTCACCCCCAAGGGGATGGTCTTCGGGCCGCCCCTCAGCCGAAACCTCCTCGAGGGGCGCCGCCTCACCGACTTCGTCTACGCCCTGAAGGGCAAAGAGCGGACCTACGACATCTTCTTGAGGTCCACCCGGGAGTTCCAGTACGAGGACCGCATTACCCTCCCCAAGGGGTACGGCCGCCTGGTGTCGTTGGACATCCCCCCCAAGGTGGACGGCCCCGCCGCCGCCTTCGAGGCGGAGGCCCGCATGGACGGCGGGGCGCTCCTCTTCAAGGAGCGCCTCTCCATCAAGAAGAAGATCGTCCCCGCCGCCGAGTACGAGAACTTCCGGAAGGCGGTGGAGAACTGGAAGACCCTCGCCCAGGCCTTCGCCGCCGTGGAGAAGGGAGGCCGCCCATGACGAGCCCGCGCACCCCCCGCAGGACGGTGCCCCGATTCCTCAAGGCCGGCGCGGCCCTTCTGGCCGCCGCCCTCGCCCTTCCCGCCCTCTCGGGCGGGCTCCCGCCGCAGTACGCCGGCACCCCCACCGCCAAGGACTTCCCCGAGGCCGACGTCCTCGTCCTTTCGGAGAAGACCGCCTTCACGCTCCTGGAGGACGGCCGGGTGGAGAAGCGGGTGGAGGTGGTGGAGAAGATCCTCACCTACCAGGGCATGGACGAGACGGGGGACCCCTACGTTCCCTTCCACAAGGAGATTCAGGAGCTCGCCGTCACGCGGTGCCGCACCTACGACCCCGAGGGGCGGGTGGTGGACGCCAAGGCCAACTCCTTCAACGAGCGCACCCCCTTCGCCCTGGAGAAGGCCCCGGCCTACGCCGGCTGGCGGGAGATGGTGATCACCAAGGTCGGACTGGACGTCAACGCCGTGGTGGAGCTCTCCTACACGGTGACCGACCGGAAGCCGTGGCGCCGCTTCCTGGAAGAGGTGGTGCCGCTGGCGGGCCCCTTCCCGGCCCTTTCCAGGCAGGTGTCGGTGACGGTGCCGGCGGGAATGGATCTCCACGCCCGCCTCTTCGGCGCGGAGGCGACGCCGGAAATCCGGCGGGAGGGGGACGCCGAGACCACCACCTGGACCTTGAAGAACCTCCCCGGCGTCCCGCCGCGCGAACTGCGCGGGGAGGCCGCCGCCTTCCTCCCCACGCTGGTCTTCACCACCTGCCCCGACTGGGGCCACCAGAACGCCATCCTGAGCCGGCTGGCCGAACAGGCCGCCGCCGCCTCCTCCCCGGCCCTGGAGGCCAAGGCCCAAAAGCTCCTGGAGGGCTCCGCCGGTGCCTACGAAAAGGCCCTCCGCCTCCACCGCTACGTGGCCGAGTCCATCCACACCGTTCACTGGCCCCTCTCCGCCTTCGACTTCGCCCCCCGGCCCGCCGCCGAGACCTTCGACTCGGGCTACGGACACTCGCTGGACAAGGCCGTCCTCCTGGTGGGCCTCCTGAGACGGGCGGGGCTCCGGGCGGCCGTCGCGCTGGGGGCCCGTTACCCGGATGGGTCGGTGGAGGTGGGGGCCGTCCCCTGCGCCTCCCTCCTGGACACCCCCGTGGTGCGGGTGGAGACCGGCTCCTCCGTCCTCTGGCTGGACCCCGCCGCCCCCCTTTCCCAGAGTTCCCAGCGGACGCTGGCGGGCCTTCAAGGGCTTCCCCTGGTGGCCGGCATCGCGGAACTCCACACCCTGGACTACCCGGGGGAGCCCCTCCTCTGGGCCAACCTGGAGGCCAAGGTTTCTCCCGACCTCTCCCTGGAGGGGAAAGGGACGGTTCTCCTTTCGGGGCGTTACTGCCCCTTCTACGCCGTGGAGGGAAGCGCGGAGGCCCAGAAGGAAGCGCTGGCTTCCCTCCTTTCGGGCCTCCTCCCCGGGTCCTCCGTCACCTCCGTGGCGGTCCGGCGGCTGGAGCCGGCCCAGTTCGTCGCCGACGTGGCCTTCACCGCCCCGGCGCCCTCCCCCAAGGGACCCTCGCTGATCCGGTTGGGCCTCCCCGGCGGTTCACTCCTGGGAGAAATTCCCTCCCCCGCCGCCTCCCGGCGCGTTCTGCCGGTGGTCCTGCCCCACGCCGGCAAGGAACACCTCCGCCTGACCCTCGAACTGCCGCCGGGAAAAGAGCCGCTTTACCTGCCGCCGGCCCTTTCCCTGAAGAACGCCGCCGGGAGCCTCTCCCGCACCGCCGGGTGGGAAGGGGGCCAGGTCAAGTGGGAGACGGAGGTGGACCTTCCCGCCGCCGTCGTCCCCGCCCGTTCCTGGGAGGATCTCCAGGCCCTTAGGACCGCCCTTACCACCGACGCCGGCCGGACCCTGGTCTTCTCCCTGGAGCCTCCCCGGTAGGCTCCTCCTCCCCCGTGACCCCTCGAAGGCCCCCGCCTGGGGGCCTTCGCCTTTTCGGGGAACCTTTCCCGAGGGCCCAGGTCCAAATCCCTCGAACGAGGAGGCGGCCATGGACGGAAAGAAAGGGGCACTGGCGGCACTGGCGCTGGGGGTGGCGCTCCCCTTCGCGGCGGCGGGCCGATGCGGCTTCGGCCTGGAGATCCTGGTGGACGGAAAACCGCTCCAGGAGTACGACGCCCGGGGGAAGACCTACGTGGAGGCCCTCCAGGGCAAGGAGTATTCCGTTCGCCTCACCAACCCCCTGGGGCGGCGGGTGGCGGTGGCCCTCTCGGTGGACGGCCTCAACACCGTGGACGCCAAGAGGTCCGACGCCCGCTCGGCCACCAAGTGGGTCCTGGAGCCCTACGAATCCATCGTGATCTCCGGGTGGCAGGTGAGCGGGCGGGAGGCCCGGCGCTTCTTCTTCACGACGGAGAAGGGCTCCTACGCCGCCCGGATGGGCCGGACCGAGGACCTGGGCCTCGTGGAGGCCGTCTTCTTCGCCGAGCGGCTCCCCGAACCTCCCCAAGAGGTGTGGGGAGGGGTCCTGGGAGGATCCGAGCCCAGGCGAGAAGCCTCCGCGCCGGCCCCTTCGGGGGAGTCGCCGCCGGCCTCGGAGACCCAGTCCCGCTCCCAGGAAAAGGGCCTTTCCGACGAGTACGCCGCCACCGGCATGGGGCGGCGGACCGAACACCGCGTGGAACGGGTCCACCTGGACCTGGAGCCCTCCCCCTCGGCCTCCGTCCGAATCCGGTACGAGTTCCGCGAGGGGCTCGTGGAGCTGGGAATCCTCCCTCCCCCCCGAAGGGTCTCCCCGCTTTACCGGCGGGAGCGGGCCCGGGGCTTCGAGGGCGCCTTCTGCCCCGAGCGGTGACGTTCTTTCCTCCCGAAGCGAAGGGGCGGGGCTCGCGCGGCCCCGCCCCCTTTTCCCGGCGCCGGGCCTTCCTTTTGACCGCGCCGCCTCGGGAGTCTATGCTGGCCTCCGGAGGTTCGCCTGTGCGACGCGCACCGCTCCTCTCTTTCCTCCTTTTTTTCGGTCTGGGCCTCTCCGCCGCCGCCCAGGAGCTGAGCACCTTTCTCACCACGCCGCCCCCCGAGGGCGCCTGGGCGCGCTACCGCATCGAGACGACGAAGGAGGGAGGGGATCCCAAGCGGCGGCCCTTCAACCTTTCGGTGACGGGCTGCGAAACCCGCGGGAAGCGGCGCTTCCTCCGCCTGGAGGCCGGACCGTCGAGGTTCGCCTCCGACCGGGACGGGGTCCTCCGCCTCCTCCTCCCCGCCGAACCCACCCCGGAAGAGGCGCTGAACCCCTTCCTGGGGGCGGAGGAGGTGGCCTACGCCCCCCCCAAGGATTCTCCCTACCGCCTTTCCGAGGGCGCCCTCTCCTTCCTCCACCGCCAGGCCCGGGACCTTCGAATCCGGCGCCAGGAGGAACCCCTGGGGGAGGAGGCGGCGGTGACCACCAAGGGCCGGAGCTACCTCTGCCGCAAGGTGCGGATCACCACCACCGTCGAGGGGTCGTTTCTGGGGAGCCGTTTCACCACGGTGGAATCGGGAATCTACTGGCTCTCCGACGAGACCCCCTTTCGGGTGGTACGGGCGGAGATCGACCGCACGGAGACGCGCAAGGGGGAGACCCGGCGCCGGCGGATCGTGGTTTCCCTGAAGGAGTCCGGGCTGGAGGGGGCCCGGAGCGCCTTTCCCGCGGGGAAAATCCGGGAAAAGGGCCTCCTGGGGGTTCTCTTCCCGTGACGGCCGTTCCCTCCTCCCAGGCCCCCCTCGATCCGCAGGATCCCTTCTGGAGGCGCCTGAGGAGCCTCTATCCCCTCCTCGCCCGCCGGACCTATCTGAACAACGCCTCCGTCCAGCCGCTCCCCCTCCCCGTGGCCGAGGCGGTCCGGGAGTTCGCCCGGCGGGCCTCCGAGGAGGACCCCGAAGACCTGTACGATCCCGCCATCCCGGAACTCCTTCGGGGCGAGCTGGCCCCCTGGCTGGGGTGCGACTCCGGGGACCTGGCCCTCGCCTCCTCCACCTCCGACGGCCTCCTCAAGGCCATGAACGCCATCCCCTGGCGGGAGGGCGACGAGGTGGTCCTTCCCCGCAACGAGTTCCCTTCGGTGACCTACCCCGCGAAGATGGCCGAGGGGCGCGGAGTGCGCCTTCGCCTGGCGGGGGAGGCGGGGCGGCCCGTGCGGGAGGAGGAGATCCTCGCCGCCCTCACCGGAAGGACCCGCGCCGCCGCCTTCTCGTGGGTCTCCTTCTCCACCGGGTGGCGGATGGACCTCCGGGCCCTCTCCGCCGAGATCAAGCGCCGGGGGGTGGAGTTCGTGGTGGTGGACGGGATGCAGGGGGCCGGCCTCTGGAACCCGCGCCTTCGGGAGACCGACGTGGACTTCTTCGCCTTCCAGGCGGTGAAGTGGATGGCCGGCCCCAACGGCGCGGGGGCCCTCTACATCCGTCCCGGCGCCCTGCGCCTCCTGAGGGACAGCGCCCTCTCCTGGTACTCCGTCCCCTGCTGCGAGGACTTTTCCCTCCTCACCCGTGAGGACCTCGAGCCCTTCCCCTCGGCCCGCCGCTTCGACGGGGGAACCCCGCCCTGGATCAACCTCGTGGGCCTGAGGGCCTGGCTCGCCCTTCTCCAGGAAGCGGGCGTCGCCTCCGTGGAGCGGCGAATGGAACACCTCCTCTCGCTTCTTCACGGAGTCCTTTCGGAAAACGGCCTTCGGGTCCTCGTCCCGCCGGGGTCCTGCCCCCCCACCGCCATCGTCCTCCTCGACCTTCCGGACGGGGGGCGGGCCTATGCGACCCTGAAAGAGAGCGGCGTCTGCGTCTCCCTCCGGATGGGGCGCGTCCGCCTCTCCCCCCACGTGTACAATGACGCGGAGGACTTCGAACGCCTCGCGGAAGTCCTCCGAGGAGGGGCGTGATGGGCGAACGGCTGGTCCAGGGAAGCACCGACCCGCAGGAACGCCAGTGGGAACAGGCCCTGCGGCCGAGGCGTCTCTCGGAGTACATCGGCCAGACCAAGGTGACGGAAAACCTCGGCGTCTTTCTGGAGGCGGCGAGGCGCCGGGGGGAGGCCCTGGACCACGTCCTTCTCTACGGCCCCCCGGGCCTGGGCAAGACCACGCTGGCCCACATCATCGGAGCCGAGCTGGGCGTGGGGGTCCGCGCCACCGCCGGCCCCCTCATCGAGAAGGCGGGGGACCTGGCGGCCCTCCTCACCAACCTGGAGCCCATGGACGTCCTCTTCATCGACGAGATCCACCGCCTGCCGCCGCAGGTGGAGGAGGTCCTCTACCCGGCCATGGAGGACTTCAAGCTGGACATCCTGGTGGGGCAGGGCCCCTCGGCCCGCACCCTCACCCTCACCCTCCCGCCCTTCACCCTGGTGGGGGCCACCACCCGCATGGGCCTCCTCACCTCCCCCCTGCGGAACCGCTTCGGCATCACCTTCCACATGGACTTCTACCGCCCCGAGGAGCTCCGGCGCATCGTGGAGCGTTCGGCGGGCCTCCTGGCCCTCCCCCTGGAGGCGGGGGCCGCGGAGGAGATCGCCCGGAGATCCCGGGGCACCCCCCGGGTGGCCAACCGGCTCCTGAGGCGCGTGCGGGACTTCGCCGAGATCCTCTCCGACGGCCGCGTGACGGAGGCGCTGGCGAAAGAGAGCCTGGAACGGCTGGAGGTGGACCGCTTCGGGCTGGACGACCTGGACCGGCGCATCCTCCTCACCATTCTGGACAAGTTTTCCGGCGGGCCCGTGGGGCTCAACACCCTGTCGGCCTCGCTGGGGGAGGAGAAGGACACCCTGGAGGAGATCTACGAGCCCTACCTCCTCCAGATCGGCTTCCTCGACCGGACCCCCCGGGGGAGGATGGTCACGCCGCGGGCCTGCCAGCACCTGGGACGGCCCTGCCCCTCCGCCGGAGGGGGCCCGGGCCTCTTCTCCGAGTCTCCCTGAAACCCGGATGCCGCCGGTTGACAGGACCGGTCCCCTGTCCCTACACTGGAGACGAGCCGAAACGGGCATCGCACAAGGGGGCGCCATGAGCCAGGAAGAGATCGTCGTCCAAGTCCTTTCGGACCACTTCGGCAAGCTGCGCAACAACCTGGAGAACCTGAGGAGCATGCTGCAGGATCTCGTCCTGGCGGTTCCCCAGACACCCGACGCCCAGAAGCTGGCGCGGGCGGTGCTCGAGGCCCTGCCCCAGCCCGAAGCCCCAGAGCCCTTGGCCCCGCCGCCCGAACCGGTGCCCGCTCCGCCCCCCCCGCCGCCGGCGCCGGCCCTCAACAACCTGCTGCTCTACCACGCCGCCGCCATCGAGTACGCCTCGGGCCAGGCCGACGTCCTCAACGCCCTACTCAAGGGGGCGGAGAACTTCGCCAAGCGGGGCGTGCTCTTCGTGATCCGGAACGACGCCGCCCTGGCCTGGAACTCCTTCGGCTTCCACAACCCCGAGGAGACCAAGCGCTGGAAGGCCGCCCTGGACAAGGACCCCATCCTCACCACCGTCCTGGGCTCCCGGACCCGCATCCTCCTCGACAACGCCAAGCCCTCCTTCATCCCCGATTCCCTGCCGGTGGTCCGAAGCCTCCTCTCCCCCCTCCTGCTCAAGGGGAAGGTCCTGGCCTTCCTGTACGCCGACTCGGGACGGGACGGAAAGCTCGACCACTACAGCATCGACCTCCTCATGAAGGTCGCCTCCCTCACCATCGACATCTTCCCCCTGCGGCCCAAGCGGGACCCCCTGCCCCCGGTCCTGGAAAACCAGGACATCGTCCTCCCCGCCGAGGTGCCCCTGGCGCCTTCCGCCCGGGAGGACGCCGCCCTCCTCTTCGAGGACACGGGGACGCTGGCGGCCCAGCCGGAGCCCGAGGAGCTGCCCACCGCGCAGACCATCATGGCCGAGATTCCCTCGGAGGCGGAGGCCCCTCCCGCTCCGCCCGCGCCCCCCGAGGCCGTGGAACTGGAGTCGGGGGAGTACGCCAGGCCCGCCGCCGAAGAGGAAGCCGCGCCCGTCGCCCCTCCCCCTCCTCCACCCGCGCCCAAGGAGGAGCCCATCCCCCCTGGCGAGGAGCGTCTCCACGCCGACGCCGAGCGCTTCGCCAAGCTTCTCGTGCAGGAGATCGCCCTCTACCATCCCAAGGAACTGGAGCAGGGAAGGCGGCAGGGCAACCTCTACGCCCTCCTCAAGGACGACATCGAGCGTAGCCGGGAGGCCTTCGATACCCGCTTCCAGAAGCCTTCCATCCGCTCCCGGGACTACTTTGGGAAGGCCCTGGTCAAGTACCTTGCGGACGGCGACCCTTCGCGCCTGGGGAACTAGCCTTCTCCTCCTGACGGCGCTCCTCTCTGGAGCCCCCGCCGCAGCCCAGGAGCCGGCCGAGGCGCCGCCTCTCCCCGCTCTTCGCGAGGCCAAGGGCCTCCTGGACCAGGGGAAGGCCGAGGCGGCGCTTTGGATCCTCTCCGATCCGTCGCTGGAGACCCACCCGCTGTGGGAGTACGTGCTGGCCTACCGGGCCCGGGCCCTTTCGAAGGCCGGGCGGGCCGCCGAGGCGGAACTCCTCTGGCGGCGTCTCTTCGAGGCCCTCCCCGAGCCCTCCTTCCGCAAGGAGGCGGCGGAGGCGCTGCTGGCCGCCCTCCCGCCGGAACGGGCCTCCGAGGCGGTGCCCTACGCCAAGGCCCTCTGGCTCTCCGACCCTTCCGACCTTCCCCGGGGGTGCCTCCTCGCCCGCGCCCTCCGGGCCTCGGGCCGGGGGGAGGAGGCCCGGCGGCTGGCGCTGGACCTCTGGACCCGCTTCCCCGGGCACGCCGAGGCGGAGAGACTCTGGAAGGAGGCGCCCGACCTGGCCCCGAGCCCCATGGCCGCGCCGCGGGAGGCCCTCCTCCAGCGCCTGCTGGCCGAGGCCCGCGGGGGGCGGAAGGACCTGTTGGAGCGGGATCTCCCCGCCTTCGCCCCCGCCACCGAAGACGAATCGGGGTGGAAGGCTTACCTGGAGGGCCGGCGGGAGGAGCTCTCCGGCCAGGTGAAGAGGGCCCTGGTGGCCTACCGGCGGGCCCTGGAATCCCCCGAGGCGGCTCCCCCGGCCGTGGTGCGCATGGCCCTCCTCGCGCCGAGGGCCTCCCTGTCGGAGGTCTCCCTCCGCCAGGTGGAAGAGGCCCTCCTCGCCCTGCCTCCCGCTGCGGCCGACCGGGACCGGGCCCTCTGGTCCCTGGTCCAGAACCGCTCCGCCCGGAAGGAAGAGGCGCGCGCCTTGGAAGTGGCGGCCCGCGGCCTCTGCCGGGAACGGGCGGACGCGCGCCTGGCCGAGTTCCTTTACGACGCCGCCTGGGCCCGCTGGATGGGGAAGCGGCCCAGGGAGGCGGAGGCCCTCTGGCGAAAGATGGCCGCCTCCCTTCCCCCCCAGAGCGACGACCGGCTGGCGGCGGCCTACTGCCTCCTCCGGCTGGGGAGGATTTCGGACCCCGGGGAGCGCGAGGCGCTCGTGGCGGAGGTCCTTCGGTACGACGCCTTCGGCTACTTCGGCTACCGCCTCAGGGAGGGGCGCCCCCCCGAAGCGCAGCCCGGCGAGGAGCCGCCGCCACCCGAAGGCGGGCCGGGAAGCCACCTCCAAAAGGCCGCCGCCCTCCTTTCCAGCGGCCTTCCCGACGAGGCGGCCGCCGAATACCTCGCCTCCGGCGGCCCCCTGGGCCCCCCCTCCTCGGCGCGCTGGGCGGCCGCCCGGGCTCTGCTGGAAGCGGGGCGCACCCCCGAGGCCATCCGGGAAGCCCGCCGCGCCTTTCCCCAGGCCTACGCCTCACCGGGGTTGAACGCGCCGGAGGCCTTCTGGAGGGCGGTGTACCCCCTTCCGTTTCTCGACGGCGTGAAGGGCGCCGCCGAACAGGCCTCCCTGCCTCCCCTGCTGGTGGGTTCGGTGGCCCGCCAGGAGTCCCTCTGGGACCCCCGGGCCGTCTCCCGCTCCGGCGCCCTGGGCCTCCTGCAGCTCATGCCCGCCACCGCCAGGGCCGTGGCCGCCCAGGCGGGCCTTCCTCCCTTCGGCCGCGACCGGGCCTTCGACCCCGCCTGGAACCTGTCGGCGGGTTCCCACTACCTCGCCTCCCTCCTCGCCCGCTACCGGGGACGCCTTTCCGTGGCCCTGGCGGCCTACAACGCCGGGCCGGGCCGGGCCGACGAGTGGCTGGCCCGCCCCGGCGCCCCGAAGGAAGACGACCTCTGGATCGAGTCCATCCCCTTCCGGGAGACCCGCTCCTACGTCCGCCGGATCCTCCTGAACCTCTGGGAGTACTCCCGCCTCTACCCCGAGTTCCGCTCCTGCGCCTCCATCCCGCCCGCCCAGCGCCCCTTCTTCTCCCCGGCCCCGGACCTCCTCTGCCCCCCGGAGGTGGATTGTGGCCCTTGAGCGGAGGCCGGACCCCCGGCTGGTGCTGGCGGCGGGCCTCGCCTCCCTTTCCTTCGCCGCCATCCTCGTCCGCTACGCCCGGGCGCCGGCCCTCTCCATCGCCTTCTGGCGCATGGCCCTGGCCTCCCTGCTCCTCTTTCCCTTCCACGCGGCCGTCCGGAGAGAGACGCCGGAGCCGGAGGGGCGTCCGCTGTGGCCCTTCACCCTCGGCGCGGGCCTCATCCTGGCCCTCCACTTCACCTGCTGGATCGCCTCCCTCCAGCTCACCACCGTGGCCTCCTCGCTCCTGCTGATGTCGGCCCAACCCCTGTGGGCCGCCCTGCTGGGCCTGCTCTTCCTGAAGGAGTCCGTGCCGCGGCGGGGGGCCGTGGGCATGCTCCTGGCCCTCCTGGGGATCGCGGCCATCGCCTGGAGCGACCGGAGCCACGGCGCCGGCAACCTCCTGGGGGACTCCCTGGCCCTTCTCTCCGGCCTCGCCGCGGCGGGGTACCTCACGGTGGGGCGCCACCTCCGCCTCCGCCTTCCCCTGGCCACGTACCTTCTTTCGGTCTACGGGGCGTCCGCCCTCTTTCTCGGCCTCGCGGCCCTCCTCTCGGGCGCCCCCTTCACCGGCTTCGACCGCAGGACCTGGGCCATGCTGGGCCTGTTGGCCCTCTTCCCTTCGGCGCTGGGCCATTCGCTGGTGAACTACGCCCTGAGGCACATGGAGTCCTACCGCGTGAGCCTCTCCATCCTGGTGGAACCGGTGGTCTCTTCCGTGCTGGCGGCCTTCCTCTTCGCCGAGATCCCCGGCCCGGCCTTCTTCCCGGGGGCTTTGCTCCTCTTCACCGGCGTCTTCCTGGCCATGGGCCGGGCGGCCTCCCCCACCTGAAGAACCCTCCTTCCGGGTGTATGCTGTCTTCCTCACAGGAGGAGCGCCCATGAAAGCCTTCGCGTTCCGGACGGACCCCCTCACGGGGGAGGAGTACTACGAGGTCTACCTGCGCGGCAGCCAGCTCGTGTCCAACGCCTTTTTGAACAAGGCCTCGGCCTTCACGCTGGAGGAGAGAAAGTCCCTGGAGCTGGAGGGCCACCTCCGCTCCGCCGTCCAGACCCTCGACCAGCAAGCCCTTCGCGTGATGGAGAACTACGCCCGGAAGCCCAGCGACATCGAGCGGTACATCTTCCTCCAGGGGCTCCTGGACCGGAACGAGACCCTCTTCTACAAGGTGTTGGTGGATCACCTGGAGGAGATGGTCCCCATCGTCTACACCCCCACCGTGGGCCAGGCCTGCCTCATGGCCAGCCACATCCAGCGGCGCTACCGGGGCCTCTACGTCACCCCCGACAACATCGAGAACCTCGACGCCATCTTGAAGAGCGTCTCCCGCCCCGAGATCTACCTCGTCGTCGTCACCGACGGAGAGCGGATCCTGGGCCTGGGGGACCTGGGCTCCGACGGCATGCCCATCCCCGTGGGCAAGATCTCCCTCTACGTGGCCGCCGGGGGCGTCCACCCCTCCGGCTGCCTGCCGGTGTGCCTGGACGTGGGGACCAACAACGAGCGGCTCCTCAACGACCCCCTCTATCTGGGCTACCGGAAGCCCCGCCTCACCGGCCAGGCCTACGAGGACTTCGTGGAGCGCTTCGTCCTGGGGCTGAGGCGAAACCTTCCCCGGGTGCTCCTCCAGTGGGAGGACTTCGCCAAGGAAAAGGCCTTCACGCTCTTGGACCGCTACCGCGAACGGATCCTCTCCTTCAACGACGACATCCAGGGCACCGGCGCCGTCACCCTGGCGGCCCTTCTCACGGCCGTGAAAATCAAGGGCGAGCGTCTCTCCGACCAGCGCGTGGTCATCGTGGGCATGGGGCAGGCGGGGACGGGCGCCGCCCGCCGCATCCGGGACGTGCTTCGGGAGGAGGGCCTCTCCCCGGAGGAGGTCCGGCGGCGGATCTTCGCCGTGGACGTCCCCGGCCTCCTCTTCGAGGACACCCCCGGGCTGGAGGAGCCGCAACGGCCCTTCGCACAGCCCCGGGACGCCGTTTCCGGGTGGACCCTGGAGCGGGAGGGGCAGGTGGGCCTCTTGGACGTGGTGCGGAACGTGAAGCCCACGGTCCTCATCGGCGTCACCGCCAAGCGGGGGCTCTTCTCCGGCCCCGTCCTCGAGGCCTTGGCCGCCGGAACCCCCCGGCCGGTGGTCCTCTCGCTCAGCAACCCCACCGCCAAGTCGGAGTGCACCCCCGAGGAGGTGGCCCGGGCCACGGGGGGCCGCGGCTTCATGGCCACGGGAAGCCCCTTCCCTCCCTTCTCCCACGAGGGGCGGCCCTTCGAGACCTCGCAGTGCAACAACCTCTACATCTTCCCCGGCATGGGGCTGGGGGCCCTCGTGGCCCAGGCCAGCCGCATCACCTCCCCCATGTTTTTGGCCGCCAGCAAGGCCCTCTCCGAGATGGTGACGCCGGAACAACGGCAGAGGGGGCTGCTGCTTCCGGAGATGAAGGACATCCGGGAGGCGGCCTACCGCGTGGCGTGGGCGGTGGCCCGGGAGGCGCGGGAGCGCGGGCTGGGGCGGCTATGGGACGACGAGCGCCTCGCCCAAACCCTCCGGAAGGCCCAGTGGACGCCCCGGTACTACCCCTACCGGCCCGGGTGAGCGCCAAAAGGACCGGGCTGTTCAGGGCTTCTCGGGTGTAGGGGGGGCACCGACAAGGGCTTCCCACTCCTGCGGGGTGTTGGCGTTGGCCAGGGCGTTCGGGTCGCAGCCGGCGGCGCGCGCCGCCTCCTCCCCCACGTACACGGTGCCCAGGCGGGGCAGGAGGGCGTGAAGGGCCCCTCCCCCCCCCTTCAGGGCCTCCTCCAACACCTCCCGCACCGACCGGGGGTAGGCCCCGGGAATGGGGTGGACGTGCCCGCCCACCAGCGGCACGCAGGGAGTCCCCGCGGTGCGGGCGATGCCCAGGATGAGGCGGAGCCAGGCCTCGTCGAGGAGCGGCGTGTCCACGGGGATGCAGAGGACCGGGTCGAAGGAAGCCTCGGAGAGGGCGGCGTGGAGGCCCGAAAGGACGCCGAAGCCCTGGATCCGGTCCGCCACGTGCCGCGCCTCCGCCACCAGGAGGGGCGGCGGTTCTGGAGCCACGACGAGAATCTCGTCCGCCACCGAGGTCAGAAGCTGGACCGCCCGGAGAAGAAGAGGCTGTCCTTCGAATCGCAGAAGGCGTTTGTCCCGCCCCATGCGGCGGGAGCGGCCGCCCGCCAGGACGGCGCCCGTGACGTGGCTTCGCGGCATCATGAGCAGAGTGTAGGGCCGAATGGGCGGGAAACGCAAGGCCCGCGGGCTCCGAAAGAGAAGGCCGGGGCCTTTCGCCCCGGCCTCTCGAACTCTCACCCCCGCCTCAGTTCGGCAGGGCCCGGGCCGCCAGCTCCAAGACGTCCGTGGTGGCGAAGCCTTCCTTGCCCGTTTCCCCGGCGGCGTTGTTCAGCATGACGTTGCAGAAGGGGCAGGCCACGGCCACGCCCTCGGCGGAGGTGGCCACCGCCTGCTCGAAGCGGGCGTGGTTCACCCGCTTGCCCAGCTTCTCCTCCAGCCAGAAGCGGCCTCCGCCGGCGCCGCAGCACATGGCCGCCTCCCCGTGCCGCTCCATCTCTTTGAGGGAGACGCCGGGGATGGCCTTCAGGATGGCCCGGGGGGCCTCCACCTGGCCGTTGTAGCGGCCCAAGTAGCAGGGGTCGTGGAAGGTGAGGCTCTGCCGCACCTCCTTTGTCAGCCGGAGGCGTCCCTCCTTGAGGAGGGCGGCGACGAGTTCCGTGCCGTGGACCACCTCGTAGTTTCCGCCGAAGTCGGGGTACTCGTTCTTCAGGGTGTTGAGGCAGTGGGGGCAGTTGGTGACGATCTTTTTCACCTTGTAGCCGTTGAGGGTCTCCACGTTGGCTTCGGCCAGCGTGGCGAAGAGGTACTCGTTGCCCAGGCGCCTCGCGGCGTCGCCGGTGCAGGTCTCCTCCTCCCCCAGGATGGCGAAGGAGACCCCCGCCGCCTTGAGGAGCTTCACCAGGGCCTGGGAGACCTTCTGCCCGGCCGCGTCGTAGGCCCCGGCGCAGCCCACCCAGAAGAGGTACTCGGCGTCGGGCTTCTCGGAGATGTGGGGCACGTCCAGCCCCTCGGCCCACTTCGCCCGGTCGGCCTGGGGGAGGTTCCAGGGGTTGCCCTGCCGCTCCATCCCCTTGAAGGCGGTCTGGGCCTCGGCGGGGAAGTTGCTCTCCTCCAGCGTCAGGTACCTTCGCATCCCCACCAGCTTGTCCACGAAGGTGATGTGGAGGGGGCAGGCCCACTCGCAGTAGCCGCAGGTGGTGCAGGCCCAGATGGTGTCGCTGGAGACGCACCCGCCGATCTCCTTTTCGGTCCAGGGGGGCGTCTCCTCGCTCCGCTTCCAGAAGGCCCCCTCGGGGACGGGGCCGCCGATGAGCAGCCGGTCCTCGGGGGGCTGCTTGTCCTTCTCCATCTCCTCGAGAGGCGTCCGGTAGAGGTAGTCCCTGAGGTCGTTGCCGTAGTTCTTCGGGCGGAGGGGCTTCCCGGTGTTCGTGGTGGGGCAGGCTTCGGTGCAACGGCCGCACTCGGTGCAGGTGTAGAAGTCCAGCATCTGCTTCCAGGTGAAGTCCTGGATCTTGTTGATGCCGAAGTGTTCCGCCTCCAGGTCCATCTTCTTCAGGTTCTTCCAGGGCTCCAGGCTCCGGAAGTAGACGTTGAAGAGGGAGGTGAAGACGTGGAAGTGCTTGGAGTACGGCAGGAAGTTGGCGAAGCCGAAGAGGATGGCCAGGTGGAGCCACCAGAGGATCCGGTACCCCAGGTGGAGGGCTTGGGGCGCCGTCCCGGAGAAGAGCGCGGCCACGGCGAGCCCCGCCGGGGACCAGGCCTTCCAGTCGGGGTTGTGGAGGGCGATGAAGGCTCCGTCCGCCAGCAGGTCGGTGACCATGAGGCCGCCGATGAGACTCAGGGTGGCCCAGGCGTCCCAGGAGTTCTCCAGCCGTTCCGGCCGGGCGAAGAGGCGCCTCCCCATGGCCATGAGGATCCCCACCACCACCAGGACCTCGAAGACGTCCTTGGTAGCCTGGTAGCCGTAGCCCCACACCCCCAGGAGCTCGGTGAGGTGGAACTTGGGGAAGAGCCCCTCCACGATGAGCATGAGGGACCTCAGGGCCAGCACGCAGAAGCCCCAAAAGATCAGCAGGTGGTAGACGCCGGCGTACCGGTCCCTCACCATGCGCTTCTGGGCGAAGGCGTAGAGGAGAAGGCCCTTAAAGCGCTCCCAGGGCCGATCGAATCGGTCTTCGGGGACCCCCTGGAGGAGAGCCCCGATGCGCCGCTGCATGGTGTTGGCGAACAGGGCCAGGGAACCCAGGACGAACGCCCAGAACAGGCCGGTTTCCACGGGATGCATTCCGCCACCTCCTCTTCCCAAGAGGCCGCGCCGGGGGCGCGGTCAGGAGAAGCATAAGCCCCGCCGGAGGCCTTGTCAATGTATATGATTACTCATCGATGCCCCCAGAAACGGCGCGGCCATGAATCCCTTCATTCGGTATCAAGAGGATTTCGGGGCCACTTGCCCCCGGCACACCGGCCCCGCCATCATGTAAGTATCTGCTCACTCTTCCCCCGGCGGAAGGAACCCCACGAGCCCCTCCCGGGCCAGCTTCTTGAAGATCATGAGGGCGTGGATCTCCTGGATGGGGGAGATCCGGATGATGGACTGGACGGAGCTGGTGCCGTTGATGCGGCTCAGGATGTAGTTCTCCTGCGGCGTGAAATCCAGCTCGTTGAGGTCCGCCAGGGCGCGCTTGAGGTACGGGACGTGCTCGATGGAAAACTCGTCGGAGACGAGGCTCGCCTTGATCTCCCGGTAGGCCTTGGGGATCATGGTCCGGGCCAGGGGGTTCTCGGGGGCGTGGATGAGGACCTGCTTGAAGGTCTCGATGGCCGCCTCGAACTGGCCCTGGTTGAACTGCTTGAGCCCCAGGTTGCACAGGCTCCGGATCGACTCCTCCGCGCGGGCCTCGGAGGGCTTGGGGGGCTCGGGGGCCTCCACCACCTCCACCAGCCCCATGCGGTAGAGGTCGAAGAGGACGCTGGAGACGGCGAAGTCCGAGGCGTGGAACATGAGGCACAGGTCCCCGATCCGCCAGGGGGTCTCCAGAATCTGCACCATGCGGTTGTAGACCGGGTCCTGGAGCACCTGGACCGTGAGGTTCTCCGGCAACACCCGCAGCACGGCGTCGTTGGAGGGGAAGACCTTCCGGATGCGGGCCCACTCGTCGGCCCGCCGGGAGCCTTCCATGAGGATGGAGGTCACCTCCATCTCGATGGGGACGTGGCTCTCCTGGGCCGGGGCGTCGTTGTAGAACTTGAAGGTCCCCTCGTCCCACAGGAAGAGGTCGTAGATGGTCTCCTCGGCCTTGATGCGGAGAAAGCGCTGGACCTCGTCCTCCGAAAGGAGCCCCTCCTGGACCAGGATCCGCCCCAGCTTCACCCCCGTCTCCCCCTGTTTGGCGAAGGCGCGCATGAGGTCCTCTTCGGAGATCTTCTCGTGGGAGAGGAGGAACTGGCCGAAGTACTCCCTGGGGTCGTTGCTGGCGGAGGCCACGATCTTGCCGCCGCGGAAGTAGATCTCCTTCACGATCTCCGCCCGCTGGAGGATGAGAATCCCCGTCTTGCGGCTGAGGGCCAGCCACTGGAGGAGGTCCGGCAACGGCATGGTGGCGAAGTCGCCTTGAAGCCCCATGGCCCCATCATACCGGCAAGCCCCCTCCGCGGCAAAGGGCGCACCGCGGAAGCCCGCGGGCCGGCCAGCGGATCTCGGCCCTTCCCTTCGCCTGGTTCCGATCCGCGCCTCGCCGCCGGCCATTCGCTTTCTCTCCCGTTCCCCTTCCTCCCCCCTCTGTTCCGTCCCGGGGCCCGCCGCGGTAAGATAAGCAATTTGAAGGGAGGCCCATGGCCGAGTTCATCTTTCAGGGGCCGCTGGCGGAGAACCCGCTGCCGGAAGTCCTCCAGAAGATCCACTACTACAAGGTCCCGGGCGTTCTTCGGGTGAGCCGGGAGGACGGCCACAAGCAGATTTTCATCTCCGGAGGGGAGATCATCTTCGCCACCTCCACCTTCCCCGGCGACCGGCTGGGGGAGTTCCTTCTGGACCGCGCCCGCATCACCCAGGAGCAGTACGACCTTTCGGTGGCCCGCATGAAGGAGACCGGCCGCCGCCAGGGGGCGGTCCTGGTGGAGGCGGGGGTCCTCACCGCCCAGGAGCTTTACGAGGCCGTCAAGGAGCAGGTCATGGCCATCGTGTGGTCTCTCTTCGACTGGACCGACGGGGAGATCACCTTCAAGGTGGGTAAGTTCAAGGAGGACGAGGTCATCAAGCTCAGCCTGGACACGCGGGCGGCCATCCTCCGGGGCATCAAGGGCATGAAGGACCCCAAGCGGGTGGTCAAGTGGCTGGGGCGCAAGGAAGAGGTCTTCGAGCCCACCGACCACGCCCTGGCCCTTCTGCCTTCCCTGCCCCTCACCGCCGAGGACCGGCTGGTTTTCCGGCTGGTGGACGGCCAGCGGAGCCTTTTGGACATTCTGAGAACCTCCACCACCGACTCGGGGTCCACGGCCAAGATCCTCTACGCCTTGTACATCCTGGGTCTCGTCCGGCGGCGGGACACCGCCCTACGGATCACCGTCACGCCGTCCCGCAGGACCTGACCATGCTCAAGATCGCCTTCCTGGGCGGCCTCGGCGACTTCGGCAAAAACCTGACCGTCTACGACCAGGACGGGGACCTCCTGGTGGTGGACGCCGGAAGCCAGTTCCCCGAATCGGACTTCCCGGGCATCGACCTGGTGATCCCCGATTTCGCCTACATCGCGGAGCGGGCCCACCGCCTCCAGGGAATCGTGCTCACCCACGGCCACGAGGACCACGTGGGGGCCGTGGGCTTCCTGCTCAAGGCCTGCCCGGCCCCCCTGTGCGGGACGGCCCTCACCCTGGGCCTCGCCGGGCGCAAGATGCGGGAGCTGGGGGCCGAGGCCCCCGCCGTCCACCTGCTGGAGCCGGGGAGCCCCCTCCGCCTGGGCCCCTTCACGGTGGAGGGGATTCCCGTGACCCACTCGGTCCCCGAAGCCGTCTCGCTTCTCCTCCACACCCCCGAGGGGACGGTTCTCCACACCGGCGACTTCAAGTTCGACCAGGCCCCCTTGGACGGCCGCCTCACCCACTACCACCGCTTCCAGGAGGCCGGGCGCCAGGGCGTCGTGGCCATGCTCATCGACAGCACCAACGTGGAGGTGGAGGGGGTGGTGGGCTCGGAGGTCCGGGTGCGGAACACCCTGGAACGGTACCTCTCCCGCCAAGGGGGGAAGGTCTTCGTGGCCCTCTTCTCCACCAACCTCATGCGGATCCAGGCGATCCTGGACCTCTGCGACCTTCTGGGCAAAAAAGTGGCCCTCTTCGGACGCTCGCTCACCGAGAACGTCCGCATCGGGCAGGAGACGGGGTACCTGCGGATTCCCGAAGGGGTCCTCGTCCCCCCGGAGGAGATCCCCTCCACCCCCCGCGAGCGGGCGGTGATCCTCACCTCCGGCTCCCAGGCGGAGCCCTTCTCCGCCCTCTCCCGCATCGCCTTCGACGAGAACCGCAACCTGTACGTGGAGGAGGGGGACCTCCTGATCCTCTCGGCTCGCATCATCCCCGGCAACGAGAAGCGGGTGGCCCGGGTCATCAACCAGGTCTACCGCAGGGGCGGGGAGGTGGTGACTTCGAGGGAGGACCGGGTCCACGTCTCCGGCCACGCCGCCCAGGAGGAGATCCGCCTCATGGCTTCGTGGGTCCGGCCCCGCTACTACGTGCCCGTTCACGGGGAGTACCGGCAGCTCAAGGGCAACGCCCGGCTCGCCGAGGAGATGGGCTTCTCCTCGGAGCAAATTCTCCTTTCGGAGACGGGGGAAGCGCTCCGGTTCGAGAAGGGACGCTTCGCCGGCCGGGAGGAGGTGCCGGCGGGGACCCTCCTCATCGACGGGGATACAGGGGACCCGGTGGACCGCGTGGTGGTGCGGGACCGGCGCCACATTTCCAACGACGGGGTGGTGGTGCCCATCGTGGTGGTGAACCGCCAGAGCCGCCGCATGGAGGCGGACCCGGAGATCATCAGCCGCGGCTACGCCCCTCTGGAGGCGGGGAACGGGGCCTTGGAGGAGGTCCGAAGGGAAGTGGCGGCCCTGTTCCAGTCCCTGCCGCCGGAGGAGCTTCGGGACGAGGCCATCCTCAAGGCCAAGGTGAAGTCGGCCGTCAAGCGGGCCCTCAAGCGCCGGGAGGCGGGGATCCCCCTCATCCTCCCCGTGGTGATGGAAGTGTAGGGCCCCCTGGTCGGGACCCCCCTCACGCAAGGAACGGCCATGCCGCTCTTCTGGGTCATCCTTCTGGCACTGGTTCAAGGGCTCACGGAGTTCCTCCCCGTCTCCTCCTCGGCGCACCTCGCCATCCTGGGGGCCTTGTCGGGGATTTCGGAGGGGGAGGCCTTCGTCTTCTTCCTCGTCCTCCACGGAGGGACGCTCCTTTCCACCCTGCTCTTCTTCTGGCGGGACCTTTTTTCCTTCGCACGGGGCCTCGCGGGCCGGGACTCGGCCGGGCTCAGGACCTTGTCTCTCGTCTGTCTGTCCTCCCTCCCCACCGCCGCTCTCGGCCTGACCCTGAAAGGACCCGTGGAACGGGCCTTCTCCTCCCCGGCGCTCGCGGGCCTTCTCCTCTTCGGGACGGCGGGGCTTCTCCTGTGGAGCGGCCGCTTCCCCGAGGGAGCCAGAACCCTCACGGACCTCTCCTGGAAGGACGCCCTGTGGGTCGGGACGGCCCAGGGGCTGGCGGTCTTTCCGGGCATTTCGCGTTCCGGCGCGACGCTGGTGGCGGCCCTGGGCCGGGGGCTGGCCCCCGCCGAGGCCTTCCGCTTCTCCTTCCTCTGCTCCCTTCCAGCGGTGGGCGGCGCCTTTCTGCTGGAGGGCCGGAAGGCCTTCGACGCGGCCAACCCGCACCTGCTGGACGCAGGGTTGGGCTTCTCCGTGGCCTTCCTTTCGGGGCTCGGCGCCCTCACCCTCCTTCGGGGGACCGTGGAGCGGGGCCGGCTCGGCCGCTTCGCCCTCTGGTGCGCCGCGGCGGGGGCGGCGGGGATCCTGGTGGGCCTCCTCCACTAGGCCGCCCAGCCGGAGGTGGCGCGGTGAGCCCGGCCTTCGAGAACCTGTCCCAGACCCTGCGGGGGCTTCGGCATCGCAACTTCCGCCTCTTCTTCTTCGGCCAGCTCGTCTCCCTGGTGGGCTCCTGGATGCAGAACCTGGCCCAAGGGTGGCTGGTCTGGAGGCTCAGCCGCTCCCCTTGGCTGTTGGGCCTCGTGGGGTTCGCCCAGTTCGGCCCCATCCTCCTGCTGGGACTCTTCGGCGGCGTGGCGGCGGACCGCTTCGACCGCCACCGCCTCGTCATCGCCACGCAGACGGGGCTCCTTTTACAGGCGGCCCTCCTGACCCTGCTCACCCTCACCGACCGCGTCGAGGTGTGGCACGTGGTGGTTCTGGCGGCGGCCCAAGGGGCGGTGAACGCCTTCGACATGCCGGCCCGCCAGTCCTTCCTGGTTCGGATGGTGGGCAAGGAGGACCTCGGCAACGCCATCGCCCTCAATTCCTCCATCTTCAACGGGGCGAGGATCGTGGGGCCGGCGCTGGCGGGACTGGTGACGGGGCTGTGGGGGGAGGGTGTCTGCTTCCTCCTCAACACCCTCTCCTTCGGCGCGGTGCTGGGGAGCCTCTTCGCCATGCGACTTCCGCCGGAGGGAAACCGGCGAACTCAGTCCGGGCCGTGGCGCCAGATCGCCGAAGGCTTCCGCTACGCCTGGAACACCCCCCACGTCCGGGCCCTGCTCACCCTGGTGACCGCCACCAGCCTCTTCGCCCTCCCCTACTCCATCCTCCTGCCGGCGGTGGCCGGGGGCGTCCTTCGCACCGACGCCCGGGGGCTCGGCCTCCTGATGAGCGCGGCCGGCCTCGGCTCCCTGGCGGGAGCCCTGGCCATGGCCCGCCGGCGGGGGCTACGGGGCCTCGGAAGGACGGCGGGGCTCATGTCCCTCCTCTTCGGCCTTGGCCTCCTGGCCTTCTCCCTCTCCACCGTCTTCTGGCTGTCGGCGGCTCTCCTCGCCGCCGTGGGCTTCTTCCTCATGAGCCAGATGGCGGCGGTGAACACCCTCCTCCAGGGGCTCGTTCCCGACGCCCTGAGGGGAAGGCTCATCAGCCTCTACGTGGTCACCTTCATCGGAATGGCCCCGGTGGGGAGCCTGGTGATGGGGAAGCTGGCGGGGCGGCTGGGCGTTCAGCCGGTTCTTTGCGGGGGAGGCATCCTGACGGGGGCGGCCGGGGCGGTCTTCCTGGCCTTCATGCCCCGCATCCGGCCTCACGTCCGCCCGCTTCTGGAGGCGGCGGAGGCGACGGTGGAGGCCTTCAGGGAACCTCCTCCGCCTTGAAGCCCCCATCGGTGACGGCCCGGGCCTCCGCGAGGGTTCGAACCGCCCCCCACCTTCCCCTGCCCCTCGCGGCCTCCGTCCGAGGCGGCCCTCATGTACCTCGGGCCGCCCCGAAGGGTATACTCGTCAAGAACGGCCGGGGCTGGAAAACCCGACCCACGGAGCCTCGATGTGCGAACCGGACCTTTCCACCTGCCTCGGACCCACACCCGGCGTGGACTGTGAATCTCAGACCGTACGCTCCCTCGCGCGGCGGCTGGCCGAGGGCGCGGCTTCCCCGAGCGAAACGGCCGCCCGGCTTTTCGCCTACGTGAGAGACAATGTCCGCTACATCCCCTACGCCCCCTTCGGCAGCCTCTCGGACTACCACGGCGAGGAGGTCCTTTGGCGCGGCTACGGCTTCTGCACGCAGAAATCCTCCCTGCTCATCGGCCTCTGCCGGGCCGCCGGAATCCCCGCCCGCTTCCGCTTCGCCGACCTGGTGAACCACAACCTTCCGGGACGCCTCGGCTACGTCCTGGGCTCCAACCGGATGATCTATCACACCTATGTGGAGATCTGGCTCCAGGGGCGCTGGCTCAAGGCCACCCCCTCCTTCGAGCGCCCCCTCTGCGAGAAGATGGGCTGGCGCGTCGTGGACTTCGACGGGACGGGGGACGCCATCCTTCCGGCCACGGACCTCGAGGGGCGCCTCCACATCGAGTACGTCCGGGACCGTGGTTCGCTCCCGCACGTTCCGCTCCAGGACATGCTGGAGACCTGGTACCGCGAGTACGGCCCCGAGACCCTCCTCCGCTGGCGGGAGGCCATCGGGGCCGCGCCCGAGGGGACCGCACTTCCGTGAGGCTCCCCACCCTTCCCCTTTCGGCCGGCAAGGGGTTCATGGCCTGAGATGGATCTTTCCCCTCCCGCCGTCCTTCTCCTCTTCGCCACGGGACTCTTCGCCGGCGTCGTGGACACCATCGCCGGAGGCGGGGGGCTGATCACCATCCCCGTCCTTTTGGGAATCGGCGTGCCGCCGGCCTTCGCCTTGGGGACGAACAAGCTCCAGGCCTCTTTCGGCTCGGGCAGCGCCACCTTTCACTTCTGGCGGGAGGGGGCCTTTCTCTTTCGAGAGTGCGCCGCCGGCATCGCCCTCACCTTCCTGGGCTCCGCCCTGGGGACCCTTTCGGTCCAACGGCTGGAACCGGACCTCCTGAGGAGGATCCTCCCAATCCTGCTGGCCGCCGTGGCCCTCTACGTCTTTCTGAACCCCTCCTTCGGAAAGGCTCCGGCCCGCCCCCGCCTGGCTCCCCTGCCCTTTTACCTCCTGACGGGCCTCGGGCTGGGCTTTTACGACGGGTTTTTCGGGCCGGGGACCGGTTCCTTCTGGGTGGTGGCCCTCATGGCGGGTCTCGGGCAGGAGATGAAGAAGGCCACCGCCACCACGAAGGTCATGAACTTCACGAGCAACGCATCGTCCCTGATTTTCTTCGCGGTTGGAGGCCACGTTCTGGTGGCCCCGGCCCTCGCCATGGCGGCGGGTCAAGTGCTGGGCGGGCGCCTCGGGGCCAGGCTCGTTCTCACCCGGGGGGCTCGCCTCGTGCGCCCGGCCCTGCTGGCCATGGTCGTGATCGTGCTTTCCAAGCTCCTGTGGGACGCCTGGCTCCGGCCCATTTTCGGGGCGGGGTAAAGCACGGCACAGGCCGCGGCCCCTCGGCGCATCCCCATGCGAGGAACCGGCCGGGGCCCACGAGGGCCGGAGCCCTCCCTCCCTTTTCGAAGACCGGCGCCTCCATTTGACTCTCCCCCCGCGAACCCTCAGGCCTCAGGGCCACTGCCAGACCAGCACCGCCTCTCCTCCGTCGGGGTTCAGGAACCGGAAGCGCCGGGGAGTGTTCTTGGGGACGGCGGTCTTCAGGGAGGTCCCTCCCTTGATCAGGAGCTGGGAGGAGGACTTCCACTTGAGGAGCGTCCACTCCTCCCC
>JBBILR010000002.1:0-159075 GCA_037444825.1 Acidobacteriota bacterium | reverse complement strand
CCTTCTCGCCCCCCCTTTTTCTCGGGGGTGGTGCAAAAAAAGGAGGGCGAAACGCCCTCCTCCTGGTGCTTTGGTGCCGAAGGGGGGACTCGAACCCCCACACCCTGTCGGGTACCACCCCCTCAAGATGGCGTGTCTGCCAGTTCCACCACTTCGGCACGGGGGATCACTTCGTCCCTCCCTCGGAGGGTGCGGCGGGGGCCGGAGCCGGAGCCGCCGGGGCCGCCGGTTTCTCGCTGGAGGCGGCGGCGGGTTTTTCGGGGAGGGCCTTCTCCATGATGCTCTTGTGCCGCATGTTGGTGACGATCACCAGAGCGATGGAGAGAACCATGAAGAGGATGGCCAGGGTCGCCGTCAGCTTCTGGAGGAAGGTGGCCGACCCCCGGGCCCCGAAGGCCGTCTGGGAGCTGGCGCCACCGAAAGCGGCGGCCAGGTCCCCGCCCTCGCCGGGCTGCAGGAGGATGATCCCGATGAGCAGCAGGCAATCCAGGATGTACAGCACCCACAACAGCGCCACCATGTTGCCTCCGTGCGGCCCCCTCTTCGAGGGCCTTCCTATGGTACCCCACGGAGCCGCGGCGGTCAAGGGCCGGGGGCTTCCCCCCCGGGGGGCCGGGTGCCGCCGGAAGCGGGGGAAGCCGGTGTCCCACTGTGGTAAAATCAAGGGCAGGCGCCCCCGGTAGCGCGCCGGAGAGGGCGCCTTCTCCCCTGTGAAGGAGGGCTGGTCCCCATGACGAGGAAGGCGATGGCGGTGGCAGGGCTCTCCCTGGTGCTGGTCCTTGGATGCGGTCCCAAGGCTCCGCCGGTGGGCGACGCGGCGGAGCGCCCCGCGCGCGCCGACGGGACCCTTCCCGGCGACGAGCACATCAAGAATCCCGAGGTGGCCTACAACATGGCCCTGGAGTTCGCCGGCCAGCGGAACTTCGACGCCGCCCACCACTACATCGCCCTGGCCTCCCGCATGGAGCCCCAGGCCAAGTACTCCTACGCCGACGCCCTCTTCTACCTCTCGGAGGGCCGTTACGCCGAGGCGCTGGGCAAGCTGGAGCTGGCCCTGCGGCAGGGTCCGGGGACCTCCGAAAACCGCGTGGCGGTCCTCAACGCCATGGGGGTCTGCCACATGCAGCTCGGTCACGACGAGGAGGCCCTGAAGGTCCTTCGGGAGGTGGTGAACGCGCCGGGTCTCTTCAGCCGGTACGAGGCCTACTACAACATGGGCGTCATCTACATGCGCCAGAACAAGATGCTGGACGCCGAGGCGGTCTTCCTCAAGGTGGTGGAGGAGAACCCCCGGTACTACCGCGGGTACAACAAGCTGGGGGTCCTGGCGGCGGCGAAGGACCGCTGGGCCGACGCCGCGCTGTACTTCAAGAAGGCCCTGGACCTCATGGCCAACAACTTCGAGGCCCTTCAGGCCGACGGGGCGGAGGTCTACTACCACTACGGGGAGGCCCTCTTCCAGGAGAAGATGTACCCCGAGGCGCGGGCGGCGCTCCTGGAGGTCCTCAAGATCGCCCCGGAGGGAACCTTCGGCCAGAGCGCCAAGCGCCTCCTCCAGGAGATCGGAGGGTCCGCCGGATGATGGGAAAGATCCTCCAGGGTCTCCGCAAGACCCGGGAGGCCCTCTCGGAGCGCCTGGGGGGCCTCTTCGGCCGGGCCACCGAAGCCGACGGCGAGGCCCTGGAGGCCCTGGAGGAGGCCTTGCTCCTCGCCGACGTGGGACTCCCGACCATCCACCGACTCCTGGACCGCCTGCCCCAGGAAGCCCGGAAGAACGGCGCCACCCTCAAGGCGGCCCTCGCCTCCCGCATGGAGGCCCTCTGGCCGCCTCCCCCCCCGCCGGAGGGCCCTCCCCCCTCGCCCTGGGTCCACCTTTTCGTGGGAGTGAACGGGGTGGGAAAGACCACCACCCTGGGGAAGCTGGCGGCCCAGCGGACGGCCAGGGGCCAGCGGGGGATCGTCGCCGCGGGCGACACCTTCCGGGCGGCGGCGGCGGACCAGCTGGAGGTCTGGGCCCGAAGGGCGGGGGTGGAGATCGTCCGGCAGAAGGAAGGCGCCGACCCCGCCGCGGTGGCCTTCGATGCCGTGGAGGCGGCCAGGGCCCGGGGGCTCGATTTCGTCCTGGTGGACACGGCGGGGCGTCTCCACGTCAAGCACAACCTCATGGAGGAGCTGGCGAAGATCCACCGCGTCTGCGGCCGGGCCTGCCCGGGGGCCCCCCACCAGGTGACGCTGGTCCTCGACGCCACCACGGGGCAGAACGGCCTCCAGCAGGCGCGGCTCTTCACCTCCAAGGCTTCGGTCACCGACCTCGTCCTCACCAAGCTGGACGGGACCGCCAAGGGCGGCATCGCCCTCTCCGTGGCCGCCGAGTTCGGCCTCCCCATCCGGTACGTGGGGGTGGGCGAGAAGGTGGAGGACCTGGTGCCCTTCGACCCCGCCGAGTACGTCTCGGGCCTGCTGGGCGGCTGAGGGAGACGGCCGTGGTTCCCGAGGGGCGCTTCATGGCCGAGGCCCTGGCTCAGGCCCGAAAGGGGCGGGGCCGGACCCACCCCAACCCCGCCGTGGGGGCCGTGGTGGTGAAGGACGGGGTCGTGGTGGGCCGGGGCTGGCACCGGGGCCCCGGGACGGCCCACGCCGAGGTGGTGGCCATCCGAGAGGCCGGCGAGCGAGCCAGGGGCGCCCACCTCTACGTCACTCTGGAGCCGTGCAACACCTACGGCCGCACCCCGCCGTGCACCAAGGCCATCCGAGAGGCGGGCCTCCAGGCGGTGGTGGCGGCGGTGGCGGACCCCAACCCCCGGGTTTCGGGTCGGGGGGCCGCGGAGCTCCGGGAAGCCGGGATCGAGGTGGTGATGCCCTTCGACGAGGAAGCGGGGAGAGCCGTGGACCCCGCCTACCACCTCTTCTACGAGAAGGGCCGGCCGGCGGTCCACCTGAAGGCCGCCTCCACCCTTGACGGGCGCGTGGCGCCCCCCCGGGGGGGTTACTTCACGGGGGAAGAGGCCCGGAGGCTCGTTCACGAGGAGCGTTTCGAGAGCGACGCGGTCCTGGTCTCGGCCGGCACCGTCCTCCGCGACGACCCGCTCCTCACCGTCCGCCTGGGAGGCGGGCGAAGAAAGCCCCTCCTGAGGGTCCTCCTGGACGGCGCGGGAAGGCTTCGGGGAACGGAGAGGGTCTTCGCCACCGCCCCGGCGGAGGGCCCCATCCTTTGGGTCCGGGGGGAGGAGGCGCCCCCCCTCCCCCGAGTCCCCGGAGAGGGGGTGGAGGTGGCGTCCCTGCCGAGGAAGGCCGGCGGCGGGTTCCCCCTGGAGGCGCTTCTTCGGCTCCTCAGGGACCGGTCGGTCATGGCGCTGTACGTGGAGGCGGTGGGCCGGCTGGCGGGGGCCTTTCTGGCGGAGGGGTGGGTGGACCGCCTGTCCCTCCACCTGGCGCCCCGGTTCCAGGGGGGGCCCCTGGAGCCGCCCCTGGCGGAGCTGCCCCAAGGCTTCACCCCGTGGGCCCTTCCGGTCCTCGCGCTGGAGGCCCGGGTCCTGGGAAGCGATTGGGTCCTCGCGGCCCGTCTGGAGGGACGATGTTTACCGGCCTCGTGAAAGAGGTGGGAACGGTCCGGCGCCTCCTGCGCCGGGGGCGGGAAGGCACCCTGGAGGTGGCCTGCCGGGAGGTCCTCGAGGGGGCGAGGACTCTGGACAGCATCGCCGTGGACGGCGCCTGCCTCACGGTGGAGGAGCTCCTTCCCGACGGGTTCCGGGCCTTTCTCAGCGGGGAGACCCTCGCCAGGACCACCCTCGGCGCCTTGAAACCCGGCGACGGCGTGAACCTGGAGCCGGCGCTGAGAGCCTCCGATCCCCTCGGGGGGCATCTGGTGCAGGGCCACGTGGAGGGGGTCGGCGAGGTGAAGGCGCTGGCGCGGGAGGGGGAAGGGTGGCTCCTGGAGGTGGACCTCCCTCCCAATCTCCTTCCCTACGTCGTTCCCAAAGGCTCCATCGCCATCTCGGGGGTCAGCCTCACCGTGGCGGGCCTCCAGGGCCGGACGGTGCGGGTGGCCGTCGTCCCCGCCACGCTGAAACACACCACCATCGGAGGTTTCCGGGCCGGCCGGAAGGTCAACGTGGAAACGGACCTGGTGGGCCGGTATATTGTCCACACCCTCCAGCGCCTCCTCCCCGGAAGAGGAGGGCTGAGCCTTCAAGACCTCGAAGACCGGGGCTTTTGAACCCCGCGGCCCCCAGGGGCCGGCTTCCACAGGAGTCCAGCCATGCCGCTCATCCCCATCGAACAGGCCCTCGAAGAGATCAAGAAGGGCCGGATGCTCATCATCTGCGACGACGAGGACCGGGAAAACGAAGGGGACCTCTACATCCCGGCCCAGTTCACCACGCCTCAGGCCATCACCTTCATGGCCACCCACGGCAGAGGCCTCATCTGCCTGGCCATGACCGGCGAGCGCCTGGACGAGCTGGAGATCCCCCTCATGGTCCAGCAGAACACCAGCTCCTTCCAGACCGCCTTCTGCGTTTCCATCGAGGCCAAGCACAAGACCACCACCGGCATCTCCGCCCACGACCGGGCCGCCACCATCCTCACGGCCATCGACCCCGCCACGAAGCCCGCGGACCTGGCCCGCCCCGGCCACATCTTCCCCCTGAGGGCCAAGGAGGGCGGCGTCCTCCGGCGTCCCGGGCAGACGGAGGCCTCCGTGGACCTGGCCCGCCTGGCGGGGCTCTACCCCGCCGGGGTCATCTGCGAAGTGATGAAGGACGACGGCACCATGGCCCGGATGCCGGACCTGCTGGCCTTTTCCGAGGAGCACGGGGTCAACATCGTCACCATCGCCGACCTGATCAAGTACCGCCTCTCCCGGGAATCGCTGGTGCGCCGCGTGGCCCAGCCCAAACTCCCCACCAAGTTCGGCCTCTTCCGCGTCATCGCCTACGAGAGCATCCTCACCGACCGCACCCATTTGGCCTTGACCATGGGGGAGTGGGGCGAGGGGGACACGGTGCTGGTGCGGATGCACTCCGAGTGCCTGACGGGCGACGCCCTCTTCTCCCAGCGGTGCGACTGCGGACCCCAGCTGGAGGCGGCCATGAGGGCCGTGGCCCAGGAGGGCCGGGGCGTCATCGTCTACCTCCGCCAGGAGGGCCGGGGCATCGGCCTCCTCAACAAGCTCAAGGCCTACGAACTGCAGGACCAGGGGATGGACACGGTGGAGGCCAACGAGGCCCTGGGCTTCGCCCCCGACCAGCGGGACTACGGCATCGGCGCCCAGATCCTCCACGACCTGGGCCTCAGAAGGATCCGCATCCTCACCAACAACCCGAAGAAGCTGGCCGCCCTCTCGGGTTTCGGCATCGAGATCGTGGACCAGCTTCCCCTGGAGATCAAACCCAACGAAAACAACCGGGCCTACCTCCGCACCAAGAAAATCAAGCTGGGCCACACCCTGAAGGAGGTGTGACACCCGAGGGCGGCGGAGTCCGGGGTCCGGGGGGCCTTTTCAGGTTCCAGAGGTTCAGTTTTGCCCTGGAGGGACCGCCGTCGCGCCCCGGCTTTCACTCCTCCAGGGGGAAGAGGCCGAGCGCGGGAAAGGCCCCGGCGGCGGGATCTCCCGCCAGGGAGGGGTCGTAGCGGACCTCCCAGAGGGCCAGCCCCTGGGCGGGCAGGGCGGGGACCTGGAAGGAGGCCCTCCCCTCCCGGAGGACCTGAGCCACGTCCTCCCGCGCCAACCGCCCCGTTCCCACGGCCACGAGGAGCCCCGCCATGCACCGGACCATGCGGTGCAGGAAAGAGGGGCCGGCCACCTCCAGGACCAGCAGGTCCCCCCGAAGAGAGAGATCGCAGCGGGTCACCGTCCGGACGGTCTTCCGCGCCCGTCCCTCGGCGGTGGTGAGCGCGGCGAAGTCGTGTTCCCCCACGAAGAGGGCGGCGGCCTCCCCCATGGCTTCCGTGTCCAGAGGACCCCGCCAGCACCAGACGAAGGGGGCGAGAAAGGGGGGAACCACCGGCCCCCGGTGGAGGTGGTAGCGGTAGGCCTTCTCCAGGCAGGCGTAGCGGGCGTGGAAGGTCGCGGGGACCCGGGAGACGCGGTAGACCCGGACCTCGGGGGGGAGGTTGGCGTTGAGTCCCTCGAGGAGGGCCGGGAGGGGGCGTTCCCGGGAGAAGTCCACGTGGGCGGTGAAGAGCCGCGCGTGGACCCCGGCGTCGGTGCGGGAGCACCCCACGGGCCGCCCGTGGAGGTGGCCCACCGCCTGAAGGGCGCGCTCCAGGAGCCCCTGCACGGTGGTCCCCCGGGCCTGGACCTGCCAGCCCCGGAGGCCCGTTCCGGAAAAGGCGAGGTCCAGGCGGAGCCGGTTTCCCCGGCGGGCAGGGCCGAAAGACGGGACGGGAGTTCGGCGGGAAGCCAGCCTCAAGCCCCTGGGTTCTTCTCCAAGAGGTCGGTGATGACCTTCTGGAGGTGGCTGGACTGGATGGGCTTGCTGATGTAGGCGTTGGCGCCCAGGGCGAGTCCCCGCTCCCGGTCCTCCTTGGCGCCCTCGGTGGTGATGATGACGATGGGGAGAGACCGGGTCTTGGGGTCCTGGCGGAGGAGAGAGACGAGCTTGAGGCCGTCCATGACGGGCATGTTGATGTCCGTCAGGATCATGTCCACCTTCTCGGTCTGGAGTTTCTTGAGGGCGTCCACCCCGTCCACGGCCTCCACGATGGTGCACCCCTTGAAGCGCTTGAGGGAGAAGGAGATGAGTTGCCTCATGGTGGGGGAGTCTTCCACGACCAGAAAGCGCAGCCCTTCCATACCCGTTCCCCCTTAGCTCTTGGCCACGGGCGTGGTCAGCAGATCCAGGAAGCCCTGGATGGTGGTGAGTTTCCGCTCCGACTGGGAGTAGAGCTTGCTGGAGAAGATGGCCGTGGCGGCGTGGGCGGCCAGGAGCGAGAAGAGTTCGTAGTCCACGGCGGTGAAGGCGTCCTTCTGGACGAGGAGCTTGCCGATGTTCAGGACGCCGATGACGTTCTCCTTGATCTTCAGGGGGATGCAGGCGATGGGGTGGTGGAAATCCACCCGGTACCCCGCCTCGGCCTGGTTGATGTAGTACGGCTCGCCGGTCTTGGCCACGGTTCCGACGATGCCCTCCCCGATGCGGATGGAGGGGAAGACGAAGCCCTCGTCGTAGCCCTCGTGGGCGATGACGCCCAGTTCGTTGGTCTTCTCGTCCAGGAGCATGATGGAGAAGACCTCGGCCCCGATGAGGTTGATGACGATCTCCATGACGATCTGGACCACCTCCTGGAAGTCCAGGGTGGAGTGGAGCTGGTAGGAGGCCACGTAGAGGTTGGCCAGGTTGTTGTTCTGCTCCTCCACCTCGACGTACCGCTGGGCGAAGTCCTTGTTTTCCTCCTCCACCCGCTGGTAGGCCGCCTCCAGTTCCCGCTTCTCACGCTCCACCTGCTCCAGGCGCTTCCGAAGAACCTCCAGCTCCGCCTCCAGGCCCCGGCTGTCGCCGGAGTGGGACTGGAGCGCCGCCACCTGGTACCGAAGGCGTTCGTTCTCCTTCAGAAGGTCCTGGATGAACTCCTTCTGCTTGGAGAGCATCTGAAGGAATTCCTGGCTTTTGCGGAACAGCTCGTTGTGGTCGTCGGCCATGGGCCCATCCGCCTTCAGCGGGGTTGTACCACAGGCACCCGAGGAATGCAACGCGCGGCCCCATCTCCTCCGGCCGGAACGGGCCGCGGCCGTTTTCGGGCGCCGGGCGTCCTTCCTTTGTCCACGCCCGGAGGGCGCCTCATTCCACGACGGCGTGGCGGTTGACGAGGTCGGCGATGCCGTCGAGGTCGGCCACGTGGTGGGCCGCCCCCGCCTTGATGACCTCCCGGGGCATGCCGAAGATCACCGCCGAGGACTCGCTCTCCGCCACCACGATCCCGCCGGCGGCGTTCACCGCCCGAGCCCCCTCCGTCCCGTCGTCCCCCATGCCGGTGAGGACCGCCACCAGGCAGTTCTTCCCGGCCACGGCGGCCAGGCTCCGGAAGAGGTGGTTGGCGGAGGGGGCGAACCGGTCCTCGGGGCGCCGGGGCCCGGTGCGAATCACCAGCTCCTTCCCGTGGCGCTCCAGGCGGGTCTGCTTGCCGCCGGGGGCCACGTAGGCGGTTCGGGCGGCAAGGAGCTCCCCGTCCTCCGCCTCCTTCACGGCCCTCCCCGACAGGGCGGCCAGCCGCTCGGCGAAGAGCCGCGTGAAGACCGGCGGCATATGCTGGCAAATCAGGATGGGGGAAAGGAGCTGGGGGGACAGGCCCAGGAGGACCCGCTGGAGGGCCGGGGGGCCTCCGGTGGAGGCGGCCAGGGCCACGATCTCCGCCCGGCGGCTCCCTTTGGCCTGGGGCGGGGGCTCGGCGGGAGGGCGGGGGGCCTGGGCCTCCACCCGCTGGCGGACCTTGTCCAGTTTCAGCGCCGGAATGGCCAGCACCTTGGAGAGGAGCTCCTCCTCCATGTTCTTGAGGTCCGGGGAGGCGGTGCGGGTGGGCTTGACGACGAAGTCGGCGGCCCCCAGGTCCAGGGCCTTGAAGACCGACCGGTCCGATTCCCGGGCCGAGACCACGATCACCGGCATGGGGCGGTTGGCCATGACCCACCGGAGGACGGCGAAACCGTCCATGTTGGGCATTTCCAGGTCCAGGGTCATGGCGTCGGGCTGGAGCTTGAGGATCTTCTGGAGGGCGTCCTCCCCGTCGAAGGCGCGGCCCACCACCTCCACCTTGCCGGAGTTCTCCAGGATCTCGGAGATGACCTTCCGGTTGAAGGAGGAGTCGTCCACCACCAGAACGCGGATCTTCTTCACGGCCCCTCCTTTGTGTAGACGAGGTCGTGGGGCAGGTGGACCAGGCGGAAGCGGTCGGTGACCGAGATGAGGCTCTCGGAGTGGCCCAGCAGCAGAAAGCCGCCCGCCCTGAGCTTTTCGTGGAACTTCTCCATCACCCGCGCCTTGGCCTCCATGTCGAAATAGATGATGACGTTGCGGCAGAAAATCACGTCGAAGGGGGAAAAGAAGGCGTAGCGGTCCATGTCGAAGAGGTTGAAGCGGGAGAACTGGACCTTTTTCCGGATCTCCTCCTTCAGGCGGTACCGGTTGGCGCCCTCCGGCTCGAACCACCGCGCCTTGAAGGCAGGCGAAACACCCCGGAAGGAACTCTCGGCGTACACCCCCTCCCTCGCCCGGGCGAGCACGCGGGTGTTGATGTCGGTGCCCAGGATCTCGAAGGCCCCCTCGCTCCAGAGCCCCGCCTCGGTCAGGAGGATGGCCACCGAGTAGGGCTCCTCCCCGCTGGAACACCCGGCGCTCCAGATGCGGAGGCGCTGGCCCGGCCGGGAGGCCCGAAGGGCGGGGACGATGTCCAGCAGGAAGCACTGGAGCTGGCGCTCCTCCCGCATGAAGTAGGTCTCGTTGGTGGTGATGAGGGCGATGAGGGCGTCCCACTCCTGGGACCGGTCGGCGTCGTACTGGAGAAAGTGGTAGTAGTCCCGGGGGTGGATTCCCCCCAAAGCCTCCAGGCGGTTCTGCAGGCGTTTCTCGAAAAAGAAACGGCTGCTGGGGCCGAAGGAGAGCCCCGTTTGGTCGTGGACCAGCTTGCAGAAGAGCCGGAACAGCTCGTCGTCCAGAAGGTTGCCTTCCGGCTCCATCCCGTCCCAGAGGCCCATGGTTCAGAGGCCCTCCAAATGCTTGAGGATCTCGATGAGGATCAGCTTGGTCTGGAAGTCCACCGACTGGGCCTCGTGTTCGATGAGCCGGCGGTTCTCCCTCCCCAGGCTGACGAAGAAGGCGAAAGCGGCGTCCTTGAGGGCCGGATCGGTGAGGTAGTTCAGCATGCGGGGGACCGCCTCCACGGCCGTGAGGGAGATGAGGGCCTGGATCACCGCCTGCTTCACCAAGGGGTCGGGGTCCCGCTCCAGCTCCTTGAGGAGAGGCGGGAGGAAGCGCCGGTCCTGGGAGGCTCCCATGAGTTCGATGGCCGTCTGCCGGATTTCCCAATGGGGGTCGGAGAGGGCTTCGGTGAGCAGGCGGGCGGCGTCGGGGCGGTGGGAGCGGGCCAAAGCCGCCAGGGCGGCCCGGCGGACCTCCAAGGGGGCGTCGGGGCGGCCGGCCAGCTCCAGGACCCGGGGAAAGAGGGCGCCGCACCCAACCTCCATGAGACCCCGGAGGGCCCCCAACTGCACGGGGAGGGCCTCCTGGTCCAGAACCTTGAGGAGGGCCTCCCCCACCTCGGCGTCGGTGCTCTGGGCCAAGTGGGCCGCCGCCTCGGCGCGGACCCAGACGTCGGCGTCGGTGAGGAGGGCCATGAGGGTTTCGCTCTGGCGGGTGAGGAGTTCCCGCCCCAGGGCCGCCACCACCGCCCGCCGGACGCGGGGGTCCGGATCCCCCAGCAGGGGGAGGAGGGTCTCGAAGGCCTCGGCGCCGGCCCGCTCGGCCACCAGGCGCACCGCCGTCCTTCGCACCGCCGGCGAGGGATCCTGGAGACCCGGAAGGAGAGGCGCGGTCTCCATCCCCGTCCCCTCCGCCAGGAGGAGGTACCCGGCCACCCGCACCCCCTCCTCCGTGTGTCCTGCCATTTGACCCCCGAGTTCCCCGATCCGCCCCCGCAGGGTGGGGTTCCGGCGGGCCATGGACTTGAGGCCCTGGAGGGCCGTCTGGTGGAAGGTGGGGTCCCCCTCCTTGAGAACGGCCACCAGCTCGGAGAGGGCCCTGGGGTCGTCGGACTGTCCCAGGGCGGCCAGGGCCTCCATGCGGATCTGGTCGTCCTCCTCCCGGGCCTGGCTGAGGAGGGGGACCACCGATTCGGGGCCGCCGGTTCGGCCCAGGAGGCGGATGAGGAGGACCCGTTGCTCCTGGGTGGAGCTGCGGTGGAGCCGCTGGACCACCGCCTGGGTGGCGGCGGGGCCGAAGGCGGTTGCTGCGGCGTAGGCGTCCTTCTGCAGGTAGACGTTTTCCAGCTCGTCGAGGAGGTGGTCCAGGAGGGTCAGGTCCCCGAGGGCGCCGGCCACCACGATCATCCCGCGCCGCTCTTCGGTCTTGGCCTCCCCCCAGCCCCGGTCCAGCTCCTCCACCAACTCCATGGGGAAGTGGTTGCGGATCAAGCGTTGGAGCTCCGCCTGGTGTCGGGGGAGAAGGGCGGCGGGAATGGGGGCGTGGTGAATGCGCCCCAGGCACTCCAGGAGGTCCCCCAGGGGGGAGTCGGCTTCGGCGGCCCGTTCCAGGAGAAAGGGAACCACCGTCAGGTCGCCCAGCGTTCCGAAGGACTTCAGGACGGCCTTGCGGAACTTCCTCACCTCGTACAGCTCCATGAGCTTGGCGGTGGCTTCCCGGCCCCCGATGCGGGAGAGGGCGTCGATGAGGTGGAACCAGAGCCAGTCGTCCTCCCGCCGGAAAATGTCGAAGAGGACCGGCAGGCTTCCCGTGTCCCTCAGCTGTCCGAGGCTGGTGATGGCGGCGGAGAGGATGTTCTTGTTCTCGTGGCTCAGGTAGTAGATGAGGTGGGGGGCGCTGGAGCGGGAGGGGATCTCCCCCAGGAGGGTGATGAGGGCCAGCTTCACGTCCAGGTCGTTCTCCATGAGCTGGTCGTAGATGCTCGGGAGGGCCGGCGGTCCGATCTTCACCAGCGCCTCGGAGGCGGAGTTGCGCTTCCCGGCGTTGTCCGAATCGTAGAGGGCGCCGAAAAGGATCGGGAGGGTCTTCTCCATGGGGAAGAGGAGGAGGGACTCCACCGCGGCCTTTCGAACCCGCCAGTTGGGGTCGCCCAGGAGGGCGTCCAGGAGGGGCAGCGCCTCCTCCCGCCCCGTCTCCCCCAAGGCCAGCGCGGCCTTGCGCCGGGTCTCCACCTCCGCGGAGCGCGCGTCCCGCTCGAGGGCTTCCATCATGGGGAACCTCCCCTCCGGGCCTGCCATTCCAGGTACTGGGAGACCACCGCCTCCAGCACCCGGGAAGAGCCCGGGCGCCGGGCCTCCAGATACCGTTTGGCCTCCTGGGCCTCCTGGCGGAACTCCGCGTAGAAGGCCGGGAGGTCCCTCACCTTCCGCATCCGCTCCGGGTGGTAGACGAGGAGATCCGCAAAAACCGACCGGGCCAGGCGGTGGGCCTCGTCGTCCAGACCTTGGCCTTCGCCCGGTCCCGTCTCCAGCGGCATGCGGAGGTGGTAGGAGATCTTCCGGAGGATCGCCTCGTCGGCGTAGCCCTCCTCCAGGTAGTCGTCGGCGCCGTACAGGGACTCCGGCCTCCGGTGGTAGCGCCGGGAGTTGTGGATGGCCCCCAGGAGCAGGATGGCCCGGGGGGCCTTTCCCTCGGAGCGGAGGCGGGCGATGAGCTCCACCCCCATGAGGCCGGGCAGGTAGGGGTTCACGAGCAGGAGATCGGGCCGGCGCTGGCTCACCGCCTCGTAGGCCGAGGGTCCGTCTTCCGCCACCGTCAGGCCGAAGCCCTGCCGGTTGAGGAGGTCGATGAGGCCGTTCCGAAAATCCCGCTGGATGTCGGCCACCACGGCGGAGGCGTGTCGCCCGTTGCCGGCCAGGTCGTGGAGGGCGTCGGGGCTCAAGTTCACCAGGAACTCCCGGGAGCAGCCCCGGCAGCGGACCCTCAGGAGGCGCGCCTGGCCTTCGGGCACCTTGTACCGCTTGAGACAGTGAGGACAGTAGACGTACATAAACACTCCCGCGTCAGGGGGCGAAGGCCAGGAAGAGGGGAAGGTTCAGGAAGGCCACGGCCCGCCCCCCGCGGTAAAAGACCCCTTCCACGAACTCCTGGCCCACGGGGCGGAAGCCCTCCGGGGGGGGCTCCAGGGTCTGGAGGTCCACCTCCGCCAGGGGCTCGATGCCGTCCACCAACAGGCCGAAGTGGTCCGCCCCCAGGTCCAGGATGACGATCTTGCGCCCTTCGGGGCGGGCGGCCCGCCGGATGCCCAGCCTCGCCGCCACGTCGATGACGTTCACGATCTTCCCCCGGAGGGTGAGGATCCCAACGAAGAACGGGGGGGCGTTGGGGACGGGGGTCAGGGGGCGCTCCTCGATGATGAGGGCGATGTCGTGGATGGGGATGGCGTACCGCTCCCGCGCCAGGAGAAAGACCAAGAGCTTCTCCCCGCGCCCCGAAGGCGCCTCGGCCTGGGCGATGGAGGGCGCGGCTCCCTCCCCGGCTTCCGCTGGCGGCAGGGAAAGGGGCTCTCTCTCCGGCTTCCGCTCGGTTGCCGGCGCCGCCTCTTCGGCGGGGGAAACGGCCGGTTCCGAAGGAGGCGGGGGCGGCGGGGGTGGAGCATCCCCGCCGGGAGGGGTTTTCCCCGGGGAAGGACGGCGGGCCTTCTTTCGGATCTTCGCCAGGTCCATGCGGGCCCCCAAAGGACGGTCCGATTATACGGGAGGGGAAGGGGGCCGTGCAATTCCGAACCGGTCTCCGCTGTTGGCAAGGGGTGGGACCAGGTGGCAGGATGATTCATGGAGCCAAAACCGGGGCCGAGGAGCCCTTCTCCCGCAGGGCCTTTCGGAGGATTCCTCTCTTCGAGGGGGCGGGAGAGACCTCCCGCCTTCTCAGGGAGGATCTCCGCCTGGAGCGGCGGCTCCAGTCCTGGCGGCTGGGGATCCTCGCCCTGCTCCTCGCGGTTCCCCTCGGCTCCCTGTTTCAGGAGGGACCGAGGCCCGAACACCAGTGGAGCCTGGCCGTCGTCGGAACCGCCATGGCCCTGACCCTCCTGGCGCTCCGGAGCCTCCAGAATTCCCGGCGAACGGCCTGGATTCGCTACGTCATCACCTTCGCGGACGTCACCATGGCCACCGCCCTCCTGGCGAGCTATCTCTATCTGGGCCGGCCCATGATGGCCGTCAACAGCCAGGTGACCTTTCTGGTCTACTTCCTGATCCTCTTCCTCATCGCCTGCCGCCACGACCTGCCCGTGGCCCTCTTCGGCGCGGCCCTCACCCTCCTGGAATACCTGGCCTTGATCGTCGCCGGGGCCATCCTGTGGGATCTTCCCGCCGCCCCTCCGGACCCCGTGTACGGCTCCTTCCACTGGGCCAACCAGTGGGGACGTTTCGTGATCCTCGCGCTGGCCTCGGCCCTGACGGTCCTCGTGGTGCGCAACTCCCGGAACGTACGGGAGCACTCGCTCCGGGACGGCCTCACCGGCATCCACAACCGCCGCTTTTTCGAGGAGGCCCTGGACCTGGAGTTTCTCCACAGCACCGAGCGGAAAGAGCCCCTCGCCCTGGTGCTTCTGGACGTGGACCGCTTCAAGGAGTACAACGACCGGCTGGGCCATCCCTTCGGGGACCGGATCCTCACGGCCGTGGCCGACTTCCTGTGGAGGCACCTGCGCCGGAGCGACGTTCTCGCCCGGTACGGGGGGGACGAATTCGCCATCCTTCTCCCCGCCACCACCGGGGAGGAGGCGGTGGAAACCCTCGCCCGACTCAAGGGAAACATGGAGCAATGGTTTCACGGCCTCGTCCCTCCCGGCCATCCGGAACCGTCCTTTTCCATGGGTCTGGCCTGCCGAATCGAAGAGGACCGCACGGCCCAGGACCTTCTCGACAGGGCGGACCGCCACCTCTACCGGAGCAAGGGGGTCGGCGGGGGCGTGATCTGCCGCCACGACGGGCGTTTGTGGCACGGGAATGGTCCAATCTCCCCCGTCGGGGGGCTCCCTGGGGCTACGGAGGGGTGACCCCGCCCTCCTCCAACGCCCGGCGAAAGGCCTCCCGGGCCAGGGAGGCGTGGCGGCGGACGGTGACCTCCGAAACTCCCAGAAGGGACGCCACCTCGCCGTCGGGAAGGCCCATCACCTCACGAAGCAGAAAGACCACGCGCCGGCGCGGCGGAAGGGTCCAGGCCCACCGGAAGAGGCGGGCCGGCTCGAAGGCCCTTCCCTCTACGCGGAGGTCCGCCGCCCCCTCCGGCAGCTCCTCGAAGGCGGGCGCGGCTCTCCTTCGGCGGAGGTGGGTGTAGGCGCGCCGCACGGCGATGGCCTTGAGGAAGGGATAGGGGTCCTCCCCCGGCCTTACCCGCCGCAAGGACCGGTAGAAGCGGAAGAAGGCGTCCTGGAGGATCTCCTCGGCGTCCTCGGCGACGGGGACGATCTGGAAGACCAGGCGGAAGAGGGGGCGGTAAAAATGGCGGAGGAGCCGCTCGAAGGCCTCCTCGTCGCCCTCCCGGGCGGCCAGGAGCCATTCCTGGGGGCCTTCCGCCTCTCCCACGCCATCCTCCCGGGGAAGGGCCCCCGCCTCACCGCGTGAAGACGACGGTCTTCTCCCCCCCGTCGCCGTTCACCACCCGGATGGAAACGGGAACGCCCAGCGGCAGGGCGGCCTTGAGGGAAGCCCCTCCCTTGAGCACGATCTTGGCGGCGCTCTTGACGGTGGTCTGCGGCCACGGATCGGGACTGCCCCCGAGGTAGACCCGGGCGTCGGAATGGAAGTTGCCGCCCTGGAGGATGAGCCGGAAGGGCCCGGAGGCGGTCCGGACGGAGGTGACCTCCGGGGGCGCCACCACCGTCAGGGTCCCGTCGCGGGTACAGACGGCCCCGTCCATCTCCACGGCGAAAGACCAGAGGTAGGTACCGGGGAGCGCGTAGGCGTGGCGGGGGGAGGGGTCGGAAGAGGTGCTCCCGTCCCCGAAGTCCCAGAGGTACGACGGAGCGCCCTGGCAGTGGTCGGAGGTGACGACGGCGGAGAAGGCCGCCTCCACCTCCGCCGAGACCGAAAGGGGGGCCGAGGCGGAACAGTCCAACGTGCAAGGGGTGGGGAGGGGCGTGGCGGAGGCGGGGGCGGAGGGAGGCCCCTCGAAGCCCTCTCCGTCCACCGAGGTGACGGTGAAGAAGACCTCCCGGCCGTTTTCGAGGCCGGTGACCCAGAGGCTCTGCTGACTGCCTGGCGTCTGGGCGGCCAAGGTCCAGCCGGTCTCGCCGTCCTCGGAGAGGTAGACCCGGAAGGCCGACGCCTCCGGCGACGGCGGGGTCCAGGAGAGGCGGGCGGCGCCGTCCGCCCCTTCGGCCGAAAGCCCCGTGGGGGGCGGAGGGGCGGGGAGGAGGAGGCGGAGGGAGGGGTCGCCGAGCAGGACGTTCCCCAAGGCGGCGCGGGCCACGGTGGAGGGGAGGGCGAAGCGGCCGGTGTCCACGAGGTCGCCGATTTCCCGGACCTTCTCCCGCCCGAAGGCCTCCTGGAGGAAGGCGGTGTTGAAGGCCTCTTCCTCGTCGGGGTAGGCGATGGTGGTGAAGCCCGAGGCGCCGATGGCCCCCCGGTCGGCCCGCTTCACCAGGTCTTCCATGAGGGCCAGCGTGTTCACCTCGTCGAAGGCGGAGTTGTAGCAGGAGGAGTTGAGGACGAAGGGCAGGGGGGCGCTTCCCCCGGTGATGGGGGCAAGGAGGTCCACGTCGGAATTCTGGCAGGTCCCCCCCGTGCAGTTCCGCGACGGGAAGGAGGTGAAGAAGGCGTAGTTCTTGCCCCAGAAGGCCACCCCGCTGTGGCCGGCGTAGTGGACGAGCGCCGCCTGGGGCCAGGCGTCCCGCAGCGCGGCGGCGAAGGCGTCGGTGGAGGTTCCGTTGTACGGTGGGTCGTGGAAGTACAGGTGGGCCTCCGACCACGGGGGGGCGAAGAAGGTTCCCCGCAGGAAGGTGTTGTAGGTCTCGAATTCCTGCTCCCAGGAAGTGGAGTAGGTGTCGGCGACGAAGAGACCGGACCTGTACCAGCTCCCCGAAAGGGTCTGGTCCTCGTAGGCGGCCATCTTTTCCAGAAGGCCCGCGAGCTCTGCGAAGGAGCGGACCGGGAGGCGGCCCACGGCCATGTCGGGGTAGCCGTCCCCGTCCACGTCGGCGAACCAGGCGTCGGAGGGGTACCGCCCCATGTAGGTGAAGTCGGTGAGGTCCTCGAACATCATGGTGGGGACCCAGTTCTTCAGGGTCGGGTCGCCCTTGGCGTTCTTGTAATCGTAGGTGGCGTCGCCGATGAGGAGGACATACCGGGGGACGGGGTTCCACCGGGTCGCCGCCGCCTCCAGGAAGGCCCTCAGGGCGGTGGGGTCGAAGAGGCCGTGGGAGAAGTTGTCGTACACCTCCTGGATGTCCACCACCTCCACGGCGAAGCGGCTCCGCCGCCGGGCGAGGTAGTCCTGGAACGCCCCGTCCTGTCCCGGAGGGTGGAAGTCGGGGTGGGTGAGGACGATCAGGTCCGCCCCCAGGGAGGGCGAGGAGAGGTCCCGCGGAGAACGGAAGGCCATGGAGGCCGGCGTGCGGAGGGCGGCGGCGGCGTAGAGGCGCCTTTCGGTCCCTGGTCCGGCCGGGAGTTCGAAGGTGCAGGTTCCGCCCGCGAAGAGGGCGTTTTCCAGGAGGCGGGGCCGGAGGAGCCCCGAATCGGGGTCCCGCTCCGAAAGGTCGAGCAGGACCGGCGCCGCCGGAAGGCCCGTGACGGCGTAGCGGGCGTCGCGGTCGGGGACGGTGAAGTCGAGGACCCCCTCCCTGGACTCGAAGGTCCTTCCGTAGGCCACGTCGAAGGCGTCGGGGATCTGGTAGTCGTTGGACGAGGGGACCGAAAGGGTCAGGACGGCCTCCCCGGCCGAAAGCCCCTCGGTGAAGGTCCAGACGAAGGTGGAGAGCCCCAGGCCCGACCAGGAGGCGGGGTTGGGGCCGGCGGTCGGGGCGTGGCCGCCCAAGGTGGCCGACAGGGTGTGGGCCCCCGAGGAGAGGGCGGCCACGAGGGCCGTCACCGTCACCGGCGGGGCCGCGAGGCCGTGAAGGGGCAGGGTGTACGAGCGGGGCTGGTTCTTGTAGACGGGGGAGCCCATGTACCAGAGGTCCCCGTTGGGCCGGTAGTGGTAGATGTTGAAGAAGAAGTCGTCCCGCTCGACGTGGACGCGTTCCTCGAAGGAGGCTTCGAGGGGAAAGCCGGAGGCCGGCGCGGCGTTGGCCGTCTCCATGCGAAGGCCGGGGGTGGAGGGGTCCACCCGGAGCCAGTAGACGTTCTCGTCGGTGAAGTCGCCGCCGTTGAACAGGGGCCTGGGGGGCAGGTTGGGCCGCTCCCCGAAGAAGAGGACGGCGCTCGTGGAGGTGAAGGTCCCGCCGGCGGCTCCTTCGAAGGCCACGGGGACCTCGTGCCCCCGGCAGGAGAGGTGGATGGCTTCCAGGGGGGTGCCCTGGAGGTCCAGGCCGGCGGCGGCCAGCTCCCCCGCGGTGAGGCGGTAGAGGCCCTCTTCCCGGACCGTCACCTGGAGCCCCGGGGCGGGTGGGGCCGACGGAGTGAGGGCTTGGAGGCGGCCCTCCGGCGCCGCCTTGCCTTCCCGATCCTCCCACCGGAGGGTGAGGGTGGCGGAGGCGAGGAGAAGGCAGGTCCCATCCCCTGCCCTCTTCAAGGGCCGGACGAGGACCTCGGCGTAGGGCCGGCCCCGGAAGGCCCCCCGGGCGCCCAGGGCGAAGGAGGGTTCCTCGCCGGGAAGGAGGGCCGGCGCCTCCACCGGCTCCCAGACCTCCCCGTCCACGGAGAGGGCGAGAGCACTGGCCTCCCGAGGAACCGGCGCCTTCAGGGAGACCACCGGGGCGGGGCGAGGGGGACCCGGGGCCGTCCACGCGGCGACCTGGGCCTCCGAGGGTCGGAAGGTCAGCGTGGCGGCACGCCGATCCCCGGCGGCGGTACCGGCGGGAAGGAGGAGCGGGGCGAAGAGCGAGAAGGCCACCCAAGGTCTTTTCATGGCCCGAGAATAGCAAACCGGGCCCCGCAGGGCAACGGGGCCCGGCCTTCCGACCGCACCTGCAACGGATCAGGAGACGTACGGGCCGGATCCGCAGGTACCGGCGCCGGTCTTGCCGCACGCGCCGGCCTTGGCCTCGATCTTCTCCCGGTAGACCACTTGAGGCTTCTCGTAGGGTTTTTTCAGCTCCATGGCGACCTTCCTTCTCGCGGTAGAGAATATAGCGGTCGGGGGCCTGCGTGTCAAGGCCGTGTCACCGTCTCTCGCCGAATGGCAACCCGGTTCACGGGCCCCCTTCCGTTCTCCTCCTCCGCCACCCGCCGCCGGATCCGGGCGACCCTGAGGTACTGGTCGTCCACCCGGAGAGGGTCCCCCGTGGTCAGCCGCGAGAGGCCGGGGCAGGAGAAGCAGTAGGCGTGGTCCTCGACGGTCCTTTGGATCTCCACGGGCACGGCCCGGTTGACCTTCCGGACCTCTTGAAGAAGGGGAGAAGTCTCCCAGATCTCCTTCAGGCGGGCTTTCCGGACGTTCCCCACCGCCTGCTTCCACTGGGTGCACGGCTGGACGTCCCCGTAGGGGGTGACGTGGAAGGTCCCCGTCCCCACGGTGCAGTTGTACTCCCCCCCCTCCCGCTCGAAGGGGGAGTTGCCGATCTGGAGCCCCTCCTCGCGGTACAGGGAGGCGATGGCCTCGTCGGAGGCCATGAGTTCCAGGGGATAGGGGTCCCCGTCGTCGGAGACGGTGAGGACCGGGTCGAAGTAGACCGGGTAGCCGAAGCGTTCCCCCAGGTCCCGGATCCGCTGGAGCTGGTCTTCCACGAGCCTCGTGACCACCACCTTGAGGTAGACCCGGAGCCCCTGGGACCTCAGGTGCCGGAGGGCCTCCATCTGACGGTCGAAGGAGCCGGGGACCTGGGTGAGGGCCTCCGCCGTCCGGGCGTCGGCCCCGTGGAGGGACATCTCGATGCAGAAGGGGGCCAGCTCCCGGAGCCGGCGGGCCGTCCCCTCGGTGACGGCCACGCCGTTGGTGAAGATCCGGAGGGCGAAAGCGCGCTTCCGGGCTTCGGCGGCCAGGTCCCAGAATCGGGGGTGGAGGAGGGCCTCCCCGCCGGTAAAGGTCAGGTAGAGGACCCCCATCTCCTTCATCTGGTCCAGGAGGTCCACGTACTCCTCGAAGGAGAGGGGCGGCCCCGGCGGCGGGGGCGGCGGGGCGCGCCGGGGCTGGTTCTTCCGCTGAACGGGGTTGTAGCAGTACCGGCAGGCGAGGTTGCAGGTATAGGTCAGTTCCAGGGAGGCGCTGTAGGGGTGGGCGGCCTCGATGGCCCGGTTCAGCAGGTCCTGGTACGGGGTGAGGGGGGTCCGCCGGCCCAAGGTCTCCGTCCTACAACAGCGCGCCGCTCTTTCGCAGCTCCTGCAGAAAGGCCAGTAGGTCGCGGCGGGCTTCCTCCTCGGAAACGGCGAAGGTCCTGGCGATATTTCCCGCCAGCGTGTCCACGTCCTCCTCCTCCAGGTGTTCCCAGATGTAGGTCCCCACCTCGTTGAGGACCTGCACCTCCCCCTCGATGTTGAAGACCAGGACCGCCTGGCCTTCGATGACCCGCCAGGAGACGTCGGGGTTACGCCGGTGGACCGTCTGCTCGACCATGCAGGACCTCGCTCTCCAAAAGGGACCAAAACCGCCCGCTCTTCGTAAAGTGTAGGTCGAAGACCGGCGTCTGGCCAGTGAGGTCCTCGAGGAGGGGGAGGAGGCGCCCTTCCCGGTCCGCGGGAGCGGTGACGAAGGGGCACGCCGCCGCGAGGCTGGCCACCGCCAGGGGCCGGGGAAGGGCCTCCAGCCGATCCTCCGGGGCCTTCCGCAACCGGAACAGGCCTTTTACGGGGAAAATTCCGGGGTGCTTCTCCGTCTGCGGAAGGGTTCCGGCGAAGGGGGTGGCGGCGGCGAAAAAGCGGCCCTCCCGCCGGAGGAGGAGGACCAGGTCGTCGGAGAGGAGGGGGGATCGGGAGCGGAAGGAGGCCACCGTGGACTTCCCCGCGCCGGAGGGGCCGAAGAAGAGGCAGGCCCGGCCTTCCCGGACGATCCCCGCGCTGTGGAGGACGAAGCCCTCCGCCTCCAGGGCCAGGTCGGCCACCGTCCACCGAAGGACGTTCTCCACCGCCTGCAGGAAGGCCGGGGTGCCCGGTGGAGCGGAAACCCGCACCACCCCCGTCCGGCCGGACCGGTAGGCGGCGAAGCGGTGCGAGAGGAGGAGCCGTCCCTCCCCCAGCGGGCGTTCCTCCAAACGGAGGAAACGGTCGGGGGCCATCTCCAGGTACGTCCCCTCGCCGGGGACCACCTGGAAAGCCACGGCGGGAGGCTCCTCGGAGAGAAAGGGGCCGTACTGTTCGCGAAGGGGTTCCTGGGGCGTCCCCGGGGGCACCCCGAAGGAGACGCAGAGGCCGGCCACCGAGACGCCGAAGGGTTCGAAGCGGGGGTCCGGCTCCACGAGAAAGGCCTCGAGGGAGGGAATCCGGTCCATGGAACCACGCCCCCTTCCCTTCCGCCTTCCGCCCTTACTCTTCCGCCTTCCGCCTCAACCCGCCTCCAGGTCCGGGAAGAAGAAGGCGACTTCCCGCCGGGCGTTCTCTTCCGAGTCCGACCCGTGGACGGCGTTGCGCTGGATGTCGGTGCCGAAGCGGCCTCGGAGGGTCTCCTCGGGGGCCTTGGTGGAATCGGTGGGCCCCATGACCTCCCGGAGCCGGGCCACGGCGTTCTCCCCTTCGAGGCAGGCGGCGATGACGGGCCCGGAGGTCATGAAGGCCACCAGCTCGGGGAAGAAGGGCCTCTCCCGGTGGACGGCGTAAAAGGCCTCCGCCTCGCCCCGGGAGAGGCGGTGGAGCTTGAGGGCCGCCAGGTCGAAGCCCTCGTCCAACAGGCGCTGGAGGATGGCCCCCGCCACGCGCTTTTCCATGGCGTCGGGCTTGATCATGACGAGGGTGCGCTGGACCATGCTTCAGGCTCCCGCCGCGGCGGCGTAGGTGCGGGCGGCCTCCCGGCCGGCCCGGATGGCCTTCTTGTTGAGTTCCTCCGTTCCCTTGGGGACGCGGGCCAGGACGGCCTGCTCCAGGGCCTCGGGGGAGACGATGCCCGTCAGCTCGCTGATGAGCCCCAGGGCCACGATGTTGGCCACGAACTCCCTCCCCACCGTCTCCTTGGCCAGCCTCGTGATGGGGGCCTTCACCGAGCGGTACTGGGCGGGGATCTCGCCGGGGACGAGGTCCGAGTCGGCGATGATCAGGCAGCCCTCGGGGGCCTCCTTGACGTACTTGTCGGCGGCGGCCTCGGTCATGCACAGGAGCAGGTCCACGCGGGTGGCCTTGGGGTAGTCGATCTCCTCGTCGGAGATGATCACCTCGCTCTTGCTGGCCCCCCCCCGCGATTCGGGCCCGTACGACTGGCTCTGGCAGGCGTTCTTCCCTTCCAGGATGGCGGCTTCGGCCAGGATCACGCCCCCCAGGACGAGACCCTGTCCCCCCGAGCCCGCAAGCCGGATTTCAAAGCGCTTTCCCATCTTCCGCTCCTCACTGGCCCTGCACGCGGGCACAGAGTTTGTCGTACTCCTCGCAGAATTCCGGCCGCTGGACCTGGTGGAGGATCCCCACGGGGTACTTGCCGGCCTTCTCCTCCGCCGTCATCTTGTCGGCGAGCTTCACGTTGTAGGTGAGGGCCTTGTAGCGGTCCATCATCTCCGAGGCGTCGCCCCACTTGTTCTGGCGCCCGAAGTACGTCGTGCACTGGGACCAGGCGTCCACCACGGAGAAGCCCTTGTTCTGGAGGGCCGCCAGGATGATCCGGTCCATGGCCACGGCGTCGAGGTCCAGAGCCCGGGCCACGAAGGTGGCGCCGGAGCCCTGGGCCAGCGCGCAGACGTCGAAGGGCTGTTCGATGGCCCCGTAGGGGGCGGTGGTCCCCCGGGCGCCGGTGAAGGTCGTGGGGGAGGCCTGGCCGCCGGTCATGCCGTAGATGTTGTTGTTGAAGACCACGAGGGTGATCTCGATGTTCCGGCGACAGGCGTGGATGAAGTGGTTCCCGCCGATGGCCATGGCGTCCCCGTCCCCGGAGACCACCACCACGTGGAGGCGGGGGTTGGCGAACTTCACGCCCGTGGCGAAGGCGAGGGCCCTCCCGTGGGTGGTGTGGAGGGTGTTGAAGTCCAGGTACCCGGGGGTGCGGCTGGAGCAGCCGATCCCCGAAACCACCACCACGTCGTCCTGGTTCCACTTGAGCTTGTCGATGGCGCGGAGAAGGGATTTCATGATGGTGCCGTGGCCGCAGCCGGGGCACCAGATGTGCGGCATCCGCTCCTTGCGGAGGTACTGGAAGTAGTCCATGGACATGGCTCAGCCTCCCACGATGGCCGACAGGATGCTCGCCGGCGTGATGGGTTCGCCGTTCACGAGGTTGACCCGGGCGACGGGGACGCCCTTGCCCAGGATGCGCTCCACCTCGAGGACGTACTGCCCCAGGTTCATTTCGGGAACCACCACCTTCTTCGCCGTCCGGGCGGCGGTGAGGATCCCCTCTTCGGGGATGGGGTAGAGGGTCACGGGCCGGAAGAGGCCGGCCTTCACCCCCTTCTCCCGCGCCTCGTTCACCGCCCGTTTGGCGGAGCGGGCGGTGGAGCCGTAGGCCACCACCAGCACCTCCGCGTCCTCGGTGCGGTGGTTCTCGTACAGGAGGATCTCCTTCTTGTTCTTCTCCACCTTGTCCACGAGCCGCCGGTGGAGGTACTCCATGTTGGCGGCGGTGAGGGAGGGGAAGCCGGTCTCGTCGTGGTCGAGGCCGGTGACGTGGTAGCGGGCCCCTTCGCCGTAGTTCATCCAGGCAGGCACGAGGTCCTCGCCGGCCAGGTAGGGCTTGAAGGAGGCCCGCTCCTCCGGCGACGGCCCTTTGGCCCAGACCTGCTCCACCGTTTCGGGGATGCTGAGCTTCTCCCGCATGTGGGCCACGATCTCGTCCATGGCGAGGATCGTGGGGGTCCTCAGACGCTCGGCGAAGTTGAAGCAATGGACGGTGCACTGGAAGGCCTCGGCGATGGTGGAGGGGGAGAGGACCACCGCCGGGTGGTCTCCGTGGGTCCCCCACCGGCACTGCTGGACGTCCGACTGGGAGGGCCCCGTGGGGTTTCCCGTGGAGGGGCCCCCGCGCATGACGTTGACGAGGACGACGGGGACCTCGGCCATGGCGGCGTAGCCCAGGTTCTCCTGCATGAGGGAGAAGCCGGGGCCGGAGGTCGCGGTCATGGCCTTGAGCCCCGCCAGGCGCGCGCCGATGATGGCGCCGATGGAGGCGATCTCGTCCTCCATCTGGATGAACTTCCCCCCGATCTTCGGAAGCCGCCCGGACATCTTCTCCGCGATCTCCGAGGAAGGGGAAATGGGGTACCCGGCGAAGAACCGGCAGCCGGCGGCCAGGGCGCCTTCGGCGCAGGCCTCGTTGCCGGAGAGGAATTTGACGTTCTGCGAAGCCATGGCTGACCCCCTAGTCCACGAAAATCGCGAAGTCCGGGCAGCGGATTTCGCAGAGCATGCACTTGGTGCAGGCGTCGGCGTCCACCACCTCCACGTGGCGGAAGCCCATGGCGAGGACCTTTTCCGGGCAGTAGTTCACGCAGATGTTGCAGAGGTTGCCCTTGCAGTGGGAAGGAATCACGGTGATGGTGAGGTCCTTCTTCACCTTCCGGCCGTGGCCCGAAACGGCGAACTTCTCCTTCTGGACCTCCCGAAGCCGCGGCGACCCCACTCCCCGGCCTTCCGCCAGGGTTCCGCTGGTCCGTTGCAGCGTCATCGGCATCTTCTCGTCTCCTCGGCGGGGCCCTGGGCTCCGCCCCAATACACGCGCGGGGGGCCGGGCCCCCCGCGGAGCGGCTACCGCTTGCCCGAAAGGGCGCGCACCATGGCCTCGCCGATCTCGGTGGGGGACTTCACCACCACGGCCCCCGCCTCCTCGAGCGCCCGCATCTTCTCGGCGGCCGTCCCCTTCCCGCCGGCGATGATGGCCCCGGCGTGGCCCATGCGGCGGCCCGGAGGGGCGGTCTGTCCGGCGATGAAGGCCACCACCGGCTTTTTCATGTGGGCCTGGATGTACGCGGCGGCCTCCTCCTCGGAGGTCCCGCCGATCTCCCCGATGAGGACCACCCCCTCGGTGGCCGGGTCCTCGTTGAAGAGCCGGAGGGCCTCCACGTGGGAGGTGCCGGGGACCGGGTCCCCGCCGATGCCCACGCAGGTGCTCTCCCCGAGCCCCGTCTCGGTGAGCTGCCAGACCGCCTCGTAGGTGAGGGTCCCCGAGCGGGAGACGACCCCCACCCGGCCGGGCTTGTGAATGTAGCCGGGCATGATGCCCATCTTGCACTCGCCGGGGGTGATGACGCCCGGGCAGTTGGGCCCGATGAGGCGGGCCCCGGAGTTCCGGATGGCGGCCTTCATGCGGGCCTCGTCCCGGGCGGGGATCCCCTCCGTGATGCAGACGATGAGCTTCACGCCGGCGTCGGCGGCCTCCATGACGGCGTCCGCCGCGAAGGGCGGGGGGACGAAGATCAGCGAGGCGTCGGCGCCGGCCTCCTTCACGGCGTCGGCCACCGTGTCGAAGACGGGGACCTTCTCCTCCCAGCGGGTGCCGCCCTTGCCGGGGGTGACGCCCGCCACCACCTTCGTTCCGTACTCCAGGCACTGCCGGGCGTGGAAGGACCCTTCCTTCCCCGTGATGCCCTGGACGACGACGCGGGTCTCCTGGTTGACCAAAATGCTCATGGCGCCCCCCTCACTTCACCGAGGCGACGGCCATCTGGGCCGCCTGCTTCAGGTTGTCGGCCACGGCGAACTGGAGTCCGGAGGCCGCCAGCATCGCCTTGCCCTTGTCCACGTTGGTTCCCTGGAGCCGGACCACCACGGGGAGGCTCACGCCGATCTCCTTGGCCGCCGCGATGACCCCCTCGGCGATGACGTCGCAGCGGACGATCCCGCCGAAGATGTTGATGAGGACGGCCTTCACGTTCTTGTCCGACAGGAGGATCTTGAAGGCGTTCTTCACCCGCTCGGTGGTGGCCCCGCCGCCCACGTCGAGGAAGTTGGCCGGCTCGCCGCCCTCCAGCTTGATCACGTCCATGGTGGCCATGGCCAGGCCCGCCCCGTTCACCATGCAGCCGATGTTCCCGTCGAGGCGGATGTAGTTGAGGTCGTACTTGCTGGCCTCGATCTCCAGCGGCTCCTCCTCGGAGAGGTCCCGCATCTCCACGATGTCGGGGTGGCGGAAGAGGGCGTTGTCGTCGAAGTTCATCTTGGCGTCCAGCGCCAGGACGTGGCCGTCCTTCGTGAGGATCAGCGGGTTGATCTCCGTGAGGGTGGCGTCGGTCTCCTCGTGGGCCCGGTAGAGCGCCGTCACGAGCTTCACGCACTCCTTGAAGGCCTCGCCCTTGAAGCCGAGCCCGAAGGCGATCCGGCGCGCGTGGAAGGGCTGGATGCCCACCAGGGGATCGATCCACGTCTTGAGGATCTTCTCCGGGGTCTCGGCGGCCACCTTCTCGATCTCCACGCCCCCCTCGGTGGAGGACATGATCACGTTCATTTGGCGGGCGCGGTCCAGGACGATGCCCAGGTAGTACTCCTTGGCGATGTCGCTGGCCTCGGTGACGTAGACCTTCTGGACCTCCTTGCCCGCGGGCCCCGTCTGGTGGGTCACCAGGACGTTACCGAGCATCTTCTTGGCGAACTCGGCGGCCTCGTCGGCCGTCTGGGCCAGCTTCACGCCGCCCTTGAAGCCGTCGGCGAAGGTGCCCTTGCCGCGCCCGCCGGCGTGGATCTGGGCCTTCACCACCACCGTCCCGCCGATTTCCTTGGCCGCGGCGTAGGCCTGCTCGGCGGAAAGGGCCACCTTGCCGCGGGGTACGGCCACGCCGTACCGCCCGAGGATCTCCTTGGCTTGATACTCGTGGACTTTCACGGGCGCACCCCTTTCCAGGAAACGATTTCGACCATGGTCACCCCCCCCAAAAAGGGAGGGATTATGGCACATCGCCCCCCCGGTGTCAATTGATGGAAAGCCTTGCGGGGCTTGGCTCCGGCGGGGAGCCGGATGGCTTCCGCCCCGAGGGGAGGAAGGGGGCCCGGAGGTCCGCCGCGGCCTCACTCCACGGAGGGAAGGTACGCTTCGGCCAGGGCCTGCAGGGACTCCCAGATGTGGGAAACGTCGTTGGTCAGGAGGACGAGGTCCCGCTTGGCGCCCAGGATGTCCTTGACGTGGTTCTTGAGGACGGCCTCCTGCCGGAAGCCGATCTTCTCGAAGGCCTTTCGGGCCCCCACCTGCTGGTCGGTCACCTCGGCCACGAGCTTGTCGAGGCCCAGGTTCATGGCGAGCCCCACCAGGGCCTTGGCCAGCGCCGCCCCCAGTCCCTTCTTCTGGTACGGCCGGGCCACCACGACGCGGATCTCCCCCACGTGCTTGGACCAGCCGCCCCGCCGGTGGAGGGTTCCGTCCCCCACCGCCTCCTCCCCCCGAAGGGCCAGAAGGGGGATGACCTGGTCGAAGTCGAGGTTCCTCACGAAGCGGTCGATGGTCTCCTCCTTCGTGACGTCCTCCTTGAGGAAAAGGCGGTCCTCCTCCGGGAGGCTCCGGAAGAAGGCGAGGAGGCGGGGGCCGTCCTCGGCGGTCATGGGGCGGATGGTGACCGCCGTGCCGTCCTTCAAGACCACTTCCTGCGGAAACCCTTCGAGCGTCATGGTTCCCTCCTCGGCTCTCCGGAGGGCCTTCCGTCCCCCACCGCGGGGAGGGGGCCCGCCGTTCGGAACGTGGCTTCATTCTAAGGGAGAGCCGCCCCGGTGTCCAGGCGCCGGCGTTCCCTTGGAGCCGAAAGGGTGGTACACAGGAGGGGCGGGAGGCCCCATGGAACAGCTCCTTCTGCGACGAAGGTTGGCGGCCCTCCTACCGCGGTCGGTCTGGCCGCTGGTGGCGGGGAGGGCCGAGGGGCGAAAGGCCGAAGGGACGGTCCTCTTCGCCGACCTCGCCGGCTTCACCGCCCTCACCGAGAGCCTGGCCCGCATCGGCAAGGAGGGGGCCGAGGAGCTCACCCGCATCCTCAACGCCTTCTTCTCCGCCCAGATCCACGTCGTTCACGGCGCCGGAGGGGACGTCCTGCGCTTCGGCGGGGACGCGGTGACGGTCCTTTTCGAGGGGGGGCCGGAGGCGGCCCTGGGCGCGGCCCTCGCCATGCAGGCCGCCGCCGGGACCTTTCGGGAGGTGGCCACCCGGGGCGGCACCTTCTCGTTGGTCATGAAGATCGGGGTGGCCCGCGGGCCGGTCCTTCTCGGACTCCTAGGCGGCGGGGCGTCAGGCCGGGACTACTTCGCCGCGGGCCGGGCCCTGGACGAAGCCGCCGAGGCGGAGCACCGGGCCGTGAGAGGCCAGGTGGTCCTCGCCCCCGCCGTGGCGGATCAGGCCCGCCGCCTGGGCTTTCCCGTGGCCGGAATGGAGGACGGCTTCGGCCTCCTCGAGGGGGACGGCCCCGCGTCCCCGCCGAAAGACGGCGCGGGTGACCCCGAGCCCCCCCCGCTGGAGGCGCTGGAGGCCTTCCTCCCCCCCTTCGCCGTGGAGAAGGCCCGCCTGAGGGAGGGGCTGTGGGCCGCCGAGCACCGGAGGACCACGGTCCTCTTCCTCTCCTTCTCCGGCCTCGACTACGACGGCGACCCCCAGGTGCTGGCCAGGCTGGACGGCGTCTACACCCGCGTCGCCACCCTCGTGTCCCGGCACGGGGGGACGGTGAACAAGGTGGACATGGGGGACAAGGGCAGCAAGGCCATCGCCCTCTTCGGCGCACCCAAGGCCCTGGAGCGGGCCGAGGAGGCGGCCTGCCGGGCGGCCCTGGAGATCCTGGAAGACCCGGAGCTCCGGGCCTCCCTCACCTCCATGCGGGCGGGGATCACCTCCGCCCCCCTCTTCGCCGGGTGGGTGGGCCCCGAGGAGCGGCGGGAGTTCACCGTCATGGGGGACGGCATCAACATGGCCGCCCGCCTCATGGCCAACGCCTTCGCCTGGCGGGCCCTCTGCGACGAGCAGGTGCGGGAAAAGTCCGGGGACCGGCTCGCCTTCCGCACCCTGGACCCCATCTTCGTGAAGGGGAAGGCCGAGAAGGTACCGGTCTTCCGGCCCGAAGGGGAGAAGGAGGAGGCCTCGGAGGAGGAGAGGGCCTTCGTCGGCCGGGAGGAGCTTCTGGCGGAGCTGCGGAGCCTCCTGCGAGCCCCGGACGGCCCCTTCGCCCTCGCCGTCACCGGGCCGCCGGGGGTGGGGAAGAGCGCCTTCCTCCACCGGCTGGGCCAGCTCCTCGAAGGGGACGGCGTCCGCCACCTCACCGTCCCCCTCTCCGCCCACGCCGCCCACGGCTACCTCTCCGCCCTGCGGCCGGTCCTCTTCGCCGCCCTCGGCGTCTCCCGGATGGCCCCGCCAGCCATCAAGACCTCCGCCCTGGAGGCGGCCTTCTCCCCGGACGACCGTCCCTACTTTCCCCTGATGGCGCCCCTGATGGGCCTGAGCCTTCCGGAGACCGGCGAGGTCCTCGCCCTCAGCCCCAAGGAACGCAAGGACCTCCTCTTCACCCTCCTCATCCGGCTTCTCGAGCGCCAGGCGGCCTCCGGCCCCTACCTGTGGGTGGTGGACGGCGTCGAAAACGCCGACGGGGCCTCCCTGGACTTCCTGAAAACCCTCCTCGAAGCCCCTCCCGCCGCCCCCCTGCGGGTCCTCCTCGCCTTCCGGGAGGGTTCGGAGGCGGCGGAGGGCCTTCTGGGTGCCCCACTCCGGAGGCGCCTGGCGCCCTTCACCGCCGCCGAGGTCCAGGACTTCCTCGTGAGGACGGCCGGACTGGCCCCTCCCCCCGAAGGCTTCGTCGCCTTCCTTCTCCAAAAGACCCAAGGCGTCGCCCACTTCCTGGACCAGATGCTCCGGACCCTCAAGGAGCAGGGGCTGTTGCGCCCCGGCGCCGACGGCCTGTGGGAAGTGGACGAGGACCGCCTGGCCTCGGCCCGCTTCCCCGATACCCTGGAGGGGCTCCTGCTGACCCGGCTGGAGCGCCTCCCGGAGGAGGACCGGCGCCTGTTAAAGACGGCGGCGATCCTCGGCACCTCCGTTTCGGTGAACCTGTTGGCCCACCTGGTGGGGCGGCCCGCGGAGGCGGTCCTTCCGGAAGTCCGCCGCCTGGAGGCGGGGGGCTTCCTCCGCATGGACTCCTGGGGATCCAGGCCCTACGCGGTCTTCACCGACCCCCTCCTGCGGGACGCCCTCTACGAGTCCCTCAACTTCGAGGCGCGGAGGGGGCTCCACCGCGACGCCGCCCGGTTCCTCGAGGCGGAAGGGGGGGACCGGGAGCCCAGACTCTGGCCCGCCCTGGCCCGCCACTTCGAGGCCGCCTCCGAAGCGGAGCCGGCCCTCAAGTACCTGGGCCTCTGCGCCGAGGAGGCCCGGGGCCGGTACGACAACACGGCGGCCTTCGCCTTTCTCTCTCGCCTCGTGGCCCTCAAGGAGGCCTCGGGGGCCTCCCCCGCCGCCGACCCGGCCTTCCGCCGGGCCCTCCTCTACCTCTCCGAATCGGCCAAGGAGTTGGGCCGCCTGGAGGAGGCCGAGGCTCTGAGCCGAAGGATCCTCACAGAGGTCCCCGAGCCCTGCGAGGAGACCGTCGTCTCCCTCATGCGCCTGGCCGACCTCGAGCGGAGGCGGGGAAACCTTAAGCGTTCCCTGGAGTTGGACGAAGAGGCCATGGGGCGGTGCGCCTCCCTCTCCGATCCGGTTCTGAACTGCCGGATCCTTTTGGATTCGGGAGTCGGACACGCCATGGCGGGCCGCTTCGAGGAGGCCCTCGACCGCTTCCGGAAGGCCGAGCGCCTGGCCCGCAAGGCCGGCACCCCCAACTGGCAGGTCCTCGCCCTCATGAACCAGGGGCTTTGCTGGCAGTACGGGTTTTCGGACCTCGTTCAGGCACGGTCGCTCCTGAGAAAGTCCCTTCAGGTATCCAGGCGCCACGGCCTGAAGCCCCAGGCGGTCACCGCCGGAATGAACCTAGCGCAGGTTCTCGCCGAGCTGGGCCATTACGGCGAGGCCCTGAGGACTACCGAGGAGATTCTCCTCGTGGCCCGGCAGTTCGGCTACCGGGACGTCTCCATCGGCCTGTCCGCCAACCGCGCCCTCTACCTCACCCTTCTGGGGCGCTGGGGGGAGGCCGAGGACGAGAACCGGGCGGCGAGACGGCAGGCCCAATCGTTTCGTCTGACCCTCTGGCAGGCCTTCGCCCTCCACGTGGCCGGGCTCCTTCGGGCTACCCAAGGCGACTGGGCGGAGGCCCTCCGCCTGCAAAGGGAGGCCGCAGGGCTCTTTCACTTCTGCCAGCGCGACGATGGGATGGCCGCAGCCATGGCCGAGGCCCTCGTGGTGCAGAACTCCCTGCGCCTTCCCGCGCCCCCCTGGCCCCCGCCGGAGTCCGAAACGGCGCTCTCCTCCGCGAAGGCCCACGGGCTGGCGGTCCACGTGCAACGGACGGTGCAGAAGGTGAAGGCGCGATCTCTTTCTCTCCCGGAGGCGTGGGTGAGGCTCGAGCGGATCGCCCGCGATGCCGAGGCATCGCGCCTTCTCTGGCTCTTTACGGAAGCCGCCGAGGCGTTGGTTCGCCTGCTGTTGGAGGGGGGGAAGCACGAGGAGGCCTCCGTGGCGGGCCTCGCATTCCTTCCCTCGGCCCTCCGCCAGGACAGCCCCCTGAAGGCCGGAGCCTTCCTTCTCACGCTAGGCCAGTGCCTTCTGGCGACGAAACGAATGGAGGCCCTCCGGAACCTCCTCCGCCGCCTGGCTCGCTGGCGCCCCTGCTTCGACCGGGGCCTCCTGGGCCTGCGGTACCGGCTCCTCCTCGGGGAGGCCGCCTGCCGGGAGGGGAGGCTGCGGTCGGCCGCCCACCACGCCCGCCTGGCCCGGCGCGTCGCCGACGCCGTGGAGGCCCTCCAGAGCGACCCCGTCTTCCGGGAGGCCTACAAGTCCCTGCCCGAGGTGGCCCGCCTCCGGGCCCTGGAGGAGCGACTGGGACTGGGGCTCCCGCCGGGCGGTGGGGCCTGACGGCCCAGGGGGCACGGGAGGGGGGCGGCCTGCGGGCCGCCCCCAGTCTTTCCGCTCCCTGCATCCTCCGTGCGCCCGCTAGGGCCTCGTGTACGTGGTGGTGCAGGTGCCCCCGTCGGGGTTCACCAGCCGGATCTGAATGGCCTGTCCTTGGGGGAACTTGGCCTTGAGGGCCTTCCCGCCCCCCAGGACGACCTTGGCGGTGTTCTTCACCGTCGTCTGGGGCCAGGGCGCCGTATCGCTCCCGAGGAAAACCTGGGCCCCCATCTGGAAGTGTTGGCCGGTGAGTTTGAGCCGGAAGGGGGCGGTCATCTTCGTGACGGCGGTGATGGCCGGCGGGTCCTTCACCGCGAGGAAGGAGACCTCCGCCGTCTGGCCGGCGTCGTCGTAGGCCCGGGCCGTCACCCGGTGGGCGCCGGAGGCCAGGGAGGCGGGGTCGAGGGCGAAGGTGAAGGGGTGGTTGGAGTCCTCCTTCCGCGCCTGCCCGTCCACGAGGAAGGCCACCTTCGCCACGGCGGCGTCGTCGGAGGCGGCGGCGGCCACCAGGAGGGGTTCGGCGCCCAGGACCACGTAGTCCTCCTCCGGGGAAAGCAGAACCACGGAGGGGGCACGGTCGCGACGGACGGTGAAGGCCGAGGGCTTCACGAAGGAGGCCCCGCCGGGGTTGGTGACGGTCAAGTCCCGCGGGCCCTCGGCGGCGGCGGGGGAGACGGAGATCCGAACCGAGAGGAGGCGGGGGGAGAGGACGGAGACCTCCTCCACCGAGATTCCCTCCCCCAGGCTGGCGGCCGCCCCGGAGGCGAAGTTCTCCCCCGACACCGTCAGGAGGGCCCCCCGTCCCTGGAGGCCCTCGTCGGGGGAGAGGGCCAGGACGCGGGGACCTGGCGTCTCGGGAAGGCAGTCGAAGGCGGAGGCGGGGTAGGAGGCGGTGGGGACGTCCGCGTCCCAGGCGTCCAGGGGGTTCAGGGTGGCCCCCTCCCTCAGGCGGAGGTTGCGGACCCACAGGGCGGCCCCGAAGGAGGCGCAGGGGGCCTGCGAGAGGTCGAAGAGGAGGGGGCGGCTGGTGGCTCCCGGCGCCGGGGCGGTGAAGGCCCCCGTGGCGCTGGTCAGGAAGTAGCCGGCGCCGTCGTAGAGGTCCCCCGTGAGGGCGTAGGCGCCGGCGGCGGGCAGGTCGAGGCCCACGGTGAGGACCAGCGCCTCGAAGGGGTCGTCGTCGTCGAGGCTCGCCCCGGCGTCGGCGAAGGAACCGGTGAAGGCGTGGACGGGGGGCAGGACGGCCAGGGAGTCCAGGGCGATGCGGGTCACGTTCTCCCCGTCGTAGGTCCCCTGGGCGCTGAAGAGGACGGCGTAGGAACCGGGGAGGGCGGGGGCCGTCCCGTCCCCGCCGAAGGTGCCGTCCCCGGCAGCGCCGTCGCCGTGGCCGCCGTCGTCGTAGAGGGAGACGGTCTCCAGGGTGGAGCCCCCGGAAAGGAGCGTGGCGGTGACGGCAGTGAGGTCCAGGTCCCCCGGGTCGCCCGACAGGTCCAGGCGGTAGTGGACCGCCTCGCCGGGGGCGTACCGGTCGCGGGTGACGTGGGCCTCGATGCCGGCCGGGCTGTTCTCGAAGGAGGTGGCCCGGAAGGTGACGCTTCCCGAATCCACCGCCACCTCCAGCGTCCAGCTCCCCGCCTCGGGGTTGAGGACGGTCCAGACGAAGTGGTCGTCGGTGCTCGTGGAGGCCACGGACTGCCCCTGGGGATCCTTGAGGGTGAAGGTCCCCGCGCCGTCGGAGACGAAGACCGAAAGGGCCAGGCCGTCGGTGGCCCCCACCGGGAAGGCGAAGGTCTGGGTGGCGGCCCCTCCCGCGAAGGCGTTGAGGGTCCCCCCCTTGGTCCCCGTGGACCGGGCCCCGGTGCCCCAGATGCTGGCCCCGATCGGGCTGAGCGGATTCTCGTCGTCGGGGGCGTTGGCCGCCTGGAGGCGGGGGGCGGGCGCCGGGCCCGAAATCTCCAGCCGGGGAACCAGGGTGCCGAGGAGAATCTCCGCCGTGGAGGGCGGGGAGCCTAGGTCGGCGTGGTTGTAGTGGAAGACGCGGTTGGGTTCGCTGTCGAAGACCACCGCCGGGTAAGGCCGGCACCGGGGCCCCGACGGGTCGGCGGGGGTGCAGAGGAGGCGGAAGATCGAGAAGGCGGAGAAGAGGGGGACCCGGCCGTCGGAGTTGGCGGTCCCCCACCACCCCTCGTCGCCGCCCATGGCGTAGACCCTTTCGGTCCAGGGCCCGAAGTCGGGGTAGACCTCGTTGAAGCGGCGGACGACGGTCTCGGTGTCCAGAAGGCCGTTGCCCAGGCCGCCGAAGAGGAAGTCGCTACCGCTGTTGGGCACGCCGAGGAGGTAGAGGTCCCGAAGGGCCTCCATCACCGGCGAGGTCCCGAGGTTCCCCGAGGTGAGGACCCGGGCCACGAGGCCGCCCATGTCGTAGGCGAGCAGGTTCCACGGCGGGTAGGGCCTCACCCCCAGGACGCTCCCCGCCTGCTCGTTGAGGCCGTGGAGGTCCGCCTGGACCTGCTGGTAGACCTCCCCCGCCCGCTGGTTCCAGGGGTAGGACTCCCCCCACCAGGTGAAGTGGGGGGTGAAGGTCAGAAGGCCCTGGGCCCGCGCCCGGTTGTCCCAGTAGTCCTGCTGGAAGGGATCGGCGGAGTACCATTTCTCGTAGCAGCCCAGGGCCCCGTGGAGGAGGACCAGCGGAGGCGGGAAGAGGACGTCGGCCGTCACGCTCCCCGACGAGGTCACGGTGACGGTGCCCGGCCGGCGGCGGGTCACCTCCTTTTCGAGGTACCCCTGGGAGGGGGCGGGGCATCCGAGGCCGCGGAAGAGGGCGTCCACGAAGACGAAGTCCTTGTACCGGACGGTCGCCTCCAGCGTGTAGGTGCCGGGGGGGAGGGAGGGAAAGGCGTAGAAGCCCTGGAGGACCGGGACGGTCTCCGCGGCGCCGGTGGCGGTGTTCCGGGCCGTCACCGAGGCGGAGACGATCCCCTCCCCGTCCAGGGGGAAGAGTTCGTCCCCCGAGATGCCCACGTAGCCGTACAGCGCGGCGGGCTGGACCTGTACGGTGCCGCTTTGCGTGCACACCGCCTGGCCCTGCGTCACGGTGAAAGTCCAGGTGAAGGTGCCGGCGGAGGCGTAGGTGTGGGTGGGATTCTGCTCCGTGGAGGTCCCCCCGTCGCCGAAGTCCCAGTGGTAGAGCGGGTCCAGCGGGCACGACCCCGGCGTGGAGGCCCCGCCGTTGAAAGAGACGGCCAGCGGGGGAACGCCGCCGGAGGGGGAGGCGGAGGCGGTGCAGGCGAGGCCGCAGACCTCCACGGTGCCGCTCTGGGTGCAGACGGCCTGGCCGAAGGAGACGGTGAGGGTCCAGGTGTAGGTGCCGGGAGAGGCGTAGGTGTGCGAAGGGTTCTGCAGGGTGGAGTGGGGGGAGCCGTCGCCGAAGTTCCAGTCGTAGGTGGGGTTGAAGGTGTCGATGCCGCAGGAACCCAACAAGGCCGCAATGCCGGTGAAGGAGACGTCCAAGGGGGCGAAGCCCTGCTCCTCGGAGGCGGAGGCGGTGCAGGTCAGCTCGCAGACCTTCACGGTGCCGCTTCGGGTGCAGGTCTCCGAATCGACGGTGACGGTGAGGGTCCAGGTGTAGCTCCCGGCCGCGGCGTAGGTGTGGGTGGGGTTCTGCTCCGTGGAGGTCCCCCCGTCGCCGAAGTCCCAAGAGAAGAGGGGGTTTTGGGAACAGCCGGAGGCGTCGGCCGTGGCGGTGAAGGACACCGCGAAGGGGGCCACGCCGACGGACGAATCCGCGGAGGCCGAACAGGTCAGGGTGCAGGCCGGGGCGGTGGAGAAGAGGGCGAAGAAGGCGTCGTAGCTCCCGCCGCCATGGGTTCCCTGGAAGGGCGAACCGGCGAGGGGCAAGGCGAGGGAGGTGGTCCCCCCCGCCAGCGCGAGGGTGGAAACCCCGGTGATGGGGTTCCGAAGGCACGCCGCCGCCTCTCCCCAGTCGTCCCCCTCGCCGCCGAAGTAGGTGGTCAGGGTCCTTTGGGGGGAGACGCCGCTGGCGGGCTCCCCCGGCCTGTGGGGGGCCAACACGGGAAAGACCCACGCGGCGAGGAAGGCGTCCTCCACCCCCTGGAGCGATTCCTGGCCCGGAAGGGGATCCACCAGGGGGAGGTCCGGCGAGGTGGTGGCCCCGGCCACGACGAGGTCGGTGTCGAAGGTGGTGGTGCAGTGGGCGGCGGCGTAGGGGAAGTCGGCCCCGCTGCCTCCCAGATAGGTGGAGAAGAGGAGGGCGGGGGCGTCCGGGTCGAAAAGGGCCGCCACGGCGTCGGTGGCGCCTCCCCCGTAGGCCGCTTGGGTGGGGGAAACCAGCGGGAAGGGCGACTCGGTGTAGCCCGCCACGGCCGCCTGTCCGTTGGGGTAGGCGGTGAGGGCGGTGAGGTGGTCCTCCCCGGTGGAGCCCAGGTAGGTGCTGTAGAGGACCCCCGGCGAAGGGGCTCTGGCGTACTCCAGGAAAACCCCGTCTCCTCCCCCCTGGTAGGTTTGCTGGTAGCCGTTGGCGGTCACGGGGAAGTTGCTCGAGTAGGTTTGGCCGCAAAGGAAGACGACGTCGGGGACGTCGGGGCGCGTGCGGACGGCGTCCATTTCGTCGGCGGCGGAGCCTCCGATGAACGAAGAGTAAAGGGGCGGTCCGGAGGAGAGGGTGTCCAGGACCGTCAGGAAGCCGTCCTGGGGTCCTTGTAAGGATGGTTGGATCGCCCCGCTTGTGGTGGGAAAGTCCGGGGAGGCGGTACTGCCCGCGGCGTAGGCCCTCCCAGCGGGCCCCGTGTCCACGCCGAGGACGGCGTCCCCCCCGTACCCTCCCAGCAGCGTGGAGTACATCAAGGCCCCCGAGGGCCCCAGCCGAGCCACGAAGCCATCGCCCCCTCCCCCCAGGTCACTTTGAAAGCCGTTGAGAACGGGGAAGTCCGACGAGTAGGAGTTGCCGCCGAGGTAAAAATCACCCGATGCGTCCCTTGCCAGGGCCTCCCCGTAGTCCGAGGCGTACCCGCCCAGCAGGGCGACGAAGTCTAGGGTGCCCGACGGGGAAAAGACCGCCAGATAGGCGTCCATCCCCTGAGGGATCTGCCCCCCCGGAAAGTCGGCCGAGTTGGTGGAGCCCGCGAGGACCGCGCCGCCCGCCGGATCCAGCAGGATTTTCTGGACGACCTCCGTCCCGTAGCCCCCCAGGTAGGAGGAGTAGACGAGGGTGGGATCCACCACCAGAGACTCCCCCGCCCCGCGCCCCGCCACCCGGAGCCCCAGGGAGGAGGGGGACCGAAGGGTGAAGGTCCCCCGGACGGCCCTCCTCCCGCCCTTCCCCTCGGCGTACACCGCGGGCATGCGCAGGGGAAAGGGCCCCAGGGCCGTCTCCACCGCCGCGTTCCCCTCCGGGCCCACGCGGAAGGCCACCGGCTTTCCGTCCAGGGACTCCACGGCGAGGCCCAGGCGCTCGGGATCGGCGGACGGGGAGAGGCGCAGGTCGAAGCGGATCCCCTCCAAAAGAGGCAGAAACTCCACCTCCACGCCGGGTAGGGGGGCTTCCCAGACGACGCGGCCGTACCTCGGGACGCCGGTGACCCAGCGGGAGGGGTCGGAGCCGTGGTAGTGGTGGACCACCCCCGGCAGGGGGGAGTCGGCGCGGAAGGTCCCCGCCGAGGCCTCTTCCAATCGGAGCCGAAAGGCGGCGGTGCCGCCGAGCTGGGGGCAGGCGGGCTCCCCCTCGCGGGAACCAGGGGTGGAAGAGGGAGCGGTGAGGTAGACGTCCAGCCCCGACGGGCCGATGAGGCACGTGGCCCTCGGCGAACGGACCAGGAAGGCCGCCTCCGGGGGGCCCTGGCCGAGGTTGGGCTCCACGGCCTCCCAAAGGCCTCCCACCCCTTCCGGGAGGGGGGTGGCCGGACCGGCCCAGAGGGGAGCGAAAACCGGCGCGAGAAACGCCAGGGCCAACGCGGGAAATCTTCGGGACATGGCTTCCCTCCCACCGCCGGAGCCGGGCGGAACGTGACGCTTGTTCGTAATGTACGCCCGCCCCCGCTCCCGCGCAACGGGCAAGGGTGTGACCTTCCTCACAAACTATCCCCTTCCGGTGTGAGGCCCCTCACGAATTCCCTCGCCGCCGTCTCCGGGGGCTTCCCCTTGCGCCCGCGCTTCTGCGGGCGCTAGACTCCCCTCCAGCGGGAGGACCCCATGCGGGGAAGGCGGAGCCTCTTCGGCCTCGGTCTGTTCGGCCTCATCCTATTGGTTTCCTGCGGAGGGGCGGCGGAGAAGGGTCCCACCGCCCCCCCTCCGGCGCCGGCCTCCAAGGCGCCGGGGGAGGCGGCCTTTCTGCCGGGCTACGAAGGGCGGGCCCCGGAGAGCGGGGGGACCTTCACCCGCCCCCTCCCCGCCGAGCCGGTGACGCTGAACCCCGTGGTGGCCAGCGACCAGGTTTCCTTCCTGGTTTACAAATGGATCTTCGACCCCCTCCTCGACATGAACGAGAACATGGAGCCGGTGGGGGTGCTGGCGGAGTCCTGGGAAACCTCCCCCGACGGCCGGACCACCACCTTCCACCTCCGAAAGGGGGTGAAGTGGCACGACGGGAAGCCCTTCACCGCCGACGACGTCCTCTTCACCTACCGCGCCTGCATGGACCCCACCGTGGACGCGGTGAACAAGCGCCCCACCTTCGGGGAGGTCTCCTCCGTGGAGGCCCCCGACCCGTACACCGTCCGCGTGGCGTGGAAGGTCCCCTACGCCCCCGGACTGGCGGCGTGGGTCCTCCACGTGGTCCCGCGCCACCTCTACGATTTTCCCCCGGGGAAGGGGGCCTCCTTCAACGAGAACCCCCTGAACGCCCGGCCGGTGGGCACCGGCCCCTTCCGCTTCGTGGAGTGGCGGCGGGGCGAGGCGGTGGTCCTGGAAGCCAACCCCGACTATCCCCGGGGCCGGCCGCACCTCCAGCGCCTGGTCTTTAAAATTCTCCCCCAGGCCCAGACCCAGCTGGCGGCCTACCGGACGGGGGCCCTGGACATGACCGGCCTCGCCCCCGAGCAGTGGGACGAGGTGCGGAAGGACCCCCGGTTCCTCGAAAGCTCGTGGGTCTTCGAGTACCCCTCGAGGCAGTTCTTCTTCATCGTCTGGAACCTGGACGGGTCGGTCCCCCTCTTCGCCGACCGAAAGGTCCGCAGGGCCCTGGCCCTGGCCCTGAACCGAAAGGGCGTGGTGGAGAAGATCCTCGGCGGCCACGGCACCCTCCTCTCCGGGCCCTTCTACCCCGGCGGATGGGAGTACAACCCCGCCGTGGCTCCCCTGCCCTACGACCCGGCGGAGGCCTCCCGTCTCCTGGAGGAGGCGGGCTGGAGGGACACCGACGGCGACGGCCTCAGGGACCGCGGCGGTAAGCCCTTCTCCTTCGAATGCCTGGTCCCCGCGGAGGCGGACATGTTCTCCCGCTGGCTGGAGGTCTTCCAGCAGGACCTCCAGAAGGTCGGCGTCCGGATGGAGGTGCGGAAGCTGGAGTGGGGGGTCTTTCTGGACCGCACCCACCGCCACCGCTTCGAGGCCTACCTCTCGGGGTGGTCCCTGGGGGACGACCCCGACCCCTTCCAGCTCCTCCACTCCTCCCAGGGGAAACTGCTTCCCTCGGGGATGGGCGCGGGGCAGAACGACGGGTCCTACTCCAACCCCGAAGTGGACCGCCTCGTGGAGGAGCAGCAGCGGGCCTTCGACCGGAAGGCCCGCCAGCGGGCCCTCTGGAGGATCCACGAGATCGTCGCCGAGGACCAGCCCCACGCCTACCTCTTCGCGGCCACCCAGACCGCCGCCGTCCGGAACCGCTTCCAAAACGTGAAGGCCAGCCGGGCGGGGTACGGCCTCTTCACCTGGTACCCCTCGCTCCTGGAGTGGTGGGTGCCCAAGGACCGGCAGTAGGGAAGGATCGCACGTGGGAACCTACGCCCTCCGCCGCCTCCTGCTCATGGTTCCCACCTTTTTCCTCATCACCGCCGTGGTCTTCGCGGCGGTGAAGCTGGCGCCGGGGAACCCCTTCTCCGCCTCGAGGAGCGCCGGGGAGGGCGCGGTGCGCCAGATGAACCCCGCCGACCACCAAGACCTCCTCCACCGGTACGGCCTGGACCGGCCCTGGTACGTCCAGTACGGCAAATGGCTCGCCACGCTGGCCTCCGGGTCCCTGGGGGTCTCCTACAGCCAGCGCCGGCCGGTGAGCGAGGTCCTCTTCGGCGAGGCCTTCCCCGGGGGGGGATTCCTCTCCAGCCCCCTGGGGGCCACGCTCCTGCTCAACGCCCTGGCCACCCTCCTGATGCTGGCGGTGGCCCTCCCCGCGGGGTTCGCGGCCGCGCGCCGGCCCGGCGGAGCCGCCGACCGGCTGGTCTCCGGCCTCCTCTACGTCCTCTACTCCCTCCCCAACTTCTGGGTGGCGGTGCTCCTCATCCTGGTGGTGGGGGTCCGCTTCCGGCTCCTGCCCTTCATCGGCATGCGCTCGGAGGCCTTCGCCTCCCTCGGCTTCTGGGAGAGGGCGGCGGACGTCCTTCGCCACGCGGCCCTTCCGGCCCTCTGCCTGGCCTACGGGGGGATGGCCTTCGTGGCCCGTTTCACCCGCCGGGCGCTCCTGGAAAGCCTGGGGAGCGACTTCGTGCGGGCCGCGCGGGCGAGAGGCCTCTCCGAGGGCCGGGTCCTGTGGGGCCACGCGGCCAGGAACGCCCTCCTGCCCATGGTGACCCTCCTGGGTCTTCTGCTTCCGGGCCTGGTCTCCGGCTCGGTGATCGTGGAAAGCCTCTTCGCGTGGCCGGGGATGGGCCAGCTCTTCATGAAGGCGGTCTACACGCGGGACTACCCGGTGATCCTGGCCGAGTCGGTCCTGGGGGCGGTGGTGGTCATGGGAAGCACCTTGCTGGCGGACCTCTGGTACGGGGCGGCGGACCCCCGCGTCCGGCTGGAGTGAAGGTCGTGAGGTTCCCTCTTTCCCCCCTCCGGCGCCTTTTCCCCCTTCCGCAGCGGAGGCTCCTCCCCCCCGGCCTGTTCTTCCCGGCGGCCTTCCTCGGCCTGCTGGCCGCCGTCTCCCTCCTGGCGCCCCTCCTGGCCAACAACAAGCCCCTGGCGGTGCACCTGGACGGCCGCCTCCGTTTCCCGGCCTTCCGGGACCTCTTTCCCCTCGGCCTCCTCCTCCGCCCCGACGAGGCGGCCCTGGCGCTGGAGCGCGACCCGAGGTGGTTCGGGCCCGAAGGCGAGGGGCGGAAGCGGGCCCGCTGGGTCCTCCTGCCCCTCATCCCCTACTCCCCCTACGAGACGAGCCTGGACCGGATCCACGAGCCGCCGGGCCGGGAACACCTCCTGGGGTGCGACGACGTGGGGCGGGACGTGGCGGCCCGGCTCGTCCACGGCACCCAGGTCACCCTCCTCACGGGGGTTCTCTCCATGCTCCTGGCCCTGCTGGTGGGCGTTTCCCTGGGGGCCCTGGGGGGCTTTGCCGGGGGGGCCGTGGACCGCTTTTTCGTCTCCCCCGCCATCGAGGTCATGCTCTGCTTCCCCACCTTCTTCTTCATCCTGACGGTTACCGCCGTCACCGACCCCCGCTACCTCAACCTCTGGAGCGTGATCCTCGTCATCGGCCTCACCTCCTGGGCCCCCCTGGCCCGCTTCGCCCGGGCGGAGTTCCTCCGCCTGAAGTCCGCCCCCTACGTGGAGGCGGCCCGAAGCCTGGGGGCGGGCCCCTTTCGGCAGGCCCTGCGCCACATCCTTCCCAACGCCTCGGGCCCCCTGGCGGTGAACGCCGCCTTCGGCGCCGCCGGGGCGGTCCTTTCCGAGGCGGCCCTCTCCTTCCTGGGGGTGGGCATCCAGCCCCCCGAACCCTCCTGGGGAAACGTCATGAGCCTGGTGGTGCGCCACTGGAGCGACTGGTGGCTGGGCCTCTTCCCCGGCGCCGCCCTGTTTCTCACGGTAATGGCGTACAATCGGCTCGGCGAGGCGCTGGAGGGGCGCGCCGGTCTTCAGAACCCGGCCTCGGCCTAGCCGCGGGGGAGAAGGAGATGGCGGAACGAGGCGAGTGGCCGCGGAACTGGCTCCTCTGGGCCACCGACCCCCGCATGACCGAACGGGACGCCGCGGCCTGGTGCCGCGCCTGGGGCGGCGAAGAAGGGGTGGTGAGCCTCAGCGGCCCCGACACCACCGCCGCCGACCTTCTCCGCGAGCTCCGCTCCGTCCCCATGTTCCGTGAGGTCCAACCGGTGCGCCTCCGCCACGCCGAGGGGGCGGCAGCCGACCTGCTGGCGGCCCTGGACGCCTACCTGGAACGGCCGTCCCCCTCATCGGCCCTCCTCATCGAGGTCGCGGCGGACCTTTCCAGACCCTCGGGCGCCTGGAGGAGCATCCTCTCCAAGGTGCCGTCCAAGGACCTTCGGGTCCGGTCGGTGAAGGCCTACGCCGAGGCCCGGGCCCGGGGGGAGGGCTTCCGCCTCACGCCGGAGGCCCTGGAGGGCCTCGAGGAGTGGTCCCAAGGCGACCCCGCCTTGGCGGCGCGGGCGCTGGACCTCCTCTTCCTGTACAAGGCCGACGAGAAGGTGGTGGACGGCCCGGACCTTCCCGCCCTCCTGGGGGCGGGGGGTACCCCCCGGCAGTGGGACGCGGTGGACGCCTTCGTCCGGGACGACGCCCGGACCCTCGCCGCCACGCTGGCGGCACTCCGGCGCGACCCCGACGCGGTCCCCCTCGCCTTCCTGGGGATGGTGGCCAAGCAGGTCCGGTCCCTCCTCTACCTCCGCTCGGCCAGGGCCGCCGGCCGCCACCCCCGGGAGGTGGAACCCCGGGAATTGGGCTTCTCCCACCCCGCCCCGGTGCGGCGCCTCCTGGAGAACCTGGAACGCTGGCCCGAGGAGAGACTCCGGCGGGCCCTGGGCGCCCTCTACGACCTGGACCTCCGCCTCAAGGGGGGGGTGCGGGACGACTGGGGCCACGTGGAACGGCACCTCCTCCGCATCCTGAAGGAGACGGTGCCGGCCCCGCCCTGAGCCTTAAGGCGGCGGGGCCAGGGCCACGCGGCCTCCTCCCTGCTTCCGGGCCGCGGCCAGGGCGGCGGAGGCGGCGTCCAGCCACGCCTTGAGCGTCTTCATGGAAGGATGGGCCATGGCGGCCCCGGCGGTGAAGGTGGTGCGCAGCTTCAGCTCCTCCACCGGCCACTCGATCTGCGCGTACTCCCCCAACAGGCGTTCCAGCAGCTTCACGGCGTCGCCGGGGGTGAGGTGCTCGAGGACCACGGCCAGAAGGTTCTCGCCGTAGCGGCCCATGATGTCCGTCTGGCGGACTTTTCGCTGGAGGTACCGCGCCAGGCCCTGCAGAAGGGCCGCCTGGACCCTGGGCGGGGGGAAGGGGAGCGACTTGGGCGGATCCACCTCGACGAGGACCATGGCGTAGGGGATCTGTCGGCGGCTGAAACGGGAGAGGCAGAGCCGGGCCTGCTGGAGGAACGGCGTGTGGGCGAGCAGGCCCGTCAGCTCGTCGTGGTCCATCATCTCCTGCAGGGAGCGGTACCGAATGAGCCTCGACTTGACGGTGGCCAACAGGTCCTCCGGCGTCACCGGCTTGATGAGGTAGTCGTCGCCGCCGGCCTCGGCGCCCTTGATCTGGGCCTTGCGGCGGCCCTCGGTGGTGAGGAAAACCACGGGCACCGCGGAGAAGCCCTCCTCCTGGCGGAGGTAGCGGACCAGGTCGTACCCCGAGACGCCGGGCAGGAGGACGTCCATGAGCACCAGGTCCGGCCGGAAGGCGTGTAGCTCCCGTTCGAAGGCCATGGGGTCGGTGAGGACCCGCGTCTGGTAGCCCCCCTGGGAAAGGGTGCGTTCCAAGAACTCCGCCTGGTGGGGATCGTCCTCCACCGCGAGGATCCTCGCCGACGCGGCGCGCCGCCGCCCCAGCAGGGAGCGGAACTTGCGGAAGAGGCTCCCCGGGTCCACGGGAGGGGGCAGAAAGCCGTCGGCCCCGCAGGCGATGGCCTCCACCTTGTCGTGAAAGAGCTCCGGGGCCCCGAGCAGGACCACCGGAACGCTCCGCTCCCCCTCGATCTCCCGGAAGCGCCGGACGAAGTCGTACCCCGACCCGTCGGGAAGGGAGACGGCCACCGCCGCCATGTCCGGCAGCGAGGCCCGGACCGCCTCCACCCCCGCCGCGGCGCTCTCCGCTCGCTCCACCTGGAGGCCCCGCTTGGCCAGGAACTCCGCGAGGGCGGCGCTTTCGGGGGTGGAGGGCGCCACCAGGAGGAGAAGGGGGACGGAGCGGGACGGGAAGCGGGGGGGGGCCGCCGCCTGCGTATCCATCACCCCCTGAAAGATCACCCGGAGGCGGCGGACGAGGCCGGCGATCTGCTCCAGCTCCTCGTCGGTGGGGGGGCGGTCCGAGAGGGACACCGCGTAGCAGATGTACTCCCCCTCCCCTCCCAGGGCGCTCACCTCCGGAAGGGCGTAGAGGGCCCCCGAGCCCGCGAAGTCGTGGAAGGCCGCCTGGATCTCCTCGATGCCCCTCCGGGAGGAACGGTCCCCCTGCAGCGCCGAGAGGATCCGGTCCATCTCCGACAGGCGCTGCGCGCTGTCCTCCAGGTACCGGCGCCAGGACTCCGAACGGTCTTCCCGGTTCTTGGCCATCCACCCGCCCTTTCCAAGAGAAACTATACCGTTCCTTTCCGTTCCCGCCAAGGCGTTTGACTTCAGAGGCTTCCGGTGATACCCTTAAAAACTTCGCCGGCCGGGGAAGGCCGGCAGGGAGGATCCTCATGCGCCGCATGTTCAAGACCTTGGGCGTGGCGGCCCTGGCCGCCTCGCTGGCCCTCGGGGCCGCCGCCCAGTCCAAAGGCTCCAAAGGCAAGGACCAGGGAAAGAGCAAAGAATCGGTGAAGATCGAAGACCTCATCACCCAGGGCGAGTACCAGAAGGCCGTGGAGCTGGCGCAGAAGTTCATCGAGGCCGGCCAGGTCACGGAAGGCCTCTACATCGACCTGGGGGTGGCCCACTACAACCTGAAGAACTACCAAGCCGCCATCCAGGCCTTCGAGAAGGCCTTGGAACAGAACCCCTTCGGCACCCAAACCCTCCTTTACGAGGCCACCTGCTACTACTACATGGGCCAGGAGGCGAAAGCCGCCGAGGCCTTCCAGCGGGCCGTCGACGTGGACCCCTCCAACAACGAGGTCCGCTACAACATCGCCCAGCTCCACGAGAAGAACAACCGCCCCCAGGACGCCCTGGTTCAGTACAAGGCCATCTACCAGCAGAACCCCGACTACAAGGACGTGGCCTTCGCCGCCGGCATCCTCCTTTTCAACCAGGGAAAGTACGCCGAGGCGGAGCCCTACTTCGAGAAGGCCGCGGCCCTCAACCCCAACGACGAGCAGGTCCTCCTGGCCGTGGGCCAGAACCTTCTGAAGGCGGAGCAGTACGCCAAGGCCATCCCCGCCCTCCAGAAGTACTTGGAGGTCACCAAGAACGAGACCTACCGCCCCGCCGTCCTGGACCAGATGGCCATCGCCTACGAGAAGCAGAAGGACTACGAAGGGGCCCTGGCCGCCTACGACCGCATCCTGGGGCTCCGCCCCAACTGGGAGAAGGCTTTGCTCGGCAAGGGCAACGCCCTGGTGAACCTCAAGCGCTACGCCGAGGCCGTCCCGGTCCTCAAGTCCTTCCTGGAGATCTCCAAGAACGAGGAGAAGAAGAAGGCCGTCCAGGACCTCCTGAAGCAGATCGAGCCCCTCGCCAAGAAGAAGTGACCCAAAGGTGCGCCGGAACTCGAGGGGAGGCCCTCCGGGTCTCCCCTTTTTTCCGGCAAGCCCGGGCCCCTCAGGGTGGAGGCGGTTGCAGCCCTCGGCCCCCGACTTTGACGCCCGATTTCTGTAAGGAAGAAGGGAAGGAGGCGGGGGGATTTTCGTACTACACGGCCTCCTGCGGAGGCGGTTTCGGGTCGGGGGTTCCGCGTCCAGGGTCTGGAAGAGCCGGCCTTGGAGGGGCGTTTGGTCGGCCAGAACGCGGACCGGCTTGTCTCGGGCAGGCAGGTCGAGGCGGACCTGGGTGGGGCGGCGCAGTTCCGCCAGGGCCGCGCGGGGGGACCGGGTCTCCCCCGCCCCCTGGATCTCGAGGCGCATGACCCGCTCGACGAGGAGCGCCAGCACGCAGAGGAACGCGTGCGCCTTCACGCCGCGCGCGGTCCGGTGATAGGTGGGACGGATCCGGACGACGCTCTTGAGGGACCGGAAGGAGCGCTCGATCTCCTGGAGGTCCTTGTAGATCCGGTAGATCTCTCCGGCCGGGAGCGTCCCGTCATCGGTGTGGAGCGCCAGCTTCCCGTCGCACTTCTCGGCGTTCTCCATGGCCTCCTACCGGCTCCACCGCGAGTTCGCCCCCGGGGCCGAGGTCCATGCGGAGATAGGCCGTGAGCTTCTTCTCCAGGGCCTCGCGTGAGAGCGCCTGGAGGGCTCCCGCGCCGGAGGAGAAAGGAGCTGGACGGGAGCCCCCCTTGTCTTTCTCCACGCGGAGACCTAGAATCGGGGGGATCTCGAGGAGGACCCCATGGCCTGGGTCTGCGCCTGCGGGCAGGAAAATCCGCCGAACTCGAAGTTCTGCGACCGGTGTGGCGCTCCCCGGCCGGAGGGGGCCGAAGCCGCGCCGCCTCCCCAGGCCCCTCCGGCGGCGAGGCCGGAAGCGCCTTCCCCCGCTCCCCCCGCCGCGCCTCCGCCCCCTCCCCGGGCCGCCGCGGCCCCCGCCGCGCCGCCTTCCGCGGCCCCCGCGCCCTCCCGGAAGGGCTTTCCCACGGCGCTGGTCCTGGGGCTGGTGGGGGCGGGGCTGGTCCTCTTCTGCCTCGTGGCCGGGATCGTGGCCGCCATCGCCATCCCCAACCTCCTCACGGCGATGGAGAGGGCCAAGCAGAAGCGGGCCGTGGGGGAGATCCACACCCTCGCCACCGCCTGCGAGGCGTACGCGAAGGACCATGGGACCTACCCGGCCACCGGCCACGACACCGATTCCTACTACAGCCTGGTGGACGCCGAGGCCCTCCGGCCCCTCCTGGAGCCGTCGTACCTCGCCGAGCTCCCCGCCGTGGACCCCTGGGGCGCCCCGTACAGCTACGGCGTCTCCGCCGACGGGCGGGAGTACATCCTCCTCTGCGGGGGCTCCGACAAGAAGGTGGCCCTCACGGCCATCCCCACCGACGAGGCGGCCACCCACTGCTTCGAGGACGACCTGGTCTTCGAGAACGGACGCTTCCTCCGCCGCCCGGAGGGGCCGCAGAAGAAGTGCTCTTGAACCCCCGGCCCTAGGAATCCCCCTCGGCTCCCGTTCCCGACGAAGGGCGGCCCCTCCTTGTGAGCGCGGCGAAAAAGTCTTAAAATTCGTGGGTTCTGGAGGTCCCCGCCGATGGCCTACGAGCCTTTGGAGCTGGAAGCGCGGATGCAGAAGCGGTGGGAGGAGGCGGGCGTGGCCCGCACCCCCGAGGCGCCCGGGCGGCCCAACTTCTACTGCCTGGAGATGTTCATGTACCCCTCGGGCCGCATCCACATGGGCCACGTCCGCAACTACACCATCGGGGACGTGGTGGCGCGCTTCCAGCGGATGCGCGGCAAGAACGTCCTGCACCCCACGGGCTTCGACGCCTTCGGCCTTCCGGCGGAGAACGCCGCCATCAAGGGGGGCGTCCACCCCAAGGCCTGGACCGACGCCAACATGGCCGCCATGCGAAGCCAGCTCCGGCGCCTGGGCTTCCTCTACGACTGGGACCGGGAGGTGGTGACCTGCGAACCGGACTACTACCGCTGGAACCAGTGGTTCTTCCTCCGGATGTACGAAAAGGGCCTCTGCTACAAAGCGAAGCGGCCCGTGAACTGGTGCCCGGAGTGCGCCACGGTCCTGGCCAACGAGCAGGTGGAGAACGGGACCTGCTGGCGGTGCCACAACCCCGTGGAGATGCGGGAGCTGGACCAGTGGTTTCTCAAGCTGACCCACTACGCCGAGGAGCTCCTTCGAAACCTGGACGACCTCACACAGTGGCCGCCGGAGGTGGTGGCCATGCAGCGGAACTGGATCGGCCGCTCCGAGGGCGCCCTCGTCCACTTCCCCGTCGAAGGCCGCGAAAGGCCGGTGACGGTCTTCACCACCCGCCTGGACACCATCTACGGGGCCACCTACCTCCTCCTGGCCCCCGAGCACCCCGCCGTGGGGGAGATCACCGCCGCCGACCGGCGGCCGGAGGTGGAGGCCTTCCGGGCGAGGATGCGGTCCCAGAGTACCCACGAGCGGGCCACCACCCGGGAGAAGGAGGGGGTCTTCACCGGCGCCTGGGCCCTCAACCCCTTCTCCGGCGAGCGGATTCCCGTGTGGGTGGCCAACTTCGTGCTGATGGACTACGGGACCGGCGCCGTCATGAGCGTCCCGGCCCACGACCAGCGGGATTTCGAGTTCGCGAGGGCCTACGGCCTTCCCGTCCGCGTGGTGGTCCAGAGCGGAAACCTCTCCGCCGAAACCCTGGAGGCCGCCTGCCCCGACGACGGGGTCCTCGTGGAGAGCGGGCCCTTCACCGGTCTCCCCAACCGGGAGGCCGCCCGGCGGATGGGGGCCTTCCTGGAGGAAAAGGGCCTCGGCCAGCGGACCGTGCAGTACCGGATCAAGGACTGGGGCATCTCCCGCCAGCGCTACTGGGGGACGCCCATCCCCATCGTCTACTGCCCGGAGTGCGGGACCGTGCCGGTTCCGGAGCGGGACCTCCCGGTGCTCCTGCCCAAGGACGTGGCCTTCACGGGGCGGGGCCGGAGCCCCCTGGCCACCCGCGAGGACTTCCTCAAGACCCCCTGCCCCCGGTGCGGAAAGGAGGCCCAGCGGGAGACGGACACCATGGACACCTTCGTGGACTCCTCCTGGTACTTCCTGAGGTACACGAGCCCCAAGGAGTCCTCGGCCCCCTTCGCCCGCGGCGCGGTGGAGGCCTGGTGCCCCGTGGACTTCTACATCGGCGGCATCGAGCACGCCACCATGCACCTCATCTACTGCCGGTTCTTCACCATGGTCCTCCGGGACTTGGGCCTCCTTCCCTTCGGGGAACCGGTGAAGCGCCTCATGTGCCAGGGGATGGTCATCAAGGACGGGGCCAAGATGAGCAAGAGCCTCGGGAACCTCGTGGAGCCCGACGAGATGGTGGCCCGGTACGGCGCCGACGCCGTGCGGCTCAACATGCTCTTCGTCTCCCCGCCCTGGGACCGCCTGGACTGGCAGGACAGCGGGGCGGAGGGGGCCTACCGCTTCCTGGCCCGCGTCCACGGGCTGGTGGAGGAGTGGGCGGAGGACCTGAAGGGCCCGGCGGAGCCCGGCGAGGGTCCCGTCCACCCGCTCCGGCGGAAGGTCCACCAGACGGTGGCGAAGGTGGAGGGGGAGCTGGAGGGCCGCTTGAAGATCAACACCGCGGTGGCGGCCCTCATGGAGCTGGCCAACGCCGTTCTCGCCTTCGCCGCCTCCTACGACCGGAGCCCCGGCCAGCGCTTCGTCTTCCGGGAGGCCCTCACCGCCCTGGTCCAGCTTCTCGCCCCCTTCACCCCGCACCTCGCCGACGCGCTCTGGGAGCGGCTGGGGGGACAAGGGTTCCTGGTGGACGGGCCCTGGCCCGCCTGGGACCCGGAGCTGGCCGCCGAGGAGGAGGTCACCCTCCCGGTGCAGGTGAACGGCCGTCTCCGCGCCCAGGTGACCGTCCCCGCGGGGGCCTCCGAGGCGGAAATCCTCGAGGCGGCGCGGAACCACGAGAAGGTGCGGCCGCACCTCGCGGGGAGGACGGTGGTCAAGGAGATCGCCGTGGCCGGCAAGGTCGTCAACTTCGTGGTGCGGTGAGAGGAGGCCCCCGTGCGACCCCTGCGCTTTCGTCTCGCCAAGCCGTTCCTGCGGGCGGCGGCCTGGGCCCTGCTCCTGGGGGGAGCCTCCCTCGCCTGCGGCTACCGGCTCCTGGGGACGGGCAACCTGCCGGAGGGGATCCGGACGGTGGCCGTCCTGCCCTTCGAGCGCCAGGTCCCCGTGGTCCAGCTCGACCAGCGATTGACGGAGGCGGTGACGCAGGAGATGGCGCGGCGTCTGAAGGTGCGGGTCCAGTCGCAAAAGGAGGGGGCCGACGCCGTCCTGACGGGCGCCATCCGGAGCTTCCACGTGGCTCCCCTCTCCTACGACGAGGCGGGACGTGCCAACCGGTACCAGGTCTCCCTCGGGGTCAGAGTCCGGCTGGCGGACTCCAGGGGGACCGTCCTCTACGAATCCCAGGCTTTCCGGTTCACCGAGACCTACGCCCGGTCCTCCTCGCCGGCCACCTTCGCCGCCGAGGAGGTGGTGGCCTACGAGCAGGTGGCCCGGGACTTCGCGAGGGCCCTGGTCTCGGCCCTGGTGGAGGGCGGCGGTGGCCGATGACCGCGTCCCCCGCCACGAACAGGAAGGGCCCCCGGGAGCCTGGACGGTCTTCTCCCTCACCCCCGACGGGCTCCTGCGGGAGGACTTCGCCGCGGGCCTCAAGGTCCACGGGGACGTCATCTACTACGACGAGATCTGGGACTACAACGCGTTCAGCCCCTTCCCCCTGGCGCGGACCCTGGCCCTGGCCGCCGTCACCGGGGCGGCGGTGCTCCTCCCCCTGCTGGGGGTGGGGCCCCTGGCGGCCTACGTGCTCCCCTGGGCCCTGCTGGCCGTGGCGTGGGTCTTCTTCTGGGCGGGCCTGAGGCGCAAGTCGGTCCACCTCTTCGATTTCCAGGGGCAGGAGCTGGCCGTCCTCCACGGCGTCCGGGGGGGCTCCCTGGACCGCTTTCTCGAGGCCCTTTTCGAGGAGGTGGGGCGCTCCCGCTACCCGCTCCAGGCCACGCTGGAGGGGTTGGGCCTTCCGCGCCTCTCCCTCAGCGCGCGGGGGCGGTCCTTCGAGGCCTCCTTCCTCTACGACCGCGTGGTCTTCGAGGAAAAGGGGCCCTTGGGCTACGGGAGGCGCGAGTTCTACGCCCTCACCGCCCTGAGAGCCCCCATTTCCCTGGCCTGGCGCGTCCCCTGGCCCACCCTCTTCCCGGGGGTCCTCGCCGCCCTCCTGGCCGTACCCGCCGCCTCGGCGGGGCTCCAAAGCCGGGGGTCCGCCGGGCCATGGGCCTGGGGCCTCCTGGGCGCGTCCCTCTTCCTCCTGCTTCTCTCCGCCCTCTTCGTCACCGTCTCGGTGACGGTGGACACCGGCGCCGCCCCCTTCCGCTCCCCGCCGCTCTCCTGGTGGGCCCGGCGGGACCGCCAGCGGATCCTCGCCTACCTCGCCTCCATCGTCCGGGCCGCCGACCGGGTGGACCTCCTCGACATGGAGGACTACTGGGAGTACCACCGGGCCAAACTCGCCCTCCTGAAGGAGGAGGGGTTCCTCGAAGACTGGCCCTACCGCTCCGCCCTGGTGCGCCTCAGCAGCCAGGAGCGGGAGGAGATGGGGGAGTAGCCCGCGGACCGGGCCCCCCGGCCCTCAGAGGCTCTGGCAGGCCCGGGCCACCGCCCGGATGGCCTGGTCGAAGGGGCGCGCCACGAAGGGGTCCTCGGCCAGGAAGCGCAGGGGCGTCCCCCGCTTCTCCAACAGCCCCCGGAAGATCTCCATGCTGAGGGCCTTGCGCATGGACACGCCGGAGAGAAAGGCCGCCGTGCACAGCAGGGAGGGGGCCATGCCGAACTCCCGGGCCGCCTCCTCCAGCTCCTCCCGGTGCCCCAGGATGTACGACAGCTTCATCTGGGCGTCGGCCAGGGGCAGGTCGCCGCAGGGCACCCCCCCCGCTTCCAGGAGCGTGAGCCCGGTCTCGTAGTCGGCGTCGTAGGGCTCCAGGGGGACCTGGGAGGTCACCGCCACGAACTTCCCCTCCGCCACGGCCTTTTTCAGGGCCGGCAGGACCGAGTGGGGGGAACCCTCCAAGATGTTGGCGTTCCCGCCGCCGTACCCGCAGAAGATGGCCGCCGACCCGGCGGCGGCGAACTGCCGGTGGTAGTCCTCGGTGGTGTAGAAGGGGTTGGCGAAGACCGGCTTCACCGTGGTGTCGAAGCGGGTGTCGGCGGTGGCGACGCCGATCTTCTCGATCTCCAGGGCCACCCGCTCCCAATGCTCGCAGGAGAGGTTGGAGGAGTCCAGGGAGAAGAGGTCGTGGCGGTGGGGGTTGACGAAGAAGCCCGAGAGGGGGTCGTTGAGGTACTTCCAGACGAAGTCCCCGGTGGGCTTCAGGGCCCCGAAATCGGCGGCGGAACGCTGGGACTCGATGGTGCCCCCGGTGCGGATGAGGTGCAGGTCCTGAAGGCGCTGGTCTTCGTACGGGATGAAGACCCAATCCTTCCGGGCGGAGGTGATGCCGTCGGGGGTGGCGCTGGCGGCCAGCCGCCCCTCGAAGGCGTCGGTGTCCCATTTGCGGTACTTGGTGAGGCGCCCCGAAAAGACCCGCTGGCCGTTGTTGAAGACGGCAAAGAGGTGGGCAGGCCTCAGCCGGTTGAGCAGGTAGAGGGCCGTCTTGAGGTTCCCCAGGGCGTCCGAGCTGGAGAAGTATCCCTCCAGGGGAACCTGGGACCCGGTGACGGCCACGTTGGCCTTGAGCCCCTTGAGGGCGTACCGCAGGTAGCAGAGCCCCCACGCCATGGTGTCGGTGCCGTGGGTGACGAGGATCCCCACGTCGCTCCGCACCCGGCCGTACTTCTCCATCCCCTTGGCGATCTTCCACTCCAGCACGTCCAGGCGGTCGCCCCCCAGGATCTCTTCCTTGAAGAGGAAGGCCTCGGGGTCCACGTCCTCCACCTTGAGGTCCTCGGTGACCCGCTCGGAGACGAAGGCTTCCCGCAGCACCCGGGCGTCGTGGATCCCCGTGAGGACCACCACGGGGACGGTGGGGTACCTCCGGCGCACGTGGTAGAGGAGCTCGATCCCCTCCCTTCCCCCCGGGGAGAGTTCCACGTCCAGGACCACGGCGTCGGGGCTTTCGGAGGCGAGAAGGGTCACCGCCTCCTCGAAGGTTTCCGCGAAGAGGCACCGCCAGTCGGGGCGGTGCTTCTCGAAGTGGGCCCGGAGGACGTCCTCCACGCCGCTCAGGTCGTCGTCCACGAACAGAATCGTGAAGGTCCGCCCCATGACCGCCTCTCTCCGGCAAGCATACCACTTCCTTCCGCCTTCCCCCTTTCCCCTTCCGAAGGGGCCTCGGCCGCCGGACGTGGTATGCTACGCAGGGAGGCGCCATGGCCGCGAAGGTCCGGCTGCTGCTGCTCAGCAATTCCACGAACCCTCAAGAACCGTACCTCGGGTGGTCCCTTCCCCACATCCAGCGGTTTCTGGGGGGGTCGGCCCGCAGGGTCTTTTTCGTCCCCTTCGCGGGGGTCCGGCTCACCTGGGAGGATTACACCGACAAGGTGCGGGCCGCCTTCGCCCAGATCGGCGTGGAGGTGGCCGCCGCCCACGAAGTGCCGGACCCCCCGAAGGCCCTCCGGCGGGCGGAGGCCCTGGTGGTGGGCGGGGGAAACACCTTTCACCTCTTGAGGCTCCTGAGAAGGTCGGGGCTCCTCGAGTCGGCGCGGAAGGCGGTGTGGGAGGGAATGCCTTACGTGGGCTGGAGCGCCGGCGCCAACGTCGCCTGCCCCACCATCATGACCACCAACGACATGCCCATCGTGGACCCGGAGGGGCTGGACGCCCTGGGCCTGGTCCCCTTCCAGATCAACCCCCACTACACCGACGCCCGCCTGCCCGGCCACGGCGGCGAGACCCGGGACGAGCGGATCCTGGAGTTCCTGGAGGCCCACCCCGAGGCCACGGTGGTGGGACTGTGGGAGGGAAGCCTCCTGCGCCGGGAAGGCCCCGAGCTGTTCCTGGAGGGAATCCACGGGGCCCGCCTCTTCCGCCACGCCGCGGAGGCCCTCGAACTGGCCCCCGGCGCGGTCCTTTCCGGCCTCCTCGCCTGAGCGATGTGCATCCTGCTTCTCGCCCACCGCCCCCGCCCGGACCTGACGCTGGTCCTGGCGGCGAACCGGGACGAGTTCTACGACCGGCCCTCGGCCCCCTCGGCGTGGTGGGAGGGGCCCCACGGCATCCTGGCGGGAAAGGACCTCCGCCAGGGCGGGACGTGGCTGGGGATCACGCGGAGATGGCGCCTCGCGGGCCTCACCAACATCCGCGAGCCCTCCCGCCACGACCCCGCCGCCCCCTCCCGGGGCCGGCTGGTGAAGGCGTTCCTCGAATCCGGCCTCGACGCCGGCGCCTTCCTCCGTTCTCTGGACGGAACGCCCTACAACGGCTTCAACCTCGTGGTCTTCGACGGGGACCGCCTGGCCGCCTTCTCCAACCGGGCCCCGGGAACCCGCTTCCTGAAGCCAGGCTTCCACGGCTTCGGCAACGGCGTCCTCCACTCCCCCTGGCCCAAGGTGCGGCGGGGGCTCGAGGCCCTGGAAAAGGCCCTGGAAGGCAAAGACGGGGACTTGGAGGAGTCGCTCCTCGCCCTCCTCGCCGACCGCACCCCGGCCGCCGACGGGGAGCTTCCCCGCACGGGCCTTCCCCTGGAGGCGGAGAGGGCCCTGAGCCCCATCTTCACGAGAACGGAGGTCTACGGCACCCGGGCCTCCACGGTGGTGGTCCTGCGCGCCGACGGGCGCGTCACCTGGGTGGAGCGGCCCTACGATCCCCAAGGGCGGGCGGGGCGGGAGGTCCGGGTTTCTTTTCGAAGGGAGGCCCCGTGACGACCGGTCGTGAAGCGCAGGTTTCCCGGGAGGCTTCCTCGAGGAGCGGGGAGGAGCTTCCCCTGGCCCGGTGGCACGGCCCCGTGGCGGTGGTCTCCGATCCGTCCCGCGTGGGAGAGGCCCTCAAGCTTCTTCGAGGCGAATCGGTGCTGGGCTTCGACACGGAGACCCGTCCCTCCTTCCGCCGGGGGGAGGTGCACCCTCCGGCCCTGGTGCAACTGGCGGGCCGGGAGGCCGTGGTCCTCTTCCAGCTGGGGCGGGTGGGCCTCCCCGAGGGGCTGAAGGCCCTGCTGAGCGACCCCGCCGTGATCAAGGCCGGCGTGGCCGTGGGGCGGGACGTCAAGGAACTGGTGGACTTCTCCCCCTTCGAGCCCCGGGGGTTCGTGGAGCTGGCGGAAATGGCGGAGGCGGCGGGACTGAAGGCCCGGGGGCTTCGGGGCCTGGCGGAGGAGGCGCTGGGGCTCCGGGTGGCCAAGGGCCAGCGGACCACCAACTGGGCCCGGCACGACCTCAGCCCGGCCCAGGTGGCCTACGCCGCCACCGACGCCTACCTGGGGCGGGCCCTGTACCTCGAACTGCGCGCCCGCCTATGCCAAAAGCCCCGCCCCGGGGCATAATGGAGCCGGAGCGGAACGAGGAAGGAGGGGCGCGCCCATGGGCAACGGGCTTCTGAGGACCAAGCCGCTGGACCGGCTGAAGGCGGAGACGGAGGCGGAGGGCCGGCGCCTCAAGAAGGTCCTGGGCCCGCTGGAACTGACCGCCATCGGCATCGGCTGCATCATCGGGGTGGGCATCTTCGTCCTGCCCGGGGTGGAGGCCGCCCACCACTCCGGGCCCGGCATCGTGCTCTCCTTCGCCATCGCCGCCCTGGCCTGCGCCTGCTCCGCCCTCTGCTACGCCGAACTGGCGGCCATGATCCCCGTCTCGGGCAGCGCCTACACCTACGGGTACGCCTGCCTGGGGGAGATCCTGGCCTGGGTCATCGGGTGGGACCTGATCCTCGAGTACATGGTGGGGGCCAGCCTCGTGGCCATCGGCTGGTCGGCCTACCTGCAGAACTTGCTCAAGGGGATGGGGCTCACCCTCCCGTCCTTCCTCGCCTCCGCCCCGGCCTGGAGCCGCCTCTCCCACCCGGATCAGGGATCCTTCACCCTGGGAATGGACCTCCCGGCGGCCCTCGTCGTCCTGGCCATCACCTACCTGCTCTACCGGGGCATCAAGGAGAGCAGCCGGGTGAACCTCACGGTGGTGGTGGTGAAGATCGCCGTCATCCTCGTCTTCATCGCCCTGGCGGTGTGGCACGTCAAGCCGGCGTTGTGGCACCCCTTCCTGCCCTTCGGCTTCAAGGGGGTGATGACCTCCGCGGCCATCGTCTTCCTCGCCTACATCGGCTTCGACGCCGTGAGCACCGCCGCCGAGGAGGCCCGGAACCCGCAGCGGGACATGCCCGTCGGCATTCTGGCCTCCCTCGCCATCGCCACCGTCCTGTACATGGCGGTGGCCGCCATCATGACGGGCGTGGTGCCCTACGCCCAGCTCGGCGTGGCCGACCCGGTGGCCCTGGTCCTGAACACGCTGAAGATGCCCTGGGCCAGCGCCCTGGTGAGCGTGGGGGCCCTGGCGGGGATCACCAGCGTCCTGCTGGTGCTCCTCATGGGCCAGCCGCGGATCCTCTTCGCCATGTCCCGGGACGGCCTGCTGCCCCCCGCCGTCTCCGCCGTCCACCCCCGCTTCCAGACGCCCTACCGGGCCACCTGGCTCACGGGACTCGTGGTGGCCCTGAGCGCCGCCCTGACCCCCATCTCGGTGGTGGCGGAGCTCTGCTCCATCGGCACCCTCTTCGCCTTCGTCATCGTCTGCGGGGGGGTTCTGGTGTTGCGGCGGACGCGGCCCGACGAGCCCAGGCCCTTCCGGGCGCCGTGGTCGCCCGTCCTGCCCCTGGCGGGCATCGCCCTCTGCCTTTACCTCATGGCGAGCCTGCCGCTGGTCACGTGGCTCCGGTTCCTCGTCTGGCTCGGCGTGGGCATCCTCGTTTACGGTTTTTACGGGTACAAGAGCAGCGCCCTGAACGGTACGTCCCGGGGCTGAAGGGCCGGCCGGAAGGACCCCGTACGCGGCCGGGGAGGACCGTCTCTCCAGGCCTTACGGGGCGGCGTTGCGGGCGTTGAGGTAGTCGGCCAGCGCCTCGATCTGCCGGTTGGAGAGGCGCCCCTCGAAGGCCGGCATGGTGAGCCCCCGGCCCCGGTGCACGATCTGGATCAGGAGTTCCCGGCGTTCCCCGTAGGGCCAGTTCTTCCGGAGGAGGGCGGGCACCGACCCCGACCCCTGAAGGTCGGCGCCGTGGCACACGGCGCAGTTCTCGGCGTACAGGACGGCTCCGTCGAGGGTTCCCGCGGCGGAGGGGGTCCTGGGGGCCGCCGCCGGTGAGGGCCCCGGCGGAGAGGCCGAGGGTTCCCTCCCGGCGAGGGCGGTTTTCCAGAAGAGCAGGGTGAGGGCGGCGGGAAGGACCACGGCGGCGGCCAGGGCCAGCCCACGGCCGGCCGATCCTTTCGAGAAGGCGGTCTCGGTCATTCCATCCTCCAGAGGCGATGATAACACCCGCGGGCCCCTTCGCTTCCCGCCGGCCCTTCTCTTCGGCGCGAGGGAAGGGTAATCTGGCGGGGGCGGTGCGCCCCGGGGGTTTTCGAGGAGGCATCCATGGGCAAGATCGTCGAGTGCGTCCCCAACTTCTCCGAAGGCCGGGACCCGGCCGTCATCAAGCAGATCACCGATGCCATCCAGAGCGTGGAGGGCGTCCAGTTGAAGAACGTGGACATGGGCGCCGACATGAACCGCACGGTGGTGACCTTCTTCGGGCCGCCGGAGGCGGTGGAGGAGGCGGCCTTCCGGGCCATCGCCACGGCCGCGGAGGTCATCGACATGCGGAGCCACCGGGGCAGCCACCCCCGGATGGGGGCCACCGACGTCTGCCCCTTCGTCCCGGTCCACGAGGTGACCATGGAGGAGTGCGTGGCCATGGCCCGCCGGTTGGGGGAGCGGGTGGGAAAGGAGCTCCGGATCCCCGTGTACCTCTACGAGTACGCGGCCACCCGGCCCGAGCGGAAGAACCTGGCCGAGATCCGGAGGGGGGAGTACGAAGGGCTGCCCCGAAAGCTCAAGGACCCCGCCTGGGCCCCGGACTTCGGACCCGCCGTCTTCAACGCCAAGTCCGGCGCCACGGTCATCGGCGCCCGGGACTTCCTCATCGCCTACAACATCAACCTCAACTCCCGGGTCAAGGACCACGCCACCGACATCGCCTTCGAACTGCGGGAAAAGGGGCGCTCCGTCCGCACGGGCAACGTGGAGCCCTTCTACTTCATGGGCAAGATCCTGAAGCACGAGCCGGGCAAGTACGCCTGCGGAACCTGCCTGGAGGTCTTCCCCGACCCGCAGGCCCTCTTCGCCCACATCCAGGCCGCCCACGGCTACGACGGGAGGGCCCTCTACCGCCTGAACGACATCGACCCCGACCGCCTCGACGGGCAGTCGGTGAAGAAACCGGGGCTTTTCCCCGCCTGCAAGGCCATCGGGTGGGAGCTCCCCCAGCACGGCCGGACGCAGATTTCCATCAACCTGACGAACTTCCGCCTGACCCCGCCCCACGTCGTCCTGGAAAAGGCGCGGGAGTTGGCGGCCCGGCGGGGGCTCGTGGTCACCGGTTCGGAGATCGTGGGGCTCGTTCCGCTGGAGGCGATGGCGGAGGCCGGCCGCTTCTACCTGGCCCGCCAAGGCCGCTCCACGGGCGTCCCCCTGGACGACCTTCTGGAGACGGCGGTCCAGAGCCTGGGGCTTCGGGACCTGGGCCCCTTCGACGTGAAGGAGCGGGTCATCGGCTACCCCAAGGTCCCCCCGGAAGAACTCATCGCCAAGACCACCTTCGAGTTCGTCCACGAGGTCTCCCGGGACTCCCCGGCCCCCGGGGGCGGTTCGGTGGCGGCGCTTTCGGGGGCCCTGGGGGCGGCCCTGGCCTCCATGGTGGCCAACCTCACCGTGGGGAAGCCCGGCTACGAGGAGGCCTTCGAGGAGATGGGGGCCGTGGCGGTGGAGGCGCAGAAAACCAAGGACGCCCTGCTGCTGCAGGTGGACGCCGACACCCGGGCCTTCAACGGCTACATGGAGGCCCTCCGCCTGCCGCGGAACACCGAGGCGGAGAAGGCCGCCCGCCAGAAGGCCCTGCAGGACGGCCTCAAGGGGGCGGTGGCCGTTCCGTTGCAGACGGCGGAGCTTTGCCTCCGGGCCCTGGGCCTCTGCCGGAGGGCCGCCGCCGTCGGGAACCGGAACTCCGTCTCCGACGCGGGGGTGGGCGCCCACATGGCCTACGCGGGGGTCCTGGGGGCCTGCCTCAACGTCCGCATCAACCTGCCCGGCATCAAGGACGAAGCCTACGCCGCGGAGAAGCGGGCCGCCGTGGAGGCGCTGGAGGCGGAGGCCCGCCGCCTCCTCGACGCGTGCACCGCCGAGGTCCTCGGAAAAATCCGGTAGGACGCGGGGGGTCGGCCGGGTCTTGCTTCGAAGGAGCCCCGGGTGGCCCCCCCTTCGCGCCCAAGGCCCTATCCTGCGGCCTGCCTTTCCCCCTCCGCGTCGCTCTGGGGGAAAGACGGGACCCGGGAAAAGTTTTTTCACAGACGCGCCCTCCCCCTTCGGCCTTCCCACTTCCGCCTTCCGCCTTCTACCCGCCGCCTTCCCTTTCCTTCGCCCTTGCGCTACCCTGGGGCCATGGCGCCGTTGCCCTTGACGTCGCTCCAGAACCCCCTCTGCAAGAGGGTGCGTAAGGCCGCGGAGGGCAAGGACCGGGAGGCCTTTCTCCTGGAGGGACGCCACCTCCTCACCGAGGCCCTGGCCGCCGCCTGGCCCCTTCTGGCCGTCCTCGTGCGAGAGGACCGCTGGCCCGAATGGTCCGCCCGCCTCTTCCCCCTGGTGGAGGAGGGGAAGGTCTTCCTGGTTCCCGCACGGCTCGTGGAGAGGCTGGCCACCCAACCGGCCAGCGAGGGGCTCCTGGCCCTGGCGGCGCGCAAGGTCCCCCCCTTTCCGGAGGTCCCCTCCCTGCGGGGGTACCTCTACCTGGACGCCGTCCAGGACCCGGTCAACGTGGGGATTCTGGTCCGCTCCGCGCGGGCCTTCGGCCTGGCGGGGGTCTTCGCCGGCCAGGGGACGGCCGATCCCTACCGCGGCCTGGCCCTCTACCGAAGCGCCGGCGCGGCCTTCCAGATCCCCGTCTGGCCCGTGAAGGCGCCCGAGTTCCTGTCGTGGGCCGGGGTGAACGGCGTCACCCTCCTGGCCGCCAACGCCCGGGGGGAGCCGCTACCCAAGGCCGCCCGCCCGCAGGGCCCCTTCGCCGTGGTCCTCGGGAACGAAGGCCGGGGACTGTCCCCCGAACTTCTCGAGCGCTGCGCCCGGCGGGTGGCCATCCCCATGGCGGCCGGCTGGGACTCGTTGAACGTGGCCGTGGCGGGCTCCATTCTCATGGCTCACTTTTCGGGGTTCCGCTTTCCGGCCCTGTGATCCCCGTCACCTTTTCACGGCCTTTCTGGTGGTATACTGGGTCCATGATTGTGGAGGACGATCCATGAAAAAAATCCTGGTTTGGGTCCTCGCCGCCGCGCTGGCGGCCGGGATGGCGTGCAAGCGGGAATCGAAGGAGGTGTCCAGCCAGATGGCGACGGCCCAGAAGATCGCCAAGCTGGAGCAGGACATCGACCAGAAGCAGGAGAAGGTCAACCAGCTCCTGCGCCAGTACGTCCAGGAGGGGGGCCAGGACATCGGCGGCGTGGTGGGCCAGACCCTCACCCCCGAGCAGAAGGCCCTGCTCGAGCAGAAACTGCGCGAGGAGAAGGGGATCGGGTACCGGGACCTCATCAACGACATCCTCGCCCGCCAGAAAGAAGTCGAGGACCTTAAGGTCCAGGTCCAGGAGCTGGAAAAGAAACTCCCCGCCGCCGTGGTGGTCCAGCGGGGCGACCGCCACTACGACCTGGCCATGAACTTCCTCACCAAGGAGAAGGGGCTCAGCCCCGCCGAGGCCAAGAAGCTGGTGGAGCGCGTGAACCTCATGGACGAGCTGGTTCCGGGCTTCAAGGTCTGGAACTTCTACGACAACGGCGTCTACGGGACCTTCGTCACCCAGGGCGAGGCCTCGGTGAGCCCCTACCGGGTGATCCAGCGGGCCAAGCAGGAGCTCGTCTCCGCCCGGGACACCGCCATCTCCCAGAGGGACGCGCTGGCCAAGGAGAAGACCACCCTCCTCGAGCAGGTGGCCGAGCTCGAAAAGAAGCGCGACCAGCTCAACCAGGACGTGGCCATGCTTCAGGCCGAGCGGGCGGACCTCCTTCGAAAGATGCAGGAACTCAACGACCTCTCGGAGGACCTCAAGGCACGGCTCAACTCCGTCTTCTACCGGGTGGGAGACCGCAAGGCCCTCGTCGCCCAGGGGATGATCCACGACGGCCTCTTCACCAAGGCGCGGATCACCAAGTTCGACGAGGCCTCCTTCCCCAACCACCTGGACCTGCGCTCCGGCGACACCATCAAGTTCACCGCCGAGGAGGCGGGGGTCCCGCTGATCAAGAGCGTCAAGCTGGCCCCCGAAGCCTCCTTCAAGGCCGGCGTGGACTACATGGCCGCCGTCCTCTCCGACGGGAAGGAAGCCCAGGTGAAGCTCCTCAACCTCGACAAGTTCAAGGCCGAACGGTCCATGGTGATCGTCGTGAACTGAGGCCGCGAAAAGCGGGTAAGCCCAAAGGGGGGAGGCGGCCGGCCTCCCCCCTTCTTTGGTGTTTCGACGGATGGTCTTCGATGTTTTCCTTAAGTAACACTTTTCGGCCGACTGTTTGCGCGGGCAACCCACCGCTCCTCCCGCTTTCGGCGGGGCTCCTCCGGGGAGGCAGAGGTCTGGATCTTTTTTCTCAATAGGTTACACTCTTGTGGGATCCAGAGGCGCCGAGGCTCGGTCTGTCCCCATGAAGAGGCACGATTCTTGCTTTCTGGATTTCGCGAGGAGGACAATGGCCCGTGCGCTGGCGGTCTTCCTGCTGCTGGGATGGACGGGGTGGGCCTTCCCGCTCGAGGCCCCTCCCGCCGGTTCGGAGGTGACGGCCGTGCCCTTTAAGCCTTTGCCTCTCTCCACGGCCTGCGGAGAGCCGGCGAAGCTCCGGGGGGTGGAACTCTTGCCGGAGGGCCTTCGGCTGGAGTGGGCCGGCCCTCCGCCGGCCCCCGGCCTCTCCACGGAGTCGGTTCGGGAGCGGGGCCTTTCGGGCTTTTCGCGGCTCGTCCTCTCTTTCTCCAACGCCATTTCCGAGGGACTTCCCCCCCGGGCGGCCGCGGCCGCCGGCCCCTTCGCGGAGGCGCGCCTGCGGCTCCTGCGGTCGCCGGAAGGGTGCCCCCTCCTCCGCATCGAACTTCTCCTTCGGGAGGAGGGCCCCTGGGAGACTGTAACCGATAAGGAACACTTCCTCCTCCGGAAGGCTTCCCCCCAAGCCGGCGAGGGCCGCCGGGGGGCCGAAACCGTGGAACCGGCGGCGGAGGGACTGAGGTTTTCGCTGACCGGGGCGAGATCCGACTTCGGCCGGGGCGAACGCCAAGACTCGGGGAACCTCCAGATCGGCTACGCCCGCCGGACGGCCGCCGGCCTCTTCCAGGCCTTCGCCGCCGACTACCGCCCCCGGGGGGCCGGTTCCGGGGCCCCTTACGGCGCCATGGCCCTTTCGGGGCTTGCCGCGGGGCCCTATTCCTTGGGCCTCGCCGCCGGAGACGTGGAGACGACGCTGGGGCCGGCCCAGGCGGACTTCCTCTCCCCCACCACCCTCCTCCTTCGGGGCGGGGCCGCGACGCTCTCCAAGGGGACGGCCCGCTTCGCCCTCTTCGCGGGCCGGGCCGCCCAGCCCTCCTTGAGTCGCCTGCCCGACGCCTCGGGGGTCCTGCCGGAGATCGGGAAGGACCGGGTGGAGGGCGCCCAGCTCCTCTTCGCCCTCCCTTCTCTCTCCCTGGACCTGGGGGCGGGCTTCCTCCGGAACCGCCCCGTGGGGGGCGAGGGGTGGGAGAACGCCTTTCTCTCTTTGGGGTACGCCCCGAAACCGGAGGTCCGGAGCCGGCTTCTCCTCGAAGGCTCGTCGGGGGGCGGCTGGGCCGCCACGCTGGAACCGCGCTGGAACACCCCCTCCCTGAGCCTGGGGGGGTACTACCGGTACACCGACAAGGACTTTCGGCCGCCGCTGGGGACGAGCCTCTTCGCCTCCCTCCGCCACGGCTACAACCTCTACGGGTCGGCCCGGCTCACGGAGGACCTCTCGGCCTCCCTCTCCCTGAGCCAGAGCAAGTCCTTCAGCCTCTTCGACCCCGCCCAGTCGGGCACCCTCTCGTCCTACCGGAGCGCCTCCCTCTCCTGGCAGGCGGGGGGGGGCGTCACGCTCGGCCTCTTCGGCTCCACCAGCGAGAGCCGCTCCGACCGGGGGGTCTCCATCCCCACCCGGGCCCGCTCCGAAAACAGCGGCCTCTCCCTCTCCTTCGGCTTCCGGGAGACCCTGCTCTCCCTCCGCCTGGCGAAGGAGGCCGTCCGCGACCCCTTGCAGAGAAACCAGGACCTCACCGCCTGGCGGCTGGATGCCGAGGGAAGGCGCTCCTTCGGCCCCGGCTCCGAAGGAAGGCTCCTCGTGCGCCTCTACGACGGAAAGAGGCCGTCCGGCGAGCGGGTGAACCGGTACTACGAGGCCCGGGCCGAGGGGCGGTGGTCCCTTTCCCGGGGAGGGGCCCTCTCGGCCGACGTGAGTTTCTCCGAGACCCCCCCGGGACCCGCCCTCTTCCGCGTCCGCCAGGAGGGGGCCGGCCTCGCTCTGGACCTGGGCGCCACCGCCCTCCGGGGTTCCTTGCGGGCCTCCTGGTTCCGCCAGGAGGTGGCGGGCAGGCGTGGCCGGGACGGGTTTCTTCTCCAGCTCCACCTCGGCGGCCTCCTTTCCCGGGGGTCCCGGCCGCCCGCCGTCCCCGCCGAGACCCGGGCCCTTCCCCTCCCCTTCGAGGCCCCCGAGACGGCCCTACTCCGCGTCTCGGCCTTCTGGGACGAGGACGGAGACGGCTCCCGGGGCGCTTCGGAAAAACCTCTTCCGGCCACGGTCCTCCTCGATGGACGGCCGAGGGGTCTCTCCCCGGAGGGGGAAGGCCGCTTCGTCCTTTCCCCGGGGACCCACGCCCTGGAGGTGCAGTGGAGCGGGGAGATCCTGGACGGCTACCTGGACGCCCCGCGGAAGACGGTCCTTCTCCAGGCCGGAAGGACGGAGAGGGTGGCCTTCGCCGCCCGGCCGGCGGGGCGCCTCGAAGGCCGCCTCCTCTTCCGGGGGGCGCTCCCCTTCCCCGGCGCCCTGGGGCAGGTGCGGATCACCGCCGAGGGGAGGGGCTTCCGGAAGGAGGCCGTCACCGACGAGGAAGGGAACTTCTCCTTCGGCGCGTTACCGGAAGGAACGGTTCGCATCGTACTCGACCGGACCACCCTGGCCCAAGGGGTGGTGGCCGAGGAACCCTGGGAAAAGGAGGTGTTCATCGAGCGAAAGAAACGGACCGGCGTGGCGTTTTCCCTGCGGGCGGCCACGGCCCGCGAACGGATTCTGCAGTGACCGGAGCGTTATCTCATAGGAGGTTTTTCATGAACCGGACGCTCAAACTTCTCGCCCTCTCCACCCTCGTCCTGGCCCTGCCCACCGGCCTGCTGGCCGCGGGCGGCGGCCTCCACGTGGGCGCCTCGCCCCAGCAGAGCACCACCACCCTGACGGTGACCATTCCGGGCGTGGTGGGCATCGACATCGAAACCGACCTCACCTGGGACTTCTCCTCCTATCCCGCGCCCAGCCCCACCACCTGCGCCGACGACGCCTTCCCGCCCTCGCCGGCCTGCACCTCCATCAACTACTACCCCAACCAGGAGACCACCACCGCCGGAACCCCCGGCGCCGCCCCGTCGGACAACGCCATCTACATGAGCCTCTTCTGCAACAAGAACACGGGGACCATCGACGTCCAGGCCATGGTGGGCGCCTGGAACAGCGGCACGCCGGGCTTCAACACCACCGACTTCCAGATCCAGCGGGACTCCGCCAACAACGCGCAGAACGTGGGCCCCGCCACCTGGACCAACCTCGCCTCCGCGCTCACCACCATCGGCGCGGGCAACCTCAACACCTTGGGCAAATTCCCCTGGACCCGGGCCGACCAGCTTTTCCGGATCTACCTGCCTTCGGCGGGGATCACCTTCAACGAGGGCACTTACACGACCACGGCCACCTTCCAGATCAGCAAGGCCTGAGGGGTTTCGCGGGGGCCGGGCGGGAAGACCGTCCGGCCCCGCCCCCTCACGGGGAACGCCATGAAACGATCGCTGTTCGGCGCGGCCCTTCTTCTCCTCCTGGCGCCCCTGGCGGCCTCGGCCCGGGGGATCCTCGCCTCGCCCGTCCAGCTCGGCCTCGCCGCGCCCCCCGGCGGGGCGGCCTCCGACGTGGTGAAGGTCTCCTCCTCCAAGGAGGAGAGCAACCGGATCCGCGCCCTGCTCCTCGACTTCACCAAGGACGAGATGGGAAGGATCCAGGTCCTCCAGGACGGGGAGAACCCCCGTTCCTGCAAGGGCTGGCTCACTCTGGACCGCGTGGACTTCCTCACCCCCGAGCAGGGGTCGGTGGAGGTCCGCGTGACGGCCCACGTCCCCCCCGAAGCCCGCGGGTCCTACTGGGCGCTGCTGGCCCTGGAGGTGCTGCCGCCCCCGAGGAGCGAGGGAAGCGGGACGGGGGTGGTCTTCATCCCCCGGGTGGCCATTCCGGTCATCGTCACCGCCTCGGGGACGGAGGAGCGGAGCCTTCAGGTGGAGGGATTCCGGGCGGCCTACAACGGGGCGGAGGTGGTGGCCGAACTCTCCGTCCGCAACACCGGCAACGCCGCCCTGCTCCTTCAGGGGGCCTTCACCGTGGAAAAGCCGGGGGCCGAGGGCGCCCTTCCCGAGGAGGTGGCCTCGGACGAGCCGGACCCCCAGACGGCGTACCCGGGAGCGCGCCTCCGCATCCGCGGCAAGGTGAACCTTCCCCTGCCGGTGCCGGGGCTCACGGCCCACGCCTACTTCCGGTTCGGGCCCGAGCCCTCCCAGGCGGTGGAGGCCTCCTCCGAGGTGGAAGGCCTTCCCTCGGCTCCTCCCGAGGGGGGGAGGCTGGCCCCGCCGGCCCCCGCCCCTGCCCCGCCTTCGGGCCGGGAGAAGTGACCATGCGGCGGCCGGCGGCCCTCCTCGCCCTTCTCCTCTTCCTCTGGCCGGGCGCGGCCGACGCCCGAAAGCCCGGCAAGAGGGGGCGTCCCTTCGACCTCCCACCGGCCCTTTCGGTGATGGACTTCGGCCGGGTGACCCCCGGGGAGGGAGAAGCGGCCGCCGCCGCCGAGGTTGTCCTCGGGGAAGAGGGTCCCGTGGAGGTGTTCGTCTCCGTGCCGCCGGCCGAGGAGACGGCCCCGCCTCTCCCCCTCCAGGGGGCCCTCGCCCTGAGGGCGGGGAACGGCCCCTTCACGGCCGTACGGCCGGGGACGGACCTCGTTCTGGGAAGGGCCGAGGCCCCCGGGGGAATTCTGAGGCTCGAGGGGCGCCTTTCTTTTCCCTGGGAGACCCCCCCGGGGGGCTTTCGCCTCGTCTTGCGCCTCCGGCTCGGCTCCGCCGCCGAGGTTCCCCTCACCCTTCGGGGCGAGGTGGCGGAGGTCCTGCTCCTCGAAGGCGTCCCCGGGCGATGGACCCCCCGGAAGGACTTCGACCCCAGCCGCGAATTTTCGGTGGACTTCGGCCCCCAGGCCCTGCGGGTCAAGGCCAACGTCCCCTGGCGCCTGGAAGCCCGTCTGGCCGAGGATCGTGGGGCGGAAGCCCGAACGTTGTTCCGGCAGGCGTCCCTCGTCTTTCTGGGGGAGAGGGGGAAAACCGGCGCCCTCGCCCCCGGCCGGCCCCTGACGCTCGTTCAGGGGGGACCCACCCCTTCGGCGGGGGTTTCGGTCTCCCTGGTTCCGGTGTTGGTCTTCTCCGGGCTTCCCGAGGAGGGAAGCCTGGAACTGCCCCTGGAAGTCTCGCTGGTTCGGGAGGGTTCCCCATGAGGCGAACGTTCTGGGCGGCCGTCCTCGGCCTTCTCGTCGCCCGGGCCGCCGGAGGTCAGTGCCACACGGTCCCCTACACGGGGGGATCGGCCACCGTCACCCTTTCCTCGGGCTTCTCGGTCTCGGGGTCCTCCCCTGCGGCCATGGACCTCCTGGACGGGATCTCCTACGACCTCTCCAGCGTGGTGGAGACGGCGGAGGCCCCGTCGGTGGGGCTCCTCGTCCAGACGTGGGTGGAGAACGGCATCTCCCCCCAGGGGCCGGTGTACTACGGGGCCGTCCTCCGGAACCCCACCAACCTGCCCCTCACGGTGACCACGGGGACCTTCTCGGCCTCCATCCCCGCAGGACGCTTCGACCAGGTCTTCCAGACGGTGGTCCAGCAGGTGGCCCCGGCCTCGGGGGCCTTCACGGTGGTGGACCCCCGGACGCTGAGGTGGACGGGGAACCTCACGGTGCCACCCCACGAGGCTTTGGAGTTTCTGGTCCTCGTCCGGTTGGTAACGGCCCCCTCCTCCTACACCCAGCCCAGCGACGCCACCCTCACCTTCACCGCCGCCACCCTTTCCGGCTCCTACGCCGCCTCCACCACCCAGCGCCTGGTGAACTGGTCTGCGTGGGCCGCCGACGTGGCGGTGGGCTTCGACCTCACCGGGAGCGCCGCCCTCGTCCCCCGGGCCTACATCCCCGCCGTCCCGGCGGGGCAGGCCGTCTCCCTCTCGGTTCGCCTCCGCCACACCGACGACTCCAACCCCTACAACCAGGACGACATGCGCGCGGGCTGCACCCTCACCGTGACGATCCCCAGAGGGTGGAGCGCCGTGAGCGTCGCCCGGAACAACGCCTGGTGGAACGCCCCCACCATCGTCCAGCCCACGGCCACCACCGACGGCTCGGTGACGGCCACCACCCGCCGGGTTCTCGCCCGAAACCAGAGCACCCCCACGAACTCCTTCGTCATCACGGCCACCTCCCCCGGGCCGCTCAGCGCCAACGCCAAGAGCCTGCACCCCTTCCGCATGGCCCTCTCGGGGAGAACCCGCGGGGACGCCACCGCCCTCGTCCGCTCCTTCACGGAGGCCACGGTCCAGGTGGTGAACACCGTCCAGGCCTCCTTCCGTTCCCCTACCCTGGACGTGGGCGGCATCCGGGAACTGGTCTTCACGGGGGTCTTCGGGGTGGGCAGCCACGCCCAGTCCGAACAGGTCACCGTGGAGGCCCTGCAGCCCCCCTCCACCTGGGTCTCCCTGGGGACCTTCACGCCGGGGGCCTCCTTTGCCACCGCCGCCCTCACCGTGCCGGGGAACCTCGTCTCCACGTACCTCGACGGCCTCGGGCGAATGACGGTGCGCTTCACCACCTCACCGGCCACCTCCTGGCACCGCCTGCGGCTGGATTTTCTCGAATGGCGGGTGGAGAAGGGCCTCACCGTGAACAACCAGACCGGCAACGACGCCAACCCGGGGACGGTGGACCAGCCCCTGAAAACCATCGGGAGGGCCCTGCAGCTCCTTCAGGGCCAGGGGGCCGTCTACGTGGAGGTGGGCGCCAGCCGCAGCGGCACGCCGTACGCCGCCGGCTCGGCCGTCACCTCCTCCGCCCAGAACGGAACCTCGGGTTGCCCCACGCTCGTCACCGGCGTCCCGTCGGGGGGCCTCCTCCCCCTCATCGCCGGCAGCGACCCCACGCAGGACACGGGTTTCGAGGTGAGCACCCCCACGGGCTTCCCCACGGTGGGGTACGTCGAGGTCCGGAACCTGGAGTTCGCGAACTGCCTGGTGGGCCCGGCCCTCTCCCAGGTGAACGGCGTGGCCGTCCGGGGGTGCCGGGTGGCGCCCCCCGCCCTCGGCTACGGCATCCTCGTGGACGGGGGCCAAAGTTGCACCGTGGACTCCTGCCGGGTGGACGCCGCCAACGCCGACGCCTTCTACGGGGTCTTTCTGAACGGAGGGACCGGCCACCGGGTGACGGGGACCCTGGTGCGCCGCATCCCCCGGAGCGAAGGGATCTTCGCCCTCTCCCCCCAGAACCTGCGCGTGGACCACACGCTGTCGGTGCAGAACTACATGGGCCTCCACGTGGAACAGCCCGCGGGAACGCTGGAGATCTACGGCAACACCTTCGATTCCAACGCCTACCTGGGGATCTACGTGGCCGGGGCCACGGCGGCGGTGGCCTCCCGCGACAACGCCGTGACCTCCAACGGCATCGGCTGGGGAACCGACTCCCCCGCCACCGCCGCCTGGGTGGACTCGGACTACGAGGACCTCTGGGGCAACGTCTCCGACTACGCCTTCCACGGGACGGTGGCGGCGGGGGCCCACAGCCTCTCCGCCCCCCCGCAGTACGTCCAGACCGTAAACCCCGACCTTTCGACCTACTACCAGCCGGCGCCGGGGAGCCCCCTGCGGGAAGCGGGGACCGACGTGGGTCTGCCCTTCTGCGGAACGGCCCCCGAAATCGGCGCCGTGGAGGTGTGCCCATGAGGCGCCGCATTCTCCTTGTCCTCGCCCCGGCGCTTCTTTCCTGGGGAGCCTTCGCCCAGGGGACCGTCCTGTCCGAATCCTTCGAGGCCTGGCCTCCCCCCGGCTGGAGCCTTTCCCCCTCCTCCTGTCTGGAGCGATGGGAGGGTTCCCCGGCCATGGGACTCAACAACTACACCGGCGGAGGGGGCGCCGCCGCCGTGGCCCGGCCTTCTTGCGCGGGGATTCTCGACCTCGTGAGCCCCCCCTTCGACCTCCCTTTCTGGGCCCGGGAGGCGCGTCTGGTGGTCTCCGAGGACCGCTTCATCCAGGAGGGCTTCACGGGCGGGGGGGAGATCGCCCTCTCGGAGGACGGGGGCGCCACCTTCCCGCATCTCCTTCAGCGATTCGGCGCGGAGGCGGCCCGGGGGCCGCGCACCGCCGCCTTCGACCTCACCCCGTGGGTGGGGAGGCCGGGGCTCCGGATCCGCTTCCGCTTCGACGCCGCGGGGACCGCCTTCGGGTGGTGGGAGGTGGACGAGGTCCGCGTGGAGGCCCTTCCCTGCACCCCCCCCCAACCGGTCCTCTCTGGGGCCCCCTCCGCCTGCCCCCCGGGAACTCTTCTTTCGGCGCCGGAGGGGTACGCCTCCTACCGGTGGTTCTTCGCGGGATCCGCCCTGGAGGCGGCCTCGGGCAGGGAGCTCCTCGCCGGGCGCACGGGACGGTACGCCGTGGAGGTATGGACCGCCGACGGGTGCCGCGGCCTCTCCCCCGACTTCGAGGTCCTGGTGGAGGAGCCTCCCCTCCCGCCCTCCATCGCGGGGCCCGTGGAAGGTTGCGCGGGCGCCCCCGTGGTTCTTTCCGCGGAGGGGGGCGCCTACGCTTCCCTCCAGTGGTACCGGGACGGTCTTCCCATTCCGGGGGCGGTCTCCCCATCCCTGGCGGTGACGCAGAGCGGGGCCTACACCGTCCGGGTGGAGAACGGCGCCGGATGTGCCGCTTTCTCCCCCGCCCACGAGGTGGGGATGGCCGAAGCCCCGGAGCCGGCGCTCCTGCCGCAGGGGTGCGGAGTGGTCCTCGAGGCCCCGGACGGCTTCCTGTCCTACGCCTGGCGGAAGGACGGCCAGATTCTTCCGGGCGCCGCAGGCCGCCGCCTGGTTCCCGAGGAGAGCGGCGCGTACGCCTACGAGGCGCTCACGGCGGCCGGTTGTTCCGTCACCTCTCCCGCCCTCTCCCTTTCCCTGGCCCCGAAGCCCGCCCTCTCCGCCACCCCGCTCCCCTGTCCCGACGGGGTTCTCCTGGAGTCCCCCGGAACCACCCCCGTCACCTGGGAGGTGAACGGGAGGCCTCTTTCCGTCGCCCCGGGCACGGCGCTGGCCACGGCGCTTCCCGGCACTTACACCGCCCTCGCCGAGGGCCCGGACGGCTGCCCGCGGAGGTCGGACCCGGTGGCCGTGGAGATCCTTCCCTGCGCCCAGCGGGAGGTCAGCGGCGCCGAGGCCTTCTTCCCCTTCACCCTCGAAAAGACCGCCGCCAAGGGCGGCTCCCCCGGCTTCCGCCTCGCCTTCCAGAAAGCCCCCGGGGCCGTCTCCTACGCGCTCTTCTGGGGGAGGCTCGGGGACTTCGCCAGTCACACGGAGGCGGGCCACGGCCTGTGCGCCCTGGAGGTTTCCGACGACGGCTCGGGGCGGCTGGAGGCGCTCCTCCCCGACCTCCCCGACGACGCCTACTTCCTCCTGGCGGCGGACCTGGGCGGAGGGTCCTTCACCGTGGCCGGACGGGACGGCGCCGGCAACCCCCTCCCGCCGGGGGTCTGCGCCCCCTGATGGGGTCTCGATTCTGAGAACCCCTCGCCCCCCTTTTCTCAGGACTGAGAGGACCGGGCGGGGAACGATGGTAATTCTGCTTTATTTTTCATATCTATTCAAAAAGCACGCCTCCTGGTATCCCCCTTGCTGTTCGCGGGTGGGACGCAAAGGAGGCGACCATGAAAACCAAGATCCTTCTGGCTCTCACCCTGGGGTTCACCACGGCGGCCGCCTTCGCCCAAGCCGACCTCCGGACCGGAGCCCAGCACACCCAGGGCTCGGTGCGGATCACGGTGACCATCCCCGGCGTGGTGGCCCTGGAGGTCCCCGACGAAGTGGTCTTCGACCTCGCGGCCTACGTGAGGACCGGCGAGACGGTCCGCCCGGGCCAGCCCTGCCCCGACAACGTCTTTCCCCCTCCGCCCGGCTGTTCGGGCCCCGTCCGCTTCACGCCGACGGCGGTGAAGACCCCCACCCTGGAGGCCCGGGGGCTTGCGGCGGAGCCGGGGGAAAGCCCCCTCTACCTCTTCTCCAACGCCGCCTCCGGGACGCTGGAGGTCAAGGCCTCGGTGGAACCCGCCTGGACCGGCTCCGGGCCGGGCCCCGGCTTTCCGACTTCCGCCATCCGTGTCCTGGCCCAGGCGGGGGAGGCCCAGGCCCGGCTCTCCGCCCCGGCGCGCCCGCTGGCGAGCGCCCCGGAGACGCTTCTCTCCCTGCCCGCCCGTGGGGAGGGGTGGAGGCGCCTGGCGCTGGCCTTCGACCTCCTGATCCCCGACGCCGCCTCGGCCCGCTTTCACGAGGGAACCTACACGACGGTGGTCACCTTCACCGCGGTGAAGGCCTGAGGAGGCCTCGGGGCACGGGTGCTGTTCAGGGTTTGGGCCTCAGGAGGCCCTCCAGGGCGGCGGCGGCCTTCCGGAGGGCCTCTTCGAGTTTCTCCACGGCCTTCCCCCCCGCCTCGGCGAGGTCGGGCTTGCCGCCGCCTCCCCCGCCGATGATCTTGCCCAGCGGCCGGGCCAGGTCCACCGCCTTGAGGCGGGCGGTGAGGTCCCGGGTCAGCGCCACGGTGAGGGCGGCCTTCTCCTCCAGCCGGTTCCCGATGACGACGACGCCGCTGCCCACCTGTTCCCGGAGGGTGTCGGCGAGGTTCTTCACCTCCGACGGGGATAGCCCCTCCACCTTCCGGACGAGGAGCCGGACGCCGGCCACCTCGCGGATCTCCGAAGAGGCAAGAGCCCCCGAAGCCGCCTCCAGCCGAGCCCGGCTCAGTTCCTTCTCCAGGCGGCGGACCTCCGCCTGAAGGCGTTCCACGGCGTCCGGGAGCTTCTCCTCCGGCAGGTTGAGCCGAAGGGCCGCCCCGTGGAGGAGGGCTTGCTGGCGGTTCACGTACTCCAGGGCCGGCAGGTGGGCCACCGCCTCGATGCGCCGCACGCCGGCGGAGACGGAGCGCTCGGCGGTGATCTTGAAGAGGCCGATCCTCCCGGTGTTGGCCACGTGGGTCCCGCCGCAGAGCTCCTTGGAGAAGCCCGGGACCTCCACCACCCGCACCCGGTCTCCGTACTTTTCGCCGAAGAGGGCCATGGCCCCCGAGGAGACCGCCTCGTCGAGGGGTTTCTCCTCGGTGCGGACGGGGGCGTCGGAAAGGACCGCCCGGTTCACCCACTCCTCCACCCCGTGGAGCACCTCCGGCTCCACGGCGGCGAAGTGGCTGAAGTCGAAGCGGAGGTGGGTGGGGGCCACGAGGGAACCGGCCTGCTTCACGTGGGGCCCCAAGGTCTCCCGCAGGGCGGCGTGGAGGAGGTGGGTGGCGGTGTGGTGGGCCATGGTGGAGGCACGGGCCTCCGAGTCCACCTCGAGGAGGGCACGGTCCCCCACCCGGATCCGGCCCGTCTCCACCTTGGCCTTGTGGAGAATGAGCCCTTCCGCCGGTTTTTGGGTGTCCAGAACGGCGAGGAGGCCGTTTTCCGAGCGGATGCGCCCGCGGTCCCCCACCTGGCCGCCCGACTCGGCGTAGAAGGGGGTCCGGTCGAAGGCCGCCTCCACCTCGTCGCCCTCCCGGGCCTCCTCCACCCGCGCGCCGTCCTTGAGGAGGAGCAGGCACCTCCCCTCGGCCTCCAGCGTTTCGTACCCCAGGAACTGGCCGCGGATCCCCAGGGAACCCAGCTCCCGCGCCCGCTGGGTGTCGATGCCCCCCTTCCAGGACTGGCGGGCCAGCTCCCTCTGGCGGGCCATGCAGGCCTCGAAGCCGGCCATGTCCAGGGCGAGACCCCGCTCCCGCGCCACGTCCTCGGCGAGGTCCAGCGGAAACCCGAAGGTGTCGTAGAGGCGGAAGAGGGTCTCCCCGGGGATGGCCTTGTCGTTGGGCGGGGTGAGCTGGGCGGCGGCCTCCAAAAGCTTCCCGAGTCCCAGGTTCAGGGTCGCCTGGAAGGCCTCCTCCTCCCGGCGGAGGACCTTTTCCACCACCCCGCGCTGGTCCACGATCTCGGGGTAGGCCTCCCCCAAAAGGGCGCAGACCTCCCCCACCAGCGAGAAGAGAAAGGGGCGCTCCACGCCGAGCATCTTCCCGTGGCGGGCGGCCCTCCGCACGATCTTCCGAAGGACGTACCCCCGCCCCTCGTTTCCGGGGAGCACCCCGTCGGCGACGAGGAAGGTGGAGGCCCGCAGGTGGTCGGCGATGACCCTCAGGGAGACGTCCGACTCCGCAGAGGCGCCGTAGGTCTTCCCCGACAGCCGGGAGGCCGCCTCGATGAGCGGCCGGAAGAGGTCGGTGTCGTAGTTGCTGGTCTTCCCCTGGAGGACCGCCGCCAGCCGTTCGAGGCCCATCCCCGTGTCCACGCAGGGGGCGGGCAGGGGCTCCAGGCTTCCCGCCTCGTCCCGGTTGTACTGCATGAAGACGAGGTTCCAAATCTCCAGCCAGCGGTCGCACTCGCAGGCCACCCCCAGGCACTTCCGGCCCGCCGCCTCCTCGGCGCAGGGGATGTGGTCCCCCTGGTGGTAGTGGACCTCGGAACAGGGCCCGCAGGGGCCGGTGTCGCCCATGGCCCAAAAGTTGTCGTGCATGCCGAGGGCGAAGATCCGGTCCTCGGGAAGGTGCTTCTTCCAGAAGCGGAAGGCCTCGTCGTCCCGGGGCACGGCCCCCTCCCCGGCGAAGACGGTGGCCACCATCCGGTTCCGGTCCAGCTGGGCCACTTCGGTGAGGAAGGTCCAGGCGTAGGCGATGGCCTCCTCCTTGAAGTAATCGCCGAAGGAGAAGTTGCCCAGCATTTCGAAGAAGGTGTGGTGGCGCGCCGTACGCCCCACGTTTTCGAGGTCGTTGTGCTTCCCGCCCGCCCGGACGCACTTCTGGCTGGAGCAGGCCCGCGTGTAGTCGCGCCGCTCACGCCCCAGAAAGACGTCCTTGAACTGGTTCATGCCGGCGTTGGAGAAGAGGAGGGTGGGGTCCCCCGCCGGGATGAGGGAGGAGGAACGGACCACCCGGTGGCCGTTCTCCTCGAAGTACCGCAGAAACGCCGTTCGGATTTCGTTGCCGGTCATCTTGGCCTCGAGGTCTTTGCCGTGCCCGTCCCCGCCGGATCGCGCGTCAAGGGGCCTCCTCCGCGCCGCCGGAGCCCAACACCTCCACCAGGAGCGACGGGGTGAAGCCGCGCCCCCTCAGGAAACGCCAGATTCTGGCCCTTTCCTGCCCGTCTGTCAACGCGCGGGGGTCGAGCCCCCGGCCTTCGAGCAACCGCAGGAGGGCCCTCCGCTCCTCCTCCCTCCCCGCCGCCGGTTGTTTTTCGGGCAGGCCGGCCCTCTTCAGCTTGGCCCGGACGGAGAGAAGGCCCCGGCCCCGCCCCAGCTCCGAGCGGGTGAGGGCCTCCACGAAGCGGTCCTCGTCGAGGTCCCCCCTCGCCGAAAGGCGGTCCAGGGCCGCCTCGGCCTCCCTCTCGGAAAACCCCTTGGCGAGGAGCTTGCGATGGAGCTCGAACCGGGAGTGCTCACGAAGGGCCAGGAGGCGGAGGGCCGTCCCCTCCGCCCCTTCGCTCCGTCTTCCACCACTCGCCATCAGAATTTGGTGAAGGCCGAGGGAAGGTCCGCGGCCCCGGGGGCCTGAACCCCTTCCATCTGCTCCTTGGCGATGTCGGAGGTGGACTGGATCCCCTGGATCTTGAGCCGGAACTCGTCGGGGTTGGTGGCCCGGCGGAGGGCCTCCTCCAGCGTGATGAGCCCCTGCTTGTACAGGAAGAAGAGGGACTGGTCGAAGGTCTGCATCCCGTACTGGCTGTAGCCCTGCTCGATGTAGTCCCGGATCAGCTTCGTCTTCTCCTTGTTCTCGATGCAGTCCCGGATGGTGGAGGTGCAGATCATGACCTCGGCGGCGGGCACCCGCCCCTTCCCGTCGGCCTTGGGCAGCAGTCGGAGGGAGATGACCGCCCGAAGGATGGCGGCCAGCTGGAGGCGGATCTGCTTCTGCTGGTGAGGGGGGAAGACGGAGATGATGCGGTTCACCGTCTCCGTGGCGTCCAGGGTGTGGAGGGTGGAGAAGACCAGGTGGCCCGTCTCCGCCGCCAGGATGGCCGTCTCGATGGTCTCGTAGTCCCGCATTTCGCCCACGAGGATCACGTCGGGGTCCTCGCGGAGGGCGGCCCGCAGGGCGGAGGCGAAGGAGCGGGTGTCCACCCCCACCTCCCGCTGGTTCACGATGGACTTCTTGTCCCGGTGCAGGAACTCGATGGGGTCCTCCACGGTGATGATGTGCTCGGTCCTCGTGGCGTTGATCTGGTCGATCATGGCGGCCAGGGTGGTGGACTTCCCCGACCCGGTGGTTCCCGTGCAGAGGACCAGGCCCCGCTGCTCGGCGGCGATCTTCTCCAGGATGGGAGGCAGCATGAGCTCCCGGATGGTCTTGATGCCGATGGGGATGACGCGGCAGACGATCCCCACCGTGCCTCGTTGCTGGAAGATGTTCACCCGGAAGCGGCCCAGCCCCGGCACGGAGTAGGCGATGTCCAGCTCCAGGTTGGCCTTGAACTTCTCCTTCTGCTTGGCGTCCATGATGGAGAAGGCCATGGCGATGGTGTCTTCCTGCATGAGGCGCTTCTGGTCGGCCATGGGGGTCAGGTGGCCGTGGACGCGGATGACAGGGTGGGAGCCGACCTTCAGGTGCAGGTCGCTGGCCCCGTGTTCGATGGCCATCTTGAGGAAGTCGTTGATGTGCATCGCGCACTCCTCCGCCGCCGGCCTTCAGGCGCCGGTCTCCTCGAAAAAGGCGATGGCCCCCGCCCCCGCGGGCGGGGGGCCTCACCGGTAAACCGGAGTCAGCCAGCCGTAGATATCTTCCGCCTTCCCCTGGACGATTTCAAGGTAGCGGCTCTGGACCTTCTCCGTCACCGGCCCCCGGCGCCCCTGCCCGACGGGGATCTTGTCCACCGAGGCGATGGGGGTGATCTCCGCCGCCGTGCCGGTGAAGAAGATCTCGTCGGCGAGGTAGAGCATTTCGCGGGGGACCGCCTGGTGGCGGACCTCCATCCGGAGCTCCTTCGTCAGGATGGTGAGGACGCCGTCCCGGGTGATGCCGGGGAGCACCGAGTGGCCCAGGGAGGGGGTGTAGACGGTTCCGTTGCGGACCAGGAAGATGTTCTCCCCCGAACCTTCCGAGACGTACCCGTTCACGTCCAGGGCGATGCCCTCGGCGTAGCCGCCGATGATGGCCTCCATCTTGATCAGCTGGCCGTTCATGTAGTTGGCGGCGCACTTGGCCATGGCCGGGAGCGAGTTGGGGGAGGGCCGGTTCCAGGAGGAGACGCAGACGTCCACCCCCCGGGCCAGGGCCTCGGGGCCCAGGTAGGCCCCCCAGTCCCACACGGCCACCGCCGTTTCCACGGGGCAAGGGAGGGGGTTGACCCCCACGTCGCCGTACCCGCGGAAGACCACGGGCCGGATGTAGCACCGCTGCATCTTGTTCCGGCGGATCACCTCCAGGCAGACCTCGCAGTAGTCCTCAAAGGAGTACGGGATCACCATCCGGTAGACCTTGGCGGAGTGGTACAACCGCTTGATGTGGTCCTGGAGGCGGAGCACCATGGGCCCCTTGGGCGTTTCGTAGCACCGGATCCCCTCGAAGACGCTGCTCCCGTAGTGAATCACGTGGGAGAGGACGTGGATCTTCGCCTCCTCCCACCGCACGAACTCCCCATTCATCCAGATCCATTCGGTGGGCTTGACAGGCATGGAACCCCCTATCGCACAAGAAATCAGTATACCCGCGGAAAGAAAGGCGGGTCAACGAGGGCGCCCCGGCCTGGGGCAAATGGCCTAGGAGCGCCGGAGACGTCAGGGACGCCCCCCCCGGAGGAAGGCCTCCACCCGCTCCGCCACGGCGTAGGCGTTCTGGATGCAGTTTCCGACGCTGACGCCCGAAAGGAGGTTTCCCGACACGAAGAGGCCGGGATGGGAGCCCTCCAGCTCCGCGGCGGCCCGAAGGAAGGCCCCGTGGCCCAGGTTGTACTGGGGGATGGCGGGGCGCCACCGTTCCACCCGCTGAAGAACCGGCGAGCCTTGAAGCCCCAGGAGCGGGGTGAGGTCCCGAAGGGTCCGCTGGACCAGCTCTTGGGCTTCGAGGGAGGCCCTTTCGGGGTGGACGGCGCCCCCCACGAAGGCCGTCAGCGCCACGTGGCCCTCGGGGGCCCGGCCGGGGAAGAGGGAACTGGGAAAGAGGCAGCCCAGGACGAAGCGCCCCTCCACCTCGGGCGCGAGGAAGCCGAAGCCGTCGAGGGGGTGGGCCACCTCCTCCCGCCGAAAGCCCAGGCAGACCAGGGCGACGTCGGCGTAGGGGAGGCTCCGGATCCGAGAGGGGAAATCCCCCCCCAGGGACGAAAGGACGGCGGAGGCCGCGGCGGCCGGAAGGGCCGAGACCACCGCCCGCGCCTGAAGGCGCTCCCCCTGCCCTCCGGGCCGGGAGGCAACCACCGAGAAGTCCGGCCCCTCCCTTCGCACCGACAGGACGGTGGCGGGGGCGGTGTACCCCTCGCCCAGGGCGAGGGCCAAGCGGCGGGGAAGGGTTTCGAGGCCGTCGGGGAAGGAAAAGAGCCCCCCCTGGGGGGCGGGCCCCTTGCGCCGGGCCAGGGCGCCCCGGATGAGGCTCCCGTGCTCGCGCTCCAGGGCGTAAATCTTCGCCACGGCGTGGCGGACCGACAGGCGTTCGGGGTCCCCGGCGTAGACGCCGGAGACGAAGGGGGAAACGGCGTAGTCCAGAAGTTCGCGGCCCAGGCGCCTGCGGACGAACTGCGCGATGGTCTCCTCCGTCTCGGGCGGCGCGGGGGGGATGAAGGGCTCCCGGAAGAGGCGAAGTTTGGCCCGCAGGGTGAAGAGGGGGGTCGTCAGGAAACCCAGAGGCCCCGCCGGGAGGGCGACGAGACGGCCGCCCTTGACGACGAAGCGCTTCTTCGCCGCCGGGGAAGCCTCCAGCCGTTCCCCCAGGAGGCCCGCCGCCCCGCACAGGCGGTCGATCTCCTCCGCGTTGTTGAGGACGGTGTTGGGCCCCAGCTCGAAGAGGAAACCGTCCTTCCGCCACGTGGTGATGCAGCCGCCGGGGCGCTCCGCGGCCTCCAGCAGCCGCACCGAAAAGCCCCGTTGCCTAAGGAGGAAGGCCGCCGTGAGGCCGCTGATGCCCCCTCCCAGGACCACCGCGTCCAGCCCTTCCGTCATGGGGCCCGTTCCTCCCCCAGGACCCGCCGGACGGCCCCCGCCAGCGCTCCCAGGAAGGCCGGCGCCGTTCCCACCGTGGCGGCCCTTCGAAAGGTGAGGCCCAGCTCCCGGGCCAGGCCGGCGTACAGGACGTCCAGCTCGTACAGGGTCTCGCTGTGCTCGTTGACGAAGGCCACCGGTACGGCGACGGCGTGGGCCACCCCCTCCCGCGCCCACCGGGCGAGTACCTCCTCCACGGAAGGCTTCAGCCAGCGCGCCGGCCCGACTTTGCTCTGCCAGGCCACCTGCGCCCGCATCCGCCCCTCGCCGGGGCCGTAAAAGGGACCCACCGGGGGCTCTTCCAAGGCCAGGCGGCCGCAGGCCAGGCCCGTCCGCTCACACAGGGCCGCCACCGTCTCCAGGACCTGGGCGGGGTAGGGGTCTTTCCGGGCCACCGACAGGGGAAGGCCGTGGGCGGAAAAGAGGGCGCGGCTCCGGGGGGGGGCCCCTTCCAAGGCCTCCTCGATGCGCGCGGCCGCGGCCTCGAGGTACCCCTCCTCCCGGTGGAAGGAGGGGATCTCGAAGATTTCCCCGGAAAAGCGGGCCTCCTTCAGGGCTCGCCGGGCCTCCCGGAGGGCCGATCCGGTGGTGGTGCGGGACTGCTGGGGGTACAGGGGCAGGAGGACCAGCCGGGAGAAGCCTGCGGCGGCGATCTCCTGGCAGGCGCGGGCGATGGCCGGCCTCCAGTACCGCATCCCCACGAAACAGCGGAAGCCCGGCCCCAGCAGCGCCTGAAGCCCTTGGGCCTGGGCTCGGGTCTCCTCCAGGGTGGGGCTGTAGCGGCCCATGGCGCCGTAGATGGCCCGGAGCTTGGGAGCCCGCCGCTTCGCCACGACCTTCGCGAGAAAAGGCCGAAGGAGGGCGGGGAGGGGGATCAGATCGGGGTCGAGGAAGATGTTTCTGAGGTAGGGCTCGCAGTCCCCAGGACCCTCCGGACCCCCGTAGTTCATCAGGAGGACGGCCGTGGGGATCCGGGATCCGTCAGGAAGTGAGGAGGCGAGCGAGTGAGGGAGGCCCCCACGGGCTTCCGGAGCGTTCATGCGGCGCGGTCCCCCCTTTTCCCCTTCCCGACTTCCTGACTTCCTCACTTTTCCCTTCACACCGTCCGGCTGAAGCGCTTCGCCTCCCCCTTGCGGAGGTAGGCGTCGAAGGCCATGGCGACGTTGCGCACCAACAGGCGCCCCAGGGCCGTCACCTCGATCCGGTCGGGCTGGAGCCGGATGAGCCCGTCCCTCTCCATGGGCGCGAGGTCCGAAAGGGCGTCGGCGAAGGTCTCGTCGAAGGCGAGGCCGTACTTCTCCTCGATCTCGGACTTGACGAGGACGAAGTGGCACATGAGCCGCGTGATCACGTCCCTCCGAAGGAGGTCGTCGTCGGTGAGGCGCACGCCGCGGAAGACGGCCGTCCCCTCCTCCGCCACCCGGTGCTGGTACTCGGCGACGGCCTTGGCGTTCTGGGCGTAGCAGCGCCCCAGAGACCCGATGGAGGTGACCCCGATGCCGTAGAGGTCGCACCCCGCCTTGGTGGTGTACCCCTGGAAGTTGCGGTGGAGGGTCCGGTCCTTCAGCGCCTTGACCAGTTCATCCTCGGGACGCGCGAAGTGGTCCATCCCCACGAAGACGTACCCCGCCGCCGTGAAGGTCTCCACGGCCGTCTGGAAGATCGCCAGCTTCTCGTCGGCGGAGGGAAGGGCCTTGCCGTCGATGGCCCGCTGGTGGCGGATCATCTCCGGCAGGTAGGCGAAGTTGAAGGTGGCGATGCGGTCGGGGGAGAGCTCCACGATCCGGTCCAGGGTGTACCGGAAGGAGTCCGCGGTCTGGTGGGGCAGGCCGTAGATGAGGTCCACGTTGAGGGAGGCGAAGCCCAGATCCCGGCAGCGGGCGATGACGTCCCGTGTGAGATCCTCCGGCTGGATGCGGTGGACCGCCTTCTGCACCACCGGGTCGAAATCCTGGATTCCCAACGAGATGCGGTTGAACCCCGCCTCCCGGAAGAGGGCCAGGTGCTCCTCGGTGACCTCCCGGGGGTCGATCTCCACCCCCACCTCCGCCTCGGGGTCCAGGGGGAACCGTTCCACGATCCCCTCCCAGAGCCGCCGAAGGACCGGCGCGGGGATGAAGGTGGGTGTCCCGCCCCCCCAGTGGATCTGGACCACCTTCCGGGAGGGGGCCATCCGGGCCTTCAAGGCGTCCATTTCCATCAGGAGGTGGTCCACGTAGGCGTTCCCCAGCCCCCGGTCCTTGGTGTAGGTGACGTTGCAGCCGCAGAACCAGCAGACGGACTTGCAGAAGGGCAGGTGGAAGTAGAGGGAGAGGGGGGGCGGGTCGGGGGCGGCGTTGGTCTCCTCCACCTCCCTTAGGTACTCCCGGGGCCCGAAGCCCTCGTGGAAGTAAGGCGCCGTGGGGTAGGAGGTGTACCGCGGCCCCGGTCGGTCGTACTTGAGGATCATCGCCTTGTCGAAGACCGGGGCGGCCCAGCGTTCGGACATCGCTTCTTCTCCCTTGGGGGGGCCCTGGCGAGGGAAGGAGGGGGGATATTCCCCTCAGGGTTCGCTCTTCCCCAGCCGGTGGACCGCCTCCACGAGGGCCCGGACGTTCTCCACCGGCGTGTCCGGCAGGATGCCGTGGCCCAGGTTAAAGATATGGCCCCGGGCGGGGGCTTCGCCAAGGACCCGGGCCGCTTCCCGCTCCACGGTGGTCCTGCTCCCGAAGAGGGCCAGGGGGTCCAGGTTCCCCTGGAGGGCCACGGCTCCCCGGGTCCGCTCCCCCGCCTCGGCGAGGGAGACCCTCCAGTCCACCGAGATCCCATCAACGCCCGTGGCGGCCATCTCTTCCAGGAAGGGGGAACACCCGTTCACGTAGAGGATCACCGGCACCTCCAGCGGGGCCAGCGCCTTCACGATCCGCTGGGTCACGGGGAGGGCCATTTCCCGGTAGAGCCGCCGGGAGAGGACGCCGGCCCAGGTGTCGAAGATCTGGAGGGCCTGGGCGCCGGCCCGGGCCTGGGCCGCGAGGTACGCCGTCACCGCCTCGGCCAGCAGGTCGAGCAGGTCCCGAAAGGTGGCGGGGTCCTCGTACATCCAGGAGAGGACGCGGCGGAAGTTCCGGGAGGTGCCCCCTTCCACCACGTAGGTGGCGAGGGTGAAGGGGGCCCCCGAAAAGCCCAGGAGCGGAACGCCGGGAGGCAGGCGCTCCCTCAGGATCCGGATGGTCTCCAAGACGAAGGGGACCTCGGTCTCGGGGTCGGGGACGTGGAGGCGGCGGAGGTCCATGGGGCCCTGCACCGCCTCCAGGCGCGGGCCCTCCCCCTCCCGGAAGGTCAGGGGAACCCCCATGGCCTCCACGGGGATGAGAATGTCCGAGAAGAGGATGGCGGCGTCCATGCCGAAGAGCTCCACCGGCTGCAGGGTCACCTCGGCGGCCAGCTCGGGGGTTTTGCACAGGGCCAGGAAGTCCCCCGCCCGCTCCCGGGTGGCCCGGTACTGGGGCAGGTACCGCCCGGCCTGGCGCATGATCCAGATGGGGGTGGCGTCCACCCGTTGCCGCCGGAGGGCGGCCAGAAACCTCGACATCGCCACGGGGCTCCTTTCCCGGCGGCCGCTGGCGCCGCCGGGGAGAGGGTAGTATATTTTGGGTAAAAACGGGAGGGCCCCGCCATGAAATGGACGACGATCCTTTGCCCCATCGACTTTTCGGAAGTCTCCCTCTCCGCCCTTCGCCTCGCCACCTCGCTTCGGGATCTCTTCGACGCCCGGCTGATCCTGGTCTACGTGGTGGAGCCCATCGTGGCCCCCTCGGACTTCACCTTCGGCCCCATGACCTCCGGAGACGTGGAGGAGCGCCTCATGGAGCGCTCCCGGCAGTCCCTGGAAGAGGTGGCGGCCTCCCTGGAGGTCCCCCGGGAAAAGATCCTGAGCCGGGTGGAACACGGCCGCGCCTCCCAGGAGATCGTGCGGGTGGCCGCGGAAGAGAAGGCCGACGTCATCGTCATGGGCACCCACGGCTACACCGGAATGGCCCACGTCCTCCTCGGTTCCACGGCGGAGCGCGTGCTGCGCCGCGCCCCCTGCCCGGTCCTCACCGTTCGGGCCCAGAACAAGGGGGGTGACCGGGAGGGGTGAAATTTCCCTTCAAAGGTGTTATATTAGGGGTACTCGGCGGCTCTCTCCAGAAACACGCCGAGTTTCCCTGGACGGCCGGAAGCCCCCCCATTCCGGCCGTCCGTCTTTTTACGGGCTTTTTTTCTCGCCGGTGGGGCCCTGGCCGCCGCCGAGGCCGAAGAGCTTCCGGGCGTTCTCCGTCGCGGCCCGGGCCACCTCCCCGGGAGGGAGGTCTCGGTCCTCGGCCAGGCACTCCCCCACGCGGACCACGAAGGCCGGCTCGCACCGCTTTCCCCGAAACGGGGGGGGCGCCAGGTAGGGGGCGTCGGTCTCCACCAAGAGACGGCCGAGGGGGGTGGCCCGGGCCGCCTCCCGCACCTTGCCGGCCTTCGGGAAGGCGGCGATCCCCGAAAAGGAAAGGAAAAGGCCCAGCCCCAGGAAGGCCTCCGCCTCGGCGGGCCCGTAAGTGAAGCAGTGGAGGACCCCCCGAAGGGACGGACCGGCCCCCCTCAGGATCGCCAGGGTGTCCTCGAAGGCCTCCCGGGAGTGGACCACCACCGGAAGGTCCGCCTCCAGGGCCAGGGCCACCTGCTCTTCGAAAGCGCGCCGCTGGTCCTCCCGGGGGGAGAGGTCGTAGTGGTAGTCGAGGCCCACCTCCCCCACGGCGGCCACAAGGGGGTGGCCGAGGGCCTTTCGGAGAAGCTCCCGGCTTTCCCCCCAGCGCCGCGCCTCGTGGGGGTGGAGACCCGCCGTGGCCCGAAAGCCGAAGCGGGCCGCCGCCAGAGCCGAGGGGGCCCAGTCCTCGGGGCAGGTTCCCACCACCAGGATCCCCTCCACCCCGGCCCGGCGGGCCCGCTCCACCACCTCCGGGAGGTCCCGGGCGAAGTCCTCCATGGCCAGGTGGGCGTGGCTGTCGGTCCAGATGCCCGATGCCGTCACGGTCTCTCCTCCCCCGCCTTCGCGGCAAGGGCAAGCCCCTCCTCCGCGAGAAGGGCCTCCAGGGCCTCGGCCACCGCGCGGGCTTCGATGCGGCCCATGCAGGAGCGGTGGGGGCACCCCGGCCCGGCGCAGGCCTTTCGCGCCAGGGGGTCGTGAACGATCCGGTGGCGGTTCCCGTAGGGGCGGTTCACCACCGGATCGGTGGGGCCCAGGAGGGCCACCGTGGGAACCCCCAGGAGGGCGCTGAGGTGCATGGCGCCGGTGTCGGCCCCCACGAAGGCCGCCGAGAGGCGCACCGCCTCCAGGAGCCGGTCCAGGGGCCAGAGGGGCGGAACGTGAAGCCAGGGGGCCTCGGGGAGGGAGGAGAGCGCCTCCTCTTCGTCGGGGCCCCACCCCACGACGGTGGGGAGCCCCCACCGCCCGTGGGCCTCGGCGGCCAATTCGGCGAAGCGGAAGGGGGGCCACCGTTTGCGGGCCTGGGCCCGGCTGGTGCCGAGGAAGGCCAGGAGGTACCGCCCCGGCCGCAGGCCCCGTGCCTCGAAAAAGGCCTCCACGTCTCGGCGGGCACCTTCGGGGATTTGGGGAACCAGGGGCTCCTCCCCCCGGGGGGCCTCGAAACCCAGCGCCCGGAGGGCCCCCTCGTAGCGCTCGTACCTCGAGAGCCGGTACGACGGGCCGGGGGTGAGGACCTTGTCGTAAAAGAGGTGGCTGTGCTCCTTGCCGAAACCCCGTCCGTACCCGGCCACCTCCCCTCCCGCGAGGCGGGCCACCACCGCCGACCGAAGGATGCCGTGGAGGTCCAGGACGAGGTCGTACGGCTCCTCCCGTAGCGCGCGAACGTACGCCGCCATGGCCCTGGCCCACCTCCTGGGGTTCCTCAGGGGCGAGCCGGCGGACCGCCTGGGATAGGGCACCACCCGCCCCTTGGGGGGAAAGAGGGCCAGAAGGGGCAGGAAACGGTCCTCCAAGGTGAGGTCCACCCGCTCCGCCTGGGCCTCCAGGCTTCTCAGGGAGGGCAGGAGCCGCGCCACGTCTCCCAGGGAGGAGAGACGGACCACCAGGATCTTTCGGGGCCGCCGATCCCGCATGGGGGGAGCATACCACCCCGGAGAGGCCGGGCCGAGGGGCCGCCGCCGCGTCCCGCGCCTGCCGGAGAGCCCCCGGGTGTGCAAAGCGGCGCCTGACCTCGATCGGGAGGGAACACCCCTCATGGTCCCCCGGCTCGCCGCCCCTTTCGCTCGAGTCTCGATTGACAGGCCGAAGAGACCAACCCATAATCGCTCCGGAGGTGGCCATGGCCCCCGAGGCACGCACCCTCACTCCGGGTGAACTCCTGCCCATCCTCGGCGACGTTTTCCGCGGACACCAGACGGGAACCCTGGTTCTCCAGAAGGGCCCCACGAGCAAGTTCCTGTACGCCGAGGAGGGACAGTTCCTCTTCGCCGCCTCCAACGCCGCCGAGGACAAGTTCACCGAGATCCTCATCGAAAAGGGGAAGCTCACCGCCGACCAGCTGGCCATGGCCATGGAGAAGAAGGGGAACCGGACCATCGGCCGCACGCTGGTGGAGCTCGGGTTCCTCGGCTCCGCGGACCTCTTGGAGGCCCTCGTGGAGCAGATGCGCCGCATCGCCGTCTCCGCCGCCAACTGGGAGGAGGGCCAGGCCATCTTCAAGCCGGGCGTGCTCCCCCCGAACCTGGCCAAGCTCCCGGTGGTCACCCCCCGCTTCATCCTCGACGTGGCCCTTGCCGTGGAGGACCGGGCCTGGGCGGCGCGGGTTCTCGGAGATCTCGCGTACGTTCCCACCTTGACCCCCGAGGGCCGGGCCTCCATGCCCGCCCTCCGCCTCACCGAAACGGAACGGAAGGTCCTCGCCGCCGTGAACGGGAAGAACAGCGCCCGGGAGGTGGCAGACGCCTCCGGCGTGGAGCCCTTTACCGCCGCCCGCCTCCTCATCGGCCTTTCCGCCCTAGGCTACGTGGAGATCGCGCCGGTCCAGGAGCCCCCCAAGGCCGAGGAGCCCCGCATCGACCTCAACTTCCTCGACATCTCGGCCCCGGAAGCGCCCGAGGTGCCGGGCCCCACCCCCTCCACCCTGCCTCCCCCGCCTTCGGCGCCGGCGCCCCTGCCCTTCGAGGTCCAGGCCCCCTCCGCCAGCGAGGAGGAACCGGAGCCCCCCTCCCCCGAACCGGAGGAGGAGTCCCTGCCCTCCTCCCTCCCGGGCATGTCCCCCCCGCCGCCGCCCATCCGAGTGGAAGGCGGCCGGCCTCCCCGCCCCCCGGCCCCCTCCTTTCGGCCCATCCGCGTGGACGGAGGAGGCTCCCGCCCCGAACTTCTCTTTCCGGAAGGAGAAGCGGAGGCCGCCAAGGGCCTCGACGAGCCCCCGGGAAGGTCGGGGGAGCGGCCACGCGCCGCGGGCCGCCCCCGCCGCCTTCTCCTGGGCGCCGCCGCCGTCCTGGCCGTTCTGGCCGTGGCGGCCTTCTCGTTGTGGTACTTCTTCCTGAAACCCTCCCCCTACGTGCCCCTGGAACCGGCCGCCCCGGCGGTCCGCACGCCGGAGGCCCCCGCCCCCTCGCCGGAACCCGAAGGGCCGCCCCCCACCCCCTCCCAGGCCGCCGGCACTCCCGGAACCCCGGCCACACCACCGGCTCCGGAACCTACGCTCCCCGCTCCTTCCCCCGCGGCTTCCGCACCCGAGGCCGCTTCGCCTCCCGAGGCCACCCCCGCTTCTCGGAGCGAACCCCCGCCCCCGACCCCGCCGGCCCCCGCCACGGACGCCGAGGCCCGCCGCCTGCTGGAGGCGGGGCGGTACGCCGAGGCGGCCCGGGCCTTCGCCGGCGCCCTGAGGGGAAGGGCGGCCGCCTTCACCGTGGACGTGGAGGTGGCCTGCCAGCCGGAGACCCTCGCCAAGGGCCTCCAGGCCGCCGCCGGCGACGAGCGTTTCATGGTCCTTCCCTACGACCTCAAAGGCCGCTCCTGCTTCCGGGTCATCTGGGGCCTCTACCCGGACAGGCCTTCGGCGGAGGCCGCTCTCCGGGAGCTTCCGGCCTTTTTCAAGCAGAACGCCAGCCCCCGGGTGGCCGCATGGAAGAGGTCTTGAGGCGGCCCAAGACGCCGTGACCTGGATCCTCGACGGGAACAACCTCCTGGGGCACCTCGCCGAGGGCGAGGGGCGGGACCCCGGACGGGAGGGCCTGCTGGAGAGGCTCCTCGCCGGCGCAGCCCCCTCCCCCCTCACCGTGGTCTTCGACGGTCCTCCGCCGGAGGGCCGCCGGGGCGGGGAACGGCGAGGGAGAATCGCCGTCTCCTACGCGGGAAAGGTCAAGGCCGACGACGTCATCGCCGGGCTGGTGAGGCCCGGGGACACGGTGGTCACCGCCGACCGGGAGCTTTTGGCCCGCTGCCGGGAGAAGGGGGCCCGGGGGATGGAGCCTGGGGAGTTCCTGGCCTCCCTGCGGAAACGGAGGCGCCCCCGGCGAGACGAGAAGCCGGCCTCCGAGGGCGTGGACGTGGAGTTCTGGCTGGAGTACTTCCGGCGAAAACCGGGGAGGTAGGCCCTGGGGGCGCCCCGGCCTCACACGCGGACGGCCCTCAGGCTCTCGTTGAGCCGCCGGGCCCCGTCCTCGAGGCGCGCCGCCGACCGGGTGAGGTCCCCGAAGGCCCCCGAAAGGGCGTCGGCGGCCTCGCTGATGCGGTTCACCGCTGCGGTGATGGCCCGGGAGGTCTCCGCCTGTCGGGCCATGGATTGGGAGGTCGCGGCGCTCTCCTCGGCGATCCGGGTGACCCCCTGGCCGGCCATGGCCGTCCCCCGGGCCTGCTCTTCCGTGGCGGCGCGAAGGTGGGCGGCCACCTCGCGCACCCTTTCGGCCTCCTGGTGCAAGAGCCGCGTGGCCTCCACCTGCTGGCGGGTGGCCCTTCCGATCTGCTGGACCCGCTCGAAGATCCCCTCGATGACCCGGCTGGCCCTGCGCCCCCCGTGGGCCACCTCCTCCGCCGCCGCGGCGATGGTCCTGGAAACGTCGTCCTGGCGGACCGAGGAGTCGAGGATGGTGGCCAGGGCCTCCCACGCGGAGCGGGAAAGGTCGGTGCTCCTCCGGGCCGAGAGGACCGACCGCTCCACCGAACGGGCCACCCGTTCCCGGCTCTCCCCCACCGTGCGGATGTGGTCGCGGATCTCCCGTACGTTGAGGGCCGTCCGGTGGGAGAGTTCCCGGATCTGCTGGGCCACCACCGCGAAGGCCCTTCCGTGTTCCCCGGCCCCGGCGGCGATGATGGAGGCGTTGAGGGAGAGCAGGTTGGTCTGCTCGCTGATCTCCTGGATGACGTCGGTGACGGAGTGGATCCGCTCCAGGGCGGCCTGGAGGGACTCCAGGTCCCGCTGGCTCTCTTCGATGGAGCGGTGGGTGGCCTCGATGGTCTCCCCCACCTCCCGCACCGCCTGGTTGCCCGCCTCCGCGTCCGCCCGGACCTTCTGGGCGGCCTCCAGGAGGCTCTGGGCGTTCCGCCGCGTCTCCTCGAGAGAGGCGTCCAGCTCGAGGAAGAAGGAGACCGCCTCCTGCCCGTTTCCCTCCAGTTCCCGCACCGTCCCCGCGATCTCCTCCGCCGCGGCGGCGATCTCGTTGGAGGAGGAGGCCGTCTGCTCCACCGACTGGGTGAGGACGTCGGCGCTCCGGGAAATCTCCTCGGTGCTGGCCTGGAGTTCCAGGACGGTGGACGACACCTCCTGGGTGAAGGAGGCCACCTCCGCCGCCGAGCGCGAGACCCCCTCCGCCGTCCGGGAGGCTTCCTCCACGGCCCCGCGGGTCTCCGAGAGGGAGCGGTTCTGGCTGTCCACCTCCCGGTGGAGGCGCTCCGCCGTCACGGCCAGCCTCCCGATCTCCTCCTCCACGAGGCGCGCCGAGAGGCCCACCTCCCCGGCGAGGGTTCGGAGGTCCCGAAACTGCCCGTGGAGGTCGTCGGAGATGCGCCCCAGCTCGTCGTCGGACCACACGGGGACGGAGGTCCGGAGGTCCCCCTCCGCCATCCGGTGGGAGAAGGCCGCCAGCCGCTGGCCCACGGCGGAGAGGTCCCGCCCGAAGAGGCCGATGAAGAGCACGAGGAGCAGCATGGCCACCACGAGGTAGAAGAAGCCCACGGTGAAGATGGCGAACATCCTTCTCGGCGAGGTCTCGGACCGGTCCACGCCGAGGAGAAGGCCCAGCCCCTGGGGGCCGGGCCGGAAGAGGGCCTGGCCCAGCGGGGTGGCGGCCTGGGCCTCCTGGCCCACCCTTCCCCACGTTCGGATCCACCGCCCCACGCTCCGGAAGCCGGAGACGGAACGGGGGGGCGCCTCGGCCACCACCGTCCCGTCGGAGGCCACCACCGCGAGAACGGTGCCCGCGGGGCGCCGCGCTTCCAGTTCCGCGGCCCAGCGCTCCCTCGGGAGCCCGTCCAGGACCTCTCCGAGGGTGCCGGTGCTCCCGGCGGCTTGGCGGAGGATCGAAACCTGGATGGCCCGGGCCATCTGCGCGTAGAGAAGAACGCCGAAAGCGAAAAAAGCCAGCAGGTTGATGGCCAGCACGCCCCCCGCCACCTTCATGGGGATGGAAAGCCTGCCCTTCCGCACCTCCGGGGGCCGCTCCAGGAGTCCCTGGATCTCCTCCATCACGGGGGTCAGGCGGGCCTTGTTGACGTAGTAGGAGAGAACCACCCCCACCACCACGATGATGATGGTGGTGAAGACCAGGGTGACGGCGGAGAGGAAGGTGCCCACCAGGAAGAGCTGGTCGGCGGTGAGGAGGGCCGCGCCGCAGCCCAGCCAGATGACCAGGCTGCCCAAGAGGTGGCGGGGCAGGAAGGGGGAGAGGTCGAGGTAGAACCTTCGGAGGTCCGCCTGGCTGAGGGGCCGCCCGGACCTCCGGGCCTTCCGGTACGCCTTGAGGGGCGGGAGCACGAAGCGGTTGTAGTACCACACGGCGGGGGGCCGGGAGAGGAGGTAGATGACCAACGCGGCGAGAAAGTACTGGGGGACGAAGGGCCGCGTGGCCGGCAGGGTGACGACGAAGTAGGCGAAGGCCACGGCGATGCCCACGAGGATCGGCACCAGTTCGAGCAGCCAGCTGGGGAGCCTGCCGATGAGCCTTCCCATCCTCCACCTCCCGCCCCATCGTAGCCGGTCCACCCTTCCGGAGACAAGCCCCGCGGGGGCCTGTGCGCGACAGCGGCGCGGGGGCTATGGCCGGAGGGGCTTTCGGCCTATACTGCGGGCCAAAGGGGGAGCGCGCGTGGAGGTCCCCGTGGAGCTCATCGAACGCATGAAGGCCCGCGATCCCCAGGCCTTCGAGGAGTTTTTCCGGTCCTACGGCGAAAAGCTCCTCAACTTCGGCTACCGCATGTGCGGGGACCGGGAGGACGCCCGGGAGGTCCTCCAGGACACCCTCCTCAAGACCTTCGAGTCCATCTCCACCCTCAAGCAGCCGGGGGCCTTCGCCGGCTGGCTGTACCGCATCGCCCACAACGCCTGCCTCATGCGGCGCCGCCGTTCCAAGTACCTGAAGGAGGAGGTGGAGCTGGACGAGGCCCTTCCGGGCCCCGGGGCGGGGGAGGCGTTGCCCTGGAGCCGCCTTCCGGACCAGGCCCTCCTGGACGACGAGCTGAGGGAGCGGCTCCGGCAGGCGATCCTCGATCTGCCCGAGGGCTACCGCTCGGTGCTGGTTCTGAGGGATCTCGAGGGACTCGACACCGAAACGGTGGCCCAGGCGCTGGGCCTCGGCAAGGACGTGGTGAAGATGCGGCTCCACCGGGCCCGGGGCAAGGTCCGCAACGCCCTGGAAGCCTACCTCCGGAGCCGTTCCGCCTCCGGCTGAGACCTCCGCGTCTCTCGGAGGACCTTGGCCTCCTAGCCTTCGTACTCGACCCCCCGGTCCCCCTCCCTCAGTTCCCCGACCACGAAGGGGGCCTCGCCGGAGTGTTTCAGAACCCCCAGGATCTCCTCGGCCCTGTCGGCCTCGGCCACGAGGACCATGCCGACGCCCAGGTTGAAGGTGCGCCGCATCTCCTCCTCGGGGACCTTCCCCTCCCTCCGGATGTAGCCGAAGATGGGCGGTTCGGTCCACCCACTCGGCCGGACCACCGCCCGGACCCCCTCGGGCAGGATCCGGGGCAGGTTGTCGGGGATGCCCCCTCCGGTGATGTGGGCGAGGCCCCGAAGGCCCGAGCCGGGCTGGAGAAGGGGCGCCAGGGGCTTCAAGTACGACCGGTGGACGGCGAGAAGGACCTCCCCCAGGGGGGCCCCCAGGTCCTGGAGCCTCGTCTCGGTGGTGAATCCCTTGATCTCGAAGAAGAGCTTCCGGGCCAGGGAGAAGCCGTTGGTGTGAAGGCCGCTGGAGGGAAGGCCCAGGAGGATCTGGCCGGGGGCCACCTCGCGGGGAAGGAGCCGGTCCCGCTGGACGCGGCCCACGATGAACCCCGCCAGGTCGAAGTCCTCCCCCTGGTACAGTCCGGGCATCTCCGCCGTCTCCCCCCCCAGCAGGGCGCAGCCGTTCTCCCGGCACCCCCGGGCGAGCCCCGACACCACCTCCACCAGACGCCGGGGGTCCAGGCGGCCCGCGGCGAAGTAGTCGAGAAAGAAGAGCGGTTCGGCCCCCTGAACGAGAATGTCGTTGACGCAGTGGTTGACCAGGTCTTCCCCCACGGTGTCGAAGCGCCCCGCCCTCTCCGCCACCTGGAGCTTGGTGCCGACCCCGTCGGCGGAGGCCACCAGCACCGGTCCCCGGGGGTCATCGGGGTCCAGGGCGAAGAGCCCGCCGAAGAGGCCGATCTCCGAGAGGACACCCTTCGTGAAGGTCTCCCGGGCGAGTTGTTTCACGCCCCGGAGCCCCTCTTCCTGCGCGTCGATGTCCACGCCGGCGTCCTTGTAGCGGAGCGGTCCTTCGGTCATGGGCTTCTCCTCGGAAAACGCGGGAACGGCCCGTCTCAGGTGCGGAAGGCCCGGATCTCCCGCTGCAGGATCTCGGCGCTCCGGCGGAGGCGCCCGGCGGCGGCGCTGAGGTCTTCGAAGGAGCGCTCGATGGCCCTGGCCGTCTCCGCCACCTCCCGGGCCGCCTCGCTGATGGCCGCCGCCTCGCGGGTCTGGACCTGCACGGCCCGGGTGGTTCCCGCCGTGTCCTCCATGATGCGCGTGACGGCCTCGCTGATGACCCGCGACCCCTTGGCCTGCTCCCCGGTGGCGTTACGGAGCTGGCGGGCCACGTCCCGCACCCGCTCGGCCTCCTGGTTGAGGAAGAGGGTGGACTGCGCCTGCTCGTGGGCCGCGCGGGAGATCCCTTCGATCATCTCGAAAATCGCCTGCATGGCCCGGCTGGCCGACTGTCCCCCGTGGGCCAGCTCCTCGGTGGCGGCGGCGATCCGCCGGCTCATCTCCTCCTGGGTGGAGGCCGACTCCAGGATGGTCCTCAAGGCCAGGCCCGCCTCCCGGCTGAGGTCGGTGCTGCGGTCCACCACCTCCACGGTGCGGTCCATGGAGGCGGCCATCTCGCCGCCGCTCTCGGTGAGGCGCGCGATGACCTCCCGGATCTCCTTGGCGTTGGCCGCCGTGCGGGCCGAAAGCTCCCGGATCTCGTGGGCCACCACGGCGAAGGCCTTGCCGTACTCCCCCGCCCCGGCGGCGATGATGGAGGCGTTGAGGCTGAGGAGGTTGGTCTGCTCGGTGACCTCCTGGATCACCCCCACGATGCGCCCGATGCGATGGATGGAATCCATCAGGTCCCCGAGGGTCTTCTGGCTCTCCTCGCCGGCCCTTCGGGTCTTCAGGATCCCGTCCTCCACCGCCGCCACGGCGGCGAAGCCGGCCTCCGCGTCCTTGGTGACCTTGGCGGCGGCGTCGCGAAGGGCGGCGGCGTTCCGGCGGGTCTCCTCCAGGGAGGCGTCCAGCTCGTTGAGGAAGGAGACGGCCTCCTGCCCCGCCCCGTGGAGGCGCTCCGTGGCCCCCTTCACCTCCTGGGCCGACGAGGCGATTTCGTTGGAGGAGGCGGCGGTGGTCTCCACCGAGGAGATCAGCACGTCGGCGTTCCGCGCGATCTCCTCCACGCTGGCCTGCATCTCCAGGATGGCCGAGGAGACCTCCTGCGTGGAGGTGGAGACCTGCTCCATGGCCCGGGAGACCTCCAGGATCCGGCCTTCCAGGGACTTGAGGGCCTCGTCGGTCCGGGCCGCCGAGCGGCTCTGGTCGGCCACCCGCTCGTGGAGGCCGCCCACCACCTCCACGGTGCGGGCCACCTCCTCGTCCACGGTGGACGCGGCCCCCGCCACCTCACGGGTGAGCTTCCTCAGCCCCCGGAAGGTCTCCCGGAGGTCTTCGGCGAGGCTCCCCATCTCGTCGTCGGACCAGATGGACGGGACTTCCCGGAGGTCCCCCGACGCCAGGCGGGCGCCGGCCTCCGTGGTGCGGGCCAGGGTCCTCGCCGTATCCCGGCTCAGCCAGAGGATGTAGGCCCCCAGAACCAGCAGGGTTCCGAGGAGGAAGAGCCCCCCCGTCACGGCGAAGCCTCCGAGGATCCTTCCGGTTCCCCCCTTTCGGGGAAGGAGGAGCGCGGCCTTCCCGCCGGGGAGGCCCTTCACCCCCGCGGTGCCCCAGTTGGTCATCACCGTTCGCGGCGGGCCCGGTACCGCCAGGAGGCGCGCCGCCTCGGCCATGGGGGCGCGGACCTCCCCCGGCGTGGCCGCCAGCACCTCCCCCTTTTCGTTCACCACCTGGAGGCACCAGAGGGGGCTGGCGACCCCCTGGAGGAGGGCGGACCATTCGCCTTCCGGCGCGGTTTCCAAGGCGGAGAGAAGCGCCCCCCCCTCCTCCAGCCCCGTTCGCACGGCGAAGTCCGAAAGCCCCAGCGAAATCTTCGAGTAAACGAGGACGCCGAAGGCGAGAAAGGCCAGGGCCGTGAGGAGGATCACCGAGCCCCCCACCTTGGAGCGCACGGAGAGCCGCCACCTCGAGACGTCGGGGAGGCGCTCCAACTGGGCCTGGACCTCCTCCAGGAGCGGTCCCGTCTGCCTTTGGAGGACGAAGTAGGAGAAACCCAGGGAGACGCCGGCGGCGATGGCCCCCGTGAAAAGGACGCCGAAAAAGGCCAGCGCCGTCCGCTGAAGGAAGAGGTAGGTCAGGGTCGCCAGGGCCAGCGCCGCCACGGCCCAGGCCACGGCGCTCATCACCTGGTGGCGAATGACGTAGGAGGAAAAGGCCCGGTAGAACTCCTCCAGCTCCGGGCGGCTAAAGCGCCTTCCCGCCCGCCTCCCCCGCTTGTAGGCCAGGATGGGCGGAAGGAGCCTTCGCCGCATGTACCAGGCGATGACGATGCGGTCCAGAACCAACAGGACCAGCGTGAGGAGAACGAAACGGTCCCAGTACGGCCGGGTGTTGGGGACCACCGAAAGGAAGTAGACGGCCGATACGAGGAGCGCGAAGAGGATGGGAAGGAGATCCTGAAAAAACCTCCGGTACCGCTCCCCGACCTTCCGCATGGCCGTCCCCTTGCCCGCGCGCGACTACCACTGGGGGCGAGTGTATCCGCAACCCCACCCGCCGCGCAAGGATCGCAGGTCAACGCCGCGGGGGCCGGGTCGTCCCCGCCCCCCTTGGCTTACCGCTACCCCGAAGCTACTGGGCCGAAGGGGCCTTGATGAGGTGAATGTCGTCGATCCAGACGGTGCCCACCCCGTTCACCACGAGCCCCAGGCGCACCGAATCGGGCTTCTGCCCCTTCTGGAGGCGCAGGGAGGTCTCCAGCGTCGTCCAGTCGGAGGTGCCGCGGAGGGCGTTCTGGTAGTTCTGGGCCGTCACCTCGCCTCCGGCGGGGAAGTGGACCACCATCTGGAGGTAGGCGTCCCCCCCGAAGTCCTGGGTCTTCACCTTGGCTCGGTACACCAGGTCGGCCCCCTCCACGCCGGGGAAGGAGACCTCGTAGAGGGTGACGGTGGTGGGCATTTCGGTGCTCACCTTGAGGGAGCCGTTGCCGTCCGCCGAGACGGTCTTGTCGAAGACCGCCACGTCGGGGTTGAGGACCCCCTGGGCCGAATCCACGGCGTAGGCCTGGATGTCCTTGGGGGGCTCGGGGCCCTTCTTGCAGCCCAGGACCAACCCCGCCGCCAAAACCGCCCCCGCCGTCAACGCCATTGCTTTCTTCATCGTGCGCCTCCCCCGAAAACCCCCGGTGGGGCCTCAATCCAGGTCGATGTCCTTGGGCACCGGCCCCGCGGGCCCCTCCTTGGCCTTCTTGAACAGATCCTGAAACTTCTTTTCGAGTACGTCCTTCTTGGCCTTCTCGGCCCGGATGGACTCCTGGAACTTTTCCTCGGCGGCCCGCTTCTCCTCCTCGAGGCGCCGCATCCGCTCCTCGAAGGATGTCTTCTCCCCGGCGGGCGGCGGGGCCTCGTGGGAAACCACCACCCCCGCCCGGCCGTCCACCCGGAGCAGGGCCTGACAGCAGGGGCACGTGACGGTGAAGGTGTCGCCTTCGGCCATGGCGCTCGCTCCGCCCTTCAGCATACCACAGCCTTCAGTACCTCCCCAAGAGGCCGTACCGGCGGGCGGCGCGAAGGGCCGTCGAGAAGGCCAGGAACGAAAGCGGAAGGAGAAGGGCCGCGAAGAGCGCCAGGGGACCCACCACCCCCCCCAGGGCCGTCAGACCCTTCCCCTCCAGAAGGACGGCCCTCAGCCCGTCGGCGGCGTAGGAGAGGGGCAGAAGCCGGGCGGCGGCGGCCAGGAAAGGCGGCAGGACCGACGGCGGGAAAAAGACCCCGCCCAAGAGGGCCAGGAGCCCCCCCACCAGGGGCGTCACCGGCTCCCCCCGCTGGAAGACCAGCAGGAAGGAGGCGGCCAGGATCCCCAGGGCGGCGAAGGAGGCCACCGAGAGCAACGCGATGACCAGCAGGGCCAGGGGATGGTGGAGGCGGAACTCCAGGCCCAGCGCCGCGCCGGCCCCCAGGAGCACCAGGGCGTCCGCCGTCCGGAGCAAAAGGTCGAAGAGGACCGAGGCGAAGAGCAGGCCCCAGGGCGGGGCGGGGGAAGAGAGGAGGAACTCCAGGGTTCCCGCCGCCTGCTCCTCCCGGAGCCGCCGCGAAGCCCCGTGGAGGGCGGCCGTTACGTACTGGAGGAGGACCGTTCCCGTCGCCACGAAGGCGAAGTAGCCGCCGGGAACCTCCGTTCCCCGGACGGTAACGAAAGCCGACAGGTAATACCAGAGCACGGCGGAGAAGAGGCTGGAGAGGGCCCCCAGCAAGAAGTTCAAACGGTACGAGAGGGCCAGGCGAAGGTCCCGGTGGAGCACCGCCGCCACCGCCGCGCCGGTCACGGCGAGGCCTCCAGGAGGGCCGCAAGGCCCTCCGTGGACGGGGGCGGTCCGTCCAGAACCACCCTTCCGCCGGCCAGGACCAGGCAGCGGCTTCCCACCTCCCGGGCCTCCTCCAGGTTGTGGGTGGAGAAGAGCACCGTGACCCCTCGCAAGGGCTCTTCGCGAAGGAGGGCACGGAAGCGGGCCGCCGCGGGGGCGTCCAGGCTGCGCGTGGGTTCGTCCAGGAGCAGGAGGCCCGGCCGGTGGAGCAGGGCCCGGGCCAGGGCCGCCCTCTGGCGCCAGCCCGTGGAGAGGTCCGAGAAGGGACGGTGGAGGAGGGGGGCGAGGCCCAGGCTTTCCGACGTTTCCCGGGCCCTCTCCCGGGCCTCCCGGGCCGAGAGGCCCCAGAGGCCGCCGAAGAACTCCAGGTTCTCGAGGACGGTGAGGCGGTGGTAGAAGGAGCGCTCGTCCGCGGCGGCGAAGCCGGATCGCCGGTGTTCCTCTCGTCCCGCCGGGCGGCCCTCCAGGCGGATCTCCCCGCCCGAAGGATCCAGAAAGCCCTGGATGGCCTTGAAGAGGGTGGTTTTCCCGGCGCCGTTCCTCCCCAGGAGGCAGACGTGCTCCCCCGGTGCCAGCGAGAAGGAGACCCCCTCAAGGACCGGAAGGGGCCGGGAGGGTCCGCGGGCCAGCCAGGCCAAGGGGCCCCAGAGGGCGGGGTAGGTGAAGCGAAGGTCCCGCACCTCCAGCGCCGCGCCACGCCGCGGCTCCCGGGTCACCGGGTCTCCTCCATCCCGGCCGCCGCGACGAAGACCTGGGCCTGCTCGTTGGCCGGGTCCAGGGCCAGGACCCGCTGGGCCTCCGCCCGGGCTTCCACCTTTTTGCCGAGGGCGAGGTAAAAGGAGGCGAGGGTCAGGTGGGCGGCCACGTCCCCGGGGTCCAGCTCCGAGGCCCGCAGAGCCTCCTCCACCGCGCCGTCCCGCTCCCCCAGGGCCCACTGCGCCCCCGCCAGGTTGAGCCGGGCCCGGGCGTAACGCGGGGCCCGCTCCAGGGCCCGCCGGAAGAGGTCCCGGGCCTCCTCGTACCGCTTCTCCTCCAACCGCAGGACCCCCAGGTTGTTGAGGACCTCCGGCTTTCCGGGGTCCGCCCGCAATGCCTCCCGGTAGCAGGACTCGGCCTCCTGCCGTCGGCCCTGGGTGTAGGCCGCCACGCCCTTCTGGAACCAGGTCTCCGCCTCCTTCTCTCCCGGGCGGCGAAGCTCGGGGGCCGCCGGCGGCGGGGGCGGCGGAACCGGGGAAGGGACGGAGGAAGAGGACTCGGGGGGGACCTCCGCCGCCGCCGGGGTCTCCGGAGGCGACGGGGCGGGGGGAACCTCCGGCGGCGCGGAAGCCTCCCTGGCGCAGGGCCTCTGGAGGGCCACCACGAAGGGATGATGGGCTTGGACCTCCTCCGGAAGCCGCCGCCGCAGGGCGGCCAGCCCTTCCCGCGTCCGGGAGAGGCCCGCGCAGAGCCGGTAGCAGGTCTGGCCGCGGTACTCCACCGCCTCCACGAAGACCGGCTCCAGGCCCGACAGCCGGGCGGCCTCCCCGGGGACGTTTTCCGGGCGGCACAGCAGCACCACGCTCAGGGTGTAGAGGTTCCCGTCCCCCTCCGGCGGGAGCATGGAACAAAAGACCGCCGCCGCCGCCGCCACCTCCCCATGGGCCAGGGCTTGCCGGCCCCGCCCGTAGGCGGCGGCGTCGTAGAGGGGCCGATCCTTTCCGGGCGGGGCCGCGAAGGGCGCCAGGCCGAGAAGCAGCCCCGCGGCAAGAATGGCCCCCCGCAACATTCGCTTTCCGGGCATGAATTCCCCCTTCAAGTCCCCGTTCCAGGGTACCCTTGCGTCTCCCCCCTCCGCAAGCGCGCCTGGGAACCGCGCAGCTTTTCTTGTACAATTCCGCCCTCAGGAGGGAGCCATGGCTCTGAGCGACGAGGCCAAGAAGAAGGAAGAGCAGTACTTTTTCGAACGGGAACGCCAGCTCCTCGAGGAGATGCGGAAGAAGCGCGAGGCCCGCATCGCCGAGGCCCAGGCCCGGGAGGCCGAGGAGGAGCGCAGGCGCCTGAGGGACCTTCACTACCTGCATTGCCCAAAGTGCGGCCATTCCATGGCGGAGAAGGACCTCGAGGGCGTCAAGGTGGACGTCTGCACCCTCTGCGAGGGGATCTACTTCGACAGGGGGGAGCTGGAGCAACTCCTCGTGGGCAAGCAGTCGGAGGTCCGCCGGGGGTTCTTCCGCAGCCTCTTCGGCCTCGGCAAGGAGTGAGCGCGCCTGAACGGCCGGCGCCGAACCGGCCGTCCGGCCCCCAAGCCGCGCCCCGCGTCTCTTCTTTTTCCGCCTTCCCGCCGCCGGGTGGTCTATACTCCGTTACGATGGAGCGGCGATGAACAAGGAACTCTTCCTGACCCTCCTGTACTTCGTCGGTTTTCTCGCCATGGCGGCGCTGGCGGTGATCCTCGTCAAGCCCTTTCTCTCGTCGCTGGCCTGGGCGGGGGTCCTGGCGCTGGCGGCCCGCCCGCTCCACAAGAAATTCCTCCAATGGTGCAAGGGGCGGGAGAACGTGTCGGCCTTCCTTTCGACGGCGGTGGTGGTCCTGGTCCTCGTCCTCCCCCTGCTGGTCCTCGCGGTCCTCTTCGCCGGCGAGGCGACGCAGGTGGTGATCGCCCTGGAGGGGTACGCCTCCACGGGAGAGATCCCCGGCGTCGACGCGGCCCTGGCCAACCCACGGGTCCAGAGCTTTCTGGCCTGGGCCCAACCCTACGTGAAGGACTTGGACCTCAAGCCGCTCGCCCTGGCGGCCATGAAGACCGTCAGCACGGTGGCCATCACCCTCTCCAAGGCGGCCTTCAAAAACCTCTTTGCGGCCCTGCTCAAGTTCTTCGTCATGGTGGCGGTGCTCTTTTTCGCCTTCCGGGACGGGGAGAGGATCGCCCAGGCCTTCTGGGACGTCGTCCCCCTGAAGCGGTGCGACAAGGAGCTCATCGCCTCGGCGGTTCGCCGCGTGGTCCACGCGGTTCTCTACGGGATCATCCTCACCTGCGTCGTCCAGGGGGCCCTCGGGGGGGTGGGGTTCGCCCTGGTGGGCCTGCCCTCCCCCGTCTTCTTCGGGGCCGTGATGGTGGTCTTCGCCTTCATCCCCGTGGTGGGGACGGCGCTGGTCTGGGTGCCGGGGGTGCTCTACCTCTTCGCCGCCGGCCACACCGGCAGGGCGGTCTTCCTCCTCCTGTGGAGCGCCGCCGTGGTTTCTTCCATCGACAACGTGATCCGGCCCTACTTCATCTCCAGCCACTCCAAGCTCCCGCTTCTCGTGATCCTCCTGGGGGTGCTGGGGGGGCTGGCCAGCATGGGTTTTTTGGGGATCCTGGTGGGGCCCCTCTTCTTCGCCGTGGCCCTGGAGGTCTTCCGGGTGTACCGCACCGACATCTTTCCCCGCATCAAGGAACTCCAGCCGGAGGCCGACGCACCCTGCCCTCCCTCGGAAAGTACCCCGTGATCGGGCGGGAAAGGGCCCTCTTCGAGGCGTGACATGGATGCCTTTCGGATCGAGGGCGGCCTCCCCCTCCAGGGGACGGCCGCCGTGGAGACGGCCAAGAACGCCCAGCTCCCCTGCCTGGCGGCGGCGCTCCTCACGTCGGAGCCGCTGACCTTCGAGGCCCCCTCCTCCCACGCCGACATCTCCACTATGCTGGAGGTTCTCGGCCATCTGGGGGTGGAGGCCGGGCGGAACCGGGACGGCTCGCTGACCCTGCGGACCACCAACGGGGGCGGCCACCTGGAGGCCCCCTACGACCTGGTCCGCAAGATGCGGGCCAGCATCCTCGTGCTGGGGCCCATGGTGGCCCGCTTCAAACGGGGCCGCGTTTCCCTGCCGGGGGGCTGCGCCATCGGGGCCAGGCCCGTGGACCTCCACCTGAAGGCCCTGGCGGCTCTGGGGGCGGAGATCCGCGTGGAGCACGGGTACGTCGAGGCCGCGGCGCCGCGGCTTACGGGTGCCGAGGTGGTCTTCGACAAGGTCACCGTCGGCGGCACCGAAAACCTGCTCATGGCGGCGGTGCTGGCTCAGGGGACGACGGTGATCCGCAACGCCGCCCGGGAGCCGGAGGTCGGAGACCTCTGCCGCCTCCTCCTCGCCATGGGGGCCCGCATCGAGGGGGCGGGGACCGACACGCTCCGCGTCGAGGGCGTCCCGTGCCTCCACGGCGCCGTCCACCGCTGCATCCCCGACCGCATCGTCGCCGGGACCCTGCTCCTCGCCGGCGCCATCACCGGGGGGGACGTCACCTGCGCCCCCGTGGTCCCCGAGCACCTGGAGGCGCTCCTCGTGAAGCTCCGGGAGATGGGGGCCCGGGTGGAGACGGGCCCGGACCGGATCCGGGTGGCCGCCCCGGATCCCCTCCGAGCCGCGGACGTCGTCACCCTCCCCTACCCCGGCTTTCCCACCGACCTCCAGGCCCAGTTCCTCGCCCTGCTCACCCAGGCCCGGGGAACCTCCACCGTCCGGGAGACGATCTTCGAAAACCGCTTCATGCACGTCCCCGAGCTGACGCGCATGGGGGCGAAGATCCAGATCGAAGGCCGGGTGGCCGTGGTGAAGGGCCCCGTGCGGCTTTCCGGGGCCCCCGTCATGGCCAGCGACCTGAGGGCCTCGGCCTCCCTCGTCCTCGCCGGCCTCGCCGCCGAAGGGACCACCCGCGTCCGCCGGATCTACCACCTGGACCGGGGGTACGAGAGGCTGGAAGAGCGGCTTCGCGCCCTGGGCGGCCGCGTGGAGCGGTTCGCCGAATAAAAACCCCCTTCCGGAGGGTCCACCATGGTTGACCGCCCACGCCTCCTCTTCGCCACCTCCAACGCCGGAAAAGCCCGCGAGATCCGGCAGATTCTGAACGGCCTGCCCCTCGACCTCCTCTTTCTCCCCGACGTGGGGAACCCGCCGGAGGTGGAGGAGACGGGGACCACCTTCGAGGAGAACGCCCGGCTGAAGGCGCGGGGGTACGCCCCCCTTCTGCCGGGGGGGTACGTGGCCGCCGAGGATTCGGGGATCGTCGTCCCCGCATTGAACGGGGAACCGGGGGTCCACTCGGCGAGGTACGGCGGCCTGCGGAGCGACGCGGAGCGAAACCTCCTGCTTCTGGAGCGCATGCGGGGCCTTCGCGGGGAGGAGCGCCGGGCGTGGTACGAGGCGGTGGTGGTTCTCCTCGAGCCCGACGGGGGAGAGCGGGTCTTCACCGGCCGGGTGGAGGGGACCATCGCCGAAGCCCCCGCCGGGACGGGAGGCTTCGGCTACGACCCCCTCTTCTACCACCCTCCCTCCGGGACCACCTTCGGCTGCGTCTCCCCCGAAGAGAAGGACCGGTACAGCCACCGCGGCCAGGCCGTCCGGGCCCTGAGGCGCCACCTGGAAGGCCGGTGGGCCGGCGGCCCCGCCACTTCCCCTTGACACCGGGGCGGGAAAGGGTATATTTACCTACTCAGGAAACAAGCCCAAGCGGCAAAGACCTTACCCTTGGTGCTCGGGGAAGGCGGGCTTCGTTTTGAGGATCGAGGAGGATTCCATGAGGACGTTCGCCAAAAGGGCCGTGGTGGTGCTGGCGGCTTGGATCGGGGGCGGCGCTTTATGCCTGGCCGTCTGTCCCCCGTCCAAAGCCACCTACGTCCGGAACTCCGGGGCCTGCGGGAAGTGTTCCCAGCACCTCGGCGGGGCCTACCCCTCGAAGGTGGACGCCCGCTACTGGATCGTGGGCCAGGGGGACCTCTACAACTCCGGCACCCTGGGCACGGGCATGTTTTCTCCCCTGGGGGGTGGGGATTACTTCATCTCCTCCACCTGGACCGAGCCGCAGACGGTGGGGTGCCCGGACAACACCATCCCCCCCCTCGCCCGGTGCGCCCAGGTGACCTCCACGCCGCAGGGCTATATCCTCCAATCGGTGGTGGGCGGCATGGCCGGGCCCTACCGGGACTTCGACTTCGACGACACCCTCTCCGGAGTCCTGGAACCCGCCCCCATCCCCGCCCCGGGGATCAACGGGGACGTGACCTCAGACGGCACCTACTACTACGTTCCCGTGGCCTGGGCCCCCGCCCTCGACCTCGTGGGGGTCTACGACTCGCCTCCTTCGGGGAACTTGGTGACGGCCGTCCGAGTCCGCTGGGCCCAGGGAACCCTCCCCCCGCCCCAAGAGCTTCCCTATTGGCCCAACATCGCGGCGGAGGTGGACGTCTCCTCGGGCCCCGACCCGCAGAGCGCCGTGGCGGCCATCCCCGTTTCGGCCCTCCCCCCGGGGGCGGACGCCGTCTGGCTCTGCCTCTCCCTGGTTTTCGATTCCGGCGCCTACGAGACCGCTTTCACCGGTCCCGCCAGCTCCTTTGCCATCGTCCCCACCCCGGCGGGGGTCTTCGCGGGGGCCGAAGCCTTCCTTCGAGGGGGCCTGGTGACGGTCCGCTGGCGGACCAACGTGGAATCGGGAACCGCCCGGTTCGTCGTGGAGGCTTCGCGGCGGCGGAGCGGCCCCTACGTGGAGGTTCCGGAGACCGAGACGGAGCCCCGGGGCGACCACTCTCTGTACGAAGTCACCTTCCCCGCCCCCTTCCCGAAGGCCCGGTCCTTTTTCGTGCGGGTGAAGTCCGTGGACTTCGACGGGGAGGAGTTCGTCAGCCCAGGGGTGAAGATCGCCCGCCGCCAGTCCGCCTTTCTCGGGGATCCTTTCCCGAAGGGGGGGTGAGGCCCCCCTCGAAGCATGGCGCGGAGGGAGGGGCCCCGCCCCGCGCCCCCCCACCCTCCCCTCCCTCCGCCTTCCGCCTTTCTCTTTCCGACTTCCGCCTTTCCCCCTTGACCCCCACCCCTTCCCCGCCGAGAATGGGGCCAACCCAAGGCGGGTAACGAGCGGGGGTGCCCCATGAAGATCCTGGTCTTCGGCGGAAACGGGAAGATGGGCCGGGCCGTGGCCTACGACCTCGTTCGGGAGCCGCAGGTGGAGCGGGTGGGCCTGGCGGGGCGGCGGCTGGAGGCCCTGGACGAGACCCACCGGTGGCTGGACAGCACCCAGGTGGCCCTCCACGCCCTGGACGTCACCGAGGAGGCCTCCGTCAAACGGCTGGTGGGGAACTATGACGTGGTCGTTTCCACCCTCCCCGACCGGAGGACCTCCTACGCCCTGGCCAAAGCCGTGGTGGAGGCCGGCGTCCACTACGTGGACATGCTGGAGGAGTACCACCTAAGGCCGGACCTCTACGAAATCGAGGGGCTCCGCCTGCCGGAAGGCATGGACCTTTACGCCTTCGGGGACTACCTGCACGAGACGGCGCTGAAGAACGGCGTGACCTTCCTGGACGGCATCGGCTTCGCCCCGGGCCTCTCCAACCTCACCTGCGGCGAGGCCATCCGGAAGCTGGACGAGGCCCACGACGTCATCGCCCGGGTGGGGGGGATCCCCGAGAAGTCCGCCGCCGCCCGCCACCCCCTGAGGTACATGATCACCTGGGCCTTTTCCCACGTCCTGCGCGAGTACAGCGTCCGGCTCTTCGTCCTGGAGGAGGGGCGCCGGGTGGAGGTGGAGGCGGCCACCCAGCGGGAGGCCTTCCATTTCGACCGCTTCGGGGTGGACGAGACGCTGGAGTGCGCCGTCACGCCGGGCATGCCTTCCTTCATCTTCACCCGTCCTTTCTTACGGCGCTTCGCCGAGAAGACCGTGCGGTGGCCCGGCCACTGGGAGGGGGTGCAGACCCTCAAGGAGTGCGGCCTTTTGGACCTCGACCCGGTGGACGTGGGGGGCACGAAGGTGGTGCCCCGGGAGGTGCTGCTGGCCTGCGTCGAGCCCCGGCTGAAGCCGCGCCCCGGAGAGGGAGACGTCTGCGTGATGTACAACACGGTCACGGGCCTCAAGAACGGGAAGCCCCTGCGGATCTCCTACCACATGTGGGAAGGGCCGGACGAGGAGAGCGGCGTCTCCGCCATGGGTCGGGTCACGGGCTTTCCGGCGGCCATCGGCGCGGTCTTCATCGGAAGGGGCCTCATCCGGGAGAAGGGCATCGTGGCTCCGGAGGACGCCGTGGCCGGCGATACCTACCGGGCCTTTCTGGAGGAGCTGGCCCGGCGGAGGATCCGAATCCTCGAGACGGTGGAGGAACTCTGAGGGAGGGGAAGAAGTCCCCCCTCCGGCGCGTTGGTCGTCTCTCCCCCCCTTCCGGGGGAAACGAGGAGAGGAGGCCATGGCGCTTCTGGACCGCCACTTCCACGAGAGCCGGGGCGGGCGCTTTCTGCCGCGTTTCGGGCGTCCGCGCCTGGCCGGCTTCGGCCCCTTCGAGGAGGAGTACGCCGCCCTCGAGACGGGGGCGGTCCTCCTGGACCTTTCGGACCATACCAAGCTCCTCGTCTCCGGCCCGGACCGGGGGTCCTTCCTGAACGGCCTGGTCACCCAGAAGATCCTGGACCTCCGGGAGGGCGAGGGCCGCCCCGCCTGCTTCCTGGACCGCCGCTCCCGCATCCTGGCGGAGGTTCGGATCCTCGCCCTCGAGGAAGGCTTCCTGCTGGAAGGGGAACCGGGCCTGGAGACCCCTCTCGCCGAGAGGCTTCGGAAGTTCCGCCTCTCCTCCCGGGTGGAGGTGGAGCAGAGGGGGGACACCCTGGCCCACCTCTCCTTGCAGGGGCCGGCGGCCGGGGAGATTCTCCGGGGCGTCCTGGGGACCTCCGGGGAAGGACTCCCCCTCTACGGCCACGCCGAGGCGGCCTTCGGGGGGGGCCCCGTTCGCGTGGCGAAGCTCCCGCGGACCGGCCGCCCCGGCTTCGACCTTCTCCTCGCGCCGGAGGCGGCCCCCTCCCTCTGGCGCGCCCTCTGCGCCGAGGGGGCCACCCCCGCCGGCTGGGACCTGCTGGAGACGGCCAGGACGGAGGCGGGCCTCCCCCGCTTCGGCGCCGACCTCACCGAGGAGATCCTCTTCTCCGAGGCGCGCCTCCCCGACCACCTCTCCTGGGACAAGGGCTGCTACGTGGGCCAGGAGGTGGTGGCGAGGGTGCGGACCTACGGGAACCTCCGCCGCGTGCGGACCGGTCTTCTCGTGAACGGTCCCGCCGAGCCCGGCGACGCGGTGCGGCTCAACGGCAAGGTGGCCGCCCGCCTCACCACCGCCCGCTTCTCCCCCCTCCTGGGACGGACCTGCGCCTTCGCCTACCTCCCCCCGGCCCTGGCTTCCGACGGGGAGGCCGAAGTGAGGGTGGAGGGCCCGGAGGGCGCCGCGGAAGCCCATCCGTCCCCCTTTCCCTTTCTCTGAGGGGACCGGAACCCGGCCTTCTCTTCAAACCGCCCTTCCCGTAGGATGGCGGCATGTGGCACAGGCACCTTCTGCGGGCCCTGGACGAACAAGGTCCCCACCGACAACCGGCGCCGAGGCACCTCCTGGCGGCCGTTCACCTCCTGTACGCCCTGGGCCTGGCGGCGGCCGGGGGGGTTCTGATGGCCTTCGTCCAGCGGGACCGGGCCCTGATGCCCTCCCTCCTTCCCGCCACCGCCGTCCTGGGCCTTCTCTCGGGCGGCCTCCTCCTCTGGACCGCCTCCCCGCGGGGCCCCCGCCCCTTCCTCCGCTTCGTCCGCCACGCCCACTTTCTCTTCGTGACCTTCGTCCTTTCCCTGGCGGCGGCCTTCCGGCTCCAGCCGGAGTCACTCGGCCTTGAGGCCTGACAGAAGAAAAAAGCTTCCCCCATAGGTCTCCTCCCCGAGGGGCTGAAAACCGGCGCTCCGGAGGAGCCTTCCGGCCTCCGCCGGGGCGATGCGCTCCTCCAGGGGAGGTCCCTCCTCCTCGTGGAGGGGAAGCCAATCCAGCAGGGCCGCACGCCCGCCGGGACGCGTCACGCGGTGGAGCTCCCGGAGGAAGGCCTCGGGGTCCCGGGCCTCGTGCAGGACGAAGGCCGCCAGGACGAGATCGGCCGCCCCGTTGTCCAGGGGAAGGCGCGCCTCGCCGCAGGTCAGGACCTCCACCTGGGGAGGAGGGTTCTTGGCCCGCAGGAGGCCCAGCATCTCCTCCGATACGTCCAGGGCGAAGACCTTACCGGAGGGGCCCACCACCTCGGCCGCCGGGAGGGCGAAGTACCCCGAGCCGGCCCCCACGTCGGCCAGGACCATTCCCGGGCGCAAACCGAATTTCGCGAGGATTTCCTTCGGAGGCAGGCGGCGGCGGCGCTCCTCGCTCTCCAGCCGGGCCGCCTTGCGGGGATCGAAACGTCGTCCCATGGGCCGTCTCCTTTCGGGATGAGGTTGTACCACAAGCGGAGACCCGCGGCGCCGACTCGCGTTGCGTTACTGCAACACCCCGCCCATTTTGAAACATCCAGGTCCGCCGGTGGAACCGGGAGGCCTCCGCCGGAAAGGGGCCTCCGGGAGAAATCCCGCCGCCGGGGAGCCCCCGCCCGGTCCGGTGTTCCTGGCATACCCCTTGCAAACCCCCCGGGTGCCGGACCTTCTGCCGGCACGGAGGAAAGCCATGATTCAGTTGACCGACCAGGCCGTGGAGGCGGTAAAGAGCTTTCGCAAGGCGGAGGGCCGCGAGGACGCCGGTCTCCGGATCGCCGTGGTGGGCGGCGGGTGCAGCGGCTTCCAGTACGACCTCTCCCTCGCCGACAAGGCCTCCGAGAACGACGAAGTCTTCCGTTTCGGCGACCTCCCGGTCTACGTGGACAGGAACTCTTTTCTGTACCTGAAGGGCACCGTGGTGGACTACGTGAACGACCTGCGGGGTTCGGGCTTCGTCTTCCAGAACCCCAACGCCCACGCCTCCTGCGGTTGCGGCCACTCCTTCGAGGCCTGAGGACCCGTGATTGGCACGCTCCTTGCGTAGCTTGGGAGCGTAGAACGCCGGTGAAACGGCGAGGAGGCTGAAAGGCCCCAGGCGAGCTTTCCCAAGAGGATCCCCCCTCCTCTCAACGCTCCCCGGCCGAAAGGCCGGGGAGCACCCTCCCCTCCGGGGGAGGCGGGGGCGCAAGACCCGTTCCCATGAGGATCCCCCTCCTCTGCTCGGCTCCCCGTACGGGGAGCCTTTTTTGCGGCCCCACGCCCCTTCCGGTGGCCTCTCCCTTCCGCCAGGGCTATAATCCCTCCCTCTCGGAGGTGCCCATGGCCGCCCGGTCCCGATACCTGCAAGGCCCCCGCATCGAGCCCCGTCCCATCCGCCCCGGCATGGATGCCGCCCGCCTCGTGGACGAGGCCTTCCTCGCCTACAACGCGGGGAGGCTCCAGGAGGCCTGCCGCCTCTTCACCGAGAAGATGCTCCGGCAGGACGTCACCGTGGGCATGAGTCTCACGGGGGCCCTCACCCCCGCGGGGGTGGGGCGCTCGGTGGTGGTTCCCCTCCTTCGGGCCGGTTTCGTGGACTGGATCGTCTCCACCGGCGCCAACCTCTACCACGACGCCCACTTCGCCTTGGACCTCTCCCTCCACCGGGGAAGCCCCTTCCTCGACGACACCCGCCTCCGGAAGGAGGGGGTGGTGCGGATCTACGACGTCCTCTTCGACTACAAGGTGCTCCTGGAAACCGACGCCTTCTTCCGGGAGATCCTGGGGAGGGAGGAGTTTCAGCGACCCATGTCCACGGCGGAGTTCCACTTTCTCGTGGGGCGGTTCCTCCAGGGGCGGGAGAAGGCGCTGGGGCTGAAGGTGCCCTCCCTCCTGTCCACGGCCTACGAGATGGGAGTCCCGGTCTTCACCTCCTCCCCGGGGGACTCCTCCATCGGCATGAACGTCGCCGCCATGGCCCTCAAGGGAAGCCGCTTCGCCTTCGACGTCAGCGCCGACGTGAACCTCACCGCCGCCATCGTCTGGGACGCCAAGCGGCGCGGCAAGAAGTCGGCGGTCTTCATCGCGGGAGGGGGGTCCCCCAAGAACTTCATGCTCCAGACCGAGCCGCAGATCCAGGAGGTGCTGGGCTTGCCGGAAAAGGGCCACGACTACTTCCTGCAGGTCACCGACGCCCGGCCCGACACCGGCGGCCTCTCGGGGGCCACCCCCTCGGAGGCCGTCTCCTGGGGCAAGGTGGACCCCAGCCAGCTCCCCGACACGGTGGTGGTCTACACCGACTCCACGGTGGCCCTGCCCCTGATCACCGCCTACGCCCTCACCCGCCACCGGCCGAGAAGGCCCAAGCGCCTCTACGACCGGCTTCCCGCCCTTCTCTCCGCCCTTCGGCGGGAGTACCTGCGGGCGGGGCGGGAGAGGTGACGCTCGAGATTCAGGAGGCCTCCTCCACCCAACGGGCGATCCGCTCCGCGGCCTCTTCGATCTTCTCCACCGGTACGGCGAAGGAGACCCGCAAAAACCCTTCGAGTCCCAACGCGGCGCCGGGGACGGCCATGACCCCCGCCTTGTCGAGGAGAAGCTCCGCCAGGGCGTCGGAGCCGGGCAGGCGGAGGCGCTGGAGGAGCCCCCCCACCTCCGGGAAGACGTAGAACGAACCCGGCGGCGCCTCGGCCGCCACCCCGCGGATCCGGGAAAGGCCCGCCACCAGCGCCTCCCGCCTCCGGGCGTACTCCCGAAGGACCGGCGCGAAGAGCTCCTCCTCCAGACGGAGGGCCTCCATCCCCCCCACCTGGGCGAAGGTGGTGGGGCCGTTCATGGAGTGGGCCTGAATCTTTCCCGCGGCGGCCACCACCGCCTTGGGCCCCAGCGCCCACCCCAGCCGGTAGCCCGTCATGGAAAAGGTCTTGGAGAAGGAGCCGGCGCAGAGGACCGGCAGGCGCCCCTCGGGGTCCAGGTGGGCGGCGGTGGCGTAGAGGTCCGGCACGTAGACGTACCGGTCGTAGCACTCGTCCAGGAGGACGAAGAGCCCCCGCTCCTGGGCGAAGCGGACGATCCGGGCGAGCAGCTCCCGGGGCACCACCGCCCCCGTGGGGTTGCAGGGGGAGTTGAGCACCAGGGCCCGGGTCCTCGGCCCCACGGCCTCGGCCAGGGCCTCGAAGCGGGGCAGAAATCCGTCCTCCCGCCGGCAGGGCACGAAGCGCGGCTCCCCGCCCCACAGCTTGACGATCTCCGGCGTGGAGACGTAGTAGGGGGCCGGGATGACCACCTCGTCGCCGGGGTCGAGAAGGGCCCCCAGCAGGTGGTAGAGGGCCCCCTTGGCGCCGGCGGTGATCATGACGTTTTCGGCGGTGTACCTTCCGCCGTAGAGCCGGTTGTACCGCGCGGCCACGGCCTCCCTCAGTTCCGGGAGCCCCATCACCGGGCTGTAGAAGGTGTAGCCGTCCCGGAGCGCCTTCGCCGTCGCCTCCAAAATGGGCTCCGGCACGGGGAAGTCCGGCTGGCCGGGGCCCAGGTCCACCAGGTCCACGCCCCGTTTCCGCAGCTCCTGCCCCTTGGCGATGAGCTCCAGCAGCCGGGAGGAGTGGACGTGTTTCAGCCGTTCCGACGTCTTCATCGGGGGAACCTCTTCTCCAGCATCGCCAGGACCGGCGGCGGCACCAGCCCTTCCAGGGGCCCGCCCAGGAGCGCCACCTCCCGCACCAGCCGGGAGGAGAGGTAGGTGTACTCCTCCCTCGGCATGAGGAAGACCGTCTCCACGTCGGGGGCCAGCCTCCGGTTCATGAGGGCCATCTGGAACTCGTACTCGAAGTCCGAGACGGCCCGGATCCCCCGAAGGATGTGGCGGGCCCCCTTGGACCGGGCGTAGTCCACCAGCAGCCCGTCGAAGGCGTCCACCTCCACCCGCTCCATCCCCGCGAGGCTCTCCCGGAGGAGGGCCACCCGCTCCTCCACGGAGAAGAGCGACTGCTTCTGCGTGTTCCGGAGGACGGCCACGACGACCTTCCGGAAGATGCCGGCCCCTCGCAACACCAGGTCCACGTGGCCGTTGGTGACCGGGTCGAAGGACCCGGGGTACACGGCGACGGCGTTCACGAAAGCCTCCTCCGCTCCATGGCCCCGGCGGCACCCGCGCCGGGGCGGGCGACCATTCTACCGCACGAAAGACCGGCGGAACGAAGTTGGGCGAACCCGGAGAGGCCTGAGGCGAGTTTCCTTTCCCGCCAGGACGGACCCTTTCCCGGAAGCGCGAAGGAGCGAGGGGCGTGGCCGGAGAGGCACGCCGGCGGTCACTTCACCCGGATGCGGGCGCGGGCGGAGGCTCCGCGGTCGTCCCGCACCTCCACGGTGTGTTCACCGCGGCGCAGAGGCCACTCCAGGCCCGCCTCCGAGGAGCACCGCCCCACTTCCTCGCCGTCCACCGTCCACAGGAGCCGCCGGGGCGCTCCCCGGACGGAGGCCCTGAGGGGCAGGGTCTGAAAGGCCGGCGGCAGGGTGGGGTCCAGGAGGTAGACGGCCCCGTCGGGGGGGTTCTCCAGGTGAAGGGGCCCTCCCGGTTTCCCCGAGGGCGGGCGGGAGGCGGGGAGGGCCAGCCGGGGCTCCTCCTCCGCGAGGCGCCCGGTCCGCCGGGCCCAGGCCCGGTACTCCGCCGGCCAAGCCACCCGGCCCGACGGAAGGTGCCAGTCGCAGGGCTTCGGGACCCGCTCCCGAGGAAAGGACTCGGAAAGGCGGGAGGGGCAGGAGGGGCCCGCCGCCCCCCCCGAGAGGGCGCACACCTCCACCGGGGCCAGCCCCTCCGGCGGGTCCACCGGGAAGGGGTCCAGGGGGCCGGGCAGTCCCCCCCGGACGTGGCGCTCGGCCTCCAGCAGGACCTCGTGGAAGAGGGGGCCGGCTCCGGTGACCCCCGAGGCCCCTTTCAGCGGCGTGCGGTCGAAGTTGCCCACCCAGACCCCCACCGTGACCTCCCGCGTGAAGCCCAGGCACCAGTTGTCCCGGTAGGCCTCAGAGGTTCCGGTCTTGGCGCAGACCGGGAAGGGGAAGTCGAGGCTTCCCCCGCGGCCGAAGGCCCAGGCCCGGGCTTCGGGGTCGGCGAGGATGTGGGCCGTCCAGTAGGCGGCCAGGAGAGAGAAAAGGCGGCGGGGCGGGGAAGGCGAAGGGGGCTGCCCGCCGGCTTCCTCCCCCCCCTCCCGCTTCAGCGTGTCCACGAGGGGAAGGTGGAGGCCTCCCCGCGCCAAGGCGGCGTAGGCGCCGCACAGCTCGTCGAGGCGGACCTCGGCGTCCCCCAGGGTGAGGCCGAAGCCGTAGTAGGAAGCCGACCGGTCCAGCGTCGTGAGCCCCAGCTCCCGAAGGAGGGAGAGGAGACGTCCCGCCCCCAGCCGCGAGAGGAGGACCACCGCCGGAACGTTCTCGGATCCCCCCAGCGCCTCCCGGGCCCGCAGAGGCCCCCGGAAGCGCCCGTCGTAGTTCCGGGGGCTGTAGACCACCCCCTCCTCGGCGGTGGGGAAGTGCTGGGGGAGGTCGGGGAGGACCGACGCGGGGGTGTACCCGCCGTCGAAGGCCAGGGCGTAGGTGAAGGGCTTGAGGGCCGACCCCGGCTGGCGGGGGGTCCGGGCCCCGTCCATGGCCCCCGAGTGGGCGGCGTCGAAGTAGTCCCCCGACCCCTCGTACGCCAGGATCTCCCCCGTAGGGTTGTGGACCACCACCACGGCGGCGGCGAAGGCGCCGTGGGCCTCCCGCGCCATCCGCCCCGCCTGAAGGATTTGAAGGACCTTCCGCTGGAGGTCCAGGTCCAGGGTCGTTCGAACCTCCCTCGTGCCCGGCGGGCACGCCTCCAGGACCCGCTGGACGAAGTGGGGCGCCTGGAAGGGACGGTCGGGCCGCCGGAGGACCAGCCGCTCCGAAAGGGCCCGCCGGTAGGCCGCATCGTCGAGGAACCCGAGGGCGCGCATACGGCGAAGGACCCACCGCTGGCGCGCGCGGGCTTCGCCGAGCCGGCGGTAGGGGTCGAAGGCCGAGGGGCGCTGGGGAAGACCCGCCAGAAAGGCCGCCTGGGCGGGCGTCAGGTGGGAAGGGCGGCAGCCGAAGTAGGTCCGGGCCGCCTCTCCGATCCCCTCCGCCTGGTTCCCGTAAGGCGCCACGTTCAGGTAAAGGGCGAGGATCTCCCGCTTTTCGAGGCGGTGCTCCAGGCGAAGGGCCAGGACCATCTCCCGCACCTTTCCGGCCATCGTTCGGGGGCGGCCGGTGAGTTGTTTCACCGCCTGCTGGGTGAGCGTGGAGCCCCCCTCCCGAATCCGCCCGGCCCGGAGGTCGTTCCAGGCCGCCCGGAGGAGCGCCCAGGGGTCGAGACCCGCGTGGCGGTGGAAGCGGTGGTCCTCCGCCGCCAGCGTGGCCGCCTCCACGAGGGGGGGGACGCTCCCGGGATCCAGCCAGGCGCTCCGCGCCTCCTTCGCGGAGAGGCGTTCGTAGAGGGGGCGGCCCCTCCGGTCGAGCACCGCCGTGGAAAGCCGGGGGGAGGGGTCCAGGAGCGACGGGGGGAGGGGGCCGCACCGCACGTAGGCCGCCCCGGCCGCCGCCAGGAGCGCCCCGGCGGCCGCCCTCCAGACCCACCGCTTCGCCTTCTCGCCCATGTTTTCAGGGTACAACAACCCCGAGGCCGAGCCGGAGACCCTTCCCGGGGGCCTCGGCTCACAACGGCCGCCGGTTTCTGGTGTACAATGAACCCCGACCCGTGAACCACCGGGGGAAAGGGGGACGCATGGCGCTCCGACCACGGCTTCTTCAGGCCCTTCTGGCGTTCATCTTGGCATTCCCCGCCTGGGCCCAGACGGGGGGGACCCTCCCGCCGGGACGGCTCCAGGAAATCGGGCTCCTGTTGGAGGGGGAAAAGTACGAGGAGGCGTTGCAGTCCGCCGAAGCGGGCCTCCAAGCCGAACCGGACAACCCCGGCTACGCCGCCGGGAAGATCCGGGCCCTCCTGGGCCTGAACCGGCCCCAGGAGGCGGCCCGCATGGCCGTCCCCTGGGCCTCGCGCTTTCCCGACCGGCCGGAGCTGCGGTACTACGCGGGCGAGGCGGCCTTCCAGATGCTCCTCGTCCCCCAGGCGGTGCAGAACTGGACGGTCCTCCTCTCCAACCCCTCCTGGCGGGACCGGGCCTGCGCCCGGGCGGTCTTCGCCCTGCGCGCGTCGGGCAAGGAAGAGGAGGCGTCGGCCCTCCTGGAAAGGACCCTGTCGCTTTCGGAGAAGCCCTCGCCGGAGCTCCTCCGGCTGGCCCTCGGCCTGGCGAAGACGGGGGAGGAGGGGGTCATGCGGGCCGAGGCGCTTCTGGCCGCCGACCCCGCCGGAAAGGACGAGTACGAGGGGCTGAAACGCCTTTACGGCGCCGTGGGAAAGGGGCGGCTCTTCGACGAGAAGCTGGAGGCTTCGTACCCCGTCGCCCTTCCCCTCAAGGAGAAGTCGGAGTACCGGGACGTCTCGGCCCTCACCTGGGGTTTCGGGGACGCGGGGACCGGCAGCGTCACCACCTCCACCCGCGTGGTGACGCCGGTGGCGGTGAACGGCACCAAGGACCGCCTCGTGCTCCTCGATTCCGGTTCCGACACCCTCCTTCTGAGCCCGAAGTGGGTCAAGGAGCTGGGCCTCCAGCCGGTGGCCACCGCCTCCTACCTCGGCCTCGGCTACCTCGGGGCCCAGAAGTCCAACTGGGTGATCCTCGACCGCCTCGCCTTCGGGCCCCTGACCCTCCGCAACGTCCCCGCGCTGGTCCTGAGCGAGAAGGAAGACTTCTTCAAGGAGGTGGGCGGCATCGTGCCCCTCTCCCTCTTCCGGCACCACGGTCTCCTCTACGACCGGCGGCGGAGCAAGCTGGTCCTCCACCCCAGCGGCACCCCGCCGAAGGAGGCCCTGGGACCGGAGGCCTTCACCGTCAAGTCCCTCTGGCCCTACGACCGGCCCTTCGTCGCCGCCACCCTCCAGGGAAAGCCGGAGCGCTTCTTCATGGTGGACACCGGCGCCTACACCACCTTCATCGCGGCGGAAAGGGCCGCCGAAGCGGGGGTCCGGGTGAACTCGGGCCGCTACGGCGCCCAGACGGGGTCGGGGCTCTCCGGCGCCTTCACCAGCGGCGTGGCCACCGACGTCGTCCTCCTCCTGGGAAATGCCCGCTTCGACATGCAGACGGTGCAGGTGACCCCCCTGGGCGGCGGCTGGGGCCTCCCTCTGTACGGGATCCTCGGCCGGAGGGACATCCTGGACCTCTTCGCCGTCTGGTTCGACTACCGCGCCAACACCGTCGCCTTCGCCCCCTACGAACGGGGGAGGTGAGCGCGCCCACTCCCTTCCGGCGCCCCGCCGACAGGCCCGCTTCCGGCCCTTGGGGACCGAGAAGCCTCGGCCGTCCCGGGCCGGTTTCCAGGACCCTCCCGGACCGGTTCCCGGTCTGACGCCTCCTCCGGCCTACGGGAGCACCTCCACCACCTCCGTGGCGGTGCGGCCGAAGACCTCGGGGCTGTACATCTCCTCGGCGCGGGCGGGGGCGACGACGAAAACGCCCTGGGTGGTGGCCCTCGCCACGTAGGAGAAGGCGTGCTTGCCCGCCGCCAGGCGGGTGGCGAAGAGGAGGACGCGGTCGTCGCGGCGCTCCACGTGGTCGAAGCCGCCGCGCTGCCAAAGGAGGAACCACCCCTCCCCCTCGCCCTCCTCGTCCCCTTCGTCCCCGGAGGAAGGCGGCGGGGCCTTCTGGAGGTCCCTGGCGGTGGTGGCGAACCAGGACTCCACCGGCTCCAGGCCGGCGGGGAGGGGGTCGGTGACGGCGACGTACCGCCGTTCCTTGGGGAGGTGAAGGGTCAGGGTCACCCGGACAAGGCGGCCCTGGGGGAAGGCGCGGGTGGGCCCCTGGCCGCCGTCGCCCTCGTAGAGCTCGTAGCGCCGCTCCACCGCGATGCCCTGGTCCACCGGGCCAAGGCCTTCGGGGGCGAGGGCGTACTTCAGGCGCGCCGTGTAGAAGAGCCTGCCCGTTCCCTTCTTGGAGAACACCAGAGGCAGGCGCGCGCCCGAGGAAGCCTCCGCGTGGAGGGCCTCCATCTTCAGCGCCGTCCCTTTGGCCTCGGTGGTCCGCCCTGCGAAACGCTCCTCCAGGAGGGTCTTCCCCGCCAGGGAGACCGCGGCCCGGAAGTCGGGGGTCTCCTTCTCGTAGGCGCGGTAGTAGTCGATGAGGGCCTCCAGGGCGTGGGCGTTCTCCTGGGTGTTGCCCCACCTCCCCTTCCGCCGTGCGTCCAGGAGCCAGCGCACCATGCGCTCGGCGGTGTGGCGGCGCCCGGGGTCCCTGGCGAAGGCCGAGAGGACGATGGCCGTGGAGCGCACGTTGGAGTTCCAGAACCACAGGAGGTACGGGTCGGAAAGCTCCTCCACGTGGGCGCCGGCCCCCTCGGGGAGGATGGCGTCGTCCATCCGGCGCAACAGGTCCTGCCGTTCGGCCTGGAAGCGGCCGGAGCGGGCCATGGCGCCCTCCAGGTAGGCCAGGCCGAAGACCGGCATTCGGCCTGCGTACGGGTAAAGCCGGCTCAGGTGGCTGTCCACGGTGAGGCCCCCGTCGGCCAGGACCTTCACCGCGTAGGCCTGCCAGGCGGTGTAGTGGGGCCACCACCCCTCGTTCACCGGGTAGGGGCGGTTCAGCGCCCGGGACAGGAAGTCGTACCCCTTGCGGAGGACCTCCTCGTTCACGGCGAAGCCCAGCGCCTGCGCCCGCTGGAAGACGTGGAGGAGGTAGGCGGTGAGGACCTCGGAGGCGTAGAGGCACGAAGAGCCCTTCCAGTAGACGAATCCGCCGTCTTCGCACTGGAAGGCCTCCAGGGCCTTGAGGTTCCGCTGGGCGATGTCCCGGATCTTCTCCGTCTCGATGCCGGGGAGGTGGAAGGCCCCCGAGAGGTCGGAGACCAGCACCAGGGCGAGGGTGGCGGAGCCGCGCTGCTCGGCGCAGCCGTAGGGGTAGTCCACCAGGTACCTCGCCCCCTCCTCCAAACCGGCGAGGGCCGTGGAGGACAGGCTCGCCTCCAGCCCGCCGAAGCCGGGCACCACCCCCCCGGGGACCTCCAGGGCCTCCTCCGCCGTACCCTCGGTGGAGCCCGTGGCCACGGCGGCCTCGGGGGCGTTGAGGACCTCCACCGGGAGCACCTGCTCGAAGGCGTCCGTCTCCCCGCCCAGGGCGGCGCGGAAGCGGAGGCGGGCTTTGCCCACCCCGCGGGCTTCGAAGGCGAAGCGGACCTCCCCGGGAACGCCCGGGGCCGAATCCACCTCCTGGACCGTGGGGCCGGCGAGGGCCAGCCGGCCGGCGTCCAGGCTCTCCGCCTCCACCCGGACCCGGCCCGAGGACCCGCCGCGGTTGTGGACCACCACGCCGAAGACGGCCCGGTCCCCCCGCGCCAGGAAGCGGGGCAGGGAGGGCAGGAGCACCAGCGGCTTGGCGGTGCGGATCTCCTTCTGGCCGAAGCCGAAGCGGGAGGCCTTGTCGTGGGCCACGGCCATGATCCGGTAGGTGGTGAGGCTCTCCGGCAATGTTACTTCAGAAGTAACTTTTCCCTTGGCGTCCGTGACGAGGGAACCCAGGTAGAAGGCGAGGACCCGGAAGTCCCGCCGGACCTCCCCCGGGCCCTCCTCCATTCCTCCTCCGCCCCCTTCGTCCGCCCCCTTGGGGGTGAGCACCCTCCGGGAAACGATGCGCTGGCGGGAGTCCTCGGTGAGGACCTGCTGGGCCTTGTCCACCCAGACCGAGGGCAAAAGGTCCGGGGTCTGGTAGCCGGTGAGGGAGAGGACGCCGTGGTCCACCGCCCAGAGGGTCACCTGGGCCTCGGCGGGCTTTCCCGCCCCGTCGGTGACCACGGCGGAGACGACGGCCCGGGCGCCGGGGCGGTACTCGTCGGCGTCGCTGGAGACGGCCACCGAGAGCCGCTTCACGAGGTTCTCCACGTGGAGTTCCACGAGGCCCACGCGGAAGGCCGGCTTGCCGGGGTCCGAGACGTCCTCGCCGGTGTAGGCCTCCGTCCGGCCCTTGAGGAGGACCACCGAGACGTAGAGGTTGGGCACGTCGCCCTCCCCCACGGGGACCTCCACCGTCTGCTGGGTGGAGACGAGGTCGAAGACCCGGTGGGTGCGGACCCCTTCCCGCTCCACGGTGAGGAGGGCCTTGGCCTTCTCCCAGGGGGACTTGACGAGGATCCGCGCCGTCTCGCCGGGCCGGTACGTGCTCCTCTCGGGGACGAGGTCGATGCGGTTGTGGTCGTACCGCTCCCAGGCGGTGAAGCCCGCGCCCAAGGCGTAGAAGGAGGCCCCGCAGCGGGAGACCCTTCCCTCGCCGTCGGCGGCCTCCGCGCGGAGGAGGTAGTACCCCCCCTGCTCCACGGGGATCCGGACCTCCACCGGCCGGGCGGCGGAGGTCACCTTCCCCGTCCACCGCTCCACCTCCTTCCGCTCCGTTTCCCACGTGTAGAAGCCGTTGCCCTCGGCCCTCCGCACGGCGTGCCACTGGACCTGCACGAGCTTGAGGGAGACGGAGAGGCCCTCCACGGGGTTCCCCGAGAGGTCCGGGGTGAGGACCTCCGTCACCAGGTCCTTGCCCGCGTCCACGAAGAACGGCGGGTCCTTGAGGCCCGCGAAGAACGGCGCGGCGTAGACGGGAACGGAGATCCGCCCGGAGAGGGTCTGGCGGGTGACGTCGGTGACGGTCCCCTCCAGCGTGTAGGTGTAGGAGAGGCCCTGGCCGTCCCCGGTGGGGACCTCCACCCGGAGGGTCCCCTGGGCGTCCAGGGTCCCGTCGGCCTCCTTCACGGTCTCCTCCCCGCGGGAGTCCCACCGGTCCGTCCCCTCGCCGAAGATCCACCCCTCGGGGTACCGCTGGGTGACGGCGGGGGTGGCTCCGGTGAGCCTCCGCCGCGTCACGGAGAAGCGGCAGGGCCTCCCCGCCATGGGGGCGCCGAAGAGGTACCGCCCCGTCACCGTCCCCAGGAGGGGGACGCCCGCCACCGGCCGCTCGGCCCCGAGGGCGGCGTCCACGCGGAAGTCGGGCTTCCGGTAGGCCGCCACCAGGAAGGCGTCCCGCACCTCCCGGTGGTGGCCCTTCACCTCCGCCGTGACGGTGTAGGTCCCCAGGGGCGCCTCCTCGGGGAGCTTCACCACCACCTCCGCCGCCCCGAAGGCGTCCAGGGCCACCGTACGCTCCGCCACCTTGCCTCCTCGGCTGTCGCTCACGAGGAGGGCCGCCTCCGTCCCTTCGGGGGGGACCTTCATGCCGGAGGCCGTGTCGCTTCGGAGGACCGCCTTCAGGTGGACCTCCTCGCCGAGCTTGTAGACGCCCCGGTCGGGGAAGACCCGCCCCCTCAGCACCGGCTTCTGCTCGTGGAGGTCGTAACCGACCCCGAACTCCCACGGCTCCAGGCCCTCGTTCCAGTCGGAGCAGAGGTAGGCCGTGTCGCCGTCCTTCTCCGCCGAGACCACGAAGGAGAGGTCCCACCCGTTCTCGGGGTCCCGAAGGGAGAGGGGCGGGGTGAGGACGGTGCCGTCGGCGCCGGTGACGCCTTCGAAGACCCGGCTCCCGTCCGGCTTCCAGACGGCCACGGAGGCCCCCGAGACGGGGGTCCCGTCGGAGAGGCGGGTGACCCAGACCAGGAAGCCCTGGGGCGAATCCTTCACGGTGAGGCCCAGGTCGGTGACCTGGATGAGGGAGGCCTTGAGCGGGGGTTCCGCGGCGAAGGGCGCCCCCGGGATGGCCTCGCCGTTCTTCACCGCCACCCACGAAAGTCCCTTGCCTTTCTCGTTCAACGCGGGCGAGAGGTCCAGGCCCACGAAGGCGGTGCGGTCCACCGGGGTCTTCAGGCGCCGGAAGACCGGTGGGACGGGCGGGGGAAGGGAGAAGGGCCGCCACGTGTAGTCCGGTTCCTCCTCCCCCGTGTCGGGGTCCTTGGAGACGGGGCGCACCGCCAGCTGCCGCACCGCCGGCAGGAGCTCCCCCAGCTTCAGCGGCATGACCCAGAGGTTCACGGAGGCGAGGTTGCGGACGGAAAGGGGGAGCACCGGGCCGCCGGAGGCCTCCCAGACCCCGAAGCCCGATTCGAAGGCGGAGAAGGCCGTGCGGTGGGTGGTGGTCATTTCGCAGAGCCAGGTGTAGCCGAGGACTTGGCCGTCGTCGGACCTCAGGCCGCGGTCCACCTGGACGAAGAAGGAGGCGGCGGGGGGCGGCTCCAGGCCCAGGCGGTCCAGGGACCAGTACCGAGAGGGCCAATCCCAGGATTCCCCCTCCCCTTCCGGCGAGGCCTTCCGGACGGCGCCCCCCCCGGCGTCGCCGGTGAAGAGGGAGACCGCCTCCTTCAGATCGCCGAAGCGGACGTCGGCGGTGAACTCCAGGGGGTTGTACCCGTCCGGAACGCACCGGTAGGTGCATCGAAAACCCTTGACGAAAAAGGCCGGTTCCAGCTGGACCGTGTACCGCTGGACCTCCCCCGAGACCTCGGGGCCCTCGGGGCTCGGCGCCTTCCCGTCCAGCACCACCTCCAACCAGGCGTTGGGGGGAGGGGCCGACCGGGTTCGCACCACCAGCACCTCCGGGGCCCGGGGGAATCGCTTCTCGTCCCAGGAGGCCGCGGCCTCGAAGGGGACCGGGTCCGAGGACCTGGCGGCCAGCATGGCGGCGGCGGCCTTGAACTGGTAGTCCTCCACCGCCCGCGGGTCCTCCCGGGAAAGGCGCTCCTTGACCCCCGCGGGAAGGGGGGGCGGCGCGTAGTCGTGGGGCCGGTAGGCCAGCGAGAGGTGGGGCAGAACCTGCCGGGGGTCCACCTTCTGGTTGAAGGCCACCGCCAGGAGGACCGGCGAGCGGACCGTCCCGTCCTCGCGGATCCACCGCACGCTCCTCAGCCTCACCGTGGGGGTGGTGAAGGCGAAGACGTAGGGGTTCGGCAGGCTCTGCCCGGAGACCGCCCGGAGTTCGGGGCCGATCCGCACCTCGTACCGGGTTGCGAAGGGGAGGGGGGTTTCGGGACGGAAGATCAGCGTGTCGGTCCCCGCCCACCGGAAGGTGCCGGCCACGGGGGGGGAGATGGAGAACCCCCTCACCTCCCGAAGCTCCGCCACCCGCCCCAAGGCCACCATGGGCTCCGAGAAGACCACCCGGATCTCCCCGGCCTGTGCGAGGTTGGCCGTCTCCCCCACGGGACCCGCCTTCAGAACCCGCAGCGCCCCGCCGGCCCACGCCTGCCCGGCGAGGAGCCCCAGAACCGCCGCCGCCGCCCTGAGCCTCGGACCGGTCATCTTTTCCTCCCGCAAGGGGCTACCCCCTCTTCCGCCAGGCTTGCGGGAAGTCTATCCCCCTCCCCGGGAAGCCACAAGGTTTTTTTCGGCGACGGGAGCCACGAAAAATGGACGGGGCCCGGGAAAATTTTTCGCCCCTCGGGGCCTGCGGAGAATCATCCCCTCGCATTTTGAGGGAGTTTCCCGAAGAACGGCGGCGGAACGGTCCTTGCAAGATTCCCCCCGGGAGGGAAAGGGGATTCCTTCGCTCTTCGGCGCCCCCTTCCCCCGAGGAGGGTGATTCCATGAGAATGCGTCGGATTTCGCGTGCGGCGGTGCTCCTCCTGTCGGCGTTCGCCGGGACCTTCGCCGCCTTCGCGGCGGGCGGCGGGAAGGAGGCCCTTCGGCCCGGCCCGCCGAGGCCCCTCTCGTGGGGGCCGGGGTCCCCGTACATCGAGGTGGCCCTCGACGACACCTCGGGCCAGTTCACCATGGGCGTCCCCGGCGGGCCCATGATCCTCTACGGCCACCCCTACCCGTGGAGTTCCTTCTCCTCCATCCAGGTGGACGGCACCGTGTACACCAACGAGGACTCCTTCGGGACCCTCGTCCAGCCCCCCACCAACAACGGCCAGACCAACGAGGGCGTCTGGTACCTGGGGACGGGCCCCCTCCGGGTCCGCCAGCGGATCACGCTGGTGACCAGCACCGCCACCGGGCGCCAGGACGCCTACTTCGTCTCCTACACCGTGGAGAACCTGGACTCCGTTTCGCACACGGTGGGCTGCCGCATCATGCTCGACACCAAGATCGGGGCCAACGACAACGCCCCCTTCCAGGTCCCCGGGACCGGCTCCATCGCCCAGGAGCGGGAGTGGACCGGCGCCTCCCTGCCGCCGTACTTCTACGTCTTCGACGACCTCTACAACCCCACCACCACCTGCCAGGGCACCCTCCTGGGAGGCCTGGTGGCCCTGCCTCCGGACCGCTTCCAGGTGGCCGGGTGGGCCCACCTGTACGACCAAGACTTCGACTACACCGTGAACCCCCAGTTCACCATCTACGACACGGCCTACGCCGTCTACTGGGAGAACCGGGCGCTGGCCCCGGGGTCGAGCCTCACCTTCGGAACCTACTACGGGCTGGGGTCCATCGCGGTGGACACCGTCCCTCCGGTGGCCACGGCCCTCACGGCCCCCTCCAACCTGGACTGCGTCAACCACCTCTTCTCCCCCAACCCCTTCACCGTGTCCCTGTACCTTTCCAACACCCTCTCCGGCTCCAGCGGGACCGTGACGGGGCTCTCCGCCACGCTGACCCTGCCGGCGGGCCTGTCTCTGGCCGCCGGCAGCGCCACCCAGACGGTGGGGGACCTCCCCCTCGGCTCCTCCGCACTCCTCTCCTGGCAGGTCAGCGCCAGCGGGGCGGTCACCGGGGACCTCGCCTACACCATTCAGGTCTCCTCCACCAACGCCGGCACGAAGACCGTTCCCGGCCACGTGAACGTGCCGGCGGGCTGCCAGTCCACCTGCCCCGCCACGCTGTTGCTCAACCAGGTGGACACCTCCGCCTGCCCCACCGTCAAGGCCGTGGTGAGCGTCCTCGACGCCGCCGGGGGGGCGGTGACGGGGCTCACCGCTTCCGACTTCTGCCTGAGCGAAGACGGGGTCCCCGTGACGAACTTCACCGTCACCCATGGCTCGTCGGGGGGAGGGGACCTCTACACCGCCCTGGTGCTGGACAACTCCGGCAGCCTGGGGTCGTCTTCGTTCCACGAAGAGAAAGCCGCCGCCGAGGCCTTCATCGCCCTCCTGGGCGCCTCCGACCAGGCGGCGGTCTACGGCTTCACCAGCGCCGTGGACCTGGTGATGGACTTCACCGCCGACAAGGCCGCCCTCTCCGCGGCCATCGACGGCTACCCGTACAAGGGCGGCATGACGGCCTTCTACGACGCGGTCTACCAGGCCCTCTCCAACACCTCCACCCGAAACGGCCGGAAGGCCGTCGTCGCCATGACCGACGGGGAGGACAACTCCTCCTCCCACTCCCAGGCCCAGCTCATCGCCTACGCGCAGAGCCTCGGCATCCCCGTCTTCACCGTCGGTTTCGGTAGCGCGGACACCCAGGTCCTGGAGGCCATCGCCACCCAGACGGGGGGCCGCTTCTACGCCGCCGCCTCCTCGGGGAACCTGCAGGCCATCCTCCAAGCCATCGGCGCCGTCATGAACAACCAGTACGTGATCACCTACACCACCCCACGCGCCGACGGCCAGAGCCACACGCTGGAACCCTGCGTCCAGGCCCCCGGCTGCTCCCTCCTCACCGCCCAGGGCTCCTTCACCTGCGGCGCCGGCGGGAGCTGCCCCACCCTCACCGTCTCCCAGGTGGACACCGCCTCCTGCCCCACGGTGAAGGTCGTGGTCACGGTGACCAGCCCTTCGGGACAGGCGGTGACGGGTCTCACGGCCTCCAACTTCTGCCTCTCGGAGGACGGGGTCTCCCAGAGCTTTTCCCTCACCACCGGCAGCGGGGGCGGAAACGCGCTCCAGGCGGCCCTGGTGGTGGACAACTCCGGAAGCCTCGGCTCTTCGGCCTTCGCCGACGAGAAGAACGCCGCCGAGGCCCTGGTGGGTCTCCTGGCCGCCGGGGACGCCGCGGCCTTCCTGGGGTTCACGAGCCAGGTGGACCTCGTCCAGGGCTTCACCACCGACAAGGCCGCCCTCCAGGCCGCCATCGACGGGTACCCCTACAAGGGGGGGATGACGGCCTTCTACGACGCGGTCTACCAGGCCCTCTCCCTCACGGGGCCGAGGACGGGGCGAAAGGCCGTCATCGCCATGACCGACGGGGAGGACAACTCCTCCTCCCACTCCCAGGCCGAACTCATCGCCTACGCCCAGAGCCTGGGCATCCCCGTCTTCACCATCGGCTTCGGCTCGGCGGACGTGGCGGTCCTCACCGCCATCGCCACCCAGACCGGCGGCCGCTACTACGCCTCGGCCACCTCGCAGAACCTCCAGCAGATCCTCACCGACATCGGCAACGTCATCAACAACCAGTACGTCCTCACCTACACCACCACGAAGAACGACGGCCAGAGCCACGCCCTCGACGTCTGCCTCCAGAGCCTCCCCGGCTGCCCCACCACCTACGCCTCGGGAACCATGCGGTGCGGGACCTCCGGCGGGGGCAACTGCCCCCAGGTGACGCTGGCCCAGGTGGACACCTCCGCGTGCCCGACGGTGAGGGGAATTCTCACGGTCCGGGACGCCACCGGGAACCCCGTCACGGGCCTCTCCTCTTCCGCCTTCTGCGTCGAGGAGGACGGCGCCTCCATCACGAACTTCACGGTGACCACCGCCTCCCAGAGCGGGACCTCCCTGTATCTCGCGCAGGTGATCGACAACTCGGGCTCCCTCGGCTCGTCGGCCTTCAACGACGAAAAGACCGCCGCCAAGGCCCTGGTGAACCTGCTGGGCGCCGGCGACCAGTGCGCGGTGTACGGCTTCACCAGCACGGTGGACCTGGTCCAGGACTTCACGTCGAACAAACCCACCCTGCTCGCCGCCATCGACGGCTACCCTTACAAGGGGGGGATGACGGCCTTCTACGACGGGGTATGGGCGGCGCTCACGAACGCCGCCTCCAAGTCCGGCCGAAAGGCCGTCGTGGCCATGACGGACGGGGAGGACAACTCCTCCTCCCACGGCAAGGACGAGCTCGTCCTCTACGCGCAGAGCCTCGGCATCCCCGTCTTCACCATCGCCTTCGGGAGCGCCGACCAGGCCGTCCTTCAGGACATCGCCGCGAGGACGGGCGGCCTCTTCTTCGCCTCGGCCTCCTCCCAGAACCTCCAGCAGATCCTCTCCGCCATCGGCACCCTCCTCGGAAGCCAGTACGTGGTCTCCTACACCACCACCAAGACCGACGGCGCCCTGCACGACCTCCGGTTCTGCGTGACCACCGGCGGGTGCACCCGGTGGGTCCAGGGGACCTTCCGGTGCGGGGCGTCGGGAACCTGCCCCACCCTCGCCATCGCCCAGGTGGACCCCTCCCGGTGCCCCACGGTGCAGGCGGTGGTCAGCGTCTTCGACGGCCAGGGCCAGCCGGTCCAGGGGCTCACCGCCTCCTCCTTCTGCGTCAGCGAGGACGGCGTGCCGCAGAACTTCACCGTGACCGGCGCGGGACAGAGCGGATCCACCCTCTACGTGGGCATCACCATCGACAACTCGGGCAGCCTCGGCTCCTCCCAGTTCCAGCTGGAGAAGAACGCGGCCAAGACCTTCGTGGGCCTCCTCGGCGCGTCGGACCAGGTGGCGGTCTGGGGCTTCGATTCGCAGGTGGACTTCGTGATCGACTTCACCGCCGACAAGCAGGCCCTCTACGCCGCCATCGACGGGTACGCTTACAGCGGAGGCTCCACCGCCTTCTTCGACGCCACCTATGACGCCCTCGTGGCCACCGCCGCCAAGACGGGCCGCAAGGCGGTCCTCGCCATGACCGACGGGGAGGACAACAGCAGTTCCCACACCGAGGCGGAGATCATCGCCTACGCCCAGCAGGCCCGCATCCCCATCTACACCATCGGCTTCGGAAGCCCCGACGACGCGGTGATGCAGCGGATCGCCGACCAGACGGGCGGGAAGTACTACCGGGGGACCGACGCCGGGGCCCTCCAGCAGATCCTCACCGACATCGGCAACCTCATCAACAACCAGTACGTCATCTCCTACGACACGATCTACACCGACGGGTCGGTCCACGACCTGGAGATCTGCGTGACCTACCAGGGGTGCACCGCCTACGCCCGCGCCGTGAGCCAGTGCGGGAGCCCCTGCGCCGTCACCTGCCAGGCCTGGGCCCCCACGTCGGCCTTCACCGCCGTCCCGGCGGCCTTCTTCGGCCAAGCCGTCTCTTCCTGCGGCACCGGAGGCGTGGGCTACGAGTGGAACTTCGGGGACGGGGCGCCCCTCTCCACCTTGCAGAACCCCACCCACGCCTACTTAGCGCCCGGAACCTACACCTGGACCTTAACGGCCACCGCCACCGGCGCCCAGCCGTGCGTGCAGACGGGGACCGTCACCGTCACCAACGCCACCTGCGTCAAGCCCCGCATCACGGCGCACCCGCAAAGCCAGGTGGTGAGCCCCGGGTCCAGCGTCACCCTTTCGGTGGCGGCCCAGGGCACCACCGCCCTTTCCTACCAGTGGTACGAGGGGCCCAGCGGGACCATCACCTCCCCCATCTCGGGGGCCACCTCCAGCACGTACACCACGCCCGCCGTCCAGACCACGAAAAGGTACTGGGTGAAGGTCACCGCCTCCTGCGGCAGCACCTACAGTCAGACGGCCGTCCTCTCCGTGGCCTCCAACGCCCACGGATGGGGCAACAACAACAGCGGGGAGGTGGGCGACGGCACCAGCGGCTCCGACCGCACCGGTCCCGTGGGCGTGCTGGGCCCCTCCGCCTTCGTGCAGGTGGCCGCGGGTAGCGACCACTCCCTGGGCCTCGCCGCCGACGGGACGGTCTGGGCCTGGGGCAACAACGGCTCGGGCGAGCTGGGCGACGGCACCCAGACTCCCAGCCGCTTCCCGAAGCAGGTGCAGGGCCTCTCCAACGTGGTGCAGGTGGCGGCGGGCATCAACTGGAGCCTCGCCCTCAAGGCCGACGGGACCGTCTGGGGGTGGGGCGACAACGGAAACGGGAACCTCGGCGACGGGACCACCACCGACCGGTTCACGCCGGTCCAGGTCTCGGGCCTCACGGGCGTCACCGCCATCGCCGCGGGCGGCTACCACGCCGTGGCCCGAAAGTCCAACGGCACCGTGTGGGCGTGGGGCGACAACTACTACGGCCAGTGCGGCGACGGGGGGAGCACCGACCGCCACACCCCCGTGCAGGTCTCGGGGATCGTCACCGCCTCCGCCGTGGCCGCCGGCGAGCACCACACGCTGATCCTCAAGAGCGACGGCACGGTCTGGGCCTGCGGGAACAACGCCGACGGCCAGTGCGGCGACAACACGACGACCACCCGCCGGACTCCCGTCCAGGTCTCGGGGCTCACGGACGTCACCGCCATCGCCGCGGGGCGGGACCACAACCTCGCCGTGAAGTCCGGCGGGACCCTCTGGGTGTGGGGCGACAACTACTACGCCCAGCTGGGAGACGGAACCACCACCGACCGCCGCGCCCCCGTGCAGCTCCCCGGGATCGCCAACGCCTCCGCCGTGGCCGCCGGCGACCGCCACAGCCTCCTCATCCGCACCGACCACACGCTGTGGGCGTGGGGCACCAACGGCGACGGCCAGGTGGGCGACGGAACCACCACCACGCGGAGCACCCCCGTTCAGGTCACCGGCGTTTCCGGCGTCCTCCAGGCCGACGGCGGGGCCCTCCACTCCCTCTGCGTGGCCTTCGGCGTCTCCGCCGCGGCCACCCCCGCGGCGGGGCCGGCTCCCCTCGCGGTGACCCTCCAGGCCGCCGCCACGGGCGGCACGCCTCCCTACGGCTACTCGTGGGACTTCGGAGACGGCAACACGGCCACGGGAGCCTCCGCGAGCCACACCTACACCGCGGCCGGAACCTATACGGCCCAGGTCACCGCCACCGACGCCTCCGGATACACCGCCCGCGCCGCGACGACCATCACGGTCTCGAGCCTGGCGGTCACCGTCACGGCCTCCCCCTCCAACCCCTCCGGTTCGGCGCCGCTCTCCGTGGACTTCTCCTGCGCCGCCACGGGCGGCTCCACCCCGTACACCTACGCCTGGTCCTTCGGGGACGGGGGCACCGGCACCTCCGCCGATCCCCCCGCCCACACCTACGCCGTCCCCGGGACCTACGCGGCCATCGTCACGGTCATGGACAGCCAGGGGTCCGTGAAGACCAGCGCCCCCGTCACCGTGCGGGTGTACTCCCCCGTCATGGCCAGGGCCACCGTGCAGCCCTCCCGGGCCCGGGTTGGCCAGGCCGTGTCGTTCCACGTTTCCGCCTCCGGCGGCGACGGGTACTTCCCCACCTTCACCTGGGCCTTCGGGGACGGTTCGTCGGGTTCGGGCGCGAACCCCACCCACGCCTATTCGGCCCCGGGCACCTACACCGCGAGGGCCACCGTTTACGACGGCGCCGGGAATTCGGCCCAGAGCAACGAGGTCACCGTGAAGGTCTACGGCCCCGTGAGCGCCTCCATTTCCGGCCGCTCCTCCGCCGGCCCCAACGTTCCCGTCACCTTCAGCGCCTCCGCGTCGGGCGGGGACGGCCACTACGCCTACGCCTGGAATTTCGGAGACGGGGGCACGGCCACGGGCGCCTCCGTGAGCCACGCCTGGGCCACCAAGGCCACCTACACCATCACGCTGACCGTAACCGACGGCCTGGGCCAGACGGCCACCGCCTCCCAGACCATCACCATCGTGGATCCCCCGGTCATCGCCTCCATGGTCAAGAAGTCCCCGCCCTTCAAGATCGTCGTCAACGGATCCAACCTCCAGCAGGGGATCAAGGTGTACATCGACGGGACCGAGTGGACCGGCGTCGTCTACAAGTCCTCCACGAAGATCGTCCTCACCGGATCCACCCTCAAGACCACCGTGCCCAGGGGGGTCCCCAAGACCTTCCGCTTCGTCAACCCCGACGGCGGCGAGGCCACCACCGTCTGGTCCTGGTGAGTCCGAGTCTTTTCCCCTGGGGGCCCCTTCGGGGGCCCCTTTTTTTCGCCCCCGCCCTCCCGCGTTGCCCCCTCCCCCGCCCCGTGCTACCTTTTCCCCCGCGGGAGGCGCCATGCGCCTGGCCATGGTCCAGCTGGGGTGCCCCAAGAACTGGGTGGACGGCGAGTGGATGCTCGGGCAACTCCGGGCGGCCGGCCACGAGGTGACGGCGGACCCCGACGCCGAAACGGTCATCGTGAACACCTGCGGCTTCATCGACGCCGCCAAGGAGGAGTCCATCCGGGCCATCCTCGAGGTGGCGGTGCGCAAGAAGGAGGGACGCGTCCGCCGCCTCCTCGTGGCGGGGTGCCTGGTGGAGCGCTACAAGGAGGAGCTTCGCCAGGCTATCCCGGAGATCGACGGCTTCATCCCCCTGGGGGCGGTGGGCCAGGTGGCCCGCCTGCTCACGGAGGAGAAACCCGACGCCCCCGTGGGCGTCGAGATGCCGCTCTACGACGGCCTCTCCCCCCGCCTCCTCTCCACGCCGCCCCACCTCGCGTACGTCAAGATCGCCGAAGGCTGCGACAACCCCTGCTCCTTCTGCCCCATTCCCTCCTTCCGCGGCGCCTTCCGCTCCCGCCCCCCGGACGACGTGGTCCGGGAGGTCCGCTCCCTGGCGGAGCGGGGGGTGAGGGAGGCGGTCCTCGTCGCGCAGGACACCACCGACTACGGCCGGGACTTGGGGCTCAAGGACGGCTTGGCCATGCTGCTGCGCCGCCTGGAGAAGGAGACGGAGGTTCCCTGGATCCGGGTCCTCTACGCCTACCCCAACCGCCTGCGCCGCCCCCTGCTGGAGGCCATGGCCTCCTGCTCCCGGGTGGTGCCCTACCTCGACCTTCCCCTCCAGCACGCCCACCCCGAGATCCTGGGGGCCATGGGGAGAGGGGGCTCCGCCGAGGCCTTTCTCCGCCTTCTCGAAAAGGCGCGGCGAACCGTCCCCGGCCTCGCCGTGCGGTCCACCTTCATCGTGGGCTTCCCCGGGGAAAGGCGCGAGCACTTCCGTCTCCTGTTGGATTTCGTGAGGGAGGCCCGCTTCGACCACCTAGGCGTCTTCACCTACTCCCGGGAGGAGGGGACCAAGGCCCATCCCCTGGGCGACCCCGTGGACAACCGCACCAAGCGCCGGCGCCAGGAGCGGCTACTGGCCCTCCAGCAGGCCGTCTCCTACGAAAAGAACCTCGCCCGGGTGGGCCAGAAGGTCACCGTGCTGGTGGAAGGGGTCTCCGAGGAGACCGAGCACCTCCTGGAGGGCCGCCTCCCCACCCAGGCCCCCGACGTGGACGGCAAGGTTCTCCTCAACGACGGCTTCGCCCCTCCGGGGACCTTCGCCAAGGTCCGCGTCACGGAGGCGCACCCCTACGACCTCGTGGGAGAGATCCTTGGCCCCGCGTGAGCCGAGACCGCTCAAGAACGGCCCCCTCTGGGCCCAGGCGGCGGCCACCGTCCTGGGGCTGGGCTACACCCCCCTCATGCCGGGCACCGTGGGGGCCGCCGTGGGCCTCTTTCTCTACCTTCCGGCCTTTCTTCTCCCTCCGCGCACGGGCTGGATCCTGGCCCTCGCGGAAATGGCCGTCCTCCTGGCCCTGGCCTTTCTGGCCGTCCCCCCCGTGCTGGCCGCCTCCGGACAGCGCGATCCCTCCTTCGTCATCCTCGACGAGGTGGCCGGGATGCTGGCGGCCCTCGCCTTCCTGGACCCGGAGTTCCCTTACCTCCTCATCGCCTTTCTCCTCTTTCGCCTCCTGGACGTCTTCAAGCCCTTTCCCATCGCCACCCTGGAAAGACTGCCCGGCACCCTGGGCGTGATGGCCGACGACCTTCTGGCCGGCGCCCTGGCCGGCATCCTGACCATCGTCGTGACGAGGCTCGCATGATCCTGCTCAAGGACCTGGACCGGATCCCCCCCCTCACCGCCCCGGTGATGGTCACCATCGGAAACTTCGACGGCCTCCACCGAGGCCACAAACGGATTCTGCGAAAGGTCATCTCCCGCGCACGGGAAGAGGGGGGGACCAGCGTGGTGGTGACCTTCGAACCCCACCCCCTCAAGGTCCTCCACCCCGAAAAGGCCCCCCAGCTCATCCAGACCCTTTCGCAGAAGCGGGACATTCTCGCCCACCTGGGCATCCAGGTCCTTCTGGAGGTCCCCTTCGACGAGGCCTTCGGGCGCCTCTCCGCCGAAGCCTTCGTGCGCCTCCTCTGCCACAGGCTCTCCCCCCGGGAGATCTACATCGGCGACGACTTTCGGTTCGGGTACCAGCGCACGGGGGACATCACCTTTCTCAAATCCCTGGCCGCCGAACTGGGGTACGAGGCCTTCGCCTTCCCCAAGCTCAAGGTGGACGGCGTGGAGGTCTCCTCCTCCACCATCCGAAGACTGCTCCTCGAGGGGGAGATGGAAAAGGCCGTCCGTCTCCTGGGGCGGCCGTACATCATCGAAGGGGTGGTGGCCCACGGCGACGGCCGGGGCCGGGAGCTGGGGTACCCCACCGCCAACCTCTCCATCGACAACGAGCTGATCCCCGCCCGCGGGGTGTACGTGGTGGCCGTGGACAACGGCGATCCCCTCCTCCGCCCCGCCGTGGCCAACCTCGGCGTGCGGCCCACCTTCGGGGAGGGGGAGGTCACGGTGGAGGTCCACCTCCTCTCCGCGGAGGGGGACCTCTACGGGAGGCGGATCCGCTGCCTCTTCTTCCAGTTCCTGCGGCCCGAACGGAAGTTCCCCTCCCCCGAGGCTCTCAAGGCGCAGATCGCCGAGGACGTGGAACGGGCGAGGGCGTACTTTCGGGACCTCCCCCTGGCCCGGCGGATGTTTTACTGAAGACTCCCCCCGGGGCCGCCTCCTCCGGAACCGGCCCCCCAAAGCCTTCCTTGGCCGCCGGATTCCCCCCGGCGGGGCACAAAGAAAGCGCGGGGCTTGCGCCCCGCGCTCTCCCCGGTTCCACGAAGGCGGATCTTAGCGGGATGGCGCCCCCGGCAAGACGAGGCTCCCGCAGGGGGGGTTGTTGGTGGTGTTCCGGTCCGAGAGGGAGTTGTAGCTTCCGTCCTCGCTGTTCGTGAAGTAGCCCCGCGCCCGCTTTCGCCGCACGTCGTAGGTGGCGAAGATGTACGTCGGGTCCTCGGGGGTTGTCCAGAAGGCCGTCCCCCCGTTGGCCACCACCAGCGTGCCCGTGTAGACGCTCCCGTCCCGGTTCGTCCACTGGTACCTCCCGTTGGACCGCTGGACGCACAGCTCCGACCGGCCCGCGTCGTCCAGGAAGGTCACGTCGGGGGTGAAGGGCTCCTCGAGGTGGAAGAGGATGGCGAGGTTGTCCTCGAGGACCGGCTCCTCGCAGGAGTACTGCAGGCCGAGGGAGGGGTCGCGCTGGATGCCGACGGTGGCGAACCCCCCGTAGTCCTCGCCCATGCAGCCGTAGCCGGCCCGAAGGTACTGGAGGAGGATGGAGTTGTCCGCCTCGTTCAGGATGATCTGGAAGGAGAGCCCCCACCCGCTCTCTGCGCAATCGTAAAAGTCCACACCGTCGAACTGGACCACGAAGCGCCGGCTCCCGGGCGAGCCGAGGGTCTCCGCGTATACGGCCCCCGTGCAGGGGTAGAGGTCCGTCCAGTAGGCCGCGATGAAGTTTTCGGTGACGGCGTAGCCCGTCTCCCCCGGGATGCAGGTGTTCCCCAAGCCCAGGTACTCGTCCTGGAAGTAGAGGTGCCCGTTGGTCCCCACCGCCGCCTGGGTGAAGGTCTGACCGTAGAAGGAGAAGGGGAAGCCGATTTCCAGGGGAAAGGCGTAGTCGTCGTCACAGCCATCCAAGAAGGACACAGGCGTTCCGGTCCCCGAAATGTCCACCCAGTTAAAAGCGGGCCCGCCCGGCTCGTTGGAGTCTTCGTACCGGTAGCCGAAGGCGTCGGGGCCCCCGGCGGCGCTGGGGTTGGGGTGCGCCGCCCGGACCTCGGAAACCGCCGCCTTCTTCCCCTTGCGCGCCCAATCGTCGTTCCGATGGGCCGCCGACGACGCCAGGCCGATGGTCAGAAGCAGAAAGCCGCAAGCCGCCCGTTTCCACCCATCCTTTTTCATGGTGCCTCCTTTCCCGGAACCGCCCCCGAGGGGCTTCCGTTCTTCAAACCGCCAGAACCCGTCCTCTGGACGGGTCCACCACCGCTTCTCTCGCCCCTCCCGGCCCCGAGGGCCCCCCGGAGGCCACCTTTTCTCTCCTCGATGACCAATCCTCCTCCCGCCGAGTACCCTTCGCCCGCCGCGGCCGGTACACTCGGTCCCTTCAGGGAAGACCTATTCTTGAAACGGGGCTGGGAGTGATCTTATTCCCTTCCAAGGCGGATGTTCTGATTTCTTTCTTTCCGTCCCTCGCCCATGGGCCGGTTTGTGACGCCGCGCACTTTTTTCCCACGCCGCGTCCCGAAGGCGGCTTCACCTGGCCCCACCCCCGGCGCCGCGGGCTTCCCCGGGAGTCTTTTTCATAGGAAAAAAAGGCGCGGGGCTTTCGCCCCGCGCCTTTCGTTCGGGCCGCCCGGCCTAATTACGGGCAGGGCGGGTTGTTGGTGGTGTTCGTGTCGTTGATGGAGCTGTAGACGCCGGTCACGGAGTCGCTCAGGTACGCCCGGGCGCGCTTGCGCCTCACGTCGTAGGTCGCGTAGATGTACACCGGGTCCGACGGGCTCGTCCAGAAGGCCGTCCCGCCGTTGGCCACCACCCCCGTGCCTTCGAAGGTCATCCCCGCGTACGGCCCCGAAAGCACCGCCCACCGGTACGACCCCGTCACCACGTCGATGCACAGCTCCGACCGGCCGTAGTTGTCCAGGAAGTGCAGACCGTAGTTCGGCAACGACTCCAGCGTGTACGACTCGCTCCCCGTGCACCCGTTGTCGTCCGTCGCCTCGATCGTGAAGTCGTACGCCCCCACCCACGTCGGCGTCCCCGACAGCGTCGCCGTGGCCGCGTCCCACACCAGCCCCGGCGGCACCGTCCCCGTCAGCGCGTAGGTGTACGGCGCCGTCCCGCCCGAGGCCGTGAAGGTCACCGCGTACGGCACCCCCCGCTGCATGGGCGGCAGAACCGCCGGATCGATCGTGATCGTCGGACAGCCCGCCGGGCACGGACCGTAGAACTGAAGGTAGGGGGTAGGTGAGAACCCGCCGATGGATCCTCCCGCCAGATAGAAGAGGTCCCCCACCGTCTCTCCTTCCGCGCGGAATACGGCGTTGGGGAGAGAGGCCGCCACGTTCCACGAGGCTCCGTCATAGGTCAAGACGTCCGCCAGGATAGTGGAGAAGGAGGCATCCGCGCCGCCCGCCAACACGGGCGTGGGCGTTCCGCCCAGGTTCAGGACGCCGTCTCCCATCCCCCACATGGGGAGCGGCAGGGCCGCGACGTCGGCGTTTTCCGCCCCCCAGGCCCCGAGGCCGAAGTCGTAACACTGGGTGGAGGCAAAGACGGTGGTACTTGCGTCTACTCCCCCCGCGATGCAGAGTTTCCCCCCGTAGAGGAAGGAGGCGTGGAAGTCCCGAGCCGTGGTGAAGGGGGGCAATGGGGTGATGGTGTTGGCCGCCACGTCGTAGTCGTAGGCGGTGGTCAGGTTCCCCCCGCCGGAGGACGTGGCGCCGCCGGTGATGTAGCAGTGATTCGTGGCGGGGTCGCAGACGATGTCGGGAGCCCAGATGCCTCCCGGCGGAAAGCCGGCGGGTAGGGGCGGGGTGCTCCACACGTTCGTGTCCATGTTGTAGACGTGCAAGGTCGTCACGGCCGAAGCCGCGTCGGGGAAGAGAACCACCACGCCTTCGCCCGAGGCGTTCAAGCCCACGGCCCCGTCCACCGGGTAGTCGATGGTCGGGGACGGTTCTGGAGCGCCGCTCGTCCAAGTGTTCGTGGCCGGGTCGTAGATGTCCACCGCACCACCGGAGCCATATCCGCCCACGTTGAAGAGCCGTCCTGCGTAGGAGACGACCAGGTTGTCCATGTGGGCCGCAGGCGAATTGGGGCCGCTTCCCAGCCGTGCGTCCACGGCGGTGGAGGTGAGAGCGACCGAGTCAGAGGTCCCCGGGTTCGAGGCGTCCGTGGCCCCCACGCTGGGCGTGTCCAGGGTGCCGGGAACGGTGCCGAAGGGGACGTGGTGCATCACGGTGAAGTTTGCCGAAGCGCCGTCGGCCAATGGGCCCACGGTGGAGGGCCCCGAGACGGGCCAGCTGTTCCCCCAGTAGGTGATGTCGAAGCTGGTTTCCGCACCCGTATGATTGACCAGCGTCATCGCGTACGGGATGGGGTACCCGGGGCAGCCTTGCCCCGCCGTCGAGGATGCTTCCAGATTCACCCCGGTGCACGGCGGCACGGCAACGGGGGGGTTGACCGCCTCGTCGCATGCGGCCTGTCCGGCGGGCGTGTAGCCGTCGCTGGAGCAGGGCCAGTGGGGAGGACTTCCATACCCGTCTCCGTCCCAGTACCAGGAGACCTGGGCGTCGCCCACGATGGGCGCCCCGCCCGGAGTGACCGTGACGCAGTAGGTGGCCGTGCAGTGATCCGTTGGGGCCTGACGGCGTGGATGCAAAATAAGCACCTCGTTCGTGGTTCCGTTGTAAAGACTCCAGGAAAACGCCTCCCATGTTCCGCTGCTGGTGCAGGAGGGGGTACCGCTCAGCGCCACGTTCGTCACCGTCCATCCGTCGGGAAACTTCAGCCACAAGTAGTCGACATATTCCCAGTCGTTGGTGTAGGAATCGGCCTGGAAGCAGAACGTCTGGGAGCCGGCCGGGGAAAAGCAATCCTGGGCCCCGGTGGCCAGGATCACCGCACTCCCGCTGAGGGAGTTGATCGTCACGGCGCCGTTGGCCTCACGGCTCGCCGCGGCCGGTGCCTCACCGACGAACAGCTCGGATCTTCGAGATTCCTGCTCCGGAGTCTTCCCCGGCGTCCCCCAGGAGGACAGGGCGATGGCCGCCAGCAGCGCTGCCATCGCCTGCCATTTTCCTTGTCGGATCGTCCTTCTCATCGCCACCTCCTTCTTGCCACGTGTCTCACAGGCGATCCCCTTCAGGATCCATTGCACCGTTCCCTTGGTTCCTTTCCCCCCTTTCCCTGCGGAACCCGCAGAGACGATACCGCAACGCCGCCTTTTTTCGCCTCTCCGCGGTGAAATCTTCCGCCCGGTGCGAGGTGTTGCCGCCCCCCCCGCTGACGGTCACTCCCCTCCTTCCTGTTCGTCCCTATGGGGAATTACTTATAATGTAGGCTCCGCCGCCGCCACTTTCAAGTGGCCGCGAGGCCCGGGAAAAGCCCGAGGGCCAATGAACCCAAGGGGGGAAGTGCCCGCACAAGGGGTTCGTCTTGACGATTTTCTTATGGCCCAAGCCCTTCCATGACCTTCCCGTTTGTACACGCGAAAAAAGGCGCGGGGCTTTCGCCCCGCGCCTTTCGTTCGGGCCGCCCGGCCTAATTACGGGCAGGGCGGGTTGTTGGTGGTGTTCGTGTCGTTGATGGAGCTGTAGACGCCGGTCACGGAGTCGCTCAGGTACGCCCGGGCGCGCTTGCGCCTCACGTCGTAGGTCGCGTAGATGTACACCGGGTCCGACGGGCTCGTCCAGAAGGCCGTCCCGCCGTTGGCCACCACGCCCACCCCGCTGAAGGTCATGCCGGCGTTCGGGCCCGTCAGGATCGTCCACTGGTAGACCCCCGTGGACCGCCAGACGCACAGCACCGCCCGCCCCAGGTCGTCGTAGTAGTTCCCGTCGAAGGGCACCGAAACCGTCACGTCCACCGTGTCCGAACCCACGTTCCCGTGGCCGTCCGTCACCGTCAGCGTCGCCGTGAAGGTCCCCGGCGCCAGGTACGTGTGGTTCGCGTTCTGCGTCATGGCGTGGGCCGAGCCGTCCCCGAAGTCCCAATCCCAGCTGTACGCCCCGTCGCCTCCCGTGGCCGAGCCCGAAAAGGCCACCGCCAGGGGGGCCGTGCCGCTCGTCGGTACCGCCGACGCCGTCACCACCACCGGCGCGTACGTCACGTGCAGCGTCACGGGAACCATGATCCGGCCGTAGAGGGTGTCGTTGTTGATCTGCAGGGTGGCGAGGTAGTCTCCGGGGACGAGGCCCGTGGAGTCGAAGGAGACGGTGACGTCCTGGGTGCCGTTTGCGGGAACGGTGCCGGTCTTGGGCGTCTCGTCGAGCCAGGGGACGTCGGTGCCCGCGTAGGCGGCGATGGCCAGGCAGTCCACCTCCGCCCCGCCGGGGAAGGCGCCCACCAGGGTGCTGGCGCCCGTCGTCGTGTCGATGGTCCTCAACTCGCCCTGCGTCGTGTAGGAGGCCCAGTAGAGGGTCCCGGAGATGTCGTCGAAGTCCAGGCCCTGGGCGTAGTTGGCGTCGACGCCCAGCGGCCCCACCACGGTGCCGGCGCCGGTCAGGGGGTCGATGCGCACGAGGCTGTCGGTGACGATGTCCACGCCGTAGAGTTCCCCGGCGGGGTTGATGGCGATGTCGATGATGCCGGGGGCGTTGGTGATCTGGCCCACCACCGTCGCCGCACCCGTATTGGGGTCCACCGTGTAGAGGGTGGAGCGGGTGATGTCGGTGGAGGCGGCGTAGAGGGTCCCGTCCACGGAGCCGGTGAGGCCGGTCCACGCCTCGCCGCCGTAGGGGGTGCACGGCCCGACGAGGGTCACCGCCGCCGTCGCCGTGTCGAGGGTGTAGAGGGCGTTGGTGTCGTAATCGATGGCGTAGAGGGTGCTGAAGTCCCCGTTCAGAAAGTCGCCGGCGAAGAAGGAGTAGCTCCCGTAGTTGCCGATGGTGTTCCACGTGCCGGGGACGTCGATGTCGGGGAACTGCTGGAGGTTGGTTCCGGGGTAGATGTTGCAGGCGAAGGCCTGCTGACCGGGGTTGAGCGGCAGGATGGCGGGCGCCGACGGAGCCGGTCCGGGAGTCTTCTCCGCCGGGGCGGCCACCGCGGGGGCCCGGCCGATGGAAGTCTCCTGCTCCGCCTTCTCCACGGCCTTGCTCTTCTTCCGCATCTCCATCATGGAGGCCTTGACGTTGCCGCGGAAGGGCACGGGGGCGACGACGTGGCCGTCCCGCTCGCGGATGTCGAAGTTCGCGGCGACGCCGCCGTCCTCGGTGAGGGTCAGCGTCACGCTGCCGGTGGCGTTGGGCGGAAGCGTGTAGTCGATGGAGGAGGGCGTGGCCGTGAGGTGGGCCGTGGGGAGGAGGAAGTCCTGCCGGACGGCGCCGAGGTGGGGCACCGAGACGGTGTGGGAGTCGGGGCCGTAGCCGGTCTTCGTGGCCGTGAGGTCGCTCGTGGGCGCGTCCCCGTAGAGGCAGAAGAAGCCGTCGTCCAGGGCGGGGTCGGGGGTGGCGGTGGTCGTCACCGCGCCGCCGGTGGTGGTGTTGGTCACCACGGCGCCGTTGAGGGGCCCGCTCGTGTTGGCGTCGTAGACGTTCCCCACGATGAGGCCTCCGGTGGTGGGGGCCACGCAGGAGATGGGGGGGGCGGAACCAGGGTCGAGCAGAAGGCCCACGTCGTCGATGTGACAGTCGTTGCCGTAGGCGCTGATGCCCAAAAAGCCCAGCATCACGCTGGTGGGGGATCCCGAGTACCCCGTCAGGGGCACGTCGTGGCGCTTCCAGCCCACCGTGCCGTCGTAGCGGTTGATGGCCGTCCCGACGTTCTGCCACGTCGCGCCGCCGTCGGTGGAAACCTGCACCTGGATCCGGTCGGCTGCGGAGGAATACCCCGTGTCGTGGTAGAAGTAGAAGGAGGCCTGCGGGTTCGCGTAGGAGGAGAGGTCGTCCGGCGTCGTCCGGTACAGCCGCGTGGAGCTTCCCGAGGGGGCGGTCCAGGAATTGAAGTACACCAGCCGGGAGCCTCCGTGGGGGGGCTGGCCCGAGGGGTGGACGGTGGTGGCGGCGGCGGCCCAGTTCCCCGCCGTTCCGCTCACGTCCGTCTGGGCCCACCCGGCGGGCAAGGCGCCCACCGCCGCCGACTCGAAGTCCTCCTGCCAAAGGTAGGTGGGAGGGGTCACGGAAACCACACCCACCCCCACGTCGTCCACGTACCAGCCGGGGTAGGTCACCGAGGAGTCGGACCGGAAGCGGAAGCGGAGGCGGAAGTTCGCCACGGCGTACGTGGCGTCGAGGACGGCGTTGCGTTTGGCCCAGGAGAGGTCCACCGACCCGGAGACCTCTCCGTAGACCCGCGTCCAGGTGGTTCCGCCGTCCTTGGAGACCTCCAGGCTGGCGTAGTCAAAGTCCGATTCCGACTGGAGGTACTGGAACCACTGAACGACGGGGACCTGGCCCGCGTAGGCGGAGAGGTTGATGACCGGGGACGTGATGTACCCGTCTTCGCTGTTGTTGTAGTTGCCGGAAAGGTTCGTGGCCCAGACGTTGGCCCCCGAGTGGGCCGCGCCCGGCCCGCTGGTGGGGGCGCCCCAGGCCCAGGAGGTGGTCCCGCTCACGGTGAAGCCGCCGTTATCGGCCTCGAAGTCGCGGAACCAGACGTAGTCGTAGTGGTAGCCGGGGGCGTTGCAGGCGGTGGCGTCGGGAGTGAGGGGGAAATCCTGGGCGACGTCGGCCCCCGACGGCGTCACCGTGGCGGAGCCGGAGCCGTACCCGGCGACGTAGGCGCTCGCAGAGAAGGTGTAGGCCACGCCGTCGGCCAGCGTGATCTCGTAGTAGCCGGTGAGCGGGTCGGTGTAGATCGTCGCGCCGGGGTAGCCGGAGCCGCTGACGCTGAGGGTGGCGTAGAGCGGCCAGCCCGTGTTGGCGTCGGTGACGTAGCCGTAGACGCGGTGGCTGGGGGCCGCGTTGAGCGCGAAGTCCTGCACCGTGGTCCCGCCGTTGGTGATGACCACGCCCGAAACCGACGCGGGGACGTACCCCCACTTGGAGGCGGTCACCGTGTAGTTGGGCGGGGAGACGGGCAGGGTGAGGGTGTACGTTCCGTCGGGCTGGGTGAGGGTGTTCACCGTGATGGAGCCGTTGTCGGCGGTGACGGTGGCGCCCCCCAAGGGAGCGGAGGTGGAGGCGTCGGTGACCGTTCCGGCGAGGGTCCCCGTGGGTCCCACGGAGCACGAGCCGTACTTGAAGGCGCCGATGCGGGTGGCCCAGTTCCAGCCGCCGGTGGAGTACTCCTGGGTGTACCAGAAGGTGCAGTCGTCGACGGGGTCGATGCTCATGGTGGAGTAGTCGCCCCACCGGTTGACCCCCCCGCTCTGGGAGGCGGCGCCGAGGTACATGGGCGCCTCGCCCTGGGCCAGGGTTCCCAAGGGGTCCCCCGCCAGGCGGCCGGCGTAGTAGATGGAGGGGTACATGGTGGAGGCGTCGGAGACGCTGTAGCCCACGGCCAGGTTCCCCATGTGGTCCTGGGCGGCGCTGCCCATCCAGCGGTAGAGGCCGTCGGAGGGGGCGAAGGTGCCCTGCTGGTAGATGGACCAGGGGTTGCTGCCGCTCTTTCGAAGTTCGTACCACCGCACCCCCGACCGGCCCGATCCCACGTCCACCGAGTGGTTCACCACCATGGACTCGTAGGAGCCGTAGTTGCGGTACTGGAGGCGGTACATGAGGCGGTCGCCCAGGGAGTCGAGTTGCTGGGTGGTCCCCGGCTGGGGGATGCAGTTCCGGTTGCCGATGCAGAGGGGATCGAAGGGCGCCGTGTCGAGGATCTGGTTGGGTTCGCCGGCGAGGCCCACGGTGAAGGTCCCCGTGGTCCAGTTCACGTGGCCCTCCCAGAGACGCAGGGCGTCGTTGGGGTAGCCGGGGATCCACGTCCCGTCGTCCACCTCCACGAAGTAGGCGGGGGAGCCGGCGGGCGGGTTGGTCATCCCCTCGAAGTGGGCGGGCAGGAGGCTCCCGTAGTTGCTGTTGACGGCCCCCAGGTCCACCTTGAGCATGCGGGCGGTGGGGTCGCCGTTGATCATCTTGTCGGCCTCGAAGACGCAGAGGCCGGCCCCGGCCCAGGAGGACATGTTGGCGAACTGGTTGACGGTCATGTAGTAACCGTCGGGCCAGACGCCGAACTTGGGGTAGTCGTTCATGTTCGTGGCGTCGTACTGGAAGCAGTAGAGGTACCAGGAGCCCGTGGGGTCGGCCGTCTGGGAAACGGCGATGGCCTGGTAGTAGGGCGTGGGAAGGGCGAACTGGCTGATGACCCAGCGGTTGCGGAAGCGGTCCCACAGCACGATGGGGTCGCCGTCGTTGTTGGAGGCGCAGGGCCCCCCCAGGGCGGACCAGATGGAGTTTCCGGCCACGGGACCCAGCACCAGCGTCGCCGTGTAGGGGGTGGTGGAGCGGTTGATGGACCACGCCGCCAGGTGGAGGTTCACCCACTGGACGTAGTGGTCGGGGCCGATGTCGCCTTCGGTGTCCGGAGGCGCCACGCCGTCGAGGTTGCTGATGCCGGCGAACTCGGCCACCGTCCCCGGCATGGCCAGGAGCCCCGGGGCGCTCTGCAGGGCCCCGTCACCGGTGGGGGCGGCCTGCGGCCCGTTGGGAAGCTGTCCCTTGGGGGTCAGGGGGTTGGGGATCTCCCGCTCCTGCCCCGCCGTGACCTGCGAGCTCACCGGCAGGTCGCGGAAGGGCGGGGAGAGAACCACCGTGCAAGGGTAGACCACCTCGGTCTTGAGTTGCTGCCGGCCGTCGCCGCCCCCCGCCGCCCACAGGGGCAGGGCCGCCGCCGCCAGCAGGGCCAGGATCCAAACTGCGCTGCGTTTCATCCGGCGTTCCCTCCTTTCCGTCTCACCAAGACACACCCGGAAACCCACTCTCGCACCCTGGACCGGGCTTGCACTTTCTTCTCTAAATCCACTGACTTTCCGGAAGGATCGCCTTCCGGCCCCAACCCCGTGGCTCCCCCCTCCCGATGGACGTGCCCGTTGTTTGCGGTAGCAATGTAACCCCCCCTTTCGGCCCTTGTCAAGGGCGGGGGCCGCGCCGGGCGCGGGGGGTCACCCGCGCCTCCCGCGGAAGCCGAAGCACCCGCCCCCGAAGGGGGGAAGAGGCGGCTTCGGGTCCTTGTTGTTCCGGCAGGGGGAGGCGGATACACTGGCCAGGGAGGCTGGCGGTGAAGGAGCGGTTCTGGACACCCCTTCTCAGCCACCCCGCCGTCCGAGTTCTTCCTTCGGAGCGGCGGGGGCGGGGCGGCGTCTGGCTGGTGGGGGGAGCCCTCCGGGACGCCGCCCTTGGGCTTCGTCCCACGGATCTCGATTTCGCCTGCGAGGAGCCCCACGCCTTGGCCTCGGAGGCCGCCCGACGCCTCGGGAGCCGGGTGGTGGCGCTGGGGAAGGAGGCGGCGCCCACCTACCGCGTCCCCTACGGCGAGGGGCTCCTGGACTTCTCCGGCCTGCAGGGCCCAACGCCGGAGGAGGACCTTCTCCGGCGGGACTTCACCCTGAACGCGCTGGGGCTGGACCTCGCCGCGGGCGACCTTCTGGACCCCGCCGGCGGGCTTGCGGACCTCCGCCGAAAGAGGATCCGGATGGTGTCGGAGGAGGCCTTGGTCCAGGACCCCGTCCGGGTCCTGAGGGCCTTCCGCTTCCTGGCCCAACTGCCGGGTTTTTCCCTGGAGAAATCCACCGAAAGGGCCCTGGCCGCCCACGCCCAGGGGCTCCTCGACGCCCCCCCCGAGCGGCTTCAGGGGGAGCTGGACAAGCTCCTTAGGGGCCCGGCCGCGGGAAAATCCCTCCGCGCCATGAACGCGGCGGGGGTGCTCTTCCTGCTCTTCCCCGAACTGCGCCCCCTGGAGGGTCTGACCCAGAACGAGCACCACCACGCCGACGCGCTGGAGCACACCCTGGAAACGGTGGAGGCCCTGGACGGCGGCCCCCCCTGGCTTTCCGGGCTGGGCCTGCCGCCCATGGGTGGACCGGACCTCGTCCTCCTCCGTATCGCCGCCTTGTTCCACGACACGGGGAAGGCCTCCACCCGGACGGTGGACGAGGAGGGGCGGGTCCACTTCTACGGCCACCCCAAGCCCTCGGCGGACCTGGCCCTCGACGCCCTGAAGCGCCTTCGCTTCTCCCACGCCCTGGCGGAGAAGGCGGCCTTTCTCTGCCTCCACCACCTCCGCCCCCTGGCCCTCACCCGCACGGAGCCGCGACAGACGGCCCTCCGCCGGCTGGTCCACTCGGCGGGGGACCTCCTGCCCCACCTCCTGGCCCTCTCCTACGCCGACAAGACGGCCGCCCGAGGCCCCGAGCGGGAGCGCAACCTGGCGGCCTTGAGGGAGCTGGCCCGGGACCTTCTGGAGGTGGCCCGAACGGAGGGCGAGTCGCTCCGAAGCCTTCCCAAGCTGGTGAACGGCCTGGAGGCGCTGGAGATCCTGGGGCTCTCCCGCCCGGGACCGGAGTTGGGGCGGGCCCTGGACGCCCTCCTGGAGCGCCAGGTGGAGGGCACGGTGACCACCCGGGACGAGGCGGCGGCCTACCTCGCCCGGTGGGCGCGGGAGAACCTCCGGCCTCGCGAGTAGAAGGCCCGTCCCTTTTCCGGCCCGTTGCCCCGGCGGCCTCCCTTCCCGTATCCTTGCCCCTCATGGAGACGCCGCAGGGAAGCCTCGCCGCCGATTCCCCTTTCCCCTCCGCCGCCGGGGGAGCCTTCCGGCGCCTTCTCGCCCACTACTGGACGGTGGCGCCGCGGCTCGCCCACGCGCTGAGGCCCGAAGAGGCGCCCCCCTCCGAGCCCTGGTCCACCTCCCTGGAGGACCCCCGGCGGGGAAGGGTCCGCCTCACGGGGCTCATCCGCAGGCGGGAGGGACCGGGCCTTCTGCTGGTGGTCCACGGCCTCGGGGGTTCGGCGGACTCCTTCTACGCGCGGAGGGCGGCGCGGGCGGCGGAGGTCTCTTCCCTCTCCTGCCTCCGGCTCAACCTCCGCGGCGCCGCCCTCGACGGCGAGGACTTCTACAACGCCGGCCTCGTGGAGGACCTGGAGGCGGCCCTCGCCTCCCCCGAGGCGCGGGGCTTCGACGACGTCTACGTGCTGGGGTACTCCTTGGGAGGCCACCTCGCCCTCCGGTGGGCCTGCCTTCCGGGCGGCGGAAAGGCGCGGGCGGTGGCGGCGGTTTCCTCGCCCCTAGACCTCGCCCGCTGCGCCTCCTGGATCGACCGGCCGGCGGCCTTTCCCTACCGGAGGTACCTCCTCGACGGCCTCTTCCGGATCTACGAGCGCGTGGCATGCCGCCGTCCCGTCCCCCTTGCCCCCGAGGACGTGCGCAAGATCCGGACCATCCGGGCCTTCGACGAGGCGGTGGTGGCCCCCCGCTTCGGCTTCGCCGGGGCCGAGGACTACTACGCCCGGATGAGCGCCGGGCCCCTCCTGCCCTCGTTGCGGCTTCCGGCCCTCCTCGCCTGGAGCCCCCTGGACCCCATGGTCCCCCCCGAGGGGGTTCTTCCCTTCCTGCAGGCGGCCCCCCGCCTGCGCCTCGCCCCCCTCCGGCGGGGGGGCCACGTGGGGGCGCCTTCGGACGCGGACCTGGGCCTTCCCGGCCCTCCGGGCCTGGAAGGCCAGGTGGTTCGCTGGCTCCTCGAGGCCGGGGGGCGGCCTACTTCCCCTCCGCCGGGAGCGGACCATGGACCGGCGAACGCGTGAGCGCTTCCTGGAGGGGTGCCTGAGGGCGCGGGACTTCGAAGCCCTGTCCCGGGCGGGGCTCTCCCCCGGGCCCGTCCTCAGGCGCCTCGTCCACCTCCTCCAAAGCCCCGACGAACTCCTCTCCTGGCGCGCCGCGGAGGCCTTGGGCCGCTTCGCCGCGCATCTGGGCCCCTCGGAGCCCCTCGTGGCGGAGACCTTGCGAGGCCTTTTCTGGATGATGAACGACGAGTCGGGCAACCTCTGCCGCAAGGCCCCCGAGGCCGTGGGGGCCATCCTGGCGCTGTCTCCCTGGCACCTCCCGGCCTTCGGACCCCTCCTGCCCCCCTTTCTCCACGAAGAGCCTTTCGAGGCGGGGACCCTCTGGGCCCTCTGCCTCCTCCTCCAAAAAACGGGGCGCGACCTCGCCCCCAACCCCGCCGACGTCGAAGCCTCGCTGCGCGCAAGGGACCCCCGCCGCCGGGGCCTGGCGCTGAGGTACCTCCGTCTCTCGGGCCTCCCGGCACCGGGGGAGCCGGCGCGCTTTCCCGATTACGATTTCGACCGGGGGGTTCTTTTCGAAGCCCAGGAACCCCCTTCCTGAAGCGGGCGATCCGACAAGCGAAAGGAGCTTTCATGGGAACTTTTCTGAACGGAGTCCTGCGCGCGTCTTTCGGGTTTCTGCTCCTCTGGGGCGCCTCCCCGTGGCCGGCCTTCGGCGCCGAGTCCCCCCCGCCCCTCCCCGTCGCCGGGGAGACCGAGATCACGGTCACTTTGGGCCTTCCCGTCCCCGAGGCCGAGGCGGGGCGCTCGGTCACCGTCCTCGACCGGAGGGCCATCGAGGCCCTCGGCCCCTCCAGCGTGGCGGACCTGCTCGCCGCCGTCCCCGGACTGGACGTCCTCCCCCGGGGGCCGCGGGGAGCCCAGGCGGACCTCTCCGTCCGCGGGGGCACCTTCGAGCAGGTCCTGATCCTGGTGGACGGGATCCCCCTCTCCGACCCCCAGACGGGCCACCACCTCACGGACCTCTTCCTCCGCCCCGGGGACCTGGAGCGGGTGGAGGTCCTGAGGGGGCCCGGCTCCGCCGCCTTCGGGGCCGGGGCCTTCGCGGGGGTGGTGAACCTCGTGACCCGAAAGGGAGGGGACGGGCCTTCCCTCGCCGCCGCCGCGGGCGAACACCGCTGGAGGGAGGGGGAGGTTTCCTTCGGCCTTGCCGATGAGGCGGGAAGTCTCTGGACCTCCGGCGGCCGCGCCGCCTCCGGAGGCTGGCGCCCCGACACCGACCTCAGGTGGAGCCGCGCCTTCTTCCACGGAGAGCGGACCTCGAGCCCGGGACGGCTCTCCTTCTGGGCGGGACTCTCCGACAAGGCCTTCGGCGCCTGGCGCTTCTACTCCACCGCCTTCCCCGAGGAGTACGAGGAGACGCAGACGGCCTTCTTCGCGGCCGGCTGGGACCGCCCCGTGGGGACTTGGCTGGCCTCGGCCCGCCTCTCCTGGCGCCAGCACGAGGACCACTTCGTCCTGGTGCGCCACGACCCCGGCTTCTACCAGAACCGGCACACCACCGACTCCTCCGCCGCCCGGGTTTCCCTCGCCCGCTCCTGGAACGGGGGCCGGCTGGCCTTCTTCGCCGAGGGGAACCGGGAGCGGCTCCAGAGCTCCAACCTGGGGTCCCGGGCTCGGAACCGGGAGGCCCTGGGGGCGGCCCTCCGCCTGGGCGGCGGGGCGGGCTGGAGCTGGGAAGGCGGCCTCTACGTCCACCGCTACGACCGATGGGGGTGGCGGGCCTGGCCCTCCCTCTCGCTCCTTTCGCCACCGGCGCGGGGGGTGCGGTTCTTCGCCTCGGCCGGCCGCTCCTTCCGCGTCCCCTCCTTCACGGAGATGTACTACCGGAGCCCGGTGGACGCGGGGAACCCGCGGTTGCGGCCCGAATCGGCCTGGACGGTGGAGGGCGGGGCGCGCGGGGGCGGGGAGGCCCTTTCCTGGGAGGCTTCCCTCTTCCGCCGGAAGGGGGAGGACCTCATCGACTGGGTGGGGGAAACGCCCGCGGGCCCCTGGAAGGCGGAGAACTTGGGCCGCGCCGAGACGGCGGGGGTGGAGGTCCGCCTGGGCGGAACCCTTCCCGGGGGGCCGGTGCTCCCCCGGCGGTGGGACCTCTCGTACACGGCCCTCCGGACCCGGGGAAGCCTGCCTCCGGGAAAGGTCTCCAAGTACGTCCTCGCCTCCCTGCGCCGGCAGGCCTTGCTTTCCGCGAGGTGGGACCTGGGCGGAGGCGGAACCTTCGCCCTTTCCCTCCGCCACTTCCTGAGGTACGGCCAGCGTCCGGCCTGGGTGGCGGACGGCAGGGCCGCCTGGACGGTGCGGCCTTCCCTGCAGCTGTTCCTGGAGGGGTCCAACCTCTTCGGGGAACGGTGGTTCGGCGCCGGCGGCGTGCCCATGCCGGGGAGGTGGCTCACCGCGGGCCTGCGGTGGGGGCTTCCCTGAGGAACCGTTACGGGCCCGCCGCCACGCCCACGCCGTACAGGAAGACCAGCCTCCCGCCGTGAAAGGCCGCCAGGGCCACCACCAGGGCCTGGAGGAGGCCCAGGGCCAGGAGCCCCCAGGGTCTTCCGGCCTCCTCCCGGCGGAGCTCCAGGGCGGCCAGGGCGGCCAGGGCGAGGGAGAGGGCCAGGGCGAGAAGGCCGAGGTCCTCGTGGAGGTCCGCCGCCGGGGAAGCCCGCTCGAAGCTGGCGGCCTCTTCGAGGACGGCCCTCGCCACCTGGCCCGTCACGTACGCCGGGACGGCGGAAATCCCCGCCAATAGGAGGACCAGGAGGCCGCACCGGACCCACTCCCGCCGCCGGGCGGAAAGTCCCGCGCCGAGGAGGGACGTGCCGGTGAGGCTGAGGGAGACGGGGAAGTGCACGAAGAGCGGGTGCAGGTGGGAAAGGTCCACGGCCCCTCCCTCACGGCCCCTCCGCCCGCCACAGCAGGCAGGCGTCGCCGTAGGAGTAGAAACGGTAGCCCCGCTCCACCGCTTCCCGGTAGGCCGCGAGGATCCGTTCCCGGCCGGAAAAGGCCGCCACGAGGCACAGGAGCGTGGACCCCGGCAGGTGGAAGTTGGTGAGCAGGCCCGTGACGATGCGGAAGCGAAAGCCCGGCAGGATGTACAGGGAGGTCTCCCAGGAGCCCGGCCTCAGCTCTCCGAAGCGCTGCGCCTGGTCCTCCAGGCACCGCGTGGCCGTCGTCCCCACGGCGATGACCCGCCGCCCCCGGCCCAGGGCCTCGTTCACCGCGCGCGCCGCGGCCTCCGGCACGACGTAGGGCTCCGTGTCCATCCGGTGGTCTTCCAGGCGGTCCACCTCCACCGGACGGAAGGTCCCCGGCCCCACGTCCAGGCGCACCGCCGCGACCTCCACCCCCCTCGCCGCCAGGTCCCTCAAGACCCTCGGCGTGAAATGGAGCCCCGCGGTGGGGGCCGCCACGGAGAAGCCCTCCCGGGCGTAGACCGTCTGGTAGCGGCGCCGGTCGGCGGGCTCCGCCTCCCGTTGGAGGTAGGGCGGAAGAGGGACCTCGCCGTGGCGCGCCAGGAGGGCTTCCACCGTCCCCCCCAGGGGACGCACCACCCGCCGGCCCTCCCCGAGGTCGGAGAGGACCTCCAAAATGGGGCCGTCGTTCCCCCCCACGGACACCCGGGACCCGGGCCGCATCCGCTTGGCGGGGCGGCAGAGGGCCTCCCAGCACCCCGGGGCCGCCGCCGGCCGCAGCAGGAAGACCTCCCCCCGCCCCCCTCCCGCCCTGCGGACCCGGATCCGTGCGGGGATCACCCGGGAGTCGTTGACCACCAGCAGGTCCCCCGGTCTCAGGTGGGCGGGGAGGTCCCGGAAGCGCCCGTGGATCGGGAGGCCCTCCGCGGGCAGGACCAGGAGCCGGGAGGCGTCCCGGGGCTTCGCGGGGAAGCGGGCGATGCGGTCGGGCGGAAGGTCGTACTCGAAGTCGCGGCGCCACATGGACCACGAGCATACCCGACCGACCGTCTCGTGCCAAAGGGCGGGGTCTCGGCCCAGGCTCGGACCAAGGGGCTCCCGCCTTTCCCCTGCCGCCCCGTGGGGGAGGTGGAGTTCGCCGCCTTCGCCAAAACCATCGATCCCTCCATCGAGGTCCGGTGCGTGCACTGCCCCCCCGACCCGAACGAGGGAGGCGCCCGCACGTGGGAGTTCACGCGGGTCGAAGAAACCTAGCGAGTTCCGGACCCCGTTCTTCCGGCGGGCCGCGCACCGCCGGCGTTCGGCCGCAGACACCCGGGAGGTGCCCATGAGAATCGCCGTTCCCATGATTCAGGGCAGGTTCTCGGATCACTTCGGAGGGGCCGAGGGCTTCGGGCTCTTCGAGGTGGAAGAGCGTTCCAAGACCGTCGTCTCCAAGGCCTTCTGCGTGGCCCCCCCGCACGAGCATGGCGCGTTCCCGCAGTGGCTTCGCGAGCAGGGCGCCGAGGTCATCCTCGCCGGGGGCATGGGGCCGCGGGCGATGCAGATGTTCGAGCACTTCGGCATCCAAGTCGTCGCGGGCGTGCGGGGGGACGACCCCGTGGCGCTCGTGAAGTCCTTCCTGGACGGGACCCTGGTGGCCACGGGCGAGGGCTGCGGCGGAGGCCGTCTCCACAACTGCGGGGACCACGGCCACGAGGATTGAGCAGGAAGTTGAAGAGCGAAACGCCGACGTGAAGGGCGGGGGCGGACGGCATAGGGTGGGAAGCTGAGAGACCATCGCCGGGCGTCGGTCCGCCAGGGTCCGTCCTCCCGGCTTCCCGCCCTCGGACTCCCCCTCCCGCCCGCTTGACGAGGAGGTCACCATGCAAGGAAGGCATCACGGGGGAGGCGGACCGGGCGGAAAGTGCGTCTGCCTGAAGTGCGGAGCGACGGTTCCCCACCAACCGGGGACCCCGTGCAGGGAGGCGAGGTGCCCCAAGTGCGGGGCCGCCATGGTCCGGGAGGGCTCGGAGCACCACCGGGCTTTCCTGGAAAGGCGGAAGGGAGAGCACGGCGAAAACGCGTGACGGGGGGAGGCGCCGCCGGACGCTTCCGCGGAGGGGGGAAACGGCGGAGAGGCCCCGAGGCGGAGGGCCTGGCGTCGTCCGCCCCGCGGGTGAATGTGGTATGGTGTAGGCGGCATCCAGGGAGCGGTGCGGTAACCGGCGACCGAGGAGGTTTCCCATGGGCACGAGAGGACGAGAAATCATCGGCATGGACGTGAAGAAGCTCCTGAAATTGCTCAACGCGGCCTACGCCAGCGAGTGGCTCGCCTACTACCAGTACTGGCTGGGCGCCAAGGTCATCAAGGGCCCCATGAAGGACGCCGTGGCCGCCGAGCTGAACCTCCACGCCACCGAGGAGCTGAACCACGCGGTCCTGGTGGCGAACCGCATCCTCCAGCTCGGGGGGACCCCCGTGCTGACGCCCGAGGGGTGGGCCAAGTGGAGCCCCTGCAAGTACGACGCCCCCGAGGACCCCTACGTGGCCGTCCTCCTTGATCAGAACATCGAGGGCGAGCAGTGCGCCATCACCACCTACAAGAACCTCATGGACGCCACCAAGGACAAGGACATGGTGACCTACAACCTGGCCCTCACCATCCTCCAGCAGGAGGTGGAGCACGAGGAGGACCTGCAGAGCCTCCGCGAGGACCTGGAGCTCATGGTCCAGCGGGGGAACCGGTAAGAGGCGCCGGAGTTCGACGCGTCCGCCTGCCAGCGGGGGGTTCAAGAAGGCCCTGCGCATCGGCGCCGGGGGGAGGACCGGGAGCGCCTTCGGCCCCCCTCCGCACGGCGGGGGGCCTCGTGGTTTTCCCCTCCGAGCGGGAAAGCGGGGCGGGGCGCCCCGCCCCGAAGACGGGGAAAGCCCCCCGCGCCTCCTCCCCTACTCCGCGAGCCGGCCGAGGCTCCAGAGGTAGCGCGCCCGGGCGGCCCGGCAGCCCCACTCGGCGGAGACGGCGGCGGCCTCGGCGCGGGAGAGCGCCGCTTCGGCGTCCAGAAGGTCGGTGAGGGTGCCGGCTCCCACCTCGTACCGTTCCTTGGCGAGACGGCGGCTCTCTCCGGCCTGCACCACCAGCTCCCGGGAGGCCTGGACGCGCTCGTAGGCCTCCCGGTAGGCGGAGAAGGCCTCCCAGGCCTCCTGCCGCGCGGAGAGCACCGCCTGGTCCCGCCGCGCCTTCGCCGCGGCCAGCTCCGCCCCGGCCCTCGCCACGTCGTGCACCCGGGAAAAGCCCGTGAAGAGAGGCCAGGAGAGCGCCACCCCGGCGCTCCACGTCCGATCGCGGGGAAGCCAGGCGGCGTCCTCGCGCCCCCACGTCCCGAAGGCCACCACCTTGGGGAACCACGCGCTCCGCGCGGCGGCCGCGTTCCGGGCCGCGGCCTCCACTTCGCTCTCCGCCGCCTTCACCGCGGCTCTTCGGGAGACGGCCTCGTCGAGGGCCCGGGACAGCCCTTCGGGGCCCGGGGGGGGCGGGCAACCGGGGGAAGGGGCGATCTCCAGGGGCGTCTCCGCCGGAAGCCCCATGGCCGTGGCGAGCCTCCCCCGGGCCACCCGGACCTCCGCCTCGGCGCGGACGAGGGCCAGCCTGGCGTCGGATACCCCCACCTGCGCCCGGAGCACGTCCAGCAGGGGCACCGCCCCCGCGGCCTTGCGCTCCTGCGCGATCCGCAGGTGGTCCTGGGCGCGGCCCAGGCTCTCCTGCGCCACGGAAAGGCTCTCCCGAGCCGCGGCGAGGGCGAAGAAGGCCGTCTCCACGCTCAGCGCCACCCCCTGGCGGGCCTCCTCGCCGAGGGCCGAGGCGCCGCGGTGGAGGGCCCGGGCCGATCCGAGGCGGGCCCGGCGTTCTCCCGCGTCGAACAGCGTGTAGGTGGCGGAGAAGGACCAGGCCGCGTCGGAGGTGGGCCCCACGAGGGCGGGCGGCTTCAGCCCCGCCGGGAGGAGTCCCCCCGGCAGGAAGATCCGCCGCTGCCAGCGGCCGTAGGAGGTGGAGAAAGAAAGGGCGGGCCAGTACGGCGCCTTAGCCGCCGCGGAGGTCTCCGCGGCGGCCGCCGTCCGCCCTTGGGCCGCGCGGTACACGGGCCCGCCGTCCAGGGCCCATTGCACGCACTCCTCCACCGAGAGGGGATGGGCCTGGAGGGCCTGCGCCGGGGCTTCCGGGACGGACGCCCCCAGGGAGCCCGAGGCCAGGGTCAGGGCCAGGGCCGTCCTTGCCGCCAGGTGGATCCGTATCCGGTACATGGTCGAACTCCTTGTCTCCGCCGTCTTCGGCGCCTGTTCCGTCCCTCCCCCTAGGCCAGGGTCTTGCGGAACCTCGACGCGGCGAGGGCGAGGAGGGCCGCGCCCAGAAGTCCCAGGGCCGCCATCTGCGGCCAGAGAACGGAAAGGCCCACGCCTTTGAGGAAGACGCCCCGGAGGATCACGAGAAAATAGCGCAGGGGGTTCAGATAGGTCAGCCACTGAACCGCCGGCGGCATGTTGGCGATGGGGTAGATGAAGCCCGAGAGGAGGATAGCGGGCTGCATGAAGAAGAAGGCCGTCATCATGGCCTGCTGCTGGGTCCGGCTGACGGTGGAGATGAAGAGGCCCACGCCGAGCGTGCTCATGAGGTAGAGCCCCGTGGAGGCGAGGAGCAGGAGCGGGTTCCCCCGGATGGGGACGTCGAACCAGAAGACGGCCACCAGGGAGATGAGCACCACGTCGAGAAAGCCGATGAGGGCGAAGGGGATGGTCTTGCCGAGGATGAACTCCGCCCTCCCCATGGGCGTCACCAGGATCTGCTCGATGGTCCCCATCTCCTTCTCGCGGACCACGGCCATGCTCGACAGGAGGAGGGAGATGACCATGACGAGCAGGGCGATGACCCCCGGGACGAAGTAGTCTCGGCTTTCGAGGTTCGGGTTGAACCACGCGCGCCCGACGAGCTCCACGGGCGCCGCCGGCGCGCGCCGGCCCGTGGAGCGCTCGAAGCGCTGCACGAGGAGCCGCTCGTTGTAGGCGGCCGCGATCTTCCCGGCGTACTGGAGGACGAGGCTCGCCGTGTTGCTGTCGGTCCCGTCCAGCAGGAGCTGGACTTTCCCCGTGCGGCCCGCCGCCACGTCGTCCCCGAAGCCTCGGTTGACCCGCAACACCACCCGCGCCGTTCCCCGGTCCAGCACATCGCGCACCTGCTCCTCGCCGGAAAGCCGGCTCACCACCTCGAAGTAGCCCGAGTTCTCGAAGCGGGAGACCAGGCGGCGGCTCTCCACGGTGTGGTCCAGGTCGTAGACGGCCGTCCGGATGTCGCGCACGTCGGTGGTGACGGCGTAGCCGAAGATGAGCACCTGGAAGACGGGCACCACGAGGATCACCGCGCGCATGCGCGGGTCGCGCAGCGCGTGGATGAACTCCTTTTTCAGCATGTGCCTCAGCCGCTCGAGCATGCCCGCCTCACTCCAGCTTCTTCTTGAACTTGGCCAGGGACAAGGCCAGCATGGCGGCCGCGAACAGCAGGAGGAACACGCCCTCCCCCCAGAGGACCGAGGGCCCCACGCCCTTGAGGTACAGGCTGCGGAGGAGGTAGACGCAGTACCGCGCGGGCACCGCCAGCGTCACCGCCTGAAGGATCTTCGGCATATTGCCGATGTCGAACATGAAGCCCGAGAGGAGGAAGGCCGGGAGGAAGGTGGCGACGAAGGCCATCTGGTTGGCCAGCAGCTGGTTCTTCGCCACGATGCTGATGAGCATCCCCAGGGAGAGGGAGCCCAGGAGGTAGACGGAGGCCATGGCGAAGACGAGGAGCACGCTCCCCCGGATGGGCACGCCGAAGAGGTGGCGCCCCGCCAGCACCGACAGGAGCATGTCCAGCATGCCCACGGCGAAGTAGGGCGCCAGTTTCCCCAGGACGAGTTCCGGCCCCTTCAGCGGCGTGGAGAGGAGCTGCTCCATGGTGCCCGTCTCCCACTCCCTCGAGACGGTGAGCGACGTGAGGAGCGCCGCGATGAGCATCAGGATGACGGCGATGAGGCCCGGCACGATGAAGTTCCTGGACTCCATGTCCGTGTTGAACCAGACGCGGGGTCGCAGGTCGAGGGGGGCGGCCGCCACCCTCCCCGTCTCCTTCCGGACGAGGGAGACGCGCAGTTTCTGCGAGTAGCCTTGCACCACGGCGTCGGCGTAGCCCATGGCGATGGCCGCCGTGTTGGCGTCGCTCCCGTCGGCCACGAGCTGGACTCGGGCCGTACGGCCGGAGCCCAGCCGGCGGGCGTAGTCCTCCGGGATCACCAGCCCGAGGAGGGCCCTCCCCTCCAGGATCTCCCGCTCCAGGGCGCCGTAGTCCGCCACGCGGTTCTCGAGGTCGAAGTAGCGGGAGCCGGTGAAGAGGCTCACCAGCTCGCGGCTTTTCGGCGTGCCGCTCCGGTCCCAGACCACCAGGGGCACCCGGTCCACGTCCAGCGTGAGGGCGTAGCCGAAGAGGAGGAGGAGCAACACCGGCAGGGCGATGCTGATCCCCAGCGCCCGTGCGTCGCGGACCACGTGGAGCGTCTCCTTCCAGGCCACCGCCCTCAGTCTGCGGAGGTTCAAGGCTTTCTCCCCGACTCCCGGTTTCCCTGTCTCCCCGTTTTCTTCATTCCCGGAACTCCCGCTGCGCCCCCTCCTCCCGGTCCCGGGCCTCGATGAGGGAGACGAAGACGTCCTCCAGCGTCGGGGCGATGCGCCGCACGGACGCCACGCCCAGGCCCGCCGATTCGAGGGCCGCGCGGACGGCGGCCTCCGCTTCCGAGGCGTCCTCCACCACCGCGTGGAGGGCCGCCCCGAAGAGGGCCGCCTCCCGCACGCCCGGAACGCCCTCCACCACCTCGAGGGCCTCCTGGGAGGCGCGGCAGACCACCTCGATCACTTCGCCCCTCATGAACCCCTCCTTCAGCTCCCCCGGCGTGCCCACCGCGGCGAGCTGGCCCCGGTGGACGAGGGCCAGCCGGTCGCAGTACTCCGCCTCCTCCATGTAGTGCGTGGTCACGAAGACGGTGACCCCCTGGGCCGCCGTCCGACGGATCAGCTCCCAGAAGGAGCGGCGGCTCGTGGGGTCCACCCCCGACGTGGGTTCGTCGAGGAAGAGCACCGGGGGTTCGTGGAGCAGGGCGCAGCCCAGGGAGAGCCGCTGCTTCCACCCGCCGGGCAAGAGCGAGGTCCGCGTCCGGCGATGCTCTTCGAGGCCCGCCATCCGGAGCACCCACGACTTTCGCTCGCCCTTCTTCTCCCGGGGGATCCGGTAGATGCCGCTGTAGAAGTCGATGTTCTCCTCCACGGTGAGGTCCTCGTAGAGCGAGAACTTCTGGCTCATGTACCCGATGTGCTCCTTGATGCGCTCCGGCTGGGTGCGCAGGTCGAAGCCGGCCACCGTGCCGCTTCCGGAGGTAGGCTCGAGAAGGCCGCAGAGCATGCGGATGGTGGTGGACTTCCCCGCGCCGTTGGGCCCGAGGAAGCCGAAGATCTCCCCCCGCTTCACGTCCAGCGAGATGCCCTTCACCGCCACGAAGTCCCCGAAGGCGCGGGACAGCTCCCTCAGGCTGACGGCGAACTCCTCCTGGCCGCTGCCCGGCCCGGTCATCGCCGCGCCCCTTCCACGGTGGCCAGGAACACGTCCTCGAGAGAGGGCTCCACGGTGCGGATCTCCACCGTCCCCGCGCCGGAGTCCCTGAGGGACGCCTCCACCCTCGCCCTCCCCGACGCCTCGTCCTCCACCACCACGTGGAGGCGGTCTCCAAACACCGCCACGGAACCGCCGACGGCGCGTTGGAGGGCCTCGACGGCCCTCCTGCACCCCCCGCCGCGCACCTCCAGAAGGGTGCCGCGCATGAGGCGCTTCAGGCCGGCCGGCGTGTCGCACGCGAGGAGCTTTCCCCGGTGCATGAGGCCCACCCGGCTGCAGCGCTCCGCCTCGTCCAGGTACGCCGTGGAGACGAGGATGGTCACCTTCTCCTTCAGAAGCTGGTTGAGGATCCGCCAGAAATCGCGGCGCGACACCGGGTCCACGCCGTTGGTGGGCTCGTCCAGGAGGAGGACGCGCGGCGAATGGATCAGGGCGCAGCAGAGGCCCAGCTTCTGCTTCATCCCCCCCGAGAGGTTCCCGGCCCGGCGGCGCTGGAAGGGCGTGAGGTTGCTAAAGGCCAGAAGGCGCTCCAGACGCCCCTCCCGTTCGCGCCGCGGGACGCCGTACAGATCGGCGTAGAAGAGGATGTTCTCCAGGACCGTGAGGTCGGGGTAGAGGCCGAAGCGCTGGCTCATGTAGCCGATGTGCTCCTTCACGGCCTCCGCCTTTTTTCGCACGGCCAGGCCGGCGATGGTCGCCTCGCCCTCCGTGGGGTCCAGGATTCCGCTCAGCATGCGCAGGAGGGTCGTCTTCCCCGCGCCGTCCGGCCCCACCAGCCCGAAGATCTCCCCCTCGGCCACCGACAGGGTGAGCGAGTCCACCGCCCGGTTTCCGCCGAAGACCTTCGTGAGGTGGTCGGTCTGGATGGCCGCCTGCGCCGTCATGGCCCTTCTCTCCCCGGTTCTCCGGCTCTCCGGCTCACCGTCCCGGTCCCTCGCCCAATCGTTCGCCCAGGATCGGCCGCTCAGCCCGAAGCATCAGCCGCCCACCTCGATGACCCCGTCCGCCGGCATGCCGGGTTTGAGCTCCTCTTCCGGGTTGGCCACGTCCACCTTGATGCGGTAGACGAGCTTCACCCGCTCCTTCCGCGTCTGGACGCTCTTGGGGGTGAACTCCGCCTCGGGGGAGAGGAAGGAGACCCGGCCTTCGTAGACCTTCCCGGGATAGGTATCGGAGGTGACCTTCACCCTCTGGCCCAGCTTCACCTTGCCCAGGTCGGTCTCCTCCACGTAGGCCCGGAGGTAGACGTGGCGGGTATCGCCCACGGTCACCACCGGCGCCCCGGCGGCCAGGACCTCGCCCGGTTCCGCGTTCCGGGACAGGACGACGCCCGACACGGGGGAGACCAGCTCCGCGTACCCGAGCCGCGTCTTGGCCAGGGCGAGGGCCTGCTCGGCCTCCTTGAGCCGGGCCCGCGCCTGGTCCTTCCGCTCGGGCCGGTAGCCGCGCTTCAGGAGGGCGTACTGCTCGGCGGCTTGGCGTTCGGCGGCTTGCGCCGCGAGGAGAGCCGTATGGGAAGCCTCGTACTCCCGGGCGGAGATGACCTCCTTCCGGAAGAGCGCCTCCTGGCGGGCGTCCTCCGCGGCCAGACGCCTCACCTCGGCCGAAGCGGCCTCGAGGCGCGCCTTGGCCTGGGCCACGTCCTCCTTGCGGTACCCGTTTTCCAGCTCCCGCAGGGCCGCCCGGGCGGCGTCCACCGCCGCCCGGCTCAGGGCCACCTGCCGCTTCAGGTCCTCGCCGTCCAGGCGCGCCACAATCTGCCCCGCCTGGACGGCCTGGCCCTCGTCCACGGCCCGTTCCACCAGCCGGCCCGGGATCTGGAAGGCGAGCTGCGTCTCCACCGTCTCGATGTTGCCGGAGACCCGGAGCGCGCCGGCGTCGCCGCCGCCGCACCCCAAAAGCAGCAGGAACGCCGCTCCGGAAAAGGAGAGAACGAGTCTGCCGTTCATCGCGCTTCCTCCTTGCGCCGAGTCTTCCCGATTTCGGCGGCCCTTCCTCCCCCACGCCCTTCCCGACTCTTCCGGGAACGGAGGCCGCCCTTCCGGCAGCCCGGATCCGCCCTCAGCCCGTCCAGCAGCAGGCCGAGGACGGCCCCCGAGGGCGATTCGGGGAGGGGGGGGACGGAGCGGAGCCCCAGCATCGCCGAACGCGCTATCAACTTTCGGCCCATGAGGTGCAGGACGGTGCCCACCACCAGGAGCAGGTGCACGGTCAGGGGGCTCGCCGCGCGAAAGACCCCGGCGCGGCGGCCCTCCTCCAGGATGGCCCCCTCGAACTCCAGGAGCGCCAGGAGCCTGCCCAGCACCTCCGGCGTGAGATTCCGGCCCCCCGAGGAGAATTCCCGGACGAGGATCTGGGGATATTCGGGGTGGCGCCTCACGAGGTCCTCGAAGGCGGCGGCCAGGGCGGCGAGCTTTTCCTCGGGTCCGGGCCGGGGGGAGACCCGCTCCCGGAGCACCCCGAGGAGGAACTCCATCCACCGCACCAGAACGGCCTCGTACAAGGACGCCTTGTTGCCGAAATGGTAGTACAGCAACGCCTTGTTCACGCGGGCCGATCGGGCCACCCGGTCCACCCGGGCCCCCTCGAACCCCCGGGCGGCGAATTCCCGGAGCGCCGCCCGGAGGATGGCCTCCCGCCGTGCGGAGGCCCTGGCCCCCCTCGGTTTTCCGCCTTCCCGGCCCACCGCCACGCCACCTCCCTCACCGGACATATTTAACCATCCGGTTAGTTAATATAATCCCCGGGAAGGCGCCCGTCAAGGGAACCGCGCCCTGCGGGGAGCGGGCAGCGGCCCGCGCGGAGCCGGAGAGGCCCGGGAGGGCGGAAAACCGGCACCCCGCAGGACGGACCGGCCGGAGGGCCGGCGGGGGGCCTGCCCTGGAAGGGACCGGTCGTGAAAAAGGGGCGGGACGCAGGCCTCGACGGCTCCCCTGGCCAGGCAGCGCACGGGAGTCACCCGCGCTCAGGGGGCGGTGGCGGCGGACTCCATGGCCTGCTGAAAGCCTTCCACGGACCTGCCGGGGCACCGCGAGCGGTGCGCCCCCGAGCCATGTGTTGCCCGGCCGCCGTGCGGGGTGTATCTTGAAAACGGCGATGGAGTTCGCCCTTAACCGCCTTCCCGGCTGATGACTCCTGAACACCGGGCGGCAGTACCCGCGCGCGGAGCGTCGGAGGGGTCTTTGGAGCATCGCCCAAGCCTCCTGCATTCGCGAGGAGAACGGTTGGCGACAGGCCGGCGTCTCTCCTGCGGGACCTGCGCCGTCCGGCGCCCTACAAGGATCCTCCGCCCGGAGGAGGCTCGCCCGCGAACCGGGAAGGCCGTGAACCGGCCGTCTGAGGTCGTTCCCCCCGCCCGCCGCTTCGTCGCGGGCGGGAAGGCCTCCCGGAGGCCATAGCGCCGCCGGGCGGGGCGCGGTTCGCCCGAGGCCGGGCCGCCCCGTCCCTTGCGCCCGAGGCTCGGGATCAGGAGTGGCCATGGAACTCGATGAAACGGGCATGGGGAATGCGGGGGAGAAGCGCTCCTGGAGGAATTCCACCGTCCTCGGGTTCTCCCTGGCCAGCCTCTTTTCCGACGCCAGCCACGAGATGGCCACGGCGGTCCTCCCCCTCTACCTCCAGCACCTGGGGCTGGGAGCCTCGGTCCTGGGGTGGATCGAAGGGCTGGCGGACGTCTTCGGGTCGGGGGCCAAGTACTGGTCCGGGATCGTGGGGCAGAAGCTTATCCGAAAGAAGCCCTCGGTGGCCTCGGCCTACCTGGTGACCACGGTTTGCGTGGGGGCCTTCGCCTTCGCGGCTACCGCCGTTCCCTTCGTGCTCCTCCGGATGACCGCCTGGGCCGCGAGGGGGTTCCGCGGGCCGCTTCGGGACGCTCTGATGGCGGAGGCGGTGGATCCGTCGCAGTACGGGAAGGCTTACGGGCTGGAGCGCGCCGGCGACATGGCGGGAGCCGTGGCGGGTCCGCTCCTGGCCGCCCTCTTCCTCGCCCTGGGGCTTCGTCTGCCCGTCATCTTCCTGATCACGCTGGTTCCCGGTCTGGGCGCGGTCCTCGCCGTCGTGTTCCTCGTCCACGAACCGCGCCGCGCGGCGGAAACAGCGAGAGTCAGGGTCTCGAGGCCCTCCTTGCCCGGCGCCTACTGGGGGTTCCTGGGCGCCGTGCTGCTCTTCGGGATGGGCGACTTCTCCCGGACCTTCCTCATCCTGGAAGCCGCGCGCAGGCTGCCGTCCTCGAGCGGGCTGGCCTATTTCTCCATTCCGGTGCTCCTGTACGTCTTCCACAACGCCGTCAGCGGCCTCGCCACCCTTCCCGCCGGGGTTTTGACGGACCGTTGGTCCCACGGCCGGACGCTCCTTCTCGGCTACGGCATCGGCGTGCTCTTCAACGTCGGCCTGGCGGTCCTGTCACCAAGTCTATGGATGCTCCTTCCGCTCTTCCTCCTGAGCGGCGTGTACATCGCCATCGAGGAGACGGTGGAGAAGGCCACGGCGGCCAAGATGATCCAGGAGGACGCCAGGGCCTACGCCCTGGGCCTCCTGGCCACCTCCAACGCCGTGGGGGACCTGGTGTCCAGCGTGCTCACCGGCTGGCTGCTCGACCACTTCGGCCGCACGTGGGCCTACGGCGTCGCCGCCGGGTTCACCGCCGCGGGTTTCCTGGGCATGGCCGCCTTCGTGGCGCAGAACGGGAGGGGACGCGCGAAGGGAGTGGCCCCATGACCAGGCCCGAAGAGGAGGCCCCCAACGCCCTGGGGCTGGACGCCTCCCACCTCCGCCGCATCGGGGCCATCCTGGTCCTTCTCGACCAGCGTCTGGACGAGCTGGAGCGCTGGGTCTCCTGGCCCCTGCCCTCGGGGCCGCTGTACCGGTGGTGCCCGGACCTGGCCCCCGAAGCGCGGCCGGTTCTCCGGGAGGAGGTCTCGAAGTCCCGGGCCTTGGGCTTTGTCGGACTTCGGCGCCTGAATCCTCAACGTACCTTATAGGGGGGAGGCCGCAAAGGGCCCGAAAGCCCGCGAGAGGGTGAAGGGGGCCGATGCAGGACCCGCCGGACTTCGAGCCTTTTGCCTGTCCCCCCCC
>JBBILR010000001.1:92487-197884 GCA_037444825.1 Acidobacteriota bacterium | reverse complement strand
CCCCGGGCGTCCCCCTGGGGAAAGGCGACGTTCTCGTCGACGTCCTTGGAGTCAAGAGGGCCCCCCACTGGAACATGTAGGAAACCTTCCGCCGGACCGCCATCCAGGCGGCCTCGTCGTAATCGGTGACGTCCTCCCCCTCCACGAGAATCCGGCCGCCGTCCACGGGGAAGAGACCGATGGTGGCCTTGAGGAGGACCGACTTCCCGGTCCCCGACCCCCCCAGCACCACCAGCGTCTCCCCCCGCCGAACGGTGAGGTCCACGCCGCAAAGGACCCGCTTCTCCCCGAAGGCCTTTTCGACGCCGCGGTACTCGAGAAAGGCTTCCATCTCAGAACGCCAAAAAGAGCTTGGTGAGAAAGAAATTGGAGATGAGGATCACGATGGAGGAAAGGACCACGGTGAAGGTGGTGGCCCTCCCCACCCCGTCGGCGCCCCCCTCCGCGTTCATGCCGTTGTAGCACCCGATCAGGGTGATGAAGAGGGCGAAGAAGAACGTCTTCCCCAGACCGGAGAAGACGTCCGAAAACTTCAGCAGGCGAAAGACGTGGGTGAAGTAAAAGCGGCCTCCGATCCGGAGTTCCAGGCTGGAGATGATCCAACCCCCGAGGATGCCCAGGGCGTCCGCCAGAAGGACCAGCAGGGGGAGGAAAATGAGGACCGCCACCAGCCGGGGGACCACCAGCTTGCGCACCGGGTTGGCCCCCAGGGCGCGCAGGGCGTCGATCTGCTCCGTGACCTTCATGGCCCCGATCTCGGCGGTGATCCCGGCCCCCACCCGGCCCCCGACCATGAGGGAGATGATCACCGGGGCCAGCTCCCGGGTCATGGAGATGGCCACCACCTCCCCGACGTACAGCTTGGCCCCGAAGGCCTCCAGCGTGTACGCCGTTTGCACGGCCAGCACCATCCCCATGAAGGTGGCGGTGATGAGGACGATGGAGAAGGACTGGACCCCCAGGAGGTCCATCTGGTACAGGATGAGGGAGCCCTCCCACCGGCCCGTCGCCAGGCACCTCAGGGTGTCGCGAGCCAACAGGGCGAGACCCCCCAGGTAGTGGAGGCCCCTCCAGACCCGCCAGTCCCTCCATGCCGTCATGCCGGCCATGGAGGCAGGGTAGCCCGAAAAGCCTTGTCCGTCAAGGTGAAGCCGAAAAGGGAAGTGCCGGCGAAGTGGAGTATGATGGGTACCGAGGAGACGACCGAGGATGACCCAGGTGGACCCCTTCGCCCCACCCCCCCCAGCCCTGGTGGAGATCCTCGACCGGCTGGGCATCGGTCTCTACCGGAGCGACCTCGAAGGGAGAATCCGCTTCATCAACGCGGCCGGTGCCGCCTGTTTCGGCGTCTCTCCCGAAGAGATGGTGGAGGGGTACCGCACTCGGGACTTCGACGCCGGGACCTACGATCGGGAGGCCATCCGGCGGCAGATGGAGGAGCGCGGCGGCCTGGCGGCCTACAGCTCCTTGGGCAGGCGGGCGGACGGCCGGGAGGTGATGGTCGAATCGAGCATCCGACTCCTCCGGGACGGGGACGGCCGCACCGTGGGCTACGAGGGTGTCTTCCGGGACGTGACGACGGAGGCCGCCCTCTTCCGTAGGCAGAACGCCCTTCTGGAGGACCTCCGGGAGACCAACGAGAGGCTTCGGACCCTCGCCGACCTCCAGGAGAGCCTGCTCTCCGCCCTGGCCCACGACCTGGTCACCCCGCCGGTGGTGATGCAGGGGTTCGTGGAACTTCTCCTGCGGGGCCGTTACGGGCCGCTTCAGAGCGCCCAGGAAAAGCCCCTGGAGACCATCCGCCGAAACGTCGCTCTCCTGGCGTCCATGGTGGAGCGCCTCTTGGCCTTCAGCCGGCTCACCCGCCACCTCCACGATCAGGAACAGAAGGTCCTTCCCCTCGGAGACCTCTGGAGGAAACTCGTGTCCGATGGCTCCCACGCGGGATGCCGAGCCCGGCCCGCCCCCCACGGGGAGGACGACGGCAGCGCCGTGCTCGCCTGCCCCGAGTCCGTCGACTACCTCCTCAAGAACCTGGCCTCCAACGCCGTCTCCCTGGTTCCGGAGGGGACGGAGATCCCCTGGCGCGTTCGGGGCGAGGACCGCCGGGCGAGCCTGAGCCTCATCCTTCCCTCCCTCGCCGAAGAGGCGCCCCCCCCGGCCAAAATCCTGGAGCGCTTCTACCCCGAACCCCTGGCCGCCGTGGACGAGGAGGCCGAAGAAGCCGGCCTAGGCCTCGCCGCGGGGAGGTACGTGGCCGTTCTCTGCGGGGGGGACCTCGCCTGCCACTCCCGGGAGGAGGGGGGGGTGGAGCTGCGGCTCACCCTCCCCCGGGCCTGACGGCCGCGCCTCCGCCGCCTAGCCCCTCCGGTCCCCCCCCATCCACCCTTTCCAGCGGAAGTAGGCCAGAAGGCCGAGGGCCGTGAGCCCCATGAGCCCCAGCGCAAAGGGGTAACCCCAACGCCACTTGAGTTCCGGCATATTGAAAGGAGAGGCCGCCGGGTCGAAGTTCATGCCGTAGAGGCTGGCGATGAAGGAGAGGGGGATGAAGAGGGTGGCGATGATGGTGAGGACCTTCATGATCTCGTTCATGCGGTTGGAGAGGCCCGACAGGTACAGGTCGGTCATCCCCACGGAGATTTCCCGGTAGGTCTCCACCACGTCCATGAGCTGGATGGCGTGGTCGTAACAATCCCGCAGGTAGGGCCGGATGGCCGGTGTGAGGAAGGGGCTCCCCTCCCGGACCAGGAGGGAAAGGGCGTCCCGCATGGGCCACACGGCGCGTCGGGCCGTCTGGATGTCCCGCTTGGCCTCGTGGATCTGGTTCGCCAGCGCGGCCGTGGGCCGCTCCAAGAGGCGCACCTCCAGCTCGTCGAGGCGGTCCCCGAAGCGTTCCAGCACGGGAAAGCAGCCGTCGAGCACGGCGTCGAGCAGGGCGTAGAGGAGGTAGTCCGCCCCCTCGGCGCGAATCCTCCCTTTTTCCGCCCGGATCCGCTCCCGCACCACGTCGTCGGGTCCGGGGCCCGGCTTTTCCTGGAAGGAGACCACGTATCCCTCTCCGAGGAAGAGGCTCAACTGTTCCGTCTCCAGGCGATCGTTGAGCAGGAGGGACCGGACCACCACGTAGAGGTTCTTCTCGTAGACCTCCACCTTGGCCCGCTGGTGGACGTGGAGGACGTCCTCCAGCGCCAGCGGGTGAAGGCCGAAGAGGCGGCCGATCTCCCCCACCACCGAGGCGTCCCCCAGCCCCTCCACGTGGACCCACAGAACGGGCCATTTCCCGAGAAAGGCGGCCACGGCGCCGCCGTCACGCCCCTCGGTCTCCCGAAACCCTCCCGGACCGTAGCCGACGATATGGAGGACCGGCCGGGGCGAGGAGGGGTCCGCCACCAAAGTCCCCGGCGGGGAACCGGGCGGCGTCTGTCTCCGGATCAGCGCCTTGCGCTGGCGGCGCGCGGCTCGGCTCTTTTTCGACATGGAGGCTCCTCCCCTTTCCCGGCGGGCTCCGCTCCTCCTCAGCCCCCCACGAGACCCAACTCCCACCGCAGGGCCTCCTCGAGGGAGGGTGACTGGAAGGCAAAGCCGGCGGATTGGGCGCGAACCGGCAGGACGCGCGCGCCCTCCAGCAGGATGGCCTGGCCCATCTCCCCGAAGAGAAGCCGAACCGCGGGGGCGGGCAGGGGCAGGAAGGCGGGTCGGCGGAGCACCTTGCCCAGGACCCGGGCGAAGTCCGCCTGGGTCACCGCCTCGGGGGCCACGGCGTTCACCGCCCCCGCCACGTTTTCCATGAGGACGAAGTGGATGAGGCCCACCAGGTCGTCGAGGGCGATCCAGGGGAAGCCCTGCCTCCCCGACCCGACGGCCCCCCCCGCGCCGGCCCGAAATGCGGGAAGCATGCGGGAAAGCGCACCGCCCCGCCGGGACAGAACGACGCCGATGCGAAGGTGAACCACCCGGATCCCGGCCTTCCGCGCGGGCTCCGCCGCGGCCTCCCAGTCCCTGCAGACCTCCGCCAAGAACCCCTCCCCCGCTTCGGACTCCTCGGTGACCTCCCCCTCCGGCCGGTGGCCGTAGTACCCGACGGCGGAGGCGCAGACGAGGGTTCCGGGAGGACGTCGCCGGGAGGCCAGGGCGCGCGCCAGGAGGGCCGTCCCCTCCACCCGGCTGTTTCGAATGGCCTCCTTCCTCGCGGGGGTCCACCGGCCGGCGGCGATGTTCTCCCCCGCCAGGTGGACCACGGCGTCCAGGCCTTCCAACCGGTGGGAATCCACTTGGCCGGCGGAGGGGTCGAAAAGCCCTTCCCCCTCCTCCTGACGGGGTCTGCGGCCCAGGCGGAGGACGGAGTGCCCCCCCGTGGTGAGAAAGGGGACCAGCGCCGAGCCCACGAGGCCTGAAGCCCCCGTCACCGCCACCTTGAGGGGGGCGCGGTGCCGGTAAGCGGCGTGCCGCTGGAGATCCCGCCGGGTGCGCTCGTGGCGAAAGGCGAAGAGGCGGTGAAGGTCCCGCTCCAGCCTCTTTCCCGCCAGAGCCCTCCCCAAGGCCCCCAGGGGGAGGTCGTAGTCCAGCCGGTCCTCGAGGAGGCACCCTCCCTCTTCCGCCGGCAAAAAGGCGTGGCGGTGCTCCCAGCGGGGGAAGGGCCCCCTCCGGAGGCGGTCGGTGAAAAAGCGCCCCGGCTCCCATTCCCCGTGTTCGGCTTCCCACCGCAGCCAGAAGGGCCCCTTCTGGACGGCCAGGGAGAGGCGGCCTCCGGGGGCGATGGTCCCCTGGCGTCGGAGCACCCGGATTTCCTGCCACGGGGGGACGAGCCGTTCGAAGGCCCCCGGCCGTTCGTGCCAGGCGAAGGCCTCTTCGGGGGGGACGGGAAGCGTCGTGGTGCGGACGAAGCGCGCCATGGCGGGCCTTCTCAGGGCTCCTCGCCGGGGTCGTAGAGGAGCAGGTCTTCGATCCGCTCGATGAGCACGTCGAGCCTGCGCTGGAGGGCCGCGTCCCCGGTGCGGTTGGCCTGCACCGAAAGGTAGCCGGCCAGCTCCTCCCAGACCTCCTCCAGGAGGACCAGGAGAAAGCCCTTGCCCTCGCTGGAGAGTCCTGCCCGGACTTCCCGCTCGAGCCCCAGCTCCCGGGCGGCGCTCTCGAGAAGCGCCCGTTCCGTCTCGTTCAGCTTGAGGCCCGCCGAGGCCTTCCGCTCTTCCTCTCCCATGGGGACCTCCGGGGCCATTTTTCCACGAACGGGGAAGGTGCCGCCAGCCCTTTACCCCTCCCCCCGCCCGCTGCTATGCTGAAAGGACCCGAGGGGGCGTCATGGACCCGGGAAACCGCCGCGCCGCCGCATTCCCTCCCGACGAGATCCGCGTGGGGATCTCCTCCTGCCTCCTGGGCCAGGAGGTCCGCTTCGACGGGGGCCACAAGCACGACCCCTTTCTCACCCAGACGGTGGGGCCCTTTTTCACTTGGGTCCCCGTCTGCCCCGAAGTGGAACTGGGCCTGGGGACTCCCCGGGAAACCATCCGGCTGGAGCGTCACGGGGAGGCCGTCCGCCTCGTCGCCCCCAAGAGCGGGCGGGACCTGACGGAGGAGATGCGGCACTACGCCGAGGCGAAGGTGGCCTTCCTGGCCTCCCTGGACCTCTCGGGCTACATCCTCAAGAAAGACTCCCCGTCGTGCGGCATGGAGCGGGTGCGGGTCTACGGGGGGAAGGGAATGGCCGAGAAGACGGGGCGGGGGGCCTTCGCCGAGCGCCTCCTGGCCGCCTTCCCCCTCCTGCCCGTGGAGGAGGAGGGCCGTCTCCACGACCCCCGGTTGAGGGACAACTTCTTCGTCCGGGTCTTCGCCTACCACCGGCTGAAGGCCCTCTTTCGAGGCCGGTGGACCGTCGGCTCCCTGGTCCGGTTCCACACGCGGGAGAAGCTCCTCCTCCTGGCCCACGACCCCAAGGCCTATACCGCCCTGGGGCGCGTGGTGGCCGCCGCCAAGGGCACCCCCCGGGAGCAGGCGGCCCTGCGTTACCAGGAGGGCTTCATGGGCGCCCTCCGGAAAATCGCCACGGTCAAGAAGAACACCAACGTGCTGTTGCACATGGCCGGGTACTTCAAGGCGCTCCTCTCCCCCGAGGAGAAGCGGGAACTCTTGGGCCTCATCGAGGACTACCACCGGGAGCTGGTTCCCCTCATCGTCCCCGTGACCCTCCTGCGCCACTACGTCCGGCTCCACCGGGTGGCCTACCTCGAGGGCCAGACCTTCCTGGAACCGTCCCCCAAGGAACTGATGCTCCGCAACCACGTATGATCCTTCGTCATCCGGCACGCGAAGATCTTCGGGAGGAGGCCTCATGCCCATTTACGAGTACGCCTGCGACCCCTGCCGCCGCATCTTCCAGTTCCTTTCCCGCACGGTCCGCCCGGACGCCGCCCCCCGCTGTCCCCTCTGCGGCGCGCCGGGTCTGAAACGCGTCCCGTCCACCTTCGCCGCGGGGCCCCGGAAACGTTCGGAGGTGAAAGGGGCCCCCAAGGAGGACGACGCCTTGGACGCCCGGATGGAGTCGGCCTTCGCCGAAATGGCCGGCGAGCTCGAGCACCTCGACGAAAACGACCCCCGCCAACTGGCCCGGGTCATGCGCCGCCTTCTCGACGCCTCCGGGGAACGCCCTCCCGGCATGGAAGAGGCCCTCCGCCGCCTGGAAGCCGGCGAGGACCCCGAGAAGGTGGAAGAGGAGATGGGGGGTCTCCTGGACGGGGAAGAGGGGGAGGATGGCCTGGAGGAGGGCGAAGGGGAGCCCCCCTCGTCGGGGCCCACCTGGAAAGCCGCCTGGAGGCGCCTCCGGGGTCCCTCCCGGGATCCCCGCCTCTACCCCCTGGAGGAGTACCTCTGAGGGGCAGGCGGCCGGGAACCCCCTGGAAATCCGGCGTTTTCTCTGGTATGCTGAGGCTTCGAGCCGGCGGGAAGTTCCCGGGGCGGCCGCCGCGGGGCCTCGCCGGTCCTTCGCCCATCCCCGGAGGTCTTCATGTCCTGCCGCACCCATGAATTCATCGAGACGGACGAGCGTTACGGCGCCCACAACTACCACCCCCTGCCCGTGGTCATCGAGAAGGCCGAGCGGTGCTGGGTGTGGGACGTGGAAGGCCGGAAGTTCCTGGACTGCCTCTCCGCCTACTCGGCGGTGAACCAGGGCCACCGGCACCCCAAGATCGTTTCCGCCTTGAAGGCCCAGGCCGACCGCGTCACCCTCACCTCCCGCGCCTTCCACAACGACCAGATGGGCCCCTGGCTCAAACTCCTCTGCGAGATCACCGGCTACCCCAAGGCCCTGCCCATGAACACCGGCGCCGAGGCGGTGGAGACGGCCATCAAGGCGGCTCGGAAGTGGGGCCAGTACGTGAAAGGCGTGCCCGAAGGCCGGCAGGAGATCGTCGTCTGCGAGCACAACTTTCACGGAAGGACCACCACCATCGTGGGCTTCTCCTCCGACAAGCAGACCCGCGACGGCTTCGGCCCCTACACCCCCGGCTTCCCCAGGATCCCCTACGGGGACGTGAAGGCCCTGGAAGCCGCCATCACCCCCAACACGGTGGGCTTCCTGGTGGAGCCCATCCAGGGAGAGGCCGGCGTGGTGGTGCCCCCCGAGGGGTACTTGAAGGCGGTGCGCGAGGTCTGTTCCCGCCACAACGTCCTGATGCTCGCCGACGAGGTCCAGACGGGCTTCTGCCGCACGGGCCGCTGGTTCGCCTGCGACTGGGAGGCGGTGAAGCCCGACGTGATGATCCTCGGAAAGGCGCTGGGCGGCGGGCTCTTCCCCGTCTCGGCCATCGTGGCCGGGGAGGAGGTCATGGGGGTCTTCCACCCGGGGGACCACGGCTCCACCTTCGGCGGGAATCCCCTGGCCGCGGCCGTTTCCAGGGCCTCCTTGGAGGTCCTCCGGGACGAGAGGCTGGACAAGCGGGCCGCGGAGCTGGGCCCCTACTTCATGGACCGCCTGCGCGCCCTGAACAGCCCGCACATCGAAAAGGTCCGGGGCAAGGGGCTCCTCGTGGGCGTCGTCATCCGGGAGTCCTCCGGCCCCGCCCGCCCCTTCTGCATGAAGCTCATGGAGGAGGGCATCCTGGCCAAGGACACCCACGAGCAGGTCATCCGCTTCGCCCCCGCCCTCGTCATCACCAAGGAGGAGATCGACTGGGCGGTGGAGCGCATCGGCAAGGTCCTCGCCTGACCTGGGCGGCGAGGAGGGAGGGCGAGGCGCCGTGACCGGATCCACGGGGAAGGTCCCCGCCTCCCCCCCCTCTCCCCTCGCCCGGGGCCCCTCCGCGGCGGCCCTGGCCGCCCTCACCGCCGTCACCGCCATCTGGGGCTGGAGCTTCCTGTTGGTGAAGGAAGCGGTGGCGGTCTACCCCGTCTTCGCCTTCCTCGCCGTCCGTTTCACCCTGGCCGCCTGCCTTCTGGCTCCTTTTCTCCTTCTCCGGCTCCGGGGGGTCTCCCGAAAGGCCGTGGCGGGGGGGATTCTCATGGGGGCGGCCCTCTTTTCGGGGTACGCCTTCCAGACCCTGGGCCTCCTCACCACCAGCGCCGCCCACAGCGGCTTCATCACGGGGCTTTTCGTGGTCCTCACGCCCCTCTTCGAGGTGGCCCTCACCCGTCGGCTGCCCCGCCCCGGCTCTCTCCTGGCGGTGGCCCTGGCCTTCCTGGGCCTCGCCCTCCTCTCCTGGCCCCGGGAAGGGGGCTCCTTCAACCGCGGCGACCTGCTCAGCCTCTGCTGCGCCGCCGCCTACGCCGTGCACCTCCTGCTGACCTCCCACATGGCCCGCCGCCACGACACCACCCTTCTCACCCTCGTCCAGGTGGCGACGGTGGCCCTCCTCTCCTGGGCCGTGATCCTGGGCTCCGGTTCGCCTCTCTGGCCCGTCCCCTCCCCCGCCCTCCGCGGGATCCTTTGGACGGCCCTCCTGGCCACCGCCCTGGCCTACTACGTGCAAACCACCTTCCAGCGGTACACCTCGGCCATCCAGACGGCCGTGATCTTCACCCTGGAACCGGTCTTCGCGGGGTTCTTCGCCGTCCTGCTCGGCGGGGAAACGCTGGGGGCGCGCGGCGTGGCCGGAGGGGCCCTCATCGTCCTGGCCATGCTGGTGGGACAGCTTTCCGAGGCCCGGTCGGCGGAGTCCCGCTCGCGCTGATCCCCCTCCCTTCCCATCCCTCCTCATTCGTGCTACGTTGGCCCAGCAACCGGGGAGGGTTCCATGAAACTGCTGTTGGCCGACGACATGAAGGCGTTTTTGGACCTGACGCGCACCTTCCTCCGGCGGGCCGACTGCCAGATCGCCACCGCCGCCACCGGTCTCGAAGCCTTGAAGGTGGCCAAGACCTTCCAGCCCCACCTGATCCTCCTGGACGTGGAGATGCCCGAGATGACGGGGATCGAAGCCACGAGGATCCTCAAGTCCACGCCGGGCCTCAAGGAGATTCCGGTGGTGATTCTCTCGGGGAACGACCACGGCGCCGCCGCCCTGGCCTCCGGAGCCGCCGAGTTCGTCCGGAAACCCCTGGACGAAGGGGCCTTCCTCCAGCTGGTGACCCGATACATCCCCCTCCGCGTGCGGAAAGACCCGCGCCGGCCGCTGGAGGTCCCCTGCTCCCTCTCCATGGGCAGGAGACAGATGGTGGGGACGGTGATGGACCTGTCCGCCTCGGGTCTTTTCCTCGTCAGCGACCACCGCCTGGAAATCGGCGACCGTCTGGCCCTCCGTTTCACCCTGCCACGGCCCGCCGGCCCGGTGGAGATCCGGGGGGAGGCCATGGTGGTCCGGAAGGCCCCTCCGCGGGGGTACGGCCTGGGCTTTTCGGACCTCTCCGAAGGCGCCGTGCTCCTCATCCGGGAATTCGCCGGGGGCTAGCCTTCCCGCGACGGACGAAGAGAGGGCCGCCCGGCCGGGCGGCCCTCTTCATTCCCGTGCTCGGGTTTCCTTCATTTCCCGCCGCGGGCGATGTGGTTGAGGAGGCCGCCGTCCTTGAGGATGGCCGCCTGCCGGGGCGTCACGTCGGCCTTCACGCGGAAGGTGAATCCCTGGGTCCGGTCGGTGACGGTGAAGAGGCGGTCGCCGTCCAGGGCGGCGTGAATCCCTTCGATGACGAAGTCGTCCCCCTGGTCGATGCGGTCGTAGTCCTTCGGGTCGAGGAAGAGGAGGGGCAGGATGCCGAAGTTCACCAGGTTGGCCCGGTGAATCCGCTCGATGGCCTTGGCGAAGACGGCCTTCACCCCCAGGTAGGAGGGGCAGATGGCGGCGTGCTCCCGGGAGGAGCCCTGCCCGTAGGAGTCGCCCCCCACCACGAAGCCGCCCCCCAGCTCCTTGGCCCGCTTGGCGAACTCCGGGTCCACCCCGATGAAAACCACCTCGGCGTACTTGGGGATGTTGGAGCGGTACTTGAGGTACTGCCCGGCCGGCATGATGTGGTCGGTGGTGATCTTGTCCCCCACCTTGAGGAGGACCTTCTTCTCGATCCGGTCGGGGAGGGGCTCCGTCCGCGGCGGGGCGCCGATGTTGGGCCCGCGCAGAACCTCCACCGAGGAGCCGTCGGCCGGGGGTGGAATCGCCATGGAGTCGTCGAGGACGAAGGACTCGGGCAGGTCCACGGAGATCGGCTCGATCCCCAGGGTCCTCGGGTCGGTGAAGGCCCCCGTCAAGGCGCAGGCGGCGCAGGTCTCGGGGCTGGCGAGGTAGACGAGGGCGTCGGCGGTCCCGGAACGGCCCTTGAAGTTTCGGTTGTTGGAGCGCACCGAGACCTCCCCCGAGCCGGGCGCGTGGCCGGAGCCGATGCAGAAGCCGCAGGCCGTCTCGGCGATCCGGGCACCCGCCAGCAGGAAGGTCGTCATGAGCCCCCGCTGCGCCGCCTCCAGCTCCACCTGCCTCGAACCGGGGGCGATGACCAGCTCCACGTCGGGGTGGACCTTCCGGCCCTTCAGCATGTGAGCCAGGACCATGAGGTCGCGGAGGGAGGAGTTGGTGCAGGAACCCACGCAGACCTGGTGGACCTTTTTCCCCGCGAGGGAGGCCACGGTGGTGACGTTGTCGGGGCTGTGGGGCTGGGCGACGAGAGGCTCCAGCGTGGAGAGGTCGATCTCGATGACCTCGTCGTAGGAGGCGTCGGGGTCGGCGGCCAGGGGAACCCAGACGTGCTCGCGGCCCTGGGCCTTCAAGAACCTGCGGGTCTGCTCGTCGCTGGGGAAGACCGACGTGGTGACCCCCAGCTCGGCCCCCATGTTGGTGATGGTGGCCCTCTCGGGGACGGTGAGGTGCGCCAGGGCCTCCCCGCCGTATTCGACGATCTTGCCCACGTTGCCCTTGGTGGTCATGATGGAGAGGAGCTTGAGGATCACGTCCTTGGCGGAGACGAAGGGCTGGAACCGCCCGGTGAGGTTCACCTTCACCACCTTGGGCCTCGGCATGTAGAAGGCTCCACCCCCCATGGCCACCGCCACGTCCAGCCCCCCCACCCCGATGGCCAGCATGCCGATGCCGCCGCCGGTGGGGGTGTGGCTGTCGGAGCCCAAAAGGGTCTTTCCGGGGACGCCGAAGCGCTCCAGGTGGACCTGGTGGCAGATGCCGTTGCCGGCCTTGCTGTAGTGGATGCCGTACCGGGCGGCCACGGTCTGGAGGTACCGGTGGTCGTCGGCGTTCTCGAAGCCCACCTGCAGCGTGTTGTGGTCCACGTAGGAAACGGAGAGTTCGGTCTTCACCCTCGGGATGCCCATGGTCTCGAACTGCAGGTAGGCCATGGTGCCCGTGGCGTCCTGGGTCAGGGTTTGGTCCACCCGGATGGCGATCTCGTCGCCGGCGTAAAGGTCCCCCTCCACCAAGTGGGCCTTCAGGATCTTCTGAACGAGGTTGTCACCCATGCGCGCCTCCATCGTTTGTCTTCGGGTCCCCCCCGGAAAGAGGGGCCATTCTAGGGAGGCCCCCAAGGGGTGTCAAGGCGGGAGGGGAGGAGGCGCCCCGCCGGGGCGGCGGGGGCCGGCCCGCGCGGAGCCTGTGGTATGGTAGGCCCTTCGGAGGGAACCATGGAATGGCATCCGGTGGACTACGGGATCGTGGGAGGAAGCGGCTTCTACGAGATGCCCGGCTTCGAGGAGGAGACGCGCCTGACCCTCAAGACCCCCTTCGGCGAACCGTCCGACGCCTACGTGCTGGGCCGCATCGGCGAGCGCCGCGTGGCCTTCCTGGCCCGCCACGGCGTGGGCCACCGCCTCCTGCCCACGGAGGTGAACTTCCGGGCCAACGTGTACGGCTTCAAACTGTTGGGGGCCAAGGCCGTCCTCTCCGCCTCGGCGGTGGGCAGCCTCAAGGAGCGCTACGCCCCCGGCGAGGTGGTGGTGCCCGACCAGATCGTGGACCGCACCCGCCATCGGAGCGAGTCCTTCTTCGGAGGGGGCATCGTGGCCCACGTTTCCTTCGCCGACCCCTTCTGCCCCACCCTCCGCCAGAGGCTGGTGGAGGCCTGCCGCCGCCGGGGCATCGCCGTCCACGACGGGGGAACCTACCTCTGCATGGAGGGCCCCCTCTTCTCCACCCGGGCGGAGAGCAACCTTTACCGGGCGTGGGGCATGGACGTCCTCGGCATGACGGGGGCCCAGGAGGCCAAGCTCTGCCGGGAGGCGGAGATGTGCTACGCCACGCTGGCCCTGGTCACCGACTACGACTGCTGGCACCCCAGCCACGCCTCGGTGCAGATCGAGGAGGTGCTCCGCATCCTGGCGGCCAACACGGAGAACGCCCGGGCGGTCCTGGGGGAGGTGGCGGCCTCGCCGCCCCCCGCCCCCCATTGCCCCTGCCACCGCGCCCTGGACCACGCGGTCATCACCCGAAGGGACCTCTGGCCCGAGGGGACCTTCCAGCGCCTGCGGCCGCTCCTCGGCCGCCTCGTGGGGGAGGAGGAGCCGTCGTGAACCTTCTGATCGTGGGAACGGTGGCCTACGACACGGTGAGAACCCCCTTCGGCTACCGGGAGCGGGTCCTGGGGGGGTCGGCGGCCTACGCCGCCGTGGCCGCCTCCTACTTTTCCGACCCCGGGATCCTGGCGGTGGTGGGGGAGGATTTCGAGGACGAGGATCGCCGGCGCCTCGCTTCCCGCGGCGTGGACCTCGGCGGCCTGAGGACCGTACCCGGCGGGCGGTGCTTCCACTGGCAGGGCGAGTACGGCTTCGACCTCAACACCGCCAAGACCCTTCGGACGGACCTCAACGTTCTCTCCTCCTTCGATCCCGAAGTGCCCCCGGCGTGGCGGAAGGCCCCCTGCCTCTTCCTCGCCAACGGGGACCCCGTGGTCCAGCGGAAGGTGCTGGAGCAGATGGAAGGCCCGCGGCTGGTGGCGGCCGACACGATGAACTACTGGATCGAAAACCGGAACGCCGAGCTGTGGGACCTCATCGGCCGGGTGGACGTCCTTCTGGTGAACGAGGCGGAGGCGCGGCAGCTCACCGGGGAGGCCAACCTCCTCAAGGCCGCCCGGAAGGTTCTGGAGGCGGGGCCCTCCCGGCTGGTGATCAAGCGGGGCGAGTACGGGGTCCTGGAAATCACCCGGGAGGGGCTCTTCGCCGCCCCCGGTTTTCCCCTGGAGGAGGTCTTCGACCCCACCGGCGCCGGGGATTCCTTCGCCGGCGGATTCATGGGCCGCTTGGCGGCCAACGGGGAGGGGGGTCCCGAAGCCTTCCGGCAGGCCCTCGTCCTGGGCAGCGTCATGGCCTCCTTCGACGTGGAGGACTTCTCCCTCACCCGCCTGTTGTCGCTCTCCTGGGAGGAGATTCGCGGGCGCTACCAGGCCTTTCGCCGGCTGACGGCCTTCGGGGACCTGCTGGAGGCGTGATTCCAAGGCCCGCCTCTTCCCCCGCCGCCTGGGTGTATACTGGGAAGGGGCCTCCCAGGGCGGCCCCAAGGAGGATTCCATGCCCAAGACGCTGGAGGGGGCTCTGGACGCCCGGGGCTTCCGTTTCGGGATCGTGGTCAGCCGCTTCAACGAGTTCTTCTCCAAGAAGCTCCTGGAAGGGGCCTTGGACTGCCTCAACCGCCATGGGGCCGACGAGAAGAAGATCACCGTCGCCTGGGTCCCCGGCGGCTTCGAAATCCCCCTGGTGGCCCGGAAGATGGCCGAGTCGGGGGCCCACGACGCCGTCATCGCCCTGGGCGCGCTCATCCGCGGCAACACGCCCCACTTCGAGTACATCGCCGCCGAGGTGGCCAAGGGGCTGGCCTCCACGGCCCTGGAGACGGGGAAGCCCGTCCTCTTCGGGGTGATCACCACCGACACCTTGGAGCAGGCCGTGGAGCGGTCGGGCACCAAGGCCGGCAACAAGGGCTTCGACGCGGCCCTGGCCGCCATCGAGATGGTCAACCTCTACAAGGCGCTCTGATGGGCATTCGGCGGGAGGGCCGGATCCTCGCCCTGGAGTACCTCTACCAGCTGGACCTCGGCGTCGAGGAGATGGACTCGGTCCGGCTCCAGCTGGAGAAGGAACGCCGGGGATCCCGCCGGGTGCGGGAGTTCGCCCGGGCCCTCGTGGAAGGGGTTGCCCGCCATCGCGAGGCCATCGACCGCCTCCTCTCGGAAAACCTCCTCCACTGGAAGCTGGAGCGGCTCACCCGCACCGACCGGGCCCTCCTCCGGCTGGCCGTCTACGAAATGGTCTTCGACCCCGAGGTCCCCGCCAAAGTGGCCATCAACGAGGCGGTGGAAATCGGCAAGAAGTTCGGCGGCGAGGAGTCGGCCAAGTTCCTTAACGGCGTCCTGGATGCCATCTACCACAAGACGGCCTGACCGGGGGCCCCTCCTCCTTCCCCTCCTCCTTCTCCTGGCGGCGCTGCCTTCGTCGGGGGCCGTTCCGGGGACGGTGTGGGGCCGGGCCTCGGGGTGGTTCCTGCTTTCGGGGGAGGGCTTCCCTCCCCCGCCCGACGTGGAGGTCAACGGCTTTCGCCAGCGGGCCACCGCCGTCCCCGGCGGATTCGAGATCCGGACGGAGGTGGAGGCCCCCCCCCTCGGGGTCCGGGCCCCCTTTCGCCCGGGGCGGATTCCCGCGGAGGCGGTCCCCGATCCCGCCACGCGCAAGGCTTTCGAGGAGCGCCTCCAGGGGTGCCAGCGGGCCGACGAGGCGCTCTCCGCCGTCCTCTCGACCTTGCGGGAGCGCGTGGCCTACGCCGAGCGGGTGGCCTTCGAGGAGACCCCGCGGGAGGTTTTCCTCCGCGGGACCGCCTCCTGCGTGGGTTTCACCAACGCCGCCGTGACGGTCCTCGGCGCCCTGGGAATCCCCGCCAGGCCGGTCCTCGGGCTGGTGGCCTCCCCCGCGGGGGGCCGGGAAATCCTGGAGGGGGGAAGGCTCCACGCCCTGCTGGAGGTGGAACTGCCGGACGCCGGCACCCTCCTGTGCGACCCGGTCTTCTCCATCGGCTTCGTCACCCACCGGACCCTGGTCCTGCGCCGCGGAGGGGGGCTGGAACCGGGCCCTTGGCTGGCCCTGAAGGGGGCGGCCCTCACCACCCTGGAGGCCAGGGACCGCCTCTTCTTCCTCCCCCCCGACGGCGCCTCCTGCCTGATCTGGGCCAGGCCCAACGTCCTCGCCCGCACCGGCGGGGCTCTCACCGGGAAGTTCTTGGACGATTCGGAGCGCCCCCTGGAAGGCCGGGCGTTCCTGGAGACCGAAGGGAGAGACGTCTCCATCCCCTTGTGGGAGGGCAATTTCTTTTTCACGGGCCTCTCGCCCGGCGTCTACACCCTTCGCCTGGAGAGCCCCTCCTCTCCCCCCGTGGAGGCCCGAGTCACGGTCCGCGCCATGGACAAGCGGGAGCTGGTCCTTTATAGTCGAGGACGGGGGGAGAGGCGGGAGGAAAGGACACCATGAGTCTGGGCGGGAGCCTGGAAGACCTGTCCCTACTGGACATCCTCCAGATCGTCAACGTGTCCCGCCGGACCGGGGTCTTGAGGCTCGGTCTTCCCGGGGCCCGGACGGTTTTCCTCTACTTTCACCAGGGCAACGTGGCCGACATCGTCGGCTTTTACGAGGAAGAGCGGTTTCTCCGCTACTTCGTGGAGGCGGGCCTGGTGGAGCCGCCGGAGCTGGAGGAAGCCCGGCGGAAGGCTGGCCCCGACCCTCTGAGAACCCTCGAGCGCCTGTTGGACACGGGCACGCTGAACCCCCAGCTGGTGGAGCAGGCCCGGAGGCTGGAACTGGCGGGGCGCCTCAAGGAACTCACCCAGGAGGACCGGGGGGACTTCGCCTTCTTCCTCACCGAGGCCGGGGACGGCCTCGATCCGGACGCACCCTCCCCCTTTCACCCGCTGGCACGTCCCGTCTCCCCTCAGGTCCTCTTGACCCAGACCCTGGCCGATGGGGCCTTCGCGGCCCCGCCACGCCCCGCGCCGCCGCCCCGGACCGCCGTTCCGGAGATCGTGGAGGCACCTCCGGCTCCCCCCCCGCCTCCCCCCAAGGCGACGGCCCCGCCGGCACCCCGGCCGGCGCCTCCACCCGCTCCGGAACCTCCGTCCCCTCCTCCGGAACGCGAGAGCCGTCCCGTTCGGGTTTCCCCTCCCCGAAGCCGGCTGACCGTCGTGCTCTGCGCCGACGAATCCACCTTCCGGCACCTCCTCCGGAAGAGGCTTCTGAATCTCTTCGAGGACGTCCTGGTTGCCAGCCGGCTGGAGGAGTACGCCGAGGCGGTGGAGCGCCTGCTGGCCAAGAAACGGCCTTTCGTGGCCCTGGTGGACCTCCTTTTGCCCACCCGGTCCGGGGAGGGGTACCTGGGGGGGCTGGAGGTCCTGGAGGAGACGTCCCGCCGCTTCCCCCAGGTCAAAGTCTTCCTGATGACCGACCTCTCCGACGAGGGAATCCTCGGGGTGGCGAAGGCCCACGGCGTGGCCGCCATCCTGGAGAAGCCCGGCCTGGCCCGACTCAAGGTGCATGAGTTCGAACACTCCCTCGACGACTTCTCCAAGCGTTTCTGCGCGGAGGTGGAGCGGCTGATCCCCCCCGTGGAGGAGGAGGTGATCACCTTCCTCCACGACCTGGGCGCCGAGAGCCCCGCCCAGGGGGACCGGATCCGGGACCAGCTTTCCCTCCTCAAGGGCCTCATGGGCGAACTGGCCAGCCCCAAGGAGTCCTCGGAAATCTCCCTCCTGGTCCTCCGGCTCGCGGCGGAATACTTCGACCGCGCCATCCTTTTCCTGGCCCGAAGGGACGCCTACATCGGCCTGGGGGGCTTCGGCGAGACCGGCGACCCCGAGCTGATGATCCAGAAGGTCCGGCGCCTCAAGGTGCCGGTGGGGGCGGGGGCCTTCTTCGAGGAGGCGGTCCCCTCCCGCTCCACCGTCCAGAAGCCGGTGGAGGCGCTCTCCCCCGTGGACCGGGATTTCATCGCCGCCATCGGGGCCCTGGAACCCACGGAGGTGGCCGCCATCCCCATGGTCAGCCGGGGCCGGGTCATCGCCCTCCTGTACGGGGACAACGCCCGGACCCTCGAAGCCCTGCCGGACCTCACCGGCATGGAGATTTTCATGGCCCAGGCCGGGCTGGCCATGGAAAAGGCCCTCCTGGAAATGCAGCTCATGAACCTCAAGCGGAGCATTCCCCGAGAACTGGGCGACTGAAGGCCCCCGGGAAAAAGAGGGGCCCGGCCGCCGGCCGGGCCCCTTCGCGTCCTCTTTGCTCGTTCCGTTTCAGTCCTTGAGGGCGGCCTGGGCCGCGGCCAGCCGGGCCACGGGCACGCGGAAGGGCGAGCAGGAGACGTAGTCGAGGCCGATGCGGTGGCAGAACTCCACCGAAGTGGGCTCCCCGCCGTGCTCGCCGCAGATGCCGATCTGGAGCTTGCGCCGGGTGCGGCGCCCGCCCTTCACGGCGATCTTCATCAGCTCGCCCACGCCTTCCCGGTCGATCCGCTGGAAGGGGTCGGAGGGGTAGATCTCCTTCTCCACGTACTCCCCGAGAAAGGCGCGGACGTCGTCGCGGGAGATGCCGCAGGCCGTCTGGGTGAGGTCGTTGGTTCCGAAGGAGAAAAACTCCGCGTGCCGCGCGATGGCGCCGGCGGCCACGCAGGCCCGGGGGAGTTCGATCATGGTGCCCACCAGGAAGGGGACCTTGGCCTTGGCCTTCCGGAAGACCTCCTTGGCGATCCTTCGCGCCATGGCGTCGAAGATCTCCATCTCCCGGGCGGTGGCCACGATGGGGATCATGATCTCCGGCTTCACGGCGCGCCCTTCCTTCCGGACCTCCACCGCCGCCTCCAGGATGGCGCGGATCTGCATCTCGTAGATCTCGGGGTACGTGACCCCCAGGCGGCAACCCCGGTGGCCCAGCATGGGGTTGTTCTCGTGGAGGGCCTCGATGCGGTCCTCGATCTCCTCGGGGGAAACCCCCAGCTCGTCGGCGACGGCCTTCACTTTCTGCGCAAAGACTTCAGGCTTGAGCGCCTCACGGGACGGGAGGAATTCGTGAAGCGGCGGATCCAGGAGGCGGATGGTCACCGGGCGGCCCCCCATGGCCCGGAAGATGCCGGCGAAGTCCTCCTTCTGCATGGGGAAGAGGAAGGCCAGCGCCTTCACGCGGTCCTCCCGGGAGCGGGAGAGAATCATCCGGCGCACGTAGTGGATGCGCTCGCCTTCGAAGAACATGTGCTCGGTGCGGCAGAGGCCGATGCCCTGGGCGCCGAGCTTGACGGCCAATTCCGCCTGGGCGGGGGTGTCGGCGTTGGTCCAGACCTCGAGGCGCCGGTACTTGTCGGCCCACTCCATGAGCCGGGCGAACCTCTGGTAGTTGCCGCTCTCCTCCGGCTTCCGTTCCCCGGAGAGGACTTGAAGCACCTCGCTGGGGCGCGTGGGGAGCTGTCCGAGGATCACCTCGGCGGTGAAGCCGTCGATGGAGAGCCAGTCCCCTTCCCGCACCACGTGGCCGGATACCTTCATCTCGCCGCGGGCGTAGTCGATGTCGAGGGCGCCGCACCCCACGATGCAGACCTTCCCCATCTGCCGGGCCACCAGGGCCGCGTGGGAGGTCATGCCCCCCTGGGCGGTGAGGATCCCCTGGGCGGCGTTCATGCCGCGGATGTCCTCGGGGCTGGTGAACTTACGAACCAGGAGGACCTTCTCCCCCCGGCGGGCCCACTCCTCCGCGTCGGCGGCGTTGAAGACCACCCGCCCGGAGGCCCCGCCGGGACCGGCGGGAAGCCCCTTGGCGATGACCCGCTTCTCCCGGACGGCCCGCTCCTTGGCCTCGGCGTCGAAGACGGGGGCCAGGAAGGCGGCGATCCCGTCGGCCTCGGGCCTCGACACGGCCTCCTTTTCGGTGATGAGCCCCTCGGCCTCCATGTCCACCGCCATGCGGGCCGCCGCGAAGGGGTGCCGCTTGCCGGTGCGCGTCTGAAGCATCCAGAGGCGCCCCTCCTCGATGGTGAACTCGAAGTCCTGCATGTCCCGGAAGTGGCTCTCCAGTTTCCTGCGGATTTCCACGAGCTGGCGGTAGGCCTCCGGCAGGACCTGCTCCAGCTCCGCAATGGACCTCGGGGTCCGGATCCCCGCCACCACGTCCTCCCCCTGGGCGTTCATGAGAAACTCTCCGTACATGCGGTTCTCCCCCAGGGCGGGGTCTCGGGTGAAGCCCACGCCGGTGCCGCTGGTCTCCCCGCGGTTGCCGAAGACCATGGTCTGGACGTTCACCGCCGTACCCCAGTCGTGGGGGATGTCGTAGAGCTTCCGGTAGGCGATGGCCCGATCGTTCATCCACGAGCCGAAGACGGCCCCGATGGCCCCCCAGAGCTGCTCCTGGGGATCCTGGGGGAAGTCCACCCCCAGCCGGGAGCGGATGGCCTCCTGGAAGAGGGCGGTCAGCCGCTGCAGGTCCTCGGTGGAGAGGTCGGTGTCGTAGCGGGCCCCCGCCTCGTGCTTCACCTTCTCCAGAATGGCCTCGAAGGGGTCCTCCTCTTTCTTGTCCTGCGGCTTGAGGCCCAGGACCACGTCCCCGTACATGGCCACGAAACGGCGGTAGGAATCCCAGGCGAAGCGGGGGTTCCCGGTCACCTGGGCAAGCCCTTCCACCGTTCGGTCGTTGAGCCCCAGGTTGAGAACCGTGTCCATCATCCCCGGCATGGAGGCCCTGGCTCCCGAACGGACGGAGAAGAGCAGGGGGTTCTCCGGGTCCCCGAAGCGCCGGCCCATGAGTTGCTCCAGGCGCGCCAGGGCCTCCTCCACCTGGCCCTTCAGGTCCGGCGGGTAGGTCCGGTCGTGGGCGTAGAAGTAGGTGCAGACCTCGGTGGTGATGGTGAAACCCGGAGGAACGGGGATCCCGAGGTTCGTCATCTCGGCGAGGCCGGCGCCCTTTCCGCCGAGAAGTTCTTTCTGCTTCCCGTTGCCCTCCGCCCTGCCGTCGCCGAAGAAGTAGACCCATTTGGCCATGTGCTCATCTCCCTCCTAGGCACAAGAGGGGGAGGATAGCGCACCTTCCCTCCGGCCGCCAGGGCGCCTGGCGGCGGGCCGGTCTTTCACGCGATGTCCAGGAGGTTCAAATAGAAAGGATAGGGAGTCCTCCGCCGGTTCTCCGGGGAGGGCTTGGCCAGGAGCAGGGCCGAGGGGGTCAGGGAAGAGGGGGAAAGGCCCCGGGGGATGCCGTCCCACGCGATGGCCGAAAGGGCCCTCCCTTCCCCGTCCAGGATGTCCCAGAGGATGTGGCGGTCCTTGATCACCCGGGACCCCCGGGCCCGAATCCCTTCCAAGCCCAGGACCGGCTCCTCGTTGCCGGGGCCGAAGGGATCGAGGAGGCGCCAGGCCTCCCAGAGTCCGGGGAGCTCCTCGGGAAGCAGCGGGACATAGGAAGAAGGGGTTTCGGGACCGTCCGGCGGGGGAGGGGCGCTTTCCAGCAACGCCCTCAATTCGCCGATCCGCTCCTCCCGTATGGAAAAGCCCGCCGCCCCGGCGTGGCCCCCGAAACGCTCCAACAGGTGTCGCGCCGGCGTCAGAAGTTCCATGACGTTGTCCGATCCGAAGGCCCGCGCCGAACCGGTGGCGGTTCCTTCGGACAGAGCCATCACGAACGAGGAGCGCCGGTAGGTCTCGGCGAGCCGGGCCGCCACGGGCCCCAGCACCCCCCGGTGCCACGACGGGGAACAGGCGACCACCACCCGGCCCGCCCCCTCCAGGACCTGGGTGGAGGCTTCTTCGAAGGCCGAAGCCTGGAGGGCCTTTCGCTCGGCGTTGAGACGGTCCAGTTTGCCCGCCAGGGCGGCGGCTCGGGCGGGGTTCCTCTCCAGGAGAAGGTCCAGCACGATCCGGGCGTCCTCCATCCGGCCCGCCGCGTTGAAGCGGGGCGCCAGGTGGTAGGCCACGTGGTGGCCCATGACGGGCCCCCCGGAGGAGGCCAGGCGGACCATTCGGGCCAGGGCGGGGTTGGGGGTGTCCGGAAGGGCCGCCAGCCCCTCCCGGCAGATCCGGCGGTTGAGGGGCGAGAGGGGGGAAACGTCGGCGATGGTGGCGATGGCCGCCAGGCGGAGGAGCGGTTCCAGGAGGGGGGGCCGGCCCAGGAGCTCCCCCAGGCGCCTGGCGAACTGAAGGGCCACCGAAGCCCCGCAGAGGGCCCCGTCGGGGTGGCCTGGATGAAGATGCGGGTTCACCACCCAGCCCGGCGGCAGGCCCTCCGCCGTGGGGAGGTGGTGGTCGGTCACCACCAGGTCCACCCCTTCCCGAGCCAGCGCCTCCCCGGCCTCCCGGGAGTTGGTGCCGCAGTCGGTGGTGAGGACCAGGCCGGCCCCAGAGGCCCGCACCGCTTCCAGACTCGTCTCGGAGAGGCCGTAGCCCCCGTCGAAGCGGGAGGGGATGAAGACCTCCGGCGCGGCCCCCAGCGTACCCAGGGTTCCGGCGAGGATGGCCGTCCCCATGAGGCCGTCCACGTCGTAGTCCCCGTGTACCAAAATCTTCTCTCCCCTCCGGACTGCCTCCGCCACCCGCTTCACGGCCGCTTCCAGGTTGGGAATGCGGCCGGGGTCCGGCCACGGCTCCCGGGAGGGGTCGAGGAAGGTCTCCAGCCCTGGGTCCTCCCCGTCGGGGAACCGAGCGGCCAGGAGAAGGGCGGTGGTGCCGGGGAGGCCATGGCGCAAGGCGATTTCGGTCCGCCGGCCCTGCAGGCCCGACAGGGGGACCCACCTCATGGAGTCTCCAAATGAAAAACGCCGGAGGGGTCTCTCCGGCGGGACCGCTCACCCCCACCGGGGGCCGGGGGGAGGGAAGGGTTTGGTGGAGCTAGCGGGGATCGAACCCGCGACCTCTTGAATGCCATTCAAGCGCGCTCCCAGCTGCGCCATAGCCCCACCAGACGGTGCATTATACCCAAGAGACGGCCCGGGGTCAAGGCCCGAGATCGTGGGCTGACCTTCCCCCTCCACCGCGGGTTTTGCGCGAACGGCGGCCAGCCTGCCAGCGAGGTGATTTCGGCAACGGGGCTGAAGGATTTTCCTCTCCGTTTGGCGGCTTCACCGCCTTCCGGGACACCCCTGGATCCAGGAGACGGGGGGTTCTTGACAGGAAACGGGTTTGGGTGTAGGCTCCCCGCTGAAGAGTACCCCAGCCATGGCTGGGGTGGAGGCAGCGCGCGGTGATTGAACCACCAAGTTGTTTGCCCAAGTCCTGGACAGCGTTCATCCCAAAGCACGGTCGTTTCACAGGGGTCCCGGCCCGGCGTAAGGGGTTACGCCGGCCGGAAAAGGTCACGAAAGGAGTGAAGGAGAAATGAGGAAGCTCGCCGCCAGTCTGTTGGTTCTCGCCCTCATCGCCCTGGTCGCCTGCGCCAAGCCGCCGCAGCAGCAGATCGACGCCGCCAAGGCCGCCCTCGACGCCGCCAAGGCCGCCCAGGCCGACATCTACGCCCCCGAGTCCCTGAAGGCCGCCGAGGACAAGGCCGCCGCTCTGGACCAGGAGCTCGCCACCCAGCAGAGCAAGTTCTTCAAGTCCTACAAGGTCGCCACCCAGCTCACCACCGAGCTGCAGCAGCTCGCCGACAAGGCCAAGGCCGACGCCGTCGCCGGCAAGGAGAAGGCCAAGGCGGACGCCGAAGCGGCCATCACCGCCGCCGAGGCCGCCGTCACCGCCGCCAACGAGGCGCTGGGCAAGGCCCCCAAGGGCAAGGGCTCCAAGGCCGACATCGAGGCCATGAAGGCCGACGTGGCCGCCGCCAGCCAGGACATCGAAGCCGCCAAGGCCGACATGACCGCCGAGAAGTACTTCGACGCCAAGGCCAAGGCCGACGGCGCCAAGGCGAAGGCCGACCAGGTCGCCGCCGACGTGCAGGCCGCCATCGAGCTGAAGAAGGGCAAGAAGTAAGGATTCCCCCTTCTTGCTCCCCGAAAAAGGGGGCGGCCGCGCCGCCCCCTTTTTTTGGGAGGCCCCGGGAAGGATCCGACCGTGCCTGCGCCCCGCCCGACCCTCCGGACCTTTCTCCTCTTCCTTCTCGCCCTTGGAGCGCTCTTCGGGGCGGTTTTTCTCGTTCCCCTGGCCGACGGCAGCCAGATCCCGCCCGCCGATCTCACCGGCAAGGCCGCCGACCGGTTCCTGGAAAAGGCCCGGAAGGAAGGGGCGGGAACCATCTTCCACTCCCGGTACCTCCTCGCCCAGAGCGCCCTGAAACGGGCCCGGACCGAAGCCAACCTGGCCCTGGCGGAACGGTGGGGGTTCCGAGATTTCCGCCGGGCCGAGCGCCTCTTCGACGAGGCGCAGAAGCAGGCCTTCGACCTGTGGCGGGACACGGTCCGCCACCAGGCCAAGGCCCAAAAGGAAGCCGGGCTCCTCATGGGCCAGGCCGAAGAAACCTTGGAGCTGGTCTCCGAGCTTCTGGAAGCCTCCCTCCCCACCCAGGCCACCCGGGCCAGCTTCGCCTCCGCCGAGATGCACCTCTTCAAGGCCCGGAGCTACCACGAGGCCCGTCGCTTCGACGAGGCGGTGCGGGAGGCCCGGGCCTCCCTCTCCGCGGCCGAGAAGGCCCGCGAGGGGACGAAGGCCAGGCTCCAGAGGTACGTGGACCCCGCCAACACGGCTCTCTGGCGGAGGTGGACGCAGCAGGCCGTCGCCGCCTCCCTCTCCCCGCCGGGGGTTTCCCTGGTGGTGGTCAAGGAAGACCACCAGCTCCACGTGTACCGAAACGGGCGAAAGACCCGGACCTTCACCGTGGAGCTCGGCGCCCGGTCGGTGGACCAGAAACTCCACGCCGGCGACCGGGCCACCCCCGAGGGGCTCTACCGCGTCATCAGGAAGAAGGGGCGGGGCCAAACCAAGTACACCTTGGCCCTCCTTCTCAACTACCCCAACGACGAGGACCGGGCCCGCTTCGCCCGTCTCAAGGCCCAGGGAAAGATCACCCCCCGGACCGGCATCGGGGGACTCATCGAGATCCACGGCCACGGGGGGCAGGGCTTCGACTGGACCGACGGCTGCGTGGCCCTTCCCGACCCCCAAATGGAAACGCTTTATAATGAAGTCCCCGTCGGCACCGTCGTCGCCATCGTGGGCGCCGACGGCGACGGCGGGGCCTTTCGGACCTTGCTCCGGAAGGCGGAGGCCTCGAGATGACACAGGAGCCAAAGGAAGAGGGCGGTCCGATCCCCCAGGAGGAGGGGAAGCCTTCCGTCCGCGGCGCCGGGCCCTTCCGGCGTCTCCTCAGGTGGAGCCTCCTGGCCTTTCTCCTGCTGGTCCTTCCCCTATCCCTGCTTGTGGCCTTGCTCTGGCTCTCCACCGGCTACGGATACCGGCCCCTCAACCCCAGCTACGTCGAAGCCCACACCGCCCCCTTCGAGCCTCCCCAACCGGGGGCCGGGCCGGAGGCCGCCGCGGCCCAGGCCCGTACGGCTCTCGCAAAGATCCGGCCCAAGGGCGTCTTCATCGTCATCGACCGGGTGAAGAATCTCCTCTACCTGAAGGAGGGGGATCAGATCCTTCTGAAGGCGGTGGTCTCGGCGGGGGCCGGATCGGTGCTGGACGACCCCAAGACGGGCCGCCGGTGGGTCTTCGACACCCCAACCGGCCGCTTCTTCGTCAAGAACCGCCGGGAAAACCCCGTGTGGGTGGCCCCGGACTGGGACTACATCGAGTCGGGAGAGCCCATTCCCAAGCGCTTTTCCGACCGGATCCAGGAGGGGATGCTGGGCGAGTACGCCTTGGACCTGGGGGGCGGTCCTCCGGGCTACATGATCCACGGCACCCTCTACACCCGACTCCTGGGCCGGAACGTGAGCCACGGATGCATCCGGGTGGGGCGGGACGATCTACGCATCGTCTGGAAGAAGACCACCATCGGAACCGTCGTCTACATGTACTGAGGGGCGCCGTGCCGAAGCCTTCGCTCGCCTGGATTTTCGCGTTCCTGGGGCTCGCCGTCCTGGCGGCGGAGCCGACCACCACCGCCGACGAGGGCCCTCCTTCGGTGTTGGTTCAGCGGCAGGCCCTGGCCGCTTCCAAACGCTTCTACCTGGAGCTGGACCTTTCCCGTAAGGAGATTCGCCTCTGCCACACGGGGGCCACGCTGGCCGTCTACCCCGTGGCCTCCGTGGAGGTGGGGTTCCCCCGCCGCTTTTTCCTGCCGAGAAAGCGCGAGGACCTCTGGATCGGCCGGACCTGGTCCCAGGGACACCTCGACCCCCCGGCGGAGCTGAAGCGGATCCGCATCGTGCCGGGGGACGAAACCACCGCCCCGACGCCAGGGAAGGCGGGGGTGATCCCCCCGACCCTTGACGACCTGATCCCCGTCCCCCAACGCTACCGCATCCTCTTCGACGACGGCCGCGTCCTTCTCGTGGATCTGAAGGGGGAGGTCCCTGGCGCCCGCATGGCCACGAGCCCCTGGAAGATCCGCTGGCGGGAGTTCCTGGAAGGCCTCGGGGCCAAGCCCGCAGACCCCCTCCGGGTTCGGCTGCGGATGGACGCCGCCACGGGGGCGGCCCTCTACCGCTCTTTTCCCGCCGACCCGCCCGACCTGCTCATGGTCCCCTGAGGGACACCAAGCCGCTGATAGAGCTGTGCCCAGCCGCTGAAGGGGACCTCCGCCGGACGCATCTTGGGCGACAGCCCCGCCGCTTCGACGGCCGCCCGGAAGGCCTCCCCTTCCGTCCCGCGCCTCCCGAGGCCCCAGGACGCCAGGGTCTTCCGGGGATGCGCGAAGGCCCTTTCCAGGAAAACCCGGTAGGCCGGCAGGCGCTCCCAGGGGACGGCCGGGAGGCTCCTCCGGAAAAAGAGGCAGAAGGCGGAACGGACCTTGGGGGGAGGCCGGAAGGCCCCCGGCGGGACTTCCAGCGCCCGCCGGCCCTGCCACGCAGCGGCGGCGAAGGCCCCCAGGGGAGAACGGCTCCCCTCCCCGCTCGGAAGGAGCTTTTCCGCCACTTCCCGCTGGACCATGAAGGCACAGGCGCAGACGGCGTCGGGCCGGGAGAGCACGCCGGTCACGATCTCCGTGGCGGCGTTGTAGGGGAGGTTCCCGGCCACGAAAAGGGGCGCCGCTCCCAGCCGGCGGGCCAATAGGTTGAGGTCCATCCGCCGGGCGTCCCCTTCCACCACGTCCAGGCCCGGAAAGGCCTGCCTCAGCAGGCTGGCCAGCTCGCGGTCCCTCTCCACGGAACACACCGGGAGCCCCAGCTTGCGGAGGCGAGCGGTAAGGGCACCCCTTCCGGGACCGATTTCGAGGATGGCGCCGGCGCCGGCGGAGGCTTCCCGGCATAGGGACTCCAGACGGTCGAGGACCGTTTCGGAGACGAGGAAGTGCTGGCCCAGAGACCGTTTGGGCCGCGGGAGTTCCCTCATGGGCCGGAGGCGGGCGGAACCTTGAGCCAGCCTTCGAGGATCTCCCCCAGCCGCTCGTAGGAGACCGGCTTGGGGAGGAAGTCGTCGGCCCGGCTCTCCCGGATCAGCTCGATCCGCTCCCGGTCTTTTCGGTAGAGACCCGTCATGAGGATCAGGCGAACCCGGGAGAGGGCCGGATTGGCACGGATCATCTGGCAGAGGCGCTTGCCGTCCATGTGGGGCATCACCTGGTCGGTGAGAACCAGGTCGGGAACGTAATCACAGGCCAGGTGGTAGGCTTCGATGCCGTCCCGGGCCAAAAGGACGCCGTACCCGAGCCCCTCCAGCACCCGAAAGGCCACCAACCGGGCGTCGTCGTTGTCGTCGGCCACCAGGATCAAGGGCCTGCGGAGGGGGTTCCCCCTTTCGTCGAGAAGAACCCCCTTCCGCTGCCGGTGCCGCTCCAGCCTCCTCTTCCAGAGGGACGGCGGGGCGGCGTTCCAGAAGGCGCGGATGGCGTCTTTCTCCAGATGGCAGAAACACTTGCCGCAGTGGGGGCAGACCAGGGTGGGGTGGTCGGTGATGCACTCGCACCACGGGGCCGCCCCCGCATCGTAGGGGCGGCCGCAGGAAGGACAGGCCTGGATATAGGGCTCGCCCTTCCCGTTCCCCGCCAGGTCCCCCCTCTTTTCCGCCATCTTGGATCCCCGGAGGTGCTCAGGCTTCCTGGTGCTTCTTCACGGCCTTCTGGTAGGCCTCCTTGCCCTCGGCGTAGGCCTCCTTCAGCGCCTCCTTCTGGACGGCGGCGAATTCCTTGGCCTCTTCGATCTCCTTGAGGGCCTTGTCCTTGGCGGAGCGCAGGGTCTCCTTGAGCTTCTTCCGCGTCTCCTCCCCGGAGGCAGGGGCCAGGAGAAGGGCCGTCACGCCGCCCGCCACGGCGCCGAGCAGAAAGGCCACCAACACGTTGGACGTCTCACGTTTCATCACTGTCCTCCTTGGGGCCCGGTTCCGAGCGGCGGAAGACCGCCAACCGCTGGAGCCCCGATTGCATTTTCTCGAAAAGGCCCGCCACCAGGTGGATGGGCCCGAGGATGAGCGAAAGGTCCCTCAGGAGGTCTTCCACGACGCCGCGCGCCGAGCCGGTGACCGCCCGGGCGTCCCCCACCACCCGGCGGGATTCCTCAAGAAGAAGGCGCGCCGATTCCAGCGTCTCCCCCGTCTGGGTCACCACCCGGCGGACCTCCGGCAGGAGGGACCGAACCTCGTCCACCGTCCGCTGAAACTGCCGGGCCACCTCCAGGAGCCGGCGGAGGACCGCCACGAGGTAGGCCAACCCGGCCAGAACGCCCGCAGTCAAAAGGAAGAGGAGCAGGTCCTTCAGCGTCAGGGTCACCGTCACCGATCCCATGGGTACGCCGCCTTTTTTCGGCCCGCAACCACTTGCGTGTCGCCTTTTTCGTATTGTAGCGAGGCCATGGAGGAATTACAAGGGCCCGTCGTGGTAAAAGGGAACCCTCCGGGAGGCCCCATGGCCCGTTGGCCCCGCATCATCCTCCACGCCGACATGGACGCCTTTTACGCGGCGGTGGAACAAAGGGACCGCCCCGAACTCCGGGGGAAACCTGTGGTGGTGGGAGGGTTGGGGAAAAGGGGGGTCGTTTCCACGGCGAGCTACGAGGCCCGCCCTTTCGGCGTCCACAGCGCCATGCCCATGGCCGAAGCCCGCCGCCTGTGCCCCGGGGCGGTGTTCCTCGCCCCCGACTTTTCCCGGTACGAGGCCGAGTCGGAGAAGATCCGGGAGGTCTTTCACCGCTTTTCGCCCCTGGTGGAGCCCCTGAGCCTGGACGAGGCCTTCCTCGACATGACCGGTTCCGAGGGGATCTTCGGCGGGCCAGGGGAAATGGGGGCCTCCTTGCAGCGGGCCGTCCGGGAGGCGACGGACCTCACCGTCTCGGTGGGAGTGGCCCCCTGCAAGTTCGTGGCGAAGGTGGCCAGCGATTTTCGAAAACCGGCGGGCCTCACCGTCGTGCCCCCCGAGGAGGTCCGCCCCTTCCTGGCCCCGCTGGACGTCGGGCGCCTCTGGGGGGTGGGGCCCAAGACCCGGGCTCGCCTCGTCGCCCTGGGTCTCGCGACCATCGGGGACCTCGCCGCCGCAACGGAGGAGCGCCTCGTCTCCCTCCTGGGGGAGGCCGGGCGGGAGCTCCACCGGCTGGCCCTCGGCCAGGATTCCCGCCCCGTGGTGGGGGAGAGGGAGGCCCATTCCATCGGGGCGGAGGAGACCTTCGAGGAGGACCTCCGGGGGCTTGACGCCCTCCTCCCGAGCCTCCGGAGGGCGGCGGAGCGGGTGGCCTCTCACCTCCGACGGGAGGGGCTCCGGGCGGGCGGGGTGCGGGTCAAGGTCAAGACCGCGGGCTTCGCCCTCCACACGCGGCAGGCGTTGATCGCTCGGCCCGCCGACACCTGGGAAGAGCTCTTCGCAGTGGGACGACGTCTTCTGGAAGGCCTCGACCGGAACGAGCCGGTGCGGCTTTGCGGGTTGGCCGCCTACCGGCTGGAGCGGCGGAGCGGCCCCCGGCCCGGAAGCCTCTTCGAGGAAGCGGAGCGGGAGCGCCGCCGGAAGGCCGAGGCGGTGGTGGACGCCCTTCGAGAGCGCTTCGGGCCTTCCTCCATCCGATGGGGCGGGACCGAAGAACCCCCGAAGTGAGCCACCGGCCTCAGCCCACCGCTCCTTCTGTGAAGAACCGCCGAACGGCCTCCGCCTCCTCCTCTTTTCCGGGGGGGACGGGGACCCGGGCCGTCCGCGTCTCCCGGCCGTTGCGCGTCGGAAAGCTGTACGTGAAGGCCAGAAGCAGCCCCTCCTCCTCCCGCTCCATCTCCACCGCCTCGAGCCGGGTCCCGACACCGGTCCAGGCGTGCAGGGTCCCGGCCGTGATCAGCCCCTCCCGGTGGATCCGGGTTTCCCCGTCGCTCCGCGCGCGGCGCCGGTGCGGGAGCCACACCGAAAGAACGGCCATCACCGCCATGAAGGCCACGAATCCTGCGGCCCCCCAGAGGAGGAACGGAGCGGCCTTGCGATCCAGCAGGGAGAAGAGCCCGCTGAAGAAAACGGCGAATCCGGCGATCAGCAGGAAGAGAAATTGCTTCTCGGCGCGCTCGCGCCGAAGTTCCGCCTCGCAGAAGAGCCGCCACTCCATCGGCGGCGGCGTCCAGCGGGCCAGGAGCCCTTCCTCCGCCAGAATCCGGTCGTAGAGCCGGGCCCGCTTCCGCGTCAGGAAGGCCCCGGCCAGGCCCATGGGGAGGACGAGAGCCGCCGAGACGAACTGGAGTGCATACCCCCCTTTCATCCCGTCCAGCCCGACGACCCAAGGAAGAAAAAAGAGAAAGACGGCCGCCCCCGCGAGCGCGAGCCAGATTGTGTAGTTGCGGCGCTCCGGGTTCACCGCCATGCCCTGTCCTCCCCCACTCTCAGCGGCTCGGAAGGATCGGCCCTTCTCCCCTTCCTCACCCCACGGGCGCGGCAACGCCCCCCTAGAAGGCCGCGGCCAGGCCGGCGGCTTGGGCCAGCATGGCCTTCCGCTGGTTCTCCGTGGCGGACGGGACGCCGTAGAAGACCTTGGCGGAAACCTCCCCGATGCCGCAGAAGCGGAGGACGCCGTCGGTCATGGGCCTCAGGAGGAGTTCCCGGCCGTTGCCCTGGGCGTAGGCCTCCTCGAGGCCGCCGGTGGTGGTGAAGACCAGGGCCTTTCGGTGGGAAAGGAGCCCCCGCGGACCTTCGGGGCCGATTTCAAAGGCGAATCCGTTGAGAAAGACCCGGTCGATCCACCCCTTGAGGATGGCGGGCATGGAGAACCACCAGACGGGATAGACGAAGACCAGCCCCTCGGCCCACGCCACCTCCGCCTGCTCCCTGCGGATGTCTTCCGGAACCCTTCCGGCGAGGATCCCCTGAAAGTCCTCGGCATCGAGGGTCACCTTGGGTTTCTCGGCGTAGAGGTCCTTGACCCGGACCTCGTGACCCGCCTCCCGGAGGCCGGCGGCCACCGTTTCGAGCAGGGCGTGGTTGAAACTCAAGGGGTTGGGATGGGCGTAGACCACCAGGACCTTCATGACGTCTCTCCTTGCCAAGGGGGCGGCGTGCCCCCGTTCCTTCGGCGAAAGGGACCGAACGCCGCCTGCGAGACGGCTATTCCTGGCCCCCTTTCCCCTTTGCTCCTCCTGAGGTAAAATGGGCCAGCTCCATCGGGTGCCCGTTCATGGGGATCGGCGCCGCGAGCGAGCCCCTTCCCCGGTTCGGGAGGACCCATGAGCGATTCCATTCCCGTCGGCCCCGGTTGCGTCGTCACCCTTCACTATACCCTTTCCCTCCAAGAGGGGGAAGTCTTCGAGACCAGCGAAGGGGACGAGCCCCTCTCCTACCTCCACGGCAGCGGCCAGGTGATCCCCGGCTTGGAGCGCGCCCTGGAAGGAAAGCGGGCGGGCGACACCGGCACCTTCGTGGTGGCTCCCGAGGACGGGTACGGTCCCCACGACCCCGAACGGGTCTTCAAGGAAAAGCGCCAGCGCTTCGGCTTCGACGTCGCCGAAGGGCAGGTGCTGGAGGCCCACCTCGAGGACGGCACCCGTCTTCCCTTCCAGGTGGTGGCGGTGGACGAAAACGAAGTCACGCTGGACGGCAACCATCCTCTGGCCGGCAAGACCCTCCACTTCGCCGTCCGGGTGCTGGAGGTCCGAGAGGCCTCGGAAGAAGAGAAGGCCCACGGGCACATCCACGGTCCCGGCGGCCACCCTCACCACTGAGTCGCGGGAACGCCGTTCCCCTCTCCTTGCCCGGGAAACCCCAGGGAGGACCGGGATGAAACGGCCCCTTCCCGCCCCCCCGGAGGGGAAGGGGGCGTTCGGCTTTTTTCCACCGATTCTTCTCCTCCCCATGGGGCCCGGCACGGCCGTTCCCGTCTTCAGGCCGTGAAACACCGGTGAAACGGTGCTTTCCCCGCCCCCGCCTTTCCACCGAAACTGTGCAAGAGTCTGTGGATAACCCTGTGGAGAAAGGGCCAAGCCCTTGAAAGGGATTGGCCCTCCAGCATCCTGCACTTCGCTTCAGCAGAGCTTTTTCGGTCTTGATTCATCATGCTATTCATCATATTGCCCGAAAGGACCGAGCCGTTTCCCTCACGGGAGGGGTTTCCCCCACGGTCCCATCCCCACGGAGGCCAAGCTCCGCTTGACGGGGGGAACCATGCGGAGAACCCCGGCGGCCCTTCCCAGAACGTAGGCGGCGGAGGCTACCAACGCCCCCACGCCGTCGAGGAGGACCACCCCTGCGAAGAGGACGGCCACGATGCCCCCCACCTCCCAGAGGGTGGCCCAGGTGGCCGGCCGCGTGTCCCCTTCCACCACCAGGACCGCCCGCAAGAACCCCAACGCCAGCGTGAGGGCCGGCTGAAAAAGAAGGATCCGGGCCGCCGGAACCGCCAGGGCCAGCAGGTCCTCCCTCAGCCCCGACACCCCCTGGAACCAGATCCGGCTGAGGGGGGTGAAGACCAGGAGGGCGAAGAGGAGCACCAGGACGGCACCCAGCCTGGAGGCGAAGCGCAGGAGTTCCCCGTAGTGCTCCTTCCTTCTACCCAGCAGGGCGATGGCGACCTCCTGGTAGGCGATCCCGGCGCTCCCGAAGAGAAAGCCCAGGGCGTTCACCACCGGAAGGACCGCCAGCGACTCCAGCGCCATGCGGCTCCGGCCCAGGAAGAGGGTCACCAATGGGTTGACGGCGAGAAAGAGCACCGCCGTAAGGGCCAAGGGGTAATAGAAACGGGCGATTTGGGCGTAGGAAGGGGCTTCCTCCCGGTCGGGGACGGCCCGAAGGGCGGACAGGGCGCGCGCGGCCATGATGCGGCTGGCCAGAGCCTCCGCCACCACCCCGCTGGAGAGGGCCGCCGCCCCGGCCACCGCTCCGTCCACCTCGAGAACCTCCCCGAAGAACACCATGGCGCTTCCCATGACGGCGAGCCGGACCACCGTCCCCGCCGTGACGAGCCGGGTGCGCCCGCTCCGAATGACGACGCCGTTGTAGAAGCGGCGAAGCCCGATGGCCATGGGCCAGGGAAGAAGGACGGCGAGGGCCCTGTGGGCCAGGGAGGCCACCTCCTCCGGAAGCCCCAGAACCCGGAACGCGAAAACGGAAAAGACCCCGGGAAGGGTCAGGAGGGCCATCAGCGACGTGCTGCCGGCGGCGAGGAGGACGTCGAATTTCCAGAGGCGGCGGGTGCTCTCCCGGCCGGCGGCCAGCGCCGTGGCGGCGCTGAGCATCATGATGATGGGGGACTCGAAGAGCATGGCCAGGAAAAAGGCCACCCCGTAGGCCGCCAGGTTTGCTTTCGGGTGGGGAAGGCGCGCCATGAGGGCCGCCAGGTACGGCCCTTCCACGGCCATCATGAGCCACGTGAGCGCCAGGGGGGCCCAGAAGCGAAAGATCGCCCTCCCGCTCAGCGCTTTCGGTTCCTCGCCCCCGGCCAAGGCCCCTCCGCGGAACGACTATCCCGGCCCGGAAGGAACGGGCCGTCCGCGCCCCGGCGGACGGCCCGCTCCTGCGGACGAAAGGGGGTCACCCGTTCTTCCGGACGAACTCCTCCATGAAGGAGACCAGGGTCTCGATCTGGGGGACGGTGACGGCGTTGTACATGGAGACGCGGATGCCGCCGAGGTCGCGGTAGCCTTTGAGGCCCACCATGCCGTTCTCCTTCGCCTCGGCGATGAACTTCTGGGTGAGCTCCTCCGTGGGCAGGAAGAAGTCCACGTTCATGTACGAACGGTCCTCCTTCACCGTGACCCAGGGCCGGTAGAAGCCCGCGTGGCGGTCGATACAGCCGTAGAGGAGCTCGCCCTTCTTGAGGTTGTTCTTGTAGATCACCTCCAAACCGCCGATCTGCTTATTGTAGCTGAGGACGTTTCTCAGGATGTAGATGGAGAAGCAGGGAGGGGTGTTGAAGAGGCTGTTCTTCTCCGCGTGGATCCTGTACCGCAGCATGGTGGGGAGCTGGTCGTTGCACATGGCGAGGAAGTCCTCGCGGATCAGCGCCACCACCAAGCCCGACGGCCCCAGGTTCTTTTGGGCGCCGGCGTAAATGAAGCCGAAGGGTTTCACGTCGAAGGGGCGCCACATGAAGTCGCTGGACATGTCCGCCGCCAGCGGGATGCCGTGGGTGTCGGGCCACGTCTTCCACTGGGTGCCGTAGATGGTGTTGTTGGTGCAGATGTGGACGTACGTCGAATCGTCGTGGATCTGGATCTCTTCCGGCCTCGGGAGACGCCTAAACTTCTCCGCCTCCGTGGAGGCGGCCACCCGGGCGGCGTCGCCGGCGACGATGGCGGCCTCCTTGTGGGCCTTCTTGGCCCAGGAGCCGGTGATGATGTAGTCCGCCTTGCGCCCCCCCCACAGGATGTTCATGGGGAGCATGGCGAACTGGAGGTTCCCGCCTCCCTGAAGAAGGAGAACCTTGTAATTGTCCGGAACGTTCAGGAGCTCCTTCACCAGGGCGATGGCTTCGTTGTGGACGGCGTCGTACTCCTTCGCCCGGTGGGAGATCTCCATCACCGACATGCCGGTCCCCTCGAAGTCGAGGAGTTCGGCCTGAGCACGTTCCAGCGCCGGCAGGGGAAGGCCCGCCGGTCCCGCGTAGAAATTGATCACCCGTTTCGCCATCTTGCACTCTCCTGTCGCCCGAATTCCGGGATGGAAAGATCCCGCCTTCGGGGCCTTGACCGCGCCTCGTTCACTTCCGCCTGGAAAGGATCTCCACGACGATGTCGCCGATCCGGAGCAGGTTCTCCTTGGAGGAGGCCCCGATGTGGGGGGTCATGAGGACGTTGGGGGCCGAAAGAAGGGGGCAGTCCGGCGGCGGCGGGTCGCTGGGCCACACGTCGGTGCCGTACGCCGCCACCTTGCCGCTCCTCAAGGCCTCCGCCAGGGCCGCCTCGTCGATCACCTTGGCCCTTCCGGTGTTGATGAGGACGACGCCGTCCTTCATCTTGGCGATCAGGGCCCCGTTCACCATCCCCCGGGTCTCGTCGGTGAGGGGGGTGTGGAAGGAGATGTAGTCGGAGGAGGCCAGGAGTTCGTCCCGGGAGACCAGACGGGCCACCGGATGCTCTTTCAGGTAGGGGTCGAAGGCGAGAACCGTCATGCCGAAGGCGGCGGCCCGGCGGGCCACTTCCGTCCCGATCCGCCCCACGCCGAAAAGCCCCAGCGTCTTTCCGAAGAGCTCGGTGCGCTTGAGCTCCTTCTTGAGCCACTTGCCTTCCTTCATGGAGTTGTGGGCTTCCACCAGGCGGTTGGGAATGGCCAGCATGAGGGCGAGGGCCAGCTCGGCCACGGCCACCGAGGAGGCCTCGGGGGTGTTGAGGACCTCGATCCCCCGCGCCTGGCAGGCCGGGAGGTTGACGTTGTCCAGGCCCACCCCGCCCCGGATGACGAGTTTCAGCCGGGGGGCCTTCTCGAGGAGTTCCGGGGTGACCTTGGTCTTGGAGCGGATGAGGAGGACCTCGGCCTCCGGAAGCCGCGCCATGTCCTCGAAGACCTCTCCGAAGGTCTCGAGGCGCTTGGGAAGACTCTTGTCGAACGCGTCCGCGATTAGGATCTTCATGGATTCACCCTCCATCCGAGGAAAGGAGCGGCCCGAGCGGATCGCGGTCCCGCGGCGCCCCCCCGATCCGGTCCCCCGCCTCCTCCCCGGGCTATTCCTCGATGAGGCGCACGAGGAGGCCGCTGCGCAGCTTCGGCTCGAACCAGGTGGACTTGGGCGGCATGACCTCCCCGGCGTCCGCCACGGCCATGAGCTGGTCCAGGCTCGTGGGGTGGAGGGCGAAGGCCACGGCCCACCCCTCCTTCACCCGCTTTTCCAGCTCGACGGGGCCCCGGATGCCCCCCACGAAGTCGATGCGCCTGTCGGTTCGGGGGTCGGCGATGCCGAGGACCGGCCCCAACAGGTTGTTCTGCAGAATGGAGACGTCGAGGCCCAGGACGGGGTGCCCCTCCGGGTAGGTGCCCGGCCTGGCCGTCAGGCGGTACCAGCGGCCGCCCAGGTACATCCCGAAGCGGGCGGGCCCCTCGGGCCGGGGAGAGGAGGCCTCCCTCACGTCGAAGCGCTCCCCCGCCCTCCGGAGAAACTCCTCGGGGGCGAGGCCGTTCAGGTCCTTCACCACGCGGTTGTAGTCCAGAATCTGGAGCTGGTCGTGGGGGAAGACCACCGCCATGAAGTACTCCCAGGGTTCCTCCCCGCTTCCGACGCCGTGGCGGGCCCTCAGCGCCTGGCCGGTGCGGACGGCGGCGGCGGTGCGGTGGTGGCCGTCGGCGACGTAGAGGGCCGGGACCTTCTCGGCAAAGAGGCGGGTGAGCTCCGCCATGTCCTCCTCGTCCGCCACCACCCAGACGGTATGGCCGAAGCCGTCGTCCGTGACGATGTCGTAGACGGGGTCGCAGGAGCGGGCGCGGTCCACGATCTCGTCGATGGCGGGGACGGCCCGGTAGGTCAGGAAGACCGGTTCCGCGTTGGCGTTCTGCTCCCTGACGTGGCGGGTGCGGTCGTCCTCCTTGTCCTTTCGGGTGTGCTCGTGGCGCTTGATGAGGCCCTCCTCGTACTCCCGCACGGAGCACAGGCCCACCAGACCGGCCTGGACGTGGCCTCCCATGCGCTGCTGGTAGACGTAAAAGCAGGGCTGGGGTTCCTTTTCCAGGATCCCCTCGGCGATGAAGCGGCGGAGGTTTTCCACCCCCTTGGCGTACACCCGGTCGTCGTACAGGGGGACGGAGGGGTCGAGGTCGATCTCCGGCTTGCCGACGTGGAGGAAGGACCAGGGGTTCCCCCTGGCCATCTCCCGGGCCTCCTCGGAGCTGATGACGTCGTAGGGGGGGCTGGCGATGCGCCCGGCCAGCTCGGGCCGGGGCCTGTAGGCGCGGAAAGGACGGAAGCGAGACATGATCGGACGGGCCCTCTCGCGGGCGTGCTTCGGAGTCGGATCCCGGGGCGCCCGCACCCGGCCCCGGGGCGGAAGGGGCCAGGATAGTGAAAGGAATCCATCCCTTCAAGCGGTCCCGCCCCCCTCCCGCCCCGGGGGGCTTTTCCCCCACCCCCGCCGGCCTTTCGGGGCTGGACCCCCACGGCCTCCCGCCGGTGCTATACTCCGCCCTTCGGGGCCGGGCCCCGGCTTCTCGAGGAGTCCACCATGTCCTTCTACGACGTGAAAAAGTCGGTGGTGAACTGGATCCCCGGCCGGCTGGTCCGGATCTTCGCCGCGCCCTACGTCTCGGGGGACTCGCTGGAAAAGGGCCTGGAGACCGCCGACCGCCTCTTCCGCGAAAAAGGCGTTCTCTCCACGCTGGACGTTTTGGGGGAGGCGGAGAAGACGGAGGCCAAGGTTCGCCAGGCGGTGGAGAACTACTTGAGGGCCCTGGAGGCCATCCGGGACCGGCCCCACTGCACCCTCTCCATCAAGCCGGGCCACTTCGGCTTCTACGTCAGCCCCGACCTCTGCCGCCGGAACATCGAGGAGCTGGCCGCCGCCTGCCAGGCCGCCGGGCGGGGCCTCACCGTGGACATGGAGGACACGGACCTCACCGACTTCACGCTGGACCTCTACCGGAGCCTCAAACCCAGGTACCCCGTCCTGGGCACCGTCCTGCAATCCCGCCTCTTCCGGACACTGGACGACGTGGACCGCCTGGACGGGCTGCAGGCCCACGTCCGGGCCTGCATCGGCATCTACAACGTGCCGGGGGACCGGGCCTACACCCAGCGGCGGGAGATGAAGGAGAACCTCCTTCGCCTCATCGAGAAGCTCTTCGACCGCGGCCACTACGTCTGCATCGCCACCCACGACGTGGAGTACGTCCAAAAGGCCAGGGACCTCATCGCCCGAAAAGGCATCCCCAAGGAGCGGTACGAATTCCAGATGCTGTTGGGTGTCCCCCGGGAGAAGCTCCACCGGGAGCTGGTGGCCTCCGGGGAAAAGGTCCGCCTTTACGTCCCCTTCGCCCACGACTGGGACGACGCCATCGCCTACCTGCGGCGCCGGATGCTCGAAAGCCCCTCCATGACCCTATTGGTCCTCAAGAACCTCTTCTTCCGCGGCCATTGAGGCTCCCGAAGCGCTATTCGGGGGGCCGGTCCGCCGAAAAGAAGCGCTCCACCTCCTCCTCGCGGCCGGTGAGCGGCAGCGGGGGCAGGGAGGCCAGAAGGACCTTTCCGTAGGCCTTGGTCCTCAGCCGGACGTCGAAGCAGGCCACCACCCCCCGGTCCCTCCGGGAGCGGATGAGGCGCCCCGCCCCCTGCTGCAGGAGGATGGCGGCGGAGGGCACCTGGTACTCCAGGAAAGGCTCCCGGCCGGCGCGCTTCAGTCGCTCGATCCTCGCCTTCACCAGGGGGTCGTCGGGAACGGCGAAAGGCAGTTTGTCCAGGACCACCAGCGAGAGGGCCTCCCCCTGGACGTCCACCCCCTGCCAGAAGGAAGAGGTGGCCACGAGGACGCCGTTTCCCGCCGCCCGAAAGCGGTCCAGGAGAACCCCTCTGGCCTCCTGGCCCTGGACGAAGAGGGGGTAGGGTATGTCCGAGAGGCCCTCGGCGAGGTGAGCCACCATGCGGCTCGAGGTGCAGAGGAGAAAGGCGCGGCCGCGGGAGAAGGCGAGGAGCCTCCGCACGGCCGCCAGGACCGCATCGGGGAATGCGGGGGTCGTGGGGGGGACGAACTCCTCGGGGACGTATAGGAGCCCCTGCCGGCGGAAGTCGAAAGGGCTTTCGATGCGGAGCTCCCGGCACTCTTCCAGCAGGCCCAGCCGGTCCCGGAGGTAGGTGAAGGCCCCCCCGATGGTGAGGGTGGCGGAGGTCAACACCGCCGCCCCGAGGTGGGAGAAGAGACTTTCCCGGAGGATGGGGCCCACGTCCACCGGGCTCGCCCCGAAGGTCACGTTGCGGGCCGACCGCTCCATCCAGCGGACGAAACGGTCGTCGGCCCCCCTGAGGACGAAATCCACGGTCTCCCGCCACGCGTCGAGGCGGGAGAGGAGCCCTTCCTTTTCCGGCCCCACCCCCCGCTCCTCTTCCAGGGCGAGGGCGGCCGCGTCCAGACTGGCCCCCATGCGGACGGCGTGGGCCGCCTGCTCCGGGGTGAGGCTTCCGGGCTCCACCTCTTCCCGCCTCCCCTCCTTTCCGCGGCCAAAGAGGCCGAAGAAGAGCCGCACTTCCTGGAGCGCCTCGGCCAGGCGACCCCGGGCGCCCTCCGCGCCGGAGGGGAGGGCCTGCAGGGCGTCCCGGATCCACTCCTCGGCCATGCGCTGGCTGGCCGTGACGCCGAAGAAGCTCGTGGCGGCCTCCTCGGCCTCGTGGGCCTCGTCGAGAACGAGCAGGCGAAACTCGGGAAGGACCGCCGTGTCCCATCGCCCCTTGAGGGCCAGGTCGGCGAAGAGCAGGTGGTGGTTGGTCACCACCAGGTGCGCCGCCTCCGCCTCCCTTCGCAGCCGGACCACGAAGCACTCCTGAAAGACCGGGCACCTGGCCCCCAGACAGCGGTCCCCGCGGGCGTTAAGGTCCGCCCAGAGGGGAAGGTCCTCCGGGATGCCTTCCCACTCGGCCTTGTCCCCCGTCTCGGTGCCCTCGGCCCAGGAGACGAGCCTCTGGTAGATTCGGGACTCCGCCCGGCTGTGGAGGAGGGGATTTTGCTGGAACCGGGCGAAGTAGTGGCGGCAGAGGTAGTTGGCCCGCCCCTTCACCACCACCGCCCGGGAGGGCCGCCCGAGGATTTTCTCCGCCAGCGGCAGGTCCTTGCGGGCCAACTGTTCCTGGAGGGTCTTGGTACGGGTCGCCACCACCACCCGGTGGGGCTGGAGCAGGGCGGGGAGGAGGTAGGCCAGGCTCTTGCCGGTGCCGGTGCCCGCCTCGGCGAGGAGAACGCCGCCCTCCCGAAAGGTTCGGGCCACGGCTGCGGCCAGTTCCACCTGTCCTTGCCGGAACTCGTAGAAAGGCTCCCGGGAAAGGGGGCCTCCCGGCCCCAGGAGCGCTTCGGGCCCCTGCGGCGCTCTTTCCCTCACCGCTCCCCCGCCGCGAAGGCCTTCGCCCGGTCGGCGAACCACCGGGCTAGGGCCTGGGAAAAGGGGGAACGGGGCGTTCGTTCGGGGTGCCACTGGACGCCCAGGACCGACGGGTTCCCCACGCTCTCGATGGCCTCCACCACTCCGCCCGGTCCCCAGGCGGTGGCCCGGAAGCCGTCGGCCACACGGCCCACGGCCTGGTGGTGGGAGGAGGAGACCCGGACGTCCGGCGTGGCGTAGAGGCTGTGGACCACGCTCCCCGGCTGGGTCTTCAAGCGGTGGCGGGGGTTGGGGGAACCGGGGGAGGACCGGCGGTGGATCCCTTCGGGGTCTTCGATGTGCCGGACGAGGGTGCCCCCCATGGCCACGTTGAGGGTCTGGCACCCCAGGCAGACCCCCAGGAGGGGAAGCCCGGCTTTGAGGGCCCTCCAGACCAGCGTGAACTCGAAGGCCGTCCGCTCCGGGTGAGAAAGCCTTTCTTGCCCCTGGGGGTCGGGCTCGGCCCCGTAGAAGGAGGGGGGGATATCCCCTCCTCCGGTGAGCACCAGGCCCGAAAGGTCCCGAAGCGAAACCCCTTCGTCCCCGGGGAGGGCGGGAAGCACCACCGGCTGGAGGCCCGCCTTGCGGACCCAGGCCACGTAAGCCCGGTCCAGGACCAGACGTTCCTTCCCGTCGGGGAGCCTTTCCCAGTCGGCCGTGAGCCCCACCCGCAGCACTCTCCGCCTCCTTCCTCCGCCGTCACTCCGCCGCCAGCTTGCGCACGGCGGCGGGGATGCCCGAGCCGTCCCAACGGGCCGCCCCCTCCTGTCGGAGCGCCACCCGCCCTTGCCGGTCCAGGACCACGGTGGTGGGGATCACCGACACCCCGGCGGCGGAGGAGAAGGCCCCGTCGTCCATGTAGACGGGGAAGGCCCCCCCGGCCTTCCGCACGAAGGCGGGAACGGGGTCCGCCGTCTGGTCGAGGGACACGGCGATCACCACGGCGTCGCCTTTTCGCCGCGCCTCCTCCGCGTACCGGGCGAAGGCGGGGAACTCCTCCCGGCAAGGGGGACACCAGGTGGCCCAGAAGTGGAGGACCACCACCTTTCCTTTCAGGGTCTCCGGGGCCAGGGGTGCTCCACCGGAAGCCTCCTCCAAGGCCGGCGGGACGAGCACGCTCCCCCGGCGGGCATGGAGGGTGGGAGCGGCGCCTCCCCCCCCGGCGAAAAGCAGGTACCACACCAACACCAAGGCCGAGAGGGCCACCACCGCCCAGAAAGGGGCGAGAGAACCGTTGGACCCGCGGGTGGGATTGGCCATTCCATCCTCCTTTGTTCATTATCCCCGGTTGGGGGCCTTGGGGGCAACGCGGGGCCCGGCCGGGGAAGCGCCCCCCTTCCGGAGCCCCCGAAAACCCTTGGGCCCCTTTCGGGTGGACTTCGGCTGTTTTACAATGAAAGGTCAAGAGAGGGGCGCTGACGATGGCCAAGGGAATGCGGGACCTGGATTGGATCACGATCAAGTACAAGGACATTTACGCCCTGGTGGGAATCCTCCTCGCCCTCCTGCTCGTCCTGGGCGGCGGGCTTCTGTACGTGCGGTGGAAGGGAAACCCCCAGATCCAGGCCGAACGGGCCCTCACCAAGGCCCAGCGCCTGGTGGACTCCCTCGACGGCTCCTCCGCCGACCCTGCCCTCCGGCCCACCCTGAACCAGGCCAAGACCATGTTGGCCCAGGGACGGTCGGAGTACGCCGAGGGGCGCTACCCCAAGGCCCGCCAGATCGCCCTGGACGTCCTCGAGACCTTGAAAGACCTGCAGGGCGCCTCCCCGTCGGGCCAGAAGTACGCCACCCTGGTGGAGACCGAGGGGAACGTGGAGGTCAAGCGCACCGGCCAGCACCTCTTCTCCTCGGCCAAGGAGCGGATGATCCTGGAGGACGGGGACATCGTCCGCACGGGCCAGAACAGCTTCGCCAAGATCAAGTACCACAACGGCCAGTTCCAGGTGGTGGCCCCCGACTCCCTGGTGGTCATCCAGTCCCTCTCCTCCACCCCCGACGGCGCTTCCCGGGTGGAGGTGGCGCTCAAGCAGGGCTTCGTGGAGACGCAGACGCCGGAGACCATGACCCCCAAGGACCAGAGCATCATCACCACCGACACCGCCAAGGTCCGCCCGGCCCCCGCCTCCCGGGTGGGGATCGCCCAGTCCCCCACCGGGGAAACCACCGCCTCCATCTTCGCCGGCGCCGGCGAAATCGAGACGGGCGGAAGGACCCAGCGGGTGGAAGCGGGCACCTCCGGCGTGGTGGTCCGGGCCTCCGCGGGGGTCATCTCCTCCCCCGAACCCCTGGTGGCCCCCCCCGTGGCCGACTTTCCCAAGGACCAGCAGATCCTCCGGGTGGAGGATCCCGTCCACACCCCCCTCACCTTCCAGTGGAGGGGCGGCTCGGGAGGCCCCGTCCGCTTCCAGCTCTCGGCCCGCCCCCTCTTCTCTTCGCTGGTGGCCCCCGACCAGGTGCTCAAGGAGAACCGGTTGACGGTGGAGGGGCTCCCGCCGGGGACCTACTACTGGCGGCTCAAGTCCGAATCCGGGGCCGAGAAGAGCTTCTGGTCCCCCATCTACCGCTTCCGCCTCCTGCAGATCTACCAGAGGCCGAGGATCCAGCGGGACCTCAAGCTCATCGTGGACGCCACCCCCATCGGGGACGGCGTGATCCTGCAGGGTTCCACCGATCCGGGCGTCTCCGTCTCGGTGAACGACCTGGAGATCCCCGTCAACGCCGACGGCTCTTTCAGCAAGATCTACCTCTTCTCCGACGTGGGGACCCAGTCGGTGGTGGTCCGGGCCTTCGACGAAGAGGGCAACGAGAAGTTCTGGCGGAAGCAGTTCCAGTCGGTCTCCTACTGACCCATGGCCTCCCGCCCCCCCACCCTCCGCCAGCGCCTGGCCGACCTCGAAAAGGCCCACCGGCAAAAGGCCGAGCAGCTTCGCCTGCTTAAGGAAGTGGTGCGGACCGCCAATTCCCTCCTGGAGCCGGAAGCCCTGACGGCCTACATCATGGAGCGGGTCCAGGTGCTGGTGAAGACCGAGGCTTGGAGCCTCCTCCTCCTCGACGAGAGCGGACAGCACCTCGTCTTCCAGGAGGCGCTGGGCAGCCACGCCCAGGGGCTCAAGGACCTTCGCATCCCCGTGGGTCAGGGGGTGGCGGGTCACGTGGCCGCCACCGGCCAGCCGCTGGTGATTCAGGACGTCCGCTCGAGCCCCCTCTTCAACCCCGGCCTGGACCGGATCACCGGCTTCACCACGAGGTCCATCCTCGCCGTTCCCTTGAGGAGCCGCGGGAAGACCTTGGGCGTCCTGGAACTGATGAACAAGGACCGAAGGGAGCCCTTCAGCGACGAGGACCTGGAGACCGTCTCCCTCTTCGCCGAGCCCGTGGCCGTGGCCCTGGAGAACGCCTTGCTGTTCCAGCGGGTCCGCCAGCTCTCCCTGGTGGACGACCTCACCCAGCTTTACAACTCCCGGTACCTCCGGCAGGCCCTGGAGGTGGAGATCACCCGCGGGCGGCGCTACGGCTACCCCGTTTCGGTGCTCTTTTTAGACCTGGACGGCTTCAAGCAGGTCAACGACCGGTACGGCCACCTGGTGGGCAGCGAGACGCTGAAGGTGGTTGGGGACATCCTCCAGAGGGGCGTCCGCAACGTGGACGTGGTGGTGCGCTACGGGGGAGACGAGTTCACCCTCATCCTTCCCAACACCGACGCCCCCGGAGCCCTCCTGGTGGCGGAGCGCCTGCGGCAGGCCATCCTCTCCCACGACTACCGCCAGAACCCGGGGTACGACTTCACCCTCTCCGCCTCCTTCGGCATCGCCGCCTTCCCCGAGCACGGCGAGAACCCGGAAATGCTGATCCAAAAGGCCGATCAGGCCATGTACCGCGTGAAGGAATCCACCAAGAACCGCTGCCTCGTCTTCGAGTAGGAGCCCCCCATGCCCTTCAGCCTCCGTTCGCCCTTCTCCTTCCTCTCCAACGACCTCGCCATCGACCTGGGAACGGCCTACACCCTGGTGTACCTCAAGGGCAAGGGCATCGTGGTCCGGGAACCCTCCATCGTGGCCCTCAACCAGAAGACCGGCAAGGTGGAGGCCGTGGGGACCGAGGCCAAGGAGATGCTGGGGCGCACGCCGGGCAACATCGTGGCCATCAAGCCCATGAAAGACGGCGTCATCGCCGACTTCGAGCACACGGAGCGGATGCTCGACTACTTCATCAAGAAGGCCCACAACCGGAAGATCATCGTGAGGCCCCGCATCGTCATCTGCATCCCCAGCCAGATCACCCAGGTGGAGAAGCGGGCCGTCCGCGACTCGGCCTACCGGGCCAAGGCTTCCTACGTGGCCATGGTGGAGGAGCCCATGGCCGCCGCCATCGGCGCCGGCATGCCCATCACCGAGCCCACCGGCAACATGATCGTGGACATCGGCGGCGGCACCACCGACGTGGCGGTCATCTCCATGGCGGGGATCGTGTACTCCCGCACCGTCCGGGTGGCGGGCAACGAGATGGACGAGGCGGTGATCCAGTTCATCAAGAAAAAGTACAACCTCCTCATCGGCGAGCGCACGGCGGAGGAGATCAAGATCCGCATCGGATCGGCCTACCCCATGGAGAAGGAGGAGACCATGGAGGTCAAGGGCCGGGACCTGGTGGACGGCATCCCCAAGACCCTCGCCGTCACTTCGGAGGAGATCCGGGAGGCCCTCTCGGAGACGGTCTCCATCATCATCGACGCCGTCAAGCAGGCCCTGGAGCAGACGCCGCCGGAGCTGGCGGCGGACATCGTGGACCGGGGCATCGTCCTCACCGGCGGGGGGGCCCTCCTGCGAAACCTGGACAAGCGCCTCCGCGAGGAGACGGGCCTTCCGGTCCTCATCGCCGACGATCCCCTCTCCTCGGTGGTCCTGGGGGCGGGGAGGATGCTGGACGACTTCGAGCTCCTCAAACGGGTGGCCCTGGACTGATGGCCTCCCCTCCCCTCTCCCGCCGCCCCCTCGTTCTGGCGATCCTGTTGGCGGGAGGTTTCGTGGTGGCGCTTTCCCTCCAGATCCGGCGGGGGGAACGTTCCCTTCTGGGCCAGGCGGCCCTGACCCTCTTCGGCCCGGTCCTCAGCGTCTTCGACGGCGCCTCCCGCTTCGTCCGGGAAGGCTGGGACGCCTGGATCCTGCAACGCGAGGCCGTTCAGAGGGCCGAGCGGCTCGACGCGGAAAACCGCGAACTGAAGGCGCTCCTGCTCCTGGGGAGGCATCTGGAGGAGGAAAACCGCGCCCTGAGGGAGCTCCTCCGGGCGGCCCCCCCGGCCCGTTGGGAGCCTTCCGCCGTCCGGATCTTCACCCGTTTCGGTGCCCCCTTCGGCCGGTACTACCTCGTCTCCTCCCCCCGGCTCCTCCCGGACGACACCCCGCTCCTCACCGAGCGGGGCCTCGTGGGCCGGGTGAAGGGCCGGGTGGGGACCCTCTACCGGGTGGTGGCCGCCACCGACCCCTCCAGCGCCGCCGGCGTGGCCTCGGAGCGCACGGGGGTCAAGGGGGTGGCCGTGGGGGCCGGCGACCACATCCTCGTCCGGTACGTCTCCAACGAGGCGGACGTCCAGACCGGAGACGTCTTTTCCACCTCCGGCGAGGACGGCCTCTTCCCCCCGGGCCTCCGCGTGGGGACCGTGGAGGAGGTGGCGGACGGGGGGGATTACCTGAAAAAGATCCGGCTCCGGCCGGCCGTGGACCCCCAGGCTCTCCGATGGGCCCTGGCGCTGAGGCCCCATGCGTAACCGCCTCCTCGCCCCGCTCCTCTTGACGGCCGGGGCGGTGGCCCTCCAGGCCCTCCTGCCTTTGGGCTGGGGGGAAGCCAACGCCGCGGACCCGCTCCTGGCCCTCCTCACCGTCCTGGCCCTCCGCCAGGGGCGGTGGGCGGGGACCCTCTGGGGGGCGCTCCTGGGGACCCTTCGGGACGCCTTCGTCATGCCCTACATCGGGTTCCACGGCGCCGCGTACACTCTGGTGGGCCACCTTCTGGGATGGGTGGGGCAGCGGGTGGTGCTCCAGGGCGTTTTCCCCCTTTTCTTCTTCGCGGCGGCGTCCTATGTTGGAGACGCGGCGCTGGTGGCCGCCCTCTTCCTCCTCCTGGGGCTCTCGCTCCCCCCGGGGCTCTGGGCGGCCGTCCTGCTGGGCGCCCTCCTCACGGGGCTGGCGGCGTCGGTGCTGGAGGGGCTGGCCTCCCGCCTCTTCCCGAGGGAAGAATGATGGACCGGACGGACCACCCCGACTTCGAAGCCAAGGTGGCCTTTCTGAAGTTCGCCACGGCGGCCCTCTTCGTCCTGTTCGGGGTCCGCCTCTTTTACCTCCAGGTCATGCAAGGCGCCACCTACCGGACCCTGGCGGAGAACAACTACACCCGGACCATCGTCATGCGGAGCCCCCGGGGGATCATCACCGACCGCAACGGCCGCCTCCTCTGCCGAAACCGGATCTCCTTCTCCCTGGTCCTCGACACGGCCAAGGAGGGGTCGCTGGAAAAGACCATCGCCGCGATGAACCGCATCCTGGGGCTTTCCATGACGGAGGCGGAGGTCAAGGCCGCCCTGAGGCGGTCGCCGGTTCCCAGCCTCGCGGTCCTGGCCCGGGACGTCCCCCCGGACTGGCTCCAGAAGGTGGAGACCCACCCCGACGAGCTGAAGATGCTCCGCGTGGAAACGGAGCTTCGTCGCGACTACCCCAGCGGCCCCCTGGCCAGCCACGCCGTGGGGTACGTGGGCCTCCTCTCCGAGGAGGAGGCGGCGGCCCTCCAGGTCCGGGACCCCGACCCCTTCATCGAGGTGGGGAAGGCCGGGGTGGAGAAGACCGCCAACGCGGTCCTCATGGGGGAGAACGGGCGGCGCACGGCCCAGGTGAACGCCTTGGGGCGGGAGGTGGAGGATCCCCGCCTGCGCCTCCCCGGCGTGGGCGTCCAGAAGGAACCGGTCCCCGGCAAGGCGGTGCGGCTGAACCTGGACCTCGAACTCCAGCGGATCCTCACCGAGGCCCTCGGGGAGGAGTCGGGGGCCGCCGTCTTCATGAACCCCTCCACCGGCGAGATCCTGGCCTGGGTCAGCCTTCCCGGATTCGACCCGAACCTTTTCTCCCACACCGTTTCGGCCAGGGACTGGCAGGCCCTGGCGGAGGATCCCCGCCACCCCCTGCTCAACCGGCCCATCCAGGGGAGCTACCCCGCCGGGTCCACCTTCAAACCCTTCGTGGCCCTGGTGGGGCTGGAAGAGGGGATCCTCACCCCGGGCACCACCTTCTACTGTCCCGGCGGGTGGGACTTCGGGGGACACACCTTCCACTGCTGGGCCAAGGGCGGCCACGGCGGCGTGGACCTCCTCACGGCCATCCAGAATTCCTGCAACGTCTTCTTCTACCGCGCCGGCGACCGGGTGGGCATCGATCGCCTGGCCAAGTGGGGCGCCCTCTTCGGTTTGGGGAGCCGGACGGGGGTGGACCTGCCGGGGGAAGGGTCGGGGATCCTGCCTTCCCCCGCGTGGAAGCTCTCCCGCAACATGGGGCCCTGGTACCCCGGCGAGACGCTGCCCGTCAGCATCGGCCAGGGCTACCTCACCGTCACCCCCCTCCAGCTCCTCTCCTTCTACGCCACCATCGCCACGGGGGGAAAGCGCTACCAGCCCCGGATTCTCTCCGGGGAGCCGAGGCTTCTCAGCTCGGTGGAGGTCTCCCCCTCCACGTTGGAGGTGATCCGGGAAGGGCTCGAACGGGTGGTCTCCGGCGGCACGGGAAAGGCCTGCCACATCCCCGGGCTCACCGTCTGCGCCAAGACCGGCACCGCGCAGGTGGTGGAGGCCAGCGCCGGCAAGGACACCAAGCTCCTGGACAAGGCCATACGGGACCACGCCTGGTTCGCCGGCTTCGCCCCCCGGGAGAACCCGCAGGTGGCCTTCGTCGTCCTCGTGGAGCACGGCGGCCACGGCGGCGACCTCGGGGCGAAAATCGCCCGGGCGGGGCTGGAGTACCTCTTCTTCGGGAAGAAGCCGGGCGAAGCGGAGGAGCCCTCCGCCGGCCCCGCACCGCTGGAGGCCCGGGGGCGCGCCCCCTCGCCTTCGGAGGGCTGAGCGGTGCGAGAGACGCTGGAGCGCTTCTTTCTCGGGGACCGGGTGACCACCGCGGTGGTGGTGCTCCTCGTGGTCTTCGGAACCCTCATGGTCCGCTCGGCCACCTTCGGCACCCGCTACGCCGCCCTGGGGGAGCGCCAACTCCTCTACGCCGGCATCGCCCTGGCGGTCTTCGCCCTGGCCTCCCTCATCCCCTATTCCATCTGGTTCGAATACGGCTACCTGCTGTACGCCGGAAGCCTCGCCGCCCTGCTGGCGGTCCTGGTGGCGGGACGGACCATCGCCGGCTCCCGCTCCTGGCTCTACCTGGGCCCCATCGGCTTTCAGCCCTCCGAGCTGGCCAAGGCCGCCGCGGCCCTGGCCTGCGCCACCGTCATCCGGGACCTGCCCGACAAGGGGCTCGAGGGGCGGCAGGTGGCCCTGTTGTGGGCCCTCATCGCCCTTCCCATGACCCTGACCCTCCTCCAGCCGGACTTCGGCACGTCCACGACCTTTCTGCCCATCGCGGCCGCCGTTCTTTACTTCGCCCGGTTTCCCCTGGCCCGCCTTCTCAAGTGGGGCGGCCTCTTCCTGGTGGGGATTCTTCTCCTCTTCGCCCTGGGCTGGTTCACCTTTCTCAAGCCCTACCAGAAGGACCGGATCCTGACCTTTCTGGACCCCGCCCACGACCCCCGGGGGGCCGGCTACCAGGTGGCCCAGGCCCGCATCGCCGTGGGTTCCGGGGAACTCTGGGGAAAGGGCCTCTACTCGGGGACCCAGAACCGGATGAACTTCCTCCCGGCCCCCCACACAGACTTCATTTTCGGGGTGGTCGGCGAGGAGACGGGCTTTATGGGCAGCGTCGCCGTGCTGGGCGCCTTTCTGGTCCTGCTCGGCCGTTTCCTCTCCACCCTCCGCCTGGCCAGGGACCCCGAGGGCCGGTTCCTGGTGCTGGCGGTCTTCGCGCTCCTGCTCTACCACCTCCTCGTCAACGTGGGGATGGTGCTGGGGCTTCTGCCCACCACGGGGATCCCCCTCCCCTTTCTCTCCTACGGGGGCTCCTTCCTGATCAGCACCTCCTTCCTCGTGGGGCTGGCCGGCAACGTGCGCTCCCGGAGGTACCTCTCGTGAAGGACCTCTACGCGCGGCAGGCGGCCCTCCCCTGGGTGGGGGAGGCGGGGCAGGCGCGCATCGGCGCATCCGCGGCGGCGGTGGTGGGGGTGGGTGCCCTCGGTTGCGCCTCCTCGGCGCTGTTGGCGAGGGCCGGCGTCGGCAGCCTCCTCCTGGTGGACCGAGACCACGTGGAGTTCGGCAACCTCCAGCGCCAGGTCCTCTTCGCCTGGAGGGACGCCGAGGAACGCCTCCCCAAGGCCGTGGCCGCGGCGCGGCGCCTCCAGGAGATCCGCCCCGGCCTGCGGGTGGAGGCGCTCTCCGCCGATTTGGACCCCGACCTCGCCCGGGACCTCTTTCGCCGGGCGGACGTCGTCCTCGACGGAACGGACAACTTCGAGACCCGCTACCTCTTGAACGACGCCGCCGTGGAAGCCCGGAAACCCTGGATTTACGCGGGCGCCGTCTCCACCTACGGAAGCGTGGCCGCGCTCTTCCCCGGCGAAGGGCCCTGCCTGCGCTGTTTCTTTCCCGATCCGCCCCCGCCCGGCAGCGCCCCCACCTGCGAGACTTCGGGGATCCTCGGCCCCGCCGCCACCGCCGTGGCTTCCCTGCAGGCCGCCGAGGCTCTCAAGATCCTCGCCGGTCGGGAAGACCTCTGCCTCCGCGGCATCCTCACCCTGGATCTCCTGGAGGGCGCCCTCTCCCGGGTGGAAGCCCCCCGGCGTCTCGGCTGCCCCTGCTGTGGCGAGGGCCGCCTCGACTTCCTCGAGGAGCGGGGAACCAGCCGGACCCACCGCCTTTGCGGACGGGACGGGGTCATGGTTCTGGCCCCCCGGGGAACCCGCCTGGACCTCGAAGCCCTGGAAGCGCGTCTCAAGCTCCTCGGCCCCGTCTTCCGCAACCCGTATCTCCTGCAGACCGAATGGGAGGGCCACCCCGTCACCCTCTACGCCGACGGCCGGGCCCTCGTCCAGAAGACCGACGATCCCTCCCGCGCCCGTGCCCTCTACGCCCGTTTTCTGGGGATGTAAGGCAGGCCGGAAGGGCCTCCGCCGCCGCCGGAGGGGCTGAAAAGGCCCGCCACGCTTGGAATGGACCCCGTGGTGGGGTATCCTCGACGCCATGGAACGGGACGGGGCGGGGCCCTCCGCGAAGCAAGCGCCTCTCTGGACCAGGGCCTTGGAGCCCCTCGGCAGGCTGTACCTTCGGGGAAGCGCCTTTCTGCTCGAGAGGCGGCGGCGAAAGGCCCTCCGGCTGCCCCTGCCCGTGGTCTCGGTGGGCAACCTGACCTTCGGCGGGACGGGAAAGACCCCCGTGACCCTGGCGCTGGCCCGGCTCCTTGGCGAGATGGGGGAACGTCCGGCGGTTCTCCTCCGGGGCTACGGCCGGCGCACCCGGGGCCCCCTCCGCGTCCTTCCCGACAGCGCCGCCGAGGAGGTGGGGGAGGAAGCCCTTCTGTACCTTCGGGCGCAGCCCCGCCTCCCGGCGGCCGTGGCCGGACGGCGGGAGGAGGGCGCCGCGTTGCTCCTCTCCGACGGTCCCACCGTCTTTCTTCTCGACGACGGCTTCCAGCACCGGCGGGTGGGGCGGGACCTGGACCTCCTTCTGGTGGATGGCCGCCGCCCGGAGGACCTTCGGCCTCCTCCGGCGGGGAGGCTTCGAGAGCCGCTTGAAGGGACAACCCGAGCCCATGCGATCCTGCTATGCGGGGGGGAAGGAATTCCCGAGGTCCTGCTCCCCTTCGCCCGCGGCAAGCCCGTGCTCGGCGTCCGTTTCCGCTGGGCGGAAGAGCCCTCGCTGTCCATGCCTCCGGGCCTTTCCTGGAGGGAGCTGACGGGAAGACCCGTGGTGGCCTTCGCCGGGGTGGGGAACCCCGCCCGCTTTCGGAGGGATATGGAACAGGAGGGACTCTCTCCCCTCCGCTTTCTGTCCTTTCCCGACCACGCCTTTCCCACGCCGGAGCGCCGCGCGGCCCTGGGGAGAGCCATCCGGGAGGCCGGGGCCGAGGCGGTCCTCACCACCGAGAAGGACGCCGTGAAGTGGGCCCCCGGCTGGTCCTTCGAGGCGCCCCTCGTCTGGCCCCGCCTGGAGGCGTGTTTCGAAGATCCTTCCCATCTTCTCCCCGGCCTCTTGGAAGCCGCCCTCCGGAGAGCAAGGCCGTGAGCGCCGGCGAAGCTCAACCCCGTCTGGTCCAGGTGGCCCTTCCCTTGCCGCCGCGCAAGACCTTCACCTACGCCCTCCCGGAGGGCGGTCCCGACGCCGCTCCGGGTTGCCGCGTGCGGGTTCCCTTCGCCGGGCGGCGCCTCGTGGGGTGGGTGGTGGGCGAAGGGGAAGCCTTGGAGGAGGGCCAGGTCAAGACGGCGGAGGAGGTGCTGGACCGCGTCCCCCTTCTCCCGCCGGAAATCCTCGCCTTCACCCGGTGGGTGGCCGATTACTACCTCGTCTCCTGGGGGGCGGTTCTGCGCTGCGCCTACCCTTCGGCCCTGGACCCCTCCCCCAGGGCCCGGTACCGCCTGGTGGAAGGGGCGCCGACCGGCTCTCCGGACCGCTTTTCCCCGCTTCGCGAGGCCCTGGCCGAGGGGACCCTCTCGGCCCAGAGCCTCGCGGAAAAGCTCGGGGCCGACCTCCTGCCCTTACTCTGGGAGGCGGTGGAGGAGGGGGTCGTGGTGGAGGAGACCCTCTGGAAAGCCCGGAGGCGGTACGCTCCCAGGGACCGGGTGGCCCTTCTCCTGCCCCGTGAGGAGGCCGAAGCGCTGGCCCGGGACCCTTCCCTTCCCGCACCTCGGCGCAAGGCCCTCCAGGCCCTGCTCCGGGCGGAGGCGATGGGGTTCCCGCTCCTGAGGGAGGCGGCGCGGACCGCCCGGGTGCCCCAACACGTCTTCAGCGAGATGGCCGAGGAGGGCTGGGTGGAGATCTTCGACCTCCTTCCCCCCCGGATTCCCCCGGAACCCTCCCCCCACCGCCTCACCGAGGGCCAGGAGGCGGCGGTGGACGCCGTGTCGGGCCCCCTTTCCGAACCCCGCCACCGGACCTTCCTCCTCTTCGGCGTCACCGGCTCGGGAAAGACCGAGGTCTTTCTCCGTCTCATGGGGGAGGCCTTGTGCCTCGGAGGGACGGCCCTCTACCTGGTGCCGGAGATCTCCCTGACCTCCCTGCTGGCCCGCCGGCTCCTCCGGCGCTTCGGCAGCGACGTGGCCATCCTCCACTCCTCCATGACCGACGTGGAGCGGGTTCGCCAGTGGCGCAGGGTTCGGCGCGGGGAGGCGCGCCTGGTCATCGGCCCCCGATCGGCCCTCTTCGCGCCCCTGGACGGCCTGCGGCTCATCGTGGTGGACGAGGAGCACGACGGAAGCTACAAGCAGCAGGACTTCCCCCGTTTCCACGCCCGGGACATGGCGGTGGTGAGGGGCCGCCTGTTGGGGATCCCGGTGATCCTCGGCTCCGCCACCCCCTCGGTGGAATCCTTCTACAACGCCACGGAGGGGGGGAAGTACACCCTTCTGGAGCTTCCCGAACGGGCGGGGGGGGCCTCCCTGCCGCCGGTGGAGGCGGTGGACATGCGGGAGGAGTTCCGCGCCGTGGGGGAGAGGACCACCGCCTCGCGGAGGCTCCTCACGGCCCTGGAGGAGACCCTGGCCCGGGGTGAGCAGGCGGTGGTCCTCCGAAACCGCCTGGGCTTCGCCACCTTTCTTCTCTGCCGGGAGTGCGGGAAGACCGTGGAGTGCCCCCACTGTTCCGTGGCCCTCACCTTCCACCGCAAGTGGGGGGGGCTCAAGTGCCACTACTGCGGCCACCGGAGCGAGGTCCCGGCCCTCTGCCCCTCCTGCGGCGGGGAGGTCCTTCAGTTCTTGGGGGAGGGCACCGAGAAGGTGGAGGAGGTTCTGGCCCAGGCCTTCCCGGGCCGCCGGGTGGCCCGACTCGACCGGGAGGAGATCCGGACCCCGGCGCAGTTCGAGCGGCTCTGGAGCGACTTCGAGCGGGGCCGCATCGACATCCTCGTGGGGACGCAGCTGGTGGCCAAGGGCCACGACGTGCCCAACGTCACGCTGGCGGCGGTCCTCTCGGCGGACTTCATCCTGGGCATGCCCGACTTCCGGGCCGCCGAGCGGGTCTTCCAACTCGTGACCCAGGCCGCGGGGCGGGCGGGGAGGGGCGCCAAGGCCGGCCGGGTGATCCTCCAGAGCTACCACCCCGAGCATTACGCCGTGGCGGCCTCCCTGGGCCACGACTACCGCGCCTTCTTCTCCCGGGACATCCGCTACCGAAAGGCCATGGGCTATCCGCCGGTGGAGGCCCTGGCCCGCATCGAGATTCGGGCCAAAGACCCGGCCCGCCTGGACCTTCTCTCCGCCGAGGTGTCCCGCCTGGTCCGGCTCGCCGGAGAGAGGGGCCTCCGCTGCTTCGGCCCCGTGGACGCCCCCCTTCCCAAGCTGGAAGGGAGGTACCGGCGCCACGTCCTGTTGCGGGCCCCCCGGCGGAACCGGCTCCGCGCCTTCCTGGAGGAGATCCTCTCCCGGGGCCTGGAGCGAAGGGTGCCCCACGAGTGCCTCGTGGAGGTGGACCCCTACAACCTCCTCTGACCCCCCCTCCCCTCCTCTGGAACCCCGTGGCCCTTCTCGACGAGAGGCCTTACGGGCCCTATATTTCCTTCAAGAAGGGAGGGCCAAAGCCATGAGGCGGTTCGTGCGCGGAGCCTTGGGTCTCATCGCGTTGGCCTGCATGGGCTGGTGGGCTTCCTGCGCCTCCATGCAGGAGATCCGGCTGGGCGTGGCCGGTCCCCTGAGCGGGGAGCAGGCCACCCTGGGCCAGGACGTGCTGAACGGCGTCACCCTGGCGGTGGAGGAGTGGAACGCCAAGGGGGGCGTCCTCGGCCGAAAGATCACCCTCGTCCCGGTGGACGACGGGAACGACCCGATCAAGGCCAAGGAGGCGGCCTTTTTTTTGAGCCGGAAGAAACCCCTGGTGGTCATCGGCCACGTGGACTCCGGCTGTTCGCTGGCGGCGGCCAAGACCTACCAGGACAACGACGTGGTCATGATTTCGCCCACCTCCACGACCCCCCGCCTGACCGAATCGGGGATGGACCACGTCTTCCGCGTCTGCGGGCGGGACGACTTCCAGGGCCGGGCCGCCGCCGTGTGGCTCGTCAAGAACTACCCCCAGCGGACGGCGGCGGTGATCCACGACAACAGCGACTACGGCCGCGGCCTCGCCGACGAGTTCGTCCGCAACTACGAGTTTCTCTCCGCCCGAAAGGTCCTCCTCCGGGAGGAGGTGAAGCGGGGCGACCCCTCGCTGGAACCGGCCCTCACCAAGTGCCTGGAAGCGAAGCCCGACCTGGTCTTCTTCGGCGGGCTCGCGAACCAGGGGGGGGCCTTCCTCAAGGCCCTGCGCCAGCACGGGTCCCTGGCGGTTTTCATGGGGAGCGACGGCTGCTTCGGCAAACCCTTCCTCGAGGCCGCCGGAAAGGAGGCGGCCACCGGGGCCATGGTGGTCTTCTACCCCGATTTCACCGAGTTTCCGGGAACGAAGACCCGGACCTTCCTGGAGAACTACCAGGTCCGCTTCAAGGCGCCGCCGGGCCCCTTCGCCATCTTCGGCTACCAGGCCGCCCAGGTGGCTCTGACGGCCATCGGCCAGGCGGGGGTTCCCCTCAACGGCCGGACCATCTCGCAGGCCCTCCACCGGCTGACCTTCGAAACCTCCTTCGGGCTCCTTCGGTTCACCGAAAAGGGGGACCCGGTGGACGCCCCCTTCAGCGTCTGGGTGGTTGAAGGGGGAGAGTTCAAGTAAGCCGGCGCTGGATGAGGGCCCTGCCCTTCCTTCAACCCGAGGGCGGACCCACCACCAGAACGCTGGCCTTCACGCGGTGGCGCAGGGCGTCGGCGGTGGAGCCGCGGAGGAGGTCCCCGAAGAAACGGTGGCCGTGGGCCCCCAGCACCACCAGGTCCGGCCCCAGCTCCTCCACGAGCCGCTGCAGTTCGGGCACGGGCTTGCCCACCCCCAGGTGGGCCGAAGCCTGGAACCCTCTCTTTCGCAGGGCTTCGGCGTAGGCCTCCAGACGTTCGGCGTCCCTCTCGCTCTCCAGGTCGGCCGCCTCCTTCCCGAGAAAACGGGCACCGGCGCTCTCCACCACGTGGAGGAGGAAGAGTTCGGGGCGGTGGGCCCCGAAGAGGCGCAGGGCCTCCCGGAGGATCTCCTCCTCCCGGCCCGAGAAGTCCAGGGCGATGGCGACCTTTCGGTACGGCACGGCTTCCTCCTCGAGGACCAGCGGGCGGGACGGGGCGTGGACCCCCGCCGGCGGCACGGCCGCACAGACCCCCGTGACGGGCTTCAGGGAAACGTAGAGGAACAGGGCGACGAGCCCCGCGTGGAAGGCGCCGAGAAGAATCAGAACCGGAAGGGCCCACGCCCCCGCCCCCGCGTAGAAGGCCCGGCTTTCCACGAAGACCAGGGCCCCGTTGAGTCCCGCCACCGTGAGGGCCGAGACCCAGCCCAGGAGCTGGACCCAGGGGCCCACCGTGAAGGGCCCCATGGTCTTCCGGTCGGAGACGAACCGGACGAGGGGAACCACGGCGAAAGGCAACTGGAGGGAGAGGACCACCTGGGAGAGGATCAGCAGGATGCCGGTCTTCCCCTCCCCGAAAAGCAGCAGGGTGGCCACCGCCGGAGCGATGGCCGCCAGGCGGGTGAGGAGCCTTCGGAGCCACGGGGGGATGCGGATCTCGAGAAAGCCCTCCATGACGATCTGCCCCGCCAGCGTCCCCGTGATGGTGCTGCTCTGCCCCGCCGCCAGGAGGGCCAGGGCGAAGACCAGGGGCGCCACGGAAGCCCCCAGGATGGGCTCCAGGAGCCGGTGGGCCTCCTGGATGTCGGCCACCTCGGTGTAGCCCGCCCGGTGGAAGACCGCCGACGCCATCACCAGGATGGCGGCGTTGACGAAGAAGGCCACGTTGAGCGCCACCGCCGAATCGAGGGTGTTCCAGCGGATGGCCTGCCCCTTCTCCTCCCGGGAGGGGCCGATCCGCCGGGTCTGGACCAGGGCGGAGTGGAGGTAGAGGTTGTGGGGCATCACCGTGGCCCCCAACATGCCGATGGCGATGAAGAGGGCCGAGGCGTCGGGGAAGCCGGGGACGAAGCCCCGAAGGAGTCCTCCCCACTCGGGGCGGGCCAGGAGAACCTCCACCAGGAAGCCGCCGCCGATGAGGGTCACCATCCCCAGGATGAAGGCCTCCAGCTTTCGGATCCCCAGGTGGCTGAGGAACAGAAGGGCCAGCGTGTCCGCCGCCGTCAGCAGGACGCCCCAGAGGAGCGGGAGCCCGAAGAGGAGCTTCAAGGCGATGGCCGACCCCAGCACCTCGGCGAGGTCGCAGGCGGCGATGGCCATCTCGCAGAGGACGTAGAGGACCCACCGGACGGGTCTGGGGTACTCCGCCCGGCAGGCTTGGGCCAGGTCCAGCCCCGCGGCGATGCCGAGCCTCGCCGAGAGGCTCTGCAGAAGGACGGCCATGGCGTTGGAAAGGAGAAGCACCCACAGGAGGGCGTACCCGTACCGGGAGCCGGCGGCCAGGTCCGTGGCCCAGTTCCCCGGGTCCATGTAGCCGACGCTCACGAGGTAGGCGGGACCGGCGATGGCGAAGATGCGGCGCAGGAGGTTCGCCCGCGGGGAAACCTCCACGGAACGGTGGACCTCTTCCAGGGACGGGCGGGTCGAAAAGGGTTTCTTCATCGCCTCCCCGGCTCCCTCCCCGAGGCGGGCGGCCGGAAGCCCGTGAACGCCTCCCGAAGTCTCTCCATTCCCCCCCTCGGCCTCAGGAGGGGGGAGGCTCCGCGGCCTTCACGTCTTCCACCACGGTGACCTTGAGACGCGCGGGCATCCGCTTGGGCTCGATCTTGAGGACGACCCGCTCCCCCGCCCCCAGGGACACCGCCTGGTCGGCCAAGGCGAAGAAGGGGGCCGGCGGGGGCGAGGTCACCTCGAAGCGGAGAAGGTGCTCCCCCGGCGGCAGGGCCGCGTGCTGGATGAGCCGGAAGCCCGCCGGCCGGCGTCCGGAGGGGTCGGGAAGCCCCAGGAAGGGGACGGTCAGGAGCGGGGTTCCGTCGGCGTAGACGCGGAACTCCCCCCGGGTGAGCGGCCCCTCCACGATGAACCCCAGGTGCCCCTTGCGGACCTTGGGCGGCTGGGAGGGTGCCACGACGGGCGGGGCCGTCTCCTCCACCTTCGGCTCCGCCGGGGGCTTCTGTTCCGGTTTTTTCGGGGTGGTCCGCCGGGGGGGCTTCTCGGCGGGGGGAGGGGCAGGGGGCTTCTCCTGCTCCCGGGAAACCTCGGCGGGAGGGGCCACCACCGTCCCCTCGGGGGGCGGCGGCGTCGTTCCCACGGTGCCGGTCCCCGCCTTCCGGGCCAGGCGGCCGCCCACCACGAAGCTGAGGAGACAGGCGAGGAGGACGAGGACCAGGCCCCCGCCGAGCACCCAGGCCAGCGTCCGGCCGTGTCCGCCGCCCCGGAGGGCCTCCGGGTGGGCCTTCCTGGCGGGCCTGCTCGGGACCGTTGAGGTCTTCAGGGTTCCCTGAGGCGGGGGCGCGGGCGCCTCCGGCGGAGCCCCCGCAGGGATCGCCTCCTGGGACCGGGTCTCGCTCTCCAGGGCCTCCAGCACCTCCCTCAGCTCCCGGCCGCTGGCGAAGCGTTCGGCCGGGGCCTTGGCCAGGAGGCGGTCCAGAACGGCCCGGAGGGCCGGGTTCAGCCCCGCCGCGTCGGGGAGGGGCTTGGGCGGCGCGTGGACGATCTGGTAGCAGACGGAGGAGATGGTCTCCCCGTGAAAAGGCCGCTGGCCGGAGACCATGAGGTACAGGACCACCCCCAGAGAAAAGAGGTCGCTCCGCCCGTCCACCGCCTCCCCGGTGACCTGCTCGGGGCTCATGAAGTGGGGCGTTCCCAGGACCTCTCCGGTGCGGGTGAGGTCGCTGGCCGCCAGCCGGGCCACCCCGAAGTCGGTGAGGACGGCCCGCCCCGAGGGCTCCACCAGGATGTTGTCGGGTTTGATGTCCCGGTGGACCACCCCCTGGGCGTGGGCGTAGTCCAGGGCGTCGGCGAGCTGCTTCAGGATGGAGACCGCCCCGTCCGGCTCCAGGCGGCCCTTCTCCTTCAGGATTCGGGAGAGGCTCTTGCCCTCCACGAACTCCTGGGCCATGTAGGGGATCCCCTCCCACTCCCCCACGTCGTAGACGGTGACGATGTTGGGGTGGTGGAGGTTGCCGGCGGCGCGGGCCTCCCGGAAGAACCGCTCCCGGAACTCCTTCCGCTCCTCCTCGCCGAAGAGGGGGGAGAGGGCCACCACCTTGATGGCCACGGTCCTTCCGATGAGGGGGTCTCTGGCCTTGTACACGACGCCCATGGCGCCGCGGCCCGCCGTCTCCAGGATCTCGTACCGTCCGATGCGGCTGATCTCTTCCGCCATGGGAAGAAGGATACGTCCGGGCGGCCGGAACCGCAACGGCTGCCTCTGGCCCAAGGAGCGGGTCGGTGCTAGCCTGGAAGGTAAGGAGGCTTCCATGGAACGTCGCTCCTCCTTCCCTTTCTCCCGTAACCCTTGGGTCTTTTCCCTCGTCCTGCTCCTGGCCTGCGCCGCCAACCCCGTCACGCGGCAGAGCCAGGTGATGCTGGTCAGCGAGGAGGAGGAGGCCCGGATCGGCGCCGAAGCGGCCAAGGAAATCCAGCGGGAGTACGGCCACTACGACCGCCTGCCGGGGCTCAGGGCCTACGTGAACGAAGTGGGGCGAAAACTGGCCGCCAGAACCCCCCGAAAAAACGTGACCTATCGTTTCGAGGTCCTGGACACCCCCGTCATCAACGCCTTCGCCCTTCCGGGAGGGTACGTGTACGTCACCCGGGGCATTCTGGCCCGGATGAGCAGCGAGGACGAGCTGGCGGCGGTCCTCGGCCACGAGCTGACCCACGTGGCGGCCCGCCACTCGGCCTCCCAGATCTCCCGGCAGATGCTGGCCGGTTTCGGGCTCCAGGTCCTTTCCATCCTGCACCCCGACGCGGCCCAGTCCGCGTCGGGGCTGGTCAACGCGTCCCTCACCCTGGCCTTTCTGGGCTACTCCCGCGACCTGGAGGCCCAGGCCGACGAATTCGGCATCACCTATATGGAGGAGGCCGGCTACAACCCGCGGGGCGCCGCCAAGATGTTCCACATGTTTCTCTCCCTGGAAGAAAAGGAGCCGGGGTCCATGGAAAAGTTCCTCCTGAGCCACCCCCCCACGCGCGAGCGGCTGGCCTACGCGGAGAAGCGCATCGCCCAATTCGCCCGGGCGCACCCCAAGGCGGCCGGGAAGCCGCTCCTCCGCGACCCCTTCCTGGAGCGGATCGAAGGGCTGGACCTGGGCCAGAGCCGCGGCGACCGGATCCTCGCGGGAGGGTTCCTCACCCTCAAGGACGTCCGGATCCGCCTGGCCGTCCCGGAAGGCTACGAGGCCAACCTCAGCCCCCCCGAAGGGCAGGCCCTTCTCTTCCGGGACGAAAGGTCCCCCCAGGGGGCCGTCCGGCGTACGGTGGGCGTGGAGGTCCTCTCCACGGGGGGAAAATCCCCTGACGCCCTCATCCGGGACTACCTCGCCAAGATCGAGACCCCTCACGAAATTCTGAACTCGGACCGGGTGAAGACGGAGGGCGGAGAGGACCTCCACCTCCGGGCGCTCCGGCTTTCGCCCAAGGAAGGAGACCTTCGGGCCCTTCTCGGATTCGCCTTCCGGGGCCGCGAGGCGGTGGTGGTCTACGGGTACACGGCCGCCGAGGCCTTCCCCTCCGCCCGGGAGGAGTTCCGCGGGATCCTGAGGAGCCTGAGGTACCCCACCCCGGAGGAACTGGCGGCCGTCCAGAGCCCCAAGCTCCGGCTGGTCACCGCGAAGGCGGGGGACACCTGGGAAAGCCTCGCGGCTCGAGAATACGGCAAACCGGGACCCGCCCCCCGCCTGGCCGCCTTCAACGGCGTCTTCAACCCCGAAAAGCCTCCGGAGGCGGGCATGCGGATCAAGGTCCCGGAGCGCCGCTTCCTCCGCGGAGAGGGGTAGGCGTCTCCCGCGAGCCCCCTCGCGGTTCTCTCAGGCAGCCGAAAAGCCAGAGGGGGCGGCCGAAGCCGCCCCCTCCCTCTCGCTCGGGGGAAGCCTCAGTAGCTGTGGGGCCCCAGCTTCACCTTTCCCCGGAAGACCCAGTGGATGCTGGCGGTGTAGGCGAGCACCAGGGGAACGCCCATGGCGGCGATGACCAGCATGATGCCCAGGGTCTTCTGGGAAGAGGCGGCGTTGTACAGCGTCAGGCTGAGGCCGGGGTTGGGGTTGGAGTAGACGATGTGCGGGAACATGCCCAGGCCGAAGAGGGCCATGAGGGCCGCCATGGCCGCGCAGGAGGAGAGGAAGGCCCGGAAGTCGTTTCCGTGGTGGATCTCTCTCGGGATGTTGGCCACGGCCAGCATGTCGAGAAGCGCCACCACGAAAAGGGCCGGGTGCTCCCTGAAAATCTCCACCATGTGGGGCACGTAGAGGAGGGTGGCCATGGTGGTGGTGGCGTAGCAGATGATGAAGAAGATGATGGCGTTGTTCACCCAGGGCCGCAGGCGGTCGTGCAGGGGGCCTTCGGTCTTGAGGACCAGGTAAATGGCCCCGTGCATCATGAAGAGGGCCACGGTGGTGACGCCGACGAGAAGCGCGTAGGGGTGGAGAAGGCCCAGGAAGGTCCCGGCGAACTCGTGGTCCTCGCGAAGGGGGATGCCCCAGGCGATGTTGCCCAGCGCCACGCCCAAAAGGAGCGCCGAGACGATGCTGGAGACGCTGAAGGCCACGTCCCACGTCCGCCTCCAGGCCGGCTCGGGCCGCTTGCTCCGGAACTCGATGGCCACCGCCCGGAAGATGAGCCCGAAGAGCAGGAGGACCAGGGCCAGGTAGAAGCCCGAGAAGACGGTGGCGTAGACGTGGGGGAAGGCGGCGAAGAGCGCCCCGCCCCCGGTGACCAGCCAGACCTCGTTTCCGTCCCACACGGGGCCGATGGCGTTGAGGAAGATCCGCCGCTCCTCGTCGTTTCGGGCGAGGAGGTGAAGGGCGCCCACCCCCAGGTCGAAGCCGTCCAGGATGGCGTACCCCGTGAAAAGGACGCCCACCAAACCGAACCAGATCACGTTCAGGTCGAGGTTCATGCGAGGTGTCCCTCCTTCTCGGCGGCGCCCTCCACGGGGCCTTCCTTGATCTTGTGGTCCAGCAGAAGGATGAACAGGGCGAAGAGGAGCAGGTAGACGAGGGTGAAGAGGATGAGGGAGGTGAGGGTCTGGCCGGCGGAGACCACCGGCGAGACGGCGTCGGCGGTGCGGAGCAGGCCGTAGACGATCCACGGCTGGCGCCCCACCTCCGCCGAAAGCCACCCCAGCTGGTTCGCGAGGTGCGGAAGGACCACGGAGACCACCAGGATCTTGAGGAGCCACGGTGCCTCGAAGAGCTTCCCTCCCCGGAGGTACAGCGCCGTGAGGAGGCTCAGGGCGATGAGGGCCATGCCGATGGCCACCATGGCGTGGTAGCTCTGGAAGACCAGGTTCACCGGGGGCCGGTCGCCGGGCGGGAAGGCGTCGAGGCCGGTGACGGCGCGGGCGCTGTCCCCGTACACGAGCCAGGAGAGCATGCCCGGCACCGACACGCCGAACCTCACCTCACGGCCCCCCTCGTCCACCCACCCGAAGAGGCGGAGGGGCGCCCGCTCCACCTTCTCCGGAAAGATGCCCTCGAAGGCCGCCAGCTTGGCCGGCTGGTGCTCGGCCACCACCCTGGCGCTGGAGTGGCCCGAGAGGGGCTGGGCCAGCGAGGCGGCGACGGCGAAGGCCAGGGCGATGCGGAGGGAGGCCTTGGCGAATTCGACGTGGCGCCCTTTGAGGAGGTAGAAGGCCGACACCGAGAGGACGAAGAAGGCCCCCGTGAGAACGGCGGCGATGAGGACGTGGACCAGCCGGTCCACGGTGGAGGGGTTGAAGACCACCTGCCAGAAGTCCGCCACCTCCGCCCGGGCGCCGGCGCCCTCCCCCACGACGTGGAAGCCCGCCGGCGTCTGCTGCCAGGAGTTGGCCACGATGATCCAGACGGCGCTGAAGATGGAGCCCAGGGAAACCATGACCGTGGAAAGGAAGTGCATCTTGGGGCTCACCCGGTCCCACCCGAAGAGGAGGACGGCCAGGAAGCCCGACTCCAAAAAGAAGGCGAAGATCCCCTCCGCCGCCAGGGCGCTGCCGAAGACGTCCCCCACGTACCGGGAGTAGGTGGACCAGTTGGTGCCGAACTGGAACTCCATGACGATGCCCGACGCCACCCCCACGGCGAAGACGAGCCCGAAGATCCGCACCCAGAAGCGCGTCATGGCTTGGTAGAGCGGGTTTTTCGTCTTGAGGTACATCCCCTCCATCACCACGAGCAGGAGGCCCAGCCCGATGGTCATGGGGGGGAAGATGTAGTGGAAGGCGACGGTCCACGCGAACTGGATCCGGGCGAGCAGCAGGGCATCCATTCACACCTCCCGGGAATCAGGACCCGCCTGCGGCGGCGGGTGTCCCGCTTTGACGGCTTTCTTTCGTCCCTTGGAACGGGCCAGGTCGGAAAAACGCACGCGCCGGAGCGAAGCCCTCAGCTCCCGCGTCGCCCGCCCCCAGGCCCTCTGGACGGGGCAGTGGGCGGTGAGGGGGCAGGCGATCGGCTCCAGCACGCAGGCGTTGAGGGCGATGGGCCCCTCCAGGGCCTCCACCACGTCGGCGAGGGAGATCCGGGAGGGCGGGCGGGCCAGGGAGAGCCCCCCGCCGCTGCCCCGCGCCGTCCGGAGGATGCCCGCCTTGGAGAGGCGGCTCACCACCCTCCGGATGAGCATCGGCGGAATGAGGCGCATGCGGGCGATTTCGGCGGCGGTCACCTGGGCCCCCGGCGGAAGCCCCGCCAGGTGCAACACGATCCGCGCCCCGTAGTCCGCCTGCCGCCCGATGCCGATCACCCGAGCCCCCCAAGAATGTTACCCGGAATGTAATATTATTCCCCGCAAGAAGCGCGTCAAGCCTTACATGATCAGTAGGTCTTCTCAAAAATGGCGGACCCGCTTACCCTTCCCGGGGGACGATCTCCGAGAAGTCCGCCACACGGCCGAAGAGGGCCACGAGGCGCTGGAGCAGGGCCAGGCGGTTTCGCTGGAGGGCCGACTTCCCGGGGTCGCGTCCCTCGGGGTCGCACATCACGAGGACGTCGTCGAAAAAGCGGTCCACCGCGGGTCTCACCCGCGCCAGGACCCTCAGGCCCTCCGCGAAGCGCCCCTCGGCGAACAGCCCTTCCGCCTCCCCCCGCACCGCTTCGAAGGCGGCGTGGAGGGCCCGCTCCCCGGCACCCTCCCGGTCCGCTTCCGGTAGGAAGAGAGCGGGCTCCAGGGGGAGCGGCGGCTGGCCTTTGAGGATGTTGCGGGCCCGTTTGAAGGCCACGGCCAGGTGGTCGAAGTCCTCGGCGTGACCGGCCCGCACCGCGTGGAGGTCCTCGGCCTGCCGGGTCAGGGTCTGCACGTCCAAAGAGCCGGCCGGAGCGGCGGCCAAGACGGCGTTGATCTCGTCGTACGAAAGCCCCTCCTGCTCCCAGAGGAAGCGCAGGCGGCCCTCCAGGAAGGGAAGAAGGCCCTCGGGGAGGGGTCCTGCCTCCCCGAGAAAGGCGCCGAGGTCCAAGGGGGGGGCGGCCGGGTGCCGGGCCAGGATCCGGACCACCCCCAGGGCCGCCCGCCGGAGGGCGAAGGGGTCCTTGGAGCCGGAGGGGACCTGGCCGATGCCGAACATCTCCCGAAGGGTGTCCAGCTTGTCGGCCAGAGCCGTCACGGCCCCCACGGCCCCCCGGGGAAGGTCGTCCTCCAGGGAGAGGGGGCGGTAGTGGTCGTAGAGGGCCTGCCACACCGTCTCGGGCCGCCCCTGGGCCCGGGCGTAGAGACCGCCGGCGATGCCCTGGAGGGAGGTGAACTCCTTTTCCTGCACCAGGAGGGAGGCGAGGTCGCACTTGGCGTGGCGGGCGGCCCAGGCCGCCTCGTCCTCGGGCGCCCCGAAGAGGGGGGCCAGGCGGCGGGCCAGGGCCTCCATCCGCAGGGCCTTGTCGTGGTAGCTCCCCAGTTTGGGGTGGAAGAGGATGCCCCGGAGGGACTCCAGGCGGTCCTCGAGGGGAACCTTCACGTCGTGCTCGAAAAAGAAGCGGGCGTCGGAGAGCCGGGACCGGGAGACGTTCTCCAGGCCCCGCCGGATGAGCCCCTTGGGGTCGCCGGGCCCGTCCACCACCGCCAGAAAGGCCGGAAGGGCCTCCCCCGCGGCGTGTCGCACGACGAAGAAGTTCTGGTGCTCCCTGAGGCAGGTCACCAGGACCTCCGTGGGGAGCGAGAGGAACTCCGCGGGAATCTCCCCCGCGATGACGGTGGGCCACTCGCAGAGGTGGACCATCTTGTCTAGCAGCTCGGGGTCGGGGGCCACGCGCCCTCCCCGGCGGGCGGCCTCCGCCTGGAGCTCTTCGGCCACCTTTCTCCGCCGCTCCTCGGGATCGGCCAGGACCCGGGCCGCCTGGAGAAGCTCGAAGTACGCCCCGGCGCGGGGGAGTTCCACGGCGGCGGGGCCGTGGATCCGGTGGCCGCGGCTGGTGCGCCCCGAGGGGACCCCCTTCACCGCCAGGTCAACCGCCTCGCCGTCCAGGAGGGCCACCACCCACCGCACGGGCCGTACGAAGAGGTGATCCCCCCCGCCCCACCGCATGGCCTTGGGGAGGAAGAGGGCCTCCACCGCCCTGGGCACCTCCTCGGCGAGGATCTCCGCCGTGGGACGGCCGGGAACGTTCCGGACGAAGCCGACGCAAGGTCCCCGGGGCCCCTCCACCACCTGGAGGGCGGCGGGGTCCACCCCCTGCTTCCGGGCGAAACCCAGGGCCGCCTGGGTCCACCGGCCCTGATCGTCCCGGGCGGCCGCCAGCGGCGGCCCCGCCACGGTCTCCCGGCGGTCCTCCTGCCTTTCGGGAAGGCCCGAGAAGAGGAGGCCCAGCCGCCTCGGCGCCCCGAAGGGTCTCGTGGAAGCCGGGGGGAGGCCCCGGGAGGCCAACGCTTCCCGGAGCCTGTCGTGCAGCTCCGCCTGCAGGCCCGCCACCATGGCGGCGGGAATTTCCTCGGTGCCGATCTCCAGCAGAAAATCAGCCACGGCGGGCCTCCTTCCCCGCCTCCAGGGCGTTCAGATAGGCCTCGGCGGCGGCGCAGGCCAGGCGCCGGACCCTCTTGATGTAGTCGGCCCGCGCGGCCACCGAAATGGCCCCCCGGGCGTCCAGGATGTTGAAGGTGTGGCTGGCCTTGAGGCAGAAGTCGTAGGCCGGGAGGTAGAGGCCCGCCTCCAGCAGGCGGCGGCTCTCCGCCTCGTACTCGTCGAACCACCGGATGCAGAGGTCGGTCCGGGCCTCCTCGAAGTCGTAGACGGAGAACTGGCGCTCCGCCTCCCGCCGCAGGTCGCCGTACGTGAAGCGCTCGTTCCAGGGAAGGGCGAAGACGTCGCCGATGCCGTTGAGGAACATGCACAAGCGCTCGATGCCGTAGGTGATCTCCACGGTGACGGGCTTGAGGTCGAAGCCGCCGGCCTGCTGGAAGTAGGTGAACTGGGTGATCTCCGTCCCGTCCAGCATGACCTGCCAGCCCACCCCCCAGGCCCCGAGGGTGGGGGCCTCCCAGTTGTCCTCCTCGAAGCGGACGTCGTGGTCTCCCAGGACGATGCCGAAGGCCTCCAGGCTGCGGAGGTATCTTTCTTGGATGTCGTCCGGGCTGGGTTTGACGATGACCTGGAACTGGTGGTGTTTCTCCACCCGCTGGGGGTTCTCGCCGTACCGGCCGTCCCGGGGCCTCCGGCACGGTTCCACGTAGGCGCTGGCGTAGGGGTGGGGTCCCAGAACCCGGAAGAAGGTCTCGGGGTTCATGGTTCCCGCGCCCTTTTCCAGGTCGTAGGGCTCGGCGATGAGGCACCCCTCCCCCGCCCAGAAGCCTTTCATCTTTTCCACGAGATCCTGAAGCGTGACCATCGGGCCTCCCTCGGGACGGCGAAGGGGAATTCTACACGCCCCCGGCCCCCCCCTCCAAGGGCGGCGCCGCCCGCAGGGGACCGCCGAGGTACCGCTCCAGAAAGCGGCGGAGGTGGGCGGCGAGCGCGGGGGCCTGGCGGAGGGCGTCGGGGGGGACCTCACGAGGGGGGCGCCGCAGGAGGATCCCCAGAAGCTCCGCCGCCCCCGGGGGTGCAACGGCGGGCAGGTCCTCGGCGACGCCGTGGAGCCGAAGGAACCAGGCCAGAAAATAGACCCAGCCCGCCGCGGGGTCCATGCCCTCGCGCAGGGCCTGCCGGAGGGCCCGGACCAGACGGAAGGTCTCCTCCTCCCGGGAGAGGGGGGGGAGGCCGCGCTCCAGGACCTCCCGGATGCCCTCCAGGACCTGGGCCCGTGGCCAGGAGGAGAAGAGGTCCACCGACCCGTCCAGAAGCTCGCACCGGGCCAGCGTTCCCAGGTCCGCCCCCTCCTTCAGCAGGACCTCCGCCTCGACGAGGGCGAAGGGTTCCAGGGATCCCCGGAAGGGGCTCCGGGGCCTCCGGGCCCCCCGGGCCACCGCCCGGAGGTACCCCTCCCGGCGCAAGAAGAGGCCCACGACCAGGGAACTCTCCCGAAAGGGCCACCGCGAGAGGACCACGCCCTCCGAGGCGAGGCGCACCGGCGCAAACCCCTACGGCTCTCCGGCGGCCCGGTCCCTCGGGGAGGAGGCCGCCAGCCCCGCGACGAAGAACAGAAGGGTGGAGACCTCGGCGTCTCCCCCGTTGTACTCGAAGATGCCGCCGGCCAGGAAGGTGGCCAGGGCACCCAGGGCGGCGGCCCGGACCACCGGAAGGCTCCCCCCCCGGATGTCCCGAAGGAGGGCCAGCAGAAAGAGCCCGAAGAGGAGAAGACCCACGGAACCCGTTTCCACGAGGATCTGCAGGAAGAGGCTGTGGCAGTGGCTCTTCGTCCGGAAGCCTTCGTGGCCCGGGTAGTGGATCTTTGAGGCGTAGGGCCTCTTGAAGGGCTCGGCGGCCTTCTCGAAGACGGCGGGCCCCCAGCCCGCCACGGGCCGCTCCCGCCACATGTCCAGGGCCGCCTTCCAGAGACAGAGCCGCTCCACGTTGCTCGGGTTGGAAGGGTCCCAGATGCTCTCGAGCCGGTTTCGCACCGCCGGGGGGCCCGCGGCGAGAAGGATCCCCGCCCCCGCCGCCCCCACGAGGACCAGGACCCCCACCGTCCTTCGCCCCTTTCGCCAGAAGACCGCCAGGGTGCCGGGCACGATGCCCAGCCAGTAGGTCCGGGCCAGGCTCAGAGAGACGGCCAGGAGCCCTCCCAGGGCGCCGGCCCACCACCCCCCCCGGCGGCCCTTGCCGTATAGGGCGTGGGCCAGCCCCACCAGGGCGGCGGTGGAGGCCACGCCGGCGTAGGTGAGGTGGTGGGAGAAGAATCCGTGGGCGTTGGTGGTCCCCACGGCGGCCCTGGTGGTCAGGAGCCCCAGCCGGAAGTCGGTGCCCAGGAGGAAGGCGGCGGCGCTCACCGGCAGGGTGAGGGCCGTGGAGAGGAGGAGGAAGCGGCTCCACCGCCAAAAGTCCTCCTCCCGGGCCTCACCGGGGAGTGCCGAGGCGATGAAGAAGGCCGACCAGGACCAGAAATCCAGGACGCCCTTGAGGGCCTCCGGCCGGTGGGGACTGAAGAGCGCGGAGACGGCCACCCAGCCCACGAAGGCGAGGAGGAGCCGGCCGGAGAGGGGCGGGCGGAGGTCCCTGCGGGACAGTCGCCAGAGGAAGAAGAGGGCCAGCCCCCCCAGGGCGGCGTTGGTGGCGGCCATGGAGAGGGGGAACGCGGCGGCCAGGAGGTAGAAGAAGAAGCGTTCAGCGCTGGTCACCGAACTCCTCCCGGCTTTTTTTCAGCCACGCGGTCATCTCCTTCAGGTAGCGGGCCCGGGAAAAGCGCTCGGCGTTCCTCCTCAGGACCTCCGGTCGGAAGCGGTGGGCCAGGGCTTCGAAGCGCCGGAGGGCGTCTGCCAGGGACGCGGCGCTCTGCTCCTCGAAGAAGAGCCCCGTGGCCTCCGAGCAATCGTCTCCCGTGGGCGGGATCACCGTCTCCAGGGCGCCGCCCCGCCCGAAGGCCACCACCGGCGTCCCGGCCGCCTGCGCCTCCACGGGGGTGATGCCGAAGTCCTCCTCGCCGCAGAAGAGGAGGGCCTTGGCCCTGGCCATCTCGCCGGCCACCTCGGCGTCGGAGAGCCGCCCGGTGAACTCCACCGAGGGCCCGGCCAGGCGCCGGAGCTTCCCGTACTCGGGCCCGTCCCCCACCACCCTCAAGGGAAGGCCCAGCCGCGTGCAAGCCGCCACCGCCAGGTCGGCCCGCTTGTACGGGACCATCCTCCCCACCACCACGTAGTGGTCGGCCCGGCGCGGCGCCGGGGCGAACCGCTCCACCTCCACCGGCGGGTACACGACGGCCGCCTCGCGCCCATAGATCCGCCGGATTCGCCGGGCGACGTTTCGGGAGTTGGCGAGGTAGCGGTCCACCCGGGAAGCGGCGGCGGCGTCCCAGAGCCGGACGTAGTGGAGGATGGCCCGGGCCGCGTGGGAGCGGATCCCCCCGTGGAGCCCCGCCAGGCGAAGGTACGGCTGGTAGAGGTCCCAGGCGTAGCGCACGGGGGTGTGGCAGTAGCAAAGGTGGACGGCGTCGGAGCGGACCAGGGCGCCGTGGGCCACGCTGTGGGAGAAGGAGAGGACCGTATCGGCCTCCGAGAGGTCCAGCTGTTCCACGGCGTAGGGAAAGAGCCCCAAAAAGGAGCGGTAGCGGCTCCGGGCGAGGGGGTGGTTCAGGAAGGTGGTGTGGATGGGCCTCAGGGCGATGGCGGTCCCCTCGAACTGCTTCGGGTCGTAAAAGAGCGTGTGGATGGGGGCTTCCGGGAAGGCCTCGCAGAGGGCCTCCAGACAGCGCTCCGCCCCGCCGAAGTCCACGAGCCAGTCCTGCACGAAGGCGAGCTTCACCGCCCCTCCTCTCCGGGTCCCTCCGGCTCTGAAAAGCAGAGGGACAGGATTTTCCCCATCTGGATGTCCGGGTGGAAGTCCCGCTCCACCCGTTGGCGCCCCGCGGCCCCCAGGCGGCTCCTCAGGGCCGGGTCCCGGAGGAGCGGCTCCACCGCCTTCCGGAGGGAAAGGGCGTCCTTCTCCGCGTGGAAGCCGGTGGTCCCCTCCTCCACGATCTCCGTAAGGCCGCCGCTCTTCGTCACCACCACCGGCAGGCCGCGCGCCATCCCCTCCACCGCCACCAGCCCGAAGGGCTCCTCCCAGAGGGAGGGCACCACCAGGACGTCCAGGGCGTCCAGGAAGGGCAAGGCCTCCACCATCCTTCCGGCCACCGTCACCCGGGAGGGGTCGGGGGCGGATCGGGCCAGGGCCTGCACCCACCGCTCCTCGCCGGGGTCTTCGAAGTCAGCCCCTCCCCCCACGAGGAGGCGGAGGTGGGGGTGGTCTTTCAGGAGGGGGGACAGGGCTTCCAGAAAAAGAGCCTGGCCCTTGGTCCGGGAGATGCGGCCCAGGACGCCCACCGCCACGTCCTGGGGCCCCAGGCCCCACTCTTGCCTGGACGGTTCCCGCTCTGGAGGGGACTCGAGGAAACGGGGGCTCACCCAGTAGTGGAGCCGGACCCCCTTCCCCCCGCAAAAGGAGGCAAAGGGCCGGGCCACGGCGCCGGAGCAGAAAAAGACCCGCCGGACTTCCTTCCTCCGAAGGCACCAGCGGATCAGGTGGTATTCCATTCCTCGGGAAAAGAGGAGGTGAAGGGCGCACACCACCGGGGGCCCTCCGCGCCGGGCGGCCAGAACCGCGGGGAGGAAGGTGCGGGGGGCGTTGGCGTAGAGAAGATCGGCGGGCTCCCGGGCCAGCTCCCGGCCGATCTCCTCGGCGGCGCGCCGGGCCGCCAGGGGGTACATGATCTTCTCCCGGAGCGTCTTGCGCCCGGGGGTCATGTCCGGCAGGGAAAGCGGCAGGACGGGAAAGCCCTCCTCCCCGAGCCGCCGGGCCGCGGTGCCCTCCCCCGGCACCAGGACCCGCACCCCGTGGCCGGCCCTCCGAAAGGCCAGGGCCAAGTCCATGAGGATCCGCTGCCCTCCCCCGAGTCCGGCGTACTGGTCGAGCAGGATCACCCGCGCCATGGCGCCAAGTGTACGCCCCGACGTGGAAAAAGCGAAGGGCCGCGGGGGAACCTTCCGGCCGCCGTGTGGTCCAAGGCGGAAGAGAAGGAGGAACCCATGTTCGAGCAGACTTACGCTGTCACGGCCGTCTCCCCCGTGCCCCGCGGGGTGACCCTGCTCGCCGCGGCTCTTTTCGAGGGGCTCCTCGCGGCGGGGCTGGCGGCGCACGGCCTCCTCGCGCCGGAATCTCTCCCCCCGCCCGTCACCCTGGCCTTCTTCGGGGCGGCGGAGGCTCCCCCGCCGCCTCCCCCCGCCGCCTCGCCGCGCGCGCCCGCCGGAAAGGCTGGAAGGAGCCCGGAGGGAGCCCGCCCCCGCCCTCTCGAGGCCCCTCCCGAGCCCCCGGCCGTTCTTCCCCCCCCAGGCGAAGCTCCGGTTCTCCCGCCCGCGGAAGGTTCCGCGCCGGGCGTGGAGGGAGGTCTCGAACCCTCCGAACCTGGAGAGACGACGGCCGCCGTCCCGCAGAGCCGGCCCGTCCTCCGGGCCTTCGAGGTCCTTCCGGTCCGGCCCCTCTTCCAGCCGCCTCCCGTCTATCCGGCCGCGGCGGCCGCCATGGGCCTCACCGGCCGGGTGGTGGTGGAGATCCTGGTGGACGAGACGGGGACCGTTCGGGAGGCCCGGGTGGTGGAGAGCAGCAGCCCCCTCTTCGAGGCGGCGGCCCTCGCGGCCGTTCGGCGGTGGCGCTACAGCCGGCCCGTGGACGCCCGGAGCGGCGCCTCCGTGGCCTGCCTCCTCACCGTCACGGTCCACTTCCGGCTTCGGTGACCCCCCGGGCCGGCCGCAGCGAGAAGAGAAGAGCGGGGGCCTCCCGGGGCACGGGCTCCGATGGAGGTCCCTCCGCCTCCGTGAGGGAAACCGGAAGGTCCTTCTCCGAAAGCCGGGCCAGGACCTCCCTCGCCGCGGTAGCGGAGAAGCCCCCGTCCCGCCGGATTTTCAGCCCAACCCCGGAATCGTTTTGGACGGGCAGGATACCCCATCGTTCCGCCCTTCGGTTACCGCAGGGCCGCCTGCATGGAAGGGGGCAGGAAGGCCTCCATCACGAGGCAGGCGAGGACGGCCAGGACGAAGAGGTTGAGAAGCCCGAAGGCGGCTCCATAGCCGCCCTTCTCCCCCCTTCGGAAGAGCAGGTAACCCGACCCTGCCCCCAGGACCATCGCCGATACGCCGAGCAGGAACAAGGCTGCGGAGGTTCTCACGGCGCCGAAGAGCGGCAGGAAGACCACCGATGCGGCGGTGGCGGCGAGCCAGGAGAAGGTGACCCGCCGGAGCCCCGCGCCCCCCAGGCCGTGGAGGACGCTGGGAAGGCCCGCCTCCTGGTATTCCCCGCCGTACCGGAAAAGAAGGAGCCAGAAGTGGGGGATTTGCCAGAGGAAGAAGAAGAAGGCCAGGGCCAGGAGCGGCCCGTCCCGGAGGGAGCCCCCGGCGGCGGTCCACCCGATGGCCGGCGGCAGGGCGCCCACCACCGCCCCCGGCGCCACCGCCAGCGCCGTGCGACGCTTCAGCGGCGTGTAGATCCCGTTGTACCAGACGACGGCGGCGGCGCACAGGAGGGCGGGAAGGGGGCCGAAGGCCGCCCAGAGGACCACGAGGCCTCCGGCCACCAATGCGAGGGCCAGGGCGAGGGCCGCGGCGGGGGAGACGCGGCCGGCGGGGAGAGGCCGGTTCCGGGTGCGCTCCATTCGCCCGTCCAGGTCGCGCTCCTGCCACTCGTTCAGCGCCGAAGCGCCCATGGCCGCCGCCAGGACGCCCGCGAAGAGCGGCAGGAGGCCGGGCCGCATCCCTCCGGAACCCAACAGGTACACCGCCAGGGCCGAGAGGGTGGAGGCGGCCGCGATGGGGAACTTGGTGAGGACCCACCCATCAACCCAGAGGGACGGAATCGTTCGGGGGGCGCTCTTCATGGCCTTCTCACCGGAGGGTCTTCAGGTACTCGACCACGTCATCGAGTTCGCGTTCCGTGAGGGGACTCGTGGGCATGGAGGGCGGGTAGCCTTTCACAATCTCCGCCTGGGGGTCCTGGATGGCCCTGCGGAGGTAAGCTTCGTCGGCGGTGACCTCTCGCTCCAGCCCCTCTTTCACCACCACGTCCCGGCGGCCGAAGATCCCCCGGAAGGTGGGCCCCACCGCCACGCCCCCGTCCAGGGAGTGGCAAGTGGTGCATCCCTTTCGGGCCAGCACGGCGAGACCCGGAGAGCCCTCCCCTGCCCCGGCCCGCATGGGCTCCGAGGCGGGGAGTGCGGGCGGAGGGGCATCCTCGGGGCCGAAGTACCACCGCTTGAACTCCTCCTCCGAGACCACCACCACCTTGGAGAGCATGTAGGAGTGGTCCGCCCCGCAGATCACCGAGCATTCGACGTCGTAACTCCCCAACGCCGTGGGGCGGAACCAGGTCACGTTGGTCCGGCCGGGCACGGCGTCCATCTTGAGACGGAAGGCGGGGACGAAAAACCCGTGGATGACGTCGGCGCTTCGGATGTCGAGCTTCATGGGCTTTCCCAGGGGCGCGTACAGCTCGCCGGTCCTCTTCCCGTTGGGGTAGGTGAAGGTCCAGTTCCACTGCCGGGCCAGGACCTCCACCGCCATGGCGTCCCGCGGAGGGTTCCGCGTGTAGGAGAATTCCGTCCAGCCGTAGTAGAACATGACCAGGAACAGAACCAGCGGGATGACCGTCCAGGTGATTTCCAGGGCGGTGTTCCCCTCCACCGCCTCGGCCTTGGGGTGGCGTTTCCAGTTGTACCGAGAGAGGAAGTACACGATGGTCCCGGTGATGAACAGGAGGAAGGCCACCGAAAGGACGAAGACGAAGAGAAAGACCGCGTCCACTTTCTGGGCGGAGGTCGCGGCGGGGTTCAGGAAGCCCATGGTCGCCTCACCGAAAGGCCACGTCGGCGTACGTCAGGCCGAAGAAGATCAGGAGCGTCCCCAGGGTGACCAGCAGGATGGCCTTGAGGAGCGCCCCTTCGTACCTCAGGTGCATGAAGAAGTAGAAAACCAGCGCGGCCTTCAGCGGCGTGAGGGTGAGAAGCCCCAGGACCGCCGCCCGCTGGCCGAGGGCGGAGAGCCCCACCAGGAGGGCCGTGAGGCCGAGGAGAGCCAGCCACACCAGCACCAGCGTGCGTGTGTCCGGGCCGTGCACTCCTTCCGTTGGCGCCGCCGTCTCCGGTCTCATGACTCGCCCCTCCCTTCCCGGGACCACCGGCCGTCTTCCTCCATCATGGACACCCCTCCTCTTTTCACGCCGCCAGGTAGAACAGCGGCAGCAGGTAGATCCAGACCACGTCCACGAGGTGCCAGTAAAGCCCCCCGTTTTCCAGCAGCGTCGGCCGCGCCGCCGCCGCGCTTCCCCGGAGCAGAAGAACCGCCATCGCCGTCAGGACGGAAACACCGGCGAGGACGTGGATTCCGTGAAGCCCCGTCATGGTGAAGTAGAGTCCGAAAAAGACCTTCTCTCCGGGTGGGAGGGCGAGGAGGGCTGGCCCCCCGGGGTAGAGCCCGTGCCCGAACTTCTGGCCCCACTCCACGGCCTTGATGCCCAGGAAGCAAAGGCCCAGAAGAACGGTCGCGCCCGTGAAACCCGCCGCGGCCCGGACGCGGGACCGGTGGATCCTGTCCACCGCCAGGGCCATGGTAAGGCTGCTGGTGAGAAGAACGGCGGTGTTGAGAACCCCCAGAAAGACGTTGAGCTCCTTCCCGCCGGCGTGGAATTCGTGGGGGTAGCGGGAGCGCATGTACGAGTAGGCGATGAAGAGCCCGCCGAAGAGAAGGATCTCCGTGACGAGGAAGAGCCACATGCCCAGGCGGGCGCCGAAGGCATCGGAGGGATGGGCGGAGGCGTGGGCTCCGGAGGTCACGGCTGGGCCTCCCCCTCGAAGGCGTACGGCGGGCCCGTCACCACGGGCGTCTCCTCGAAGTTCTCCACGGGCGGGGGGGAAGGGACCTTCCACTCCAGCGTCACGCCCCCCCAGGGGTTGTCCCCGGCCTTCTCCCCCTTGAAGAGGGCCCGGACGAAGTTCCCGAAGAGGAGGAGCAGCCCTGCGGCCAGGAACCAGGAACCCACCGTGGCCACCAGGTGGCCCGTGTGGTAGCCGGGCAGGTGGTCGTAGTAGCGCCGAGGCTGGCCCATGTAACCGAGGACCAGCATGGTGAAGTAGAGCAGGTTGAATCCCACGAAGAGCGGGAACCAGGAGAGGTAGGCCCCTTTTCGGTCGTACATCCTTCCGAACATCTTCGGGAACCAGTACAGCAGGGCCGCGAAGAAGGCGAACCCCGTCCCCCCGAACATCACGTAGTGGAAGTGGCCCACGATGAAGTAGGTGTCGTGGACGTGCTGGTTGATGGCCAGGGCCCCCTGCATGACGCCCGTCAGCCCGCCGACACAGAAGAGGAAGACGAAGGAGACGGCGTAGAGGAGGGCCGGGGAGAAGCGGATGGAGCCCTTGTACAAGGTGGCCGTCCAGTTGAAGACCTTGATGGCGCTGGGGATGGCGACGATCATCGTGAGCAGCGAAAAGATCATGTTGCCAAACGCGCTCATCCCCGACGTGAACATGTGGTGGGCCCACACCAGCGACCCGAAGGCGGCGATGGAGAGCGAAGAGTAGGCGATGGCCTTGTACCCGAAGATGGGCCGGCGGGCGAAGGTGGGCAGGATCTCGCTGATGGCCCCCATGGCCGGCAGGATCATGATGTACACCGCCGGGTGGGAGTAGATCCAGAAGAGGTGCTGGTAGAGGATGGGGTCGCCGCCTTTGGCCGGGTCGAAGATCCCGATGCCGAAAGAGCGCTCCAGGATCACGAGGATCAAGGTGATCCCCAACACCGGCGTGGCCAGCAGCTGAATCCAGGAGGTGGCGTAGAGGGCCCAGCAGAAGAGGGGCATCCGGTGCCAGGTCATGCCGGGGGCGCGTAGCCGGTGGATGGTGGTGATGAAGTTGATCCCCGTCAGGATGGAGGACCAGCCCATGACGAAGGCGGCGAAAACCGCCAACGTCACGTTGGTTCCGGAGTGGAGGCTGAAGGGGACGTAAAAGGTCCACCCCGTGTCCGGAGCGCCCTTCCCCGTGAAGAGCGACAGCACCGCCAAGAGCGCCCCGACGATGAAGAAGTACCAGGAGGCCAGGTTGAGCCGTGGAAAGGCCACGTCCCTCGCGCCGATGAGGAGGGGCAGAAAGAAGTTCCCGAAGACCGCCGGCAGGCCGGGGATCACGAACATGAAGATCATGACGACGCCGTGGACGGTGAAGAGGGCGTTGTAGGTCTGGGCGGACATGAGCGTCCGTCCCAGGGTCCACTGTTCCAGGCGCATCAGGATTCCCAGGGTCACACCCACGAAGAAGAAGGAGACCATGGAGAAGAGGTAGAGCATGGCCACCCGCTTGTGGTCCGTGCTCAGGAGCCAGGCGGCCAAACCCCGCCGGGGCGAGTCTTCCAGGTAGGACGGGAGGGTGTGGGGCAGCGGCCGGGCCAAGGTGGTCATGGCGTCCCCTCCTTTCGGGAAGAGCGCCCCTTTCGAAGGAACACCCCGCCCGCCACCAGCCCCGCCAGAAGGAGCGTGGCCAGCCCCGCCACCCGGGTGACCTCGAGAACGGTCCTCCGCCCCTGGGGGTCCCTGGAGTAGCAGAAGGGTAGGAGCCGGGCCACCGTGGGCTCCGATTCCCCTCTCCGGGCCTCGGCCACGGCCAGGGCCACCTCCGCGGGGAGGAAGGTCACCCCGTACATGTACCGGGTGATGGTCCCTTCGGGGGAGAGAAAGACCACGACGCCGGGGTGGACGAACTGGTCCCCGTCCCGCTTGAAGCGGAAGCCCACCGAATCGCACAGGGCCTTGGTGGCCTCGGGAGGGCCCGTGAGAAAACGCCAGGCCGAAGGCGGGAAGGGCCTCTGCATCTGCTTGAGGTAGTTCTGCTTCTTGCGGAGGGCGATATCGGGCGTGTCCCGCTCGTCGAAGGAGACGGTGACGATCTGGTAGTCCCGGCCGGGCACCAGGTCGGGGGAGCGGTTCACCATCTCCGCCACGCCGTTGAGCAGGGGGGTGCAGATGCCGGTGCAGCGGAAGAAGTTGAGGGTGAGCAGGGTGGGCCGGTCCACGATGGACCCGAGGGGGACCTCCCGGCCCTCCTCGTCCCGCAGGACCACCGACAGGTCGGCCTTCTTCCCCAGCCGCTCGGTGACCCCCACCTCCGGTTCGGAGGCCCCCTGTGCCCGGGCCAAAAAGGCCGCCCCCAGGAGAAGAGCCCCCAGGACAAGTCGTTTCCCTCTCATCGTCTCACCTCTTCCTTCCAACCGGCGTGGCCTCCCTTTCCTTCCACCCCGAACCGGGCGGCGAGGATCCGGTAGGCCTCCTCCCACTCCGGGGCGGTCAAGAAAGCCGCCTGCGGGGAGAAACCGGAAGCGGGGCCGGCCTCCGCCGCGTAGCGGGCCAGGGCGGAGGGTCCCTGCCTCCACGCCGAGGCGCTCCGGAGGGCCTCCGCGGCCCGAACGGGGTCCTCCACGATCCGCCGCAGGGCTTCGCTCCCCGACAGCTCCAGGGGAGAGACCGGCCGGTACTCCTGGCGGAGCAGGGCCTCGGCGCGGCTCACGGGAATCCGGGCGGGAATTCGCTGGCCCGCCGAGGCGAAGGGACGGGCGAAGGCCAGGAGCGCCTCCGGGGTGTCGCCGTGGTCGAAGGCGCCCAGGCTCTGGACGTAGCGAATGAGCGCCATCCGGTCCCGGACCGGGAGGTACTCGTAGGCCCCCATGGCGCTTCCCGCCACCCCCTTTTCCAAGGTCTCGAAGAGGGCGGGCACCGTGGTCCCCCGCTTCCACCCCTCGGGGCGCGTGAAGTTTCGGGGAGGCGGAGCGAGGCCTTTGGAGGCGGGGCCGTCGCCGACGCCCGAAGGGCCGTGGCAGGAGGCGCAGTTCTTCTCGAAGAGGACCCGTCCCCTCTCCCGCACCGCCGGCGTGTCGGCCAGAAGCTCCTCCGGCTTCACCGGAGGGATTTCCGTGGCGGGGCTCGGGGGGTACTCCGTCACGGCGAGCCACCCCGTCTGGCCCCCCACCGGCGGCACCTCCGGCGGCACCGGAGGCCGGTTGGCGTTGCGGAGGCCGGGCACCACGATGACGGCGAAGAGGGCCACGAGGAAAAGGCCGCCCACCACCACCAGCAGGGCCGAAAGGAGCCGCTTCAGTTCCGCCGTGTCGAGGTAGTCGCCGATCATAGCCGAAACTCCAGCCCTTCGCGGAGGAAGGGGTCACCCACGGGCATGTCGGCGCCCAAGGATTCCGCCCGCCGCATCCACAGGCAGAAGAGGGAGCCGAAGGCCAGGGCGAAGGCCGCCTCGGGCCAGGAGAGGACCGCCTTCTCGGAGACGGAGGGGAAAATGAGGCCGTAGAGGTCCAGCAGGTGGGCCAAAAGGATCAAGGCCGCCGCCCGCCGGAGCAGGCGGGGGTCCCCCTTTCGGTCCCGGGGGAGTAGGGCGAAGAAGGGCAGGACGAAGTGGAGGAGCGCCAGGGCCGCCATCACCCAGGGCCAGCCGCCCCGGGCCCGGTGGGCGTAGTAGAAGACCTCCTCCGGGAGGTTGGCGTACCACATGAGAAGGTACTGGGCGAAGCCGATGTAGGACCAGAAGACGAGGAACGCGAAGAGGAAGCCGCCGAGGTTGTACAGGTGGTCCTCCCTCACCCCCTGGAGCCGTCCTAGGGAGAGGAGCCGCAAGGTCCCCAGCGCCGTGGCCGAGAGGCCCGCCAGGAAGGAACCGGCGAAGACGTAGACGCCGAAGATGTCGCTGTACCACGCCGGCTCGAGGCCGCCGAGCCAGTCGAAGGCCAGGAGCGTGACGGTCACGGCGTAGAGGGCCATGAAGGCCGGGGCGAAGCGCCGGAGGCGGACGGTCAGCCGGGGGTCCGCCGTCCGGTCCTGGCGGAGGGAGAGGCCCAGGAGCACCGCGAAGGCGAGCCCCCAGAGGGCGAAGGTGGCCAGGGCCCGCACGGTGAAGAAAGGAACGTTGAGCCAGCCGTCCAGCTTCCCGGCGACGAAGGGGTCGTGGCGGGCCTCGGGGTGGGTCCACGGGTACAGGGCCTTCAGGGAGAAGAGGAGCGGAAGGCCCAGGAGAACCGCCAGCAGGACCAGGCTCCCGGCCCGCTCCGCCACCCGTCGGACGGGAACGCTCCACTTGGCCCCCACCAGGTGTTCCAGGGCGGCGAGGAAGAGGGCCCCCAAGCCGGTGGTGGCGAAGAAGCAGAACCAAAGGAGAAGGTTCGCCCAGAAGCGCGCCGCGGGGGCCGCGAAGAAGGCCGCCAGAACCCCCGCCCCGCCGACCAGAGCCGCACCCCGCAGGAGCCCCTCCCCGGCCCCCCAGGGGTTCCCTGGGGCCCTACCGTTTCGCGTGACGTCCAGCCTGCTCACTTCAAGTCCTCGTCCCGGGCGTTCTGGGCCCGCTCCAGCACCCGCACGTAGTGAACCACCGCCCACCGCTCCTCTTCCGTCAGGGCCCAGGCGTAACCGGGCATGGCGTTCTTCCCTCTCGTGATCACGTGAAAAATCACCCCGTCGGGGTACTCCCGCACGGTGCGGGACTGCAGGTTCGCCGGCTTGGCCCCGTAGGCGGAGGTCAGCGTCGGAACGCCGTCACCCAGCGGGCCGTGGCAGACGGCGCAGAAGGTCTCGTACTTGGACCTCCCCAGGGCCAGGACCCGGGCGTCCCGGGGTAGCGGGTTGGGGAGGGCCGCCGCCTCCTCCGGCGACGCCGGGCCGTAGGGGAGGTACCCCCGCGCCACCGCCCCGGGGGCGGGGAGGCGCATGGCGTGGCCGTCGGGAAAGAAGGCGCTGGGGGCCTGGGCGTTCACCCGCGGCTGATCCTCCATGTGGACCATGGGGGGAAGGACCGGCATCAGCTTGATCCCCCAGTAGGTGGCGAGGCCCGCCACCAGGCAGGCGGCGGCCACGGAGAGAAGACCGCGCAGGAGGGCGTTGGGCGAATAGGGCCCCGCCTCGGGCGGCACCAAAACCACCTCCACCGCCGAAGCCCCGGCTTCCCTCAGGGCCCGGGCGGCGGCCTCCACGTCCAGCTCCGCCCCCGCCGCCTCCACCGAAAGGGCGAAGCGGTCCCTCGTGACGGCGGCGATGGAACGGGACGCCAGCACCGGGTGGCCGTAGAAGGGCAGGCGGTTCAGGAGAAGGAGCATCCCCAGCCCCGCCGTGAAGGTGGCGAAGAGGACCATCACCTCGAAGACGATGGGGATGTAGGCCTGCCAGGCCAGCGGCGACTTGCCCCCCACCACGGTGGGGTAGTCGATCCCCGTGGCCCAGAACTGGAAGAGAAAGGCCGACAGCGCCCCCAGCAACCCCATGACCAGCACCATCCCCGCCAGGGGGGACTTCTTGAGGCCCAAAGCCTTCTCCAGCCCGTGGACGGGGTACGGCGTATAGGCCTCCAGCCTTCCCAGGTCCCGGGCCCGCACCCGGGGGATGGCCGAAAGGAGCGCGTCGGGGGTGTCGAAGAGGCCCAACACCGCGAAGGCCCGGTCACTCATGGCCGCCTCCGGCGTGGCGCGGCTGGGCGCCGGGGAGGACGGCCTTCACCTCTGTGGTGGCGATCACCGGAAGGACCCGGGCGAAGAGGAGGACCAGCGTGAAGAAAAGGCCGAAGGACCCCAGGAGGATGGCGAAGTCCACCTTCGTGGGAAGGTAAACGTGCCAGGCGGAGGGCAGGAAGTCCTGGTGGAGCGAGATGACGATGATCACGAACCGCTCGAACCACATTCCCACCGTGACGCAGAGGGCCACGAGGATCATGACGGGGTAGGAGCGGCGGGCCTTCCGGAACCAGAAGACCTGGGGGGCGAGGACGTTGCAGCAGAGGGTCAGGATCCCCGCCCAGCCGTAGGTCCCCGAGACGTACTGCCGGAAGATGTGGTGCAGGTAGGGGTTCATGCTGTACCACGCCGTGAAGACCTCCATGAAGTAGGAGTAGGCCATGAGGCACGAGACGCCCAGGATCACCTTGTTCATGACCTCCAAGTGGTCGAGGGTGATGAGGTTCCTCAGGTCCATGGACTCGCGCACCACCACGAGGACCAGGACCACCATGGCGAAGCCGGCGAAGATGGCCCCCGCCACGAAGTACGGGGGGAAGATCGTCATGTGCCAGCCGGGGACCACCGAGACGGCGAAATCGAAGGAGACCACCGAGTGGACGGAGAGGACCAGCCCCGTGGCCAGCCCGGCCAGCAGGAGGTAGGCCTTCTCGTAGTGGACCCAGTGGGAGGCGGCCCCCCGCCAGCCCAGGCTCAACACCGTGTAGACCTTTTTCCGGAGCGGGTGGGTGGTCCGGTCCCGGAGGGAGGCCAGGTCGGGGACCAGGCCCAGGTACCAGAACATCAACGAGACGGAGAAGTAGGTGCTCACCGCGAAGACGTCCCAAAGGAGCGGGGACCGGAAGTTCGTCCACAGGGCCCTCTGGTTGGGGTAGGGAAAGAGCCAGAAGGCCAGCCAGGGCCTGCCCACGTGGATCAGCGGAAAGAGGCCGGCGCACATGACGGCGAAGAGGGTCATGGCCTCGGAGAAGCGGGCGATGGCGTTCCTCCAGGTTTTCCGGAAGAGAAAGAGGATGGCGGAGATGAGGGTGCCCGCGTGGCCGATGCCCACCCAGAAGACGAAGTTGATGATGTCGAAGGCCCAGAAGACCGGCCGGTTGTTCCCCCAGACGCCGATGCCCGTGGCGATGGTGTACCCGATGAACCCGAACCCCGCCGCCGCCAGCGCGGCCGTGAAGGCGAAGGCCACGAACCATTTTCGGGGGGGCTTCCGTTCGGGGAAGGCGAGGACCTGGTCGTCCAGGGCCCCCGGGGTCACTTCCCCCTCCAGGTAACGCGGGGGGGCCAGCTCCTCGGGAAGGGGCGCGGGTGCGGGGACGCTCATTCCGAATCCTCCGGGCCGTTGCGCAGGTGCGCCAGGTAGGTCACCGAGGGCCGAACCCCCAGCTCCTCGAGGACCTTGTAGGCCCGCCCGCTGCGGGCCAGACGGGAGACGCGGCTCTCCGGATCCTTGAGGTCGCCGAAGACGATGGCCTCGGCGGGGCAGGCGGCGGCGCAGGCGGGTATCACCTCCCCGTCGGCCACCTTCCGCCCCTCCACCCGGGCCCGGACCTTGGCCTCCTCGATCCGCTGGACGCAGAAGGTGCACTTCTCCATGACGCCGCGGGGCCGCACCGTGACTTCGGGGTTGAAGGCCAGGGTCTCCGGCTCGCGCTTGTGGGCCGTCCACTCCAGGAAATTAAACCGCCGGACCTTGTAGGGGCAGTTGTTGGCGCAGTAGCGTGTCCCCACACAACGGTTGTAGGCCATCTGATTCAGGCCGTCGGGGCTGTGGTTGGTGGCGTTCACCGGGCAGACGTTCTCGCAGGGGGCGTTGTCGCAGTGCTGGCAGAGCATGGGGGAATGGACGGCCCGGGGCGCCTCCTCGGGCCCCTCGTAGTAGCGGTCGACCCGGATCCAGTGCATCTCGCGGCCCTTGAGGACCTGCTCGGGGCCCACCACCGGCACGTTGTTCTCCGACTGGCAGGCCAGAAGGCATCCGGAACAGCCCACGCAGGCGCTCAGGTCGATGACCATCCCCCACTTGGACTCGGGGAACTCCTGGTCGGGGTAGAGGGAAACCAGAGGGTGCCCCTCCCTTTTCTCCCCTTCCCCGCGGGCCCACTCCTTCAGGGGGATGGACCGGACCAGGTCCCTCCCTTCCATGCGGTGGTGGGTCTGGGTGGTGGGGACGGGCTTCCGGCCGGGGATCTTCTCCACCTCCACGCCGCGAAGGACCCTCTCGCCCTCCCGGCCCAGGAGGACGAAGGCGTTGGTCCCCACCCCCCGGGCCACCGAAAGGGCCTGGCGCCCGTAGCCCAGGGACAGCGCCGCCACGCCCTCCCGCTGCCCGGGCTGGATGAGGACGGCGCTTTCCAGGCTCCTTCCCCCTTCGGAGACGCGCACCCGGTCTCCGTCCTTCAACCCGAGGCGCCGGGCGTCGGCGGGGGCGAGCAGAAGCGGGTTGTCCCAGGTGGCCTTGGTGACGGGGTCGGGCCACTCCTGGAGCCAGCCGTTGTTGGCGTAGCGGCCGTCGTAGAGGGCGGGGGAGGGGTGGAGGACCAGCTCCAGGCCCTTCGGGGTGCTGGCGCCGCACAGGTGGGGCCCCAGGGCCCCGGCGGAGGGGGCCGAGACCGGCGGGGGTGTGCCGGGAACGAGGCCCTCGTGCAGGGCCGCCGCCCAGAAGCGCTCGAAGGGGACGGGGGACTCCGGCGGCCACTCCTCCCGGCGCCAGCGTTCCTTCAGGAATCGGGCGTAATCCTCGGCACCCTGGCCGCCCAGGGCGCGAAGCAAGCCGAGCAGCCAATCCTCCCCCTGCCGGGCGGCCGGGTAGAGGGGCCTCAGAGCCGGCTGGCGCAGGGCCTTGAGGCCGGGCCGGGGGACGAAGTCCCCCCACGACTCCAGCCAGTGGGCCTCGGGAAGGACGAGGGCCGCAACCTTCGCGGTCTCGTCCTCGTGAAGGCCGATCCGGACGAAGACCTCCCGCCGGGGCTCGCCGAAGGCCGGGTGCCCCGGAAAGGCGTGGGCGGGGTTGCCCCCCCAAAAGAGGACCAAGCCGTAGCGCCCCTCCGCCGCCCGCTCCAGCGCCGCCTCCGCCTCCCCTCGGCCCGACGGCGCCACCGCGGTGGGCCAGGGCCAAACCCCCAGGGTCTTCCCCAGGCTGCCCAGGGCCAGATTCAACAGGGCCGCCGCCGCGTGGACGGGTGCCGGCAGGTGGCTTCCCGCCACCACCAGGGCCGCACCGCGGTTCTCCGCGAGGTCCCGCGCCAAGGCTTCGGCCTCCCGTTCCCCCGCGCCGGCTCCCAGCAGGGAGGAAAGGGGCCTCTCCGGCCAGGGGAGGTTTTCCGCGCCCGGCGGAAGGGACACGCCGTGTTCGCCCACGAGGAGCCGCAGGAGACCCAGGGCGAAGGCCCCCAGGTCCCCCGTCCGAACGCCGAAGCGCGCGTCGGCCCGCGAGCCCGTCAGCGTGAACCTCCCCTCCGCCGCGTAGAGGCGCGCCAGGGGTTCCCGGCGGCCTTCGGGCCTTCGTCCCGCGGCGAAGGCGCGGACGAGGGCCGGGTCCTCCCCCGAGAGGAGGTCCGACTCCAGCGCGAGAATCACCTTCGCCTTCTCCGGGCGGGGTTCCAGGTTTACGGCCTCCCCGAAGAGGCTTCTCAGAACCCGCTCCTCCCCTTCTCCCAAGGCGGGTTCGTAGGAAACCACCTCCAGGCCGGGCAGGACCTTCCGCAGTTCCGCTAGGAGCCGCGCCCTCGTGGGGGAGAGCACGGCGTCCGTGAACAGAAGGACCGGGAGGCCTTGTTCCCGGGCTTTGCGCGCCTTCTCGGCCAACAGGCGCTCCGCTTCCGGGACGGAGACGGCCCGCCCGGCGTTCTGGGGCTCCCGGAGCCGGTCGGGGTCATACAGGCCCAGGAGGTCGGCCACGGCCCGGTAGGGGGCCTTTCCGGGGGCGGTGGCGTACCGGTCGTTCCCTTCCACGTGGATGGGCCGGCCCTCCCGGGTCCTCACGAGGACCGGGTGGGCCCTGCGTCCCTCGGCAAAGCAGGAGGCGTAGAAGTTGGGGACGCCTGGGACCACCTCGTCCGGACGCTCGGTATAGGGCACGATGGTGCCCCGGTCGGGAGCGGAACAGGCGGAGGCCGCCGCCAGCGCGGCGGAGGCGGAGAGGAGCGCCAGGAAGCGCCGGCGGGAGAGGGCGTCGGCGGGAAGCTCCGGGGGATCGGCGGCCCCCTCGGGGAACTCGTTCCAGACCGCCGACCGGGCGTCGGGCTCCCCGGGGCCCTCCTCCCGGGAAATCCAGAACCGCCGGCCGCTCACGGGGGGTTGGGGTCGGGTGTCGTCCGCCATGGTCCTCTCTTCCTAGCGGTGGCAGGCGTTGCAGTTCTCCGGGCCCTTCCGCGGCGGGGACCCGGGGGGAAGGGCGGCGTGGGCGTCCCGGTGGCAGCCCAGGCAGTTCCCCATGCGCATGGACATGCGCTGGGAGACCACCTCCATCTCCTGGACCTCGCCGTGGCACGTCTGGCAGGCGATCCCCGCGGCCACGTGGGGGCGGTGGTCGAAAAAGACGTGGTCGGGGAGGCGGTGGACCCGCTTCCAGGGGAGGGCCTCGCCGCTCCGGGCGAGGGCGGCGAGCTTCTGAATGGCCGGCCGGTCGGTTCGGGTCACGGCGTGGCAGTTCATGCAGGTCTGCACGGCGGGGATCCCGGCGTGACGCGACTTCCGAACCCCCGTGTGGCAGTACTCGCAGGGGATCTTCATGGAGCCGGCGTGGAGCCTGTGGCTATAGGGAATGGGCTGCTCGGGAGCGAAGGCCCGGGAAAACCGGTCGGGCTGCGTCGCCCACCCCACCGTCAGGACCGTCGCCAGAACCGCCCCTCCTCCCACGGGGAGCCACCACCTCGCGAAGCGGTCGTAAGGATGCATCCACCCTCCAAGGCCTTCGATCTCTGCTTTTCTACGGGGATTGGAATCCCCGTCCACCCCAAGCCCCTTCCCGGGGCCGCATCGCATTCCCAAACCTCCCGTTTCGGGGGCTTATTCCCAGCCGGTTTCTTTAAGAATGGTAGGACCTTTTCATCGGCACTTCAAGGCGCTACCCTGGTGACCGGGAGGACTCCCATGACCGAAAAGCTGCCCAAACCCTTCGCCCGGTTCCAGAAGAACCACCCCGAGATGGCCGAGGCCTACGAGGCCCTCTCCGCCGCCTGCCACGCCGCGGGTCCTCTCTCTCCGCGGGAGCGGGCCCTGGTGAAGCTGGCGGTGGCGGTGGGGGCGCGCCTGGAGGGCGCCGTCCACGCCCAGGTCCGGAAGGGCCTGAAGGCGGGCCTTTCCCCCGAGGACGTCCGCCACGCCGTCTACCTCTCCCTGACGACCATCGGCTTCCCCTCCATGATGGCCGCGCTGACGTGGGTGGGGGATCTCCTGCCGCCGGAAAAGAGACCCGGAAAGCCCCCCAAGGAGAAGCGGAAAAAGTAGGTCTCCTTCATGGTCTTCCCCTCCGGGGTGGAGGTGGAACCCTGGGTTCCGCCTCTGGTGGCCTTTCTGGTCTCGACCTTCACCTCCGTGGGAGGGGTGTCGGGGGCCTTCCTGCTCCTCCCCTTTCAGATGAGCGTGCTGGGCTACACCACCCCCGGGGTCTCGGCCACCAACCACCTGTTCAACGTGGTGGCCATCCCCGGAGGGGTCTACCGCTACGCGCGGGAAGGCCGGCTCGTCTGGCCGCTCTCTGCGGTGGTGGTGGCCGCCACCCTGCCGGGAGTCCTCCTGGGGGCGTACCTCCGCGTCGCCTACCTCCCGGACCCCCGCCGCTTCAAGGTCTTCGCCGCCTTCGTCCTATTGGCCCTGGGGCTTCGGATGGTCCACTCCCTCCTCCGATCCGGCGGGGAATCCAGAGCCCAGGCCGCCGCGGAGGAGCGTTTCCAGAAGCTCCAGAAGGAGTGGAAAGGGGCGACGGCCGCCCTTCCCAAGGTGGAGGTGGAGCGCTTCGCTTGGAACCGGGTCACCTACTCCTTTCTGGGCGAACGGTTCTCCTTCGCCACCCCCGCCCTCTTCGCTCTCAGCTTCGTGGTGGGGCTGGCCGGGGGGGTTTACGGCATCGGGGGAGGGGCCTTCCTCGCGCCCTTCTTCGTGGCCTTCTTCGGCCTTCCGGTTTACACCGTCGCCGGGGCGGCCCTGCTGGGGACCTTCGCCACCTCCCTGGTGGGGGTGGCTTCCTTCCAGATCCTCGGCTGGCTGAGGCCCGAGTCGCTGGCCGCCCCCGACTACCCGCTGGGGCTTCTCTTCGGCCTGGGAGGCGCCGCGGGGATGTACGCCGGGGCCCGTCTCCAGAAGCACCTGCCGGCCCGGCTGATCAAGACCATCCTTTCCGCGGTGGTCCTTACGCTGGCGGCCGTCTACCTCAAACCCCTCCTCTTTCCCTGAGAGCCGGCCGCACCCGGTGGAGGCCCTTCAGGCCGGAGCGGCCCGGCCTTCGGCGAGGGCCCGAAAGGGGATCAGCCGCTTGGTCTCTTCGTCCCACAGCGCCAGGCGCACGCAGCGAAGGCTCTCTCGCAGCCTCAGGGGCTTCACCCCGGCGAGCTCCGGAAAGGCCTCCTGGCACCGCTCCAGGTTGTAGTTGGGGATCCGGGGCCTCAGGTGGTGGATGTGGTGGAAGCCGATGTTGCCGCTGAACCACTGGAGCAGGCGGGGGAGGCGGTAGAACGAACTACCTTGGAGGGCCGCCTTCACCGGGTCGTACTCCCCTTCCCGGGCCCAGTAGGTCCCCTCGAACTGGTGCTGGACGTAGAAGAGCCAGACGCCGAAGACACCCGCCAGAAAGATCACCGGCCCCTGGATCAGGAGGTAGGCCTTGAGGCCGATGGTGGCGGAAGCCAGGAACAAGATCCCCGCCAGGGCCAGATCGGTGAGCAGCACGCTCCACCGCTCCTTCCTTCCCGCGTTCCGGGGGAAAAAGCGGAAGGTGATGAGGAAGGTCCAGACGGGTCCCAAAACGAACAGCACGAAGGGATGACGGTAGGCCCGGTACCGGAGGCGGGCGCCCGGCGAGGCCCTTCGGTACTCCTCCACCGTCCACGTGTCCACGTCGCCCACCCCGCGGCGGTCCAGGTTGCCGACGTTCACGTGGTGGGTGTTGTGGTCGGCGCGCCACGCGGCGAAGGGGGTGAAGGTCAAGACCCCCGCCAGGCTTCCAAAGAGGGTGTTCATTCGGCGCGAGGGAAAAAAGGAACCGTGGCAACAGTCGTGAAAGAGGATGAAGAGGCGGACGAGAAAGCCCGCGGCCGCAAAGGCCAGGAGGAGGATCCAGCCGTAGGCCCATCTCCGCCTCAGGCCGAAAATCAGGAGAGCCCAGAGCCCCAGGTAGGGAAGCAGGGTGTCCAGCACCTGGCCCCAGGCCCTTCCCCAGCGGGCCTTCTCGAAGGCGGCCATCTCCCTCAGCCAGGAGGGGCGCTTCGGAGACCGGCCTTCGGGCCCGGAAAAACGTTGCATTTCCGTGGGGGTGCCTTCCGTGCTCATGGCCGCCTCCCCAACACGCTCCTGGGGGAAAGCCTCGTCGCCTCCGGTTCCGGCAGGGGGCCCGGGCGGCCCCGCCCCGGGGCTCCAGGATACCCCAGGGCTCCTGGGGTGTTCAACGCCGGGAAGGAGGCGGCGCCCCTTCCTCAGGACCGGTCCTGGGTGCCGAAAGTCCGCTTCAGGACGGAGACGATCTCGCCGACGGTGGCGCAGGCCTTCACCGCCTCCAGGGTGGCGGGAAGGAGGTTCTCCCCGCTTCGGGCGGCGTCGTCGACCTTGCGGAGGGCCGCTTCCCAGGGGGCTTTGGGCCTCTTCTCGCGAAAGGCCCGCACCCTTTCCACTTGGCGGCGCTCCAGCTCCGGGTCCACCTTGAGAACGGGGGGGTGGACCTCCCGGGCGTCGGTGAAGCGGTTGACCCCCACCACCACCTTCTCTCCCCGTTCCACGGCCTGCTGGGCGCGGTAGGCGGCGTTCTGGATCTCCTCCTGCACGTACCCCGACTCGATGGCGGCCACCATGCCTCCCCGGCGCTCCACCTCCGCCATGATCTTCAGGGCCTCGGCCTCCAGGGCGTCGGTGAGGGCCTCCACGGCGTAGGAGCCGGCGAAGGGGTCCACCGTGTCGCCGGCGCCGCACTCGTACGCGAGAACCTGCTGGGTCCGCAGCGCCAGCGTGGCGGCCTCCTCGGTGGGAAGGCCCAGGGCCTCGTCGAAGGAGTTGGTGTGGAGCGACTGGGTCCCCCCCAGGACGGCGGCCAGCGCTTCGACGGCGGTCCGCACCACGTTGACGAGGGGCTGCTGGGCCGTGAGGGTCGAACCGGCCGTCTGCGTGTGAAAGCGGAGCATGCGGGCCCGGGGGTTTTTCGCCCCGAACCGCTCGGCCATGAGGCGCCCCCAGAGACGCCGGGCGGCGCGGAACTTGGCCACCTCCTCCAGGAAGTGGCTGTGGGCGTTGAAGAAGAAGGAAAGGCGCTCGCCGAAGGCGTCCACGTCGAGGCCCGCCTCCACCGCCGCCTTCACGTAGGTCAGGCCGTCCAGGAGCGTGAAGGCGATCTCCTGGGCGGCGGTGCTCCCCGCCTCCCGGATGTGGTAGCCGGAGATGGACACGGTGTTGAAGCGGGGAAGGGTTTTGGTGGCGTACGCGAAGAGGTCGGTGATGATCCGCAGGGAGGGGCGCGGGGGGAAGATGTAGGTCCCCCGGGCGACGTACTCCTTCAGGATGTCGTTCTGAACGGTCCCCGTGAGGGCCTCGGGGGCGACGCCCTGCCGCTCGGCCACTTCCTGGTAGAGGCAGAGGAGGATGAAGGCCGTGGCGTTGATGGTCATGGAAGTGCTCACCCTGTCCAGGGGGATGCCGCGGAAGAGGATCTCCATGTCCTCGATGGAGTCCACGGCCACGCCGACCTTCCCCACTTCCCCCTCGGCCAGGGGGTCGTCGGAGTCCAGGCCCATCTGGGTCGGCAGGTCGAAGGCCACGGAAAGCCCCGTCTGGCCTTGTTCTAGCAGGTACCGGTACCGGCGGTTGCTCTCCTCGGCGGTGCCGAAACCGGCGTACTGGCGCATGGTCCAGAAGCGCCCTCGGTACATGGTGGGCTGGACCCCCCGGGTGAAGGGCGCCTCGCCAGGAAACCCCAGCCGCTCTTCGTAGGACCAGCCGGGGAGGTCCAGAGGCGTGTAGAGCACCTTGACGGCGAGGCCCGAATCGGTTCGGACCTCCTTCCGCCCGCCCTTTTCCAGGTGCCTCGCGAGCTTTTCTTCGAACGCGCGGACCTTGCCGTCCAAGGAAGAATCGGGCTCCTCCATGGGAAACCTCCAGAGGGGAAGTGTACGTGGCTCCGGGGGCCGCTTCAAAGGTTTACGACCCGGCGGACGGCCGGATGGGAAATCGCCCCGGCTTTTCTTTCAGAGGCCCTCGGCCTCCCGGAGGGCGTCCTCGAGTCCCGGGAGAGGCGCCGGCGCCCACCCCAGGAGCCTCCGGGCCTGAACGGTCGATCGCCGGGCCGCGGCGATGTACCTCGCCTTTCGGCGACGGGTCACCTGGTACCCGAAGGTCCCCAGGGCCTTGAGGACCCGCTGGAGGGCCGTCCGCCGAAACTCCTCGGCGGGGGCCCCCAGGTTCCCCAAGGCCCACCGCTCGATGCGCGCCTCCCCGTCTCGGTCGGGCCCCCGGTACGCGTCCACGGCCAGGGAGGCGGCGTCGTAGCACCGGGGGGCGAGGAGGGCGTCCTGGTAGTCGAGGAGGACCACCTCGCCGGAGGCGGAGCGCAGGAGGTTGTCGGTGTGGAAGTCCCGGTGGGCCAGGGTCCGGGGATAGGAGGCCACCTCCTCCGCCAGGGCCCTCAGGCCCTCCGGAAGGCCGGGCTCCGCCCTCCGGTTGAGAAGCCCCTGGAAGAAGTGCAGGAGGAAAAAGTCGAGCTCGAAGCGGAGCCGGTCTCGGTCCAAGGCCAGCAGGGCCGGCTCCCCCTCCCAGGGCGGCAAGGAAGAGACGCGGGCGGCGATGTCGAGCAGGGGGGCCTCCCACTCCCCGGCCAACGAGAGCCGCGAGAGGGGCGTCCCCTCGATGCGTTCCACGTAGGCCGCGGCCCCATGGAGGTCCACGGCGTAGAGGCGGGGGACCCGGATGGAGGCGGCCTCCAGGCGTGGCGTCAGGAAGGCCCAGCGGAGCAGACCGTCCCGGTCCTCGCCGTAGGAGACGCGAAGAATCTCCAGCCCCCGCCACCGCGCGGCTTCGTATTTCCGGGCGGAGGCGTCGGCCTCGAGAGAAATCCAGGAGAGGGAAGAAGCCTCCCGGAGAAGGGCTTCGGCTCCGGGGAACGGGCCGGGGGAGGGCTCGGCCGATGGACCCGGAGACGCCACGGGGGTCACCGAAGAGGGAGGGGCCAACCGGGGTGGGGGGCCGGACGGGCGCTCACCGCGGGGCCCCCGCCTTGGCGGCGGCCTCCGAGTCGGGAAAGAGGTCCCTCAGCCGCGCCAGCGTCTTCTCCGCCCCCGCATCGTCCCCGAGGGCCCGCTGGCACAGGGCCTCCTTGTAGAGGGCGTCGGGGACCTTGTTGCCGAAGGGAAAGTGGTCGGAGACGGCCCGGAAGGCCTTCCGGGCTTCCTCGAACTTTTTCTCGGAGTACAGACACTCGCCGATCCAGTACTGGGCGTTGTCGGCGAGGTCCGACTGGGGGTAGGCGGCCACGAAGGCCCCGAAGGCCGCCTCGGCCTCGGGGTACCTTCCCGCCTCCAGGAGGGAGAAGGCCTCCTTGTACCGGGCCGCCGGGTCGGCGGGGAGGTTCTGGACCTCCAGCCGCGCTTCGGCGGCACTCCCCCCTTCCGCCGCCGAGGGGGACCCGCCGCTCCCCGCGCGCAGGCGGCGGATCTCCTCGGCGAGGCCCTTCTGCTCCTCGGCCAGGCGGCTCACCTCCGCCCTCAGGGCGTCCACCCGGCGGGAGACGTCGTTCATGGCCGGGTCCAGGCCGGTGCAGGCCAAGAACCCGGCGGAAGCCGCGGCCATGGAAAGAATCCGCAACGCCCTCACCATGCTCTTCTCTCCCCTTCGGGGCCGGGGCCGGACCTTCGGCCCTCAGCTCCACCGGTCCATGACCTTTCGGAAGAAGCCCCCCTTCTCCTCCCGCTCCTTCTCCAGCCGGAGCAGTTCTCCGTAGAGGCGCTTCTCCTCCTTGGAGAGCTTCGTGGGAACGTGCACCCGCACCTCCACGTAGAGGTCGCCCCGGCCGGATCTCCCCAGCCGCGGCATGCCCTTCCCGTGGATGCGGAAGCGCTCCCCGGTTTGGGTGCCGGCGGGAACGGAGATCTTCTCCTCCCCCTCGAAGGTCTCCAGGACCACCTCCGTGCCCAGGACCGCCTGGGGCACCGTGAGGGGGATGAGGCAGTAGAGGTCGTCCCCGCCCCGCTGGTAGAAGGGGTGTTCCTGAACCTCGATGAAGAGGTAGAGGTCCCCGGGCGGCCCGGGGGAGCGCTCGGGGGCGTCCCCCTCTCCGGCGATCCGCAGGCGGGAGCCGGTGTCCACCCCCGCCGGGATGCGGATTTTGAGGGTCTTCTGGGTCCTGCGCCGCCCCCGCCCGCGGCACTCGCCGCAAGGGTCCCGCACGATCTCCCCTTCCCCCCGGCACTGGGGACAGGTCCGGCTCACCGTGAAGAAGCCCTGCCGGAAGGCCACCGTCCCCCGGCCCCGGCAGGCGGAGCAGGTGATCCGCTGGCCCGACGAGGACCCGGTTCCCCGGCAGGCGGGGCAGGGTTCCTCCTTGGGGATGGTGAGGGTCTCCTCCTTGCCGGAGAAGGCCTCCTCCAGCGTCAGCCGAAGGTCGTACCGTAGGTCCTGCCCCCGCTGGGGCCCCCGGGTGGAGCGGCCCCCGCCGAAGAGGTCGCCGAAGCCGAAGAGGCCGCCCAGGAGGTCGGAGAAGTCGGAGAAGACGTCGGAATCCCACGGGATCCCCCCGCCGGGGCCCACCTCCGCCGTCCCGAAGCGGTCGTAGCGGGCCCGCTTCTCCGGGTCCCCCAGGACCGAATAGGCCTCGCTGGCCTTCTTGAACTTCTCCTCCGCCTCCCGGTCCCCGGGGTTCCGGTCCGGGTGGTACTTGAGGGCGGCCTTCCGGTAGGCCGACTTGATCTCCTCCTGGGATGCCGTGCGGGAAACGCCCAGGATCTCGTAGTAGTCGCCCGAGGGTGTCATGGTTTGGGGCCTCCCAACAGACGCGGGTCGTAGAGAATCACCTCGGAGAGGGTGCGGGAGACCTCCGCCAGCTGGTCCAGGGACTCCTGGAGGCGGGAGAGGTTGTCCATCCCCAGGTTGCGCTGGGCCTGCTCCAGAACCTTCTGCACGTGGGCGCGCTTCTCCTCGTCCAGGCTGGAACCGAACTCCTGGAAGGTGCGCTGGTTGCTCTCGATGAGACGCTCCAGCTTCATCCGGAGCTTCTGAAGCTCGATGGCGCTCCGGTCTTCCTCGGCGCGCTCCTCCGCCTCCCGCACCATCCGCTCGATCTCCTCCTCGGTGAGTCCCGAGGAGGGGTTGACGACGATCTGCTGCTGGTTTCCGGTGATGAGGTCCTTGGCGTAGACGGAAACGATGCCGTTGGCGTTGATGTCGAAGGTGACCTCGATCTGGGGGACGCCCTTGGGCGCCGGCGGGATCCCCACCAGCTCGAACTTGCCCAGGCTGATGTTCTCGCTGGCCAGTTCCCGCTCGCCCTGGAGGACGTGGATCTGCACCGTGTCCTGGTTGTCGGTGACGGTGGTGAAGATCCGGGACTTCTTCGTGGGGATGGCGGAGCCCCGCTCGATGAGCTTCACGAAGAGGTTGCCCTTGGTGGAGACCCCCAGGCTCAGGGGGATGGCGTCCAAGAGGACGATCTCCTTCACCTCCCCCTTCATGATGCCGGCCTGGAGGGCGGCCCCCAGGGCCACCACCTCGTCGGGGTTCTTGTCCCGCCTCGGCTCCTTCCCGAAGATCTCCCGCACCGTCTGAATGACGAGGGGTGTCCGCGTCTGGCCCCCCACCAGCAGGACCTCGTCGATCTGGTGCGGCTCCAGCCCCGCGATGGAGAGGGCTTCCTCGCAGGGCTTTCGGGTGCGGTCCACGATCTCCCGGATGATGGATTCCAGTTCCTGCCGGGTGATGCGGGTCACGAGGTGCTTGGGGCCCGAGGCGTCGGCGGCGATGAAGGGGAGGTTCACCTCCGTCTGGGCCATGGTGGAGAGGTCGCACTTGGCCTTCTCCGCCGCCTCCTTGAGGCGCTGGAGGGCGAGGCGGTCGGCGGAGAGGTCGATGCCCGTCTCCCTGCGGAACCGGGCCATGAGCTCCATCATGACCGCCTGGTCCATGTCCTCCCCGCCCAGGTAGGTGTCGCCGGCGGTGGCGATGACCTCGAAGAGGCCCTCCCCCACGCGGAGGATGCTGATGTCGAAGGTGCCGCCCCCCAGGTCGTAGACGGCCACCGTCTTGGCCTGGGTCTCCTCCAGGTTGAAGGCGATGCAGGCGGCGGTGGGCTCGTTGAGGATGCGGAGGACCTCGAGGCCGGCGATGCGGCCGGCGTCCTTGGTGGCCTGCCGCTGGGGGTCGGAGAAGTAGGCCGGAACGGTGACGATGGCTTCCTTCACCTCCTCGCCGAAGTACTCCTCCGCGCCTTTCTTGATCTCCGCCAGGATGAAGGCGGAGATCTCCTGGGGGGAGTACTCCCGGTCCCGGACCTTGATCCGCACGTCCCCGTTGGGGGCCTCGGTGATGGTGTACGGCAGGACCTTCCGGGCGCTCTCCACGGTGACGTCGTTGAACTTCTTCCCGATGAGGCGCTTCACCGCGTAGATGGTGTTGGCGGGGTTGGTCACCGCCTGCCGCTTGGCCAGGTTCCCCACGAGCCGGTCCCCGTGCTCGGTGAAGGCCACGATGGAGGGGGTGGTCCGCCCGCCTTCCTTGTTGGGGATCACCACCGGCTGGCCCGATTCGATGAAGGCCACGCAGGAGTTGGTCGTTCCCAGGTCGATGCCGATCACCTTAGCCATGGCCCTCGCCCTCCACCTCGCCGGTTCCGCTTTCCGGGGTCACCACCGCCACACGAGCGGGTTTGAGCACCTTTTCCCCCATCCGGTAGCCCCGCTCCAAGACCTCCGCCACCGTACCGGGGGGAACGCCCTCCCTCCGGACGGCGAGCAGGGCTTCGTGGAGCTTCGGGTCGAAGGGGCGGCCCTGGGCTTCGATCTCCTGCACCCCCAGGCTCTGGAGGGCTTCCCACAACTGCTGGCGGACCAGCGCGAACCCTTGGAGCCACTCGGGGTGTTCTTCGCCTTGCATGGCGTCAAGGGCCCGGTCGAAGCTGTCCAGGACCGGCAGGATCCGCAGGACGGCATCGGCCGCCGCGCCCCGCCGCTGGTCCTCCCGCTCCCGGTCCACGCGCTTCTTGAAGTTCAGAAAGTCCGCCCGCTGCCGGAGGTAAAGGTCCTGGAGTTCCGCCAGGCGGGCCTCCCGGTCCCCCTCCCCGGCGTTCTCCCCCAGCTCCGGTAGAGGCTCCCCGCCGGCGGCCACCGACGCCGGACCCTCCTCCTCGTGGCCCACGAATTCGATGGTGATCTCCGCTTCTTTCGGCGGCGTCTTTCGGTCTTCCATGGGCCCTCTTCGAAAGTCTCCCCGGGGGTCAGAGGGTTTCGGCGGCCAGGGTGGCCAGCAGGGCGGTCTCCCGAACCGCCGGAATGGCGGTGTCGTAGGGCAGGGTCTTGGGTCCCACGATGCCGACGCACCCCCGTCCTCGTTCCTCAACCCCGAAGGGGGCCAAAACCATGGCCAAAGGCTCCACCGGGACGTCGCCCCACTCCCCGCCGATCACCACCCGGAGGGGCTCGCCCGAGGCGGAGAGCGCCTCCAGGAGGTTGAGGAGGCGCGTCTTGCGTTCCAGTTCCACGAGAAAGTACCGGACGGCGTCCAGCTGCTGCTGCAAGTCGGGGTCTTCGAGGAGCCACGGCGCCCCTTCCCAGAAGAGTTCCCGCACCGGCTGGGTCTCCTCGAAGCAGGGGCTCAGGGCCTCCAGGACCGCCGCCACCTCCCGGCCCAGGCGTTCCCGTTCGGCGGCGAGCTGAATCCGGAGCCGTCGGCGGACCTGGGCGAGGGTGCACCCGGCGTAGGTCTCCGAGAGGAAGTTGGCGCACCAGCGGAGGGTCTCCGGACCCATGGGTTCGGGCGTCCGCACCACCCGCTCCCGGACCTGCCCCCCCTCGGCCACGAGGACGAAGAGGACCCGGTCGGGGCCCAGAGAAAGGAGGTCGCAGGCCCGGATGCGCAGCGCCTCCAGCGAGGGCGTCGCGGCGAAGGCCAGCAGGCGAACGGCCCCCGAGAGGCGCCTCGGGAGGTTCCGGGCCACGCCGGCCAGGCTCCCGTCCTGGGCCAGCCGAAGGACCTCCTGCCAAGAGGGCCGGACCTCCCGGCCGTCCTCGTCCCTCAGAACCGCCGCCGCGAGGTACCGGTACGCCTCGTCGGTGGGAACCCGCCCGGAGACGCTGGTGGGCTGGTGAAGGTAGCCCATCTCCTCCAGCCTGGCGAGGATGTTCCGCAAGGTGGCCGGGGAGGGACCCTCCGGGTGGGCCTGCGCCAGCGCCCGGCTGCTCACCGGCTCCCGGGACCGCCGGAAGAGGTCCACCAGGTCCAAGAGAATCCGCTCCTCCCGGGGCCCGAGGGGCTGGTCCATGGGCTTCGCCTCCGTCATCCGTCAATTTATACCACCGGCGGGCCACGCGTTCAACGTTTCGGCGTCCCTTTTTTTCGCCCCGCCGCACGTGGTACAAGGGGAACCATGGGACGGCGGTGGGTGCGGGCGGCGGCCTGGGGGACGGTGGTCCTCCTCGTGGCCCTTTTCGCCCTCGGTCTCCTGTTGCGCCAAACGCCCCTCTTGGACCGCTTCGCCGAACGGGCCCTGGGGAAGGCCCTGGCGGGAAGCGGGGCCACCTTCGCGGTGGCGTCGCGTTCGGGAACGCTCCTGTCGGGCCTCGAACTCCGGGGCGTCCGCGTCACCTTGCCCGCGGGGGGCTCGGTGGAGGCGGAGCGGGTCTCCCTTCGCCTCCAGTCCACTCCCCTCCTCGTGGGGCTTTTCTACGTCAAGAAGCCGCGGGTCGAAGGCCTGCGAATCACCCTCCCCCCCCCTTCCCCGGCCCCTTCCCCGGCCGGGGAGGGACCCTCCTCCGGAAACCCCCTTCCCGCCTGGTTGGTGGTGAACGTGGCCGGTCTCTCCCTCCATGGCGTCGTCACCCTTCCGCCGGCGGAGGCGGGGGGGCAGGGACGGACCGTGGCCCTGACCTTCGCCGGGGACCTCTTCGTCGCCGGCAGGCGCCTGGCCCTCCAGAACTTCGAGGCGACGGTGCACCCGGGGCCGGGCCTTCCCGAAACGGTGCGGTTCCGGGGACACCTGGGCCTCCTGCCGCCAGCGGGGCTTTGGGGCGACCTCCGGGTGGAAGGGGGGGCTTCGAGCCTGCGGCTGCGCGGGAAGGCGGACCTGGCCGCCGTCCCGGCAACCGGCGAGGTCCGCTTCGAGGCGGAACCGCTGGCCCTTCGGGAGGCCCCCCTCCTCTTCGCCGGTTTTCCGGCCCTGACGCTCGAGGGGCGGGGGCAGGCCGGCTGGAAGGGTGGGGAGGCCTCCTGGGCCTTCGAGGGAAGGGAGCGGGGGGCGGGCCCCTTCCGGCTCCGAGCGGTTTCCCGGGCCTCCCAGGAAGGGGTGGCGGTGGAGGGGACCCTCCACTCCCCCGGCCTCTCCCTCTCCTTTCTCTGGCCCACCCCGCCGGGGAGGGAACCCCTCCTCTCGGGAAGCGCGGCCTTCCGCCTCCAGGTTCCCTGGGAGGGGGACCGGGCCCACTGGAGCCTCACGGGCACCCTCGGTCCCTCGTCGGTCTGGGGCCTGCCGCTGGATTCGGCAAGCGCACGGGCCTCGGGGGACCTTTCTTCCTTCCGGATCGAAGGGGAGGGGGCGAGCCCCCTCCTGGGCCGCGGCCCCGTCTCCGTGGAGGTCGGCGAAGGGGGGGACCGCCTCCTGCTGGACCTGAAGGGCGACGCGGTGGACCTGAAGGGGCTCCTTGCGCGGCTGGACCTCCTTCCCGCCCTGCCGGAGCCCCTTCACCTGCCCCGGGAGCCCCTCTCCGCGGAGAGGGCCCGCCTGCTCTGGCAGGGGCCGGATTTTCACCTCGAGGCCCGAGGCAAGGACCGGGAGGGCGGCGCCTACGACGTCACGCTGGACTTGCCCGGCGAGAAGGCCCCCTCCTGGGAGGTGCAGGCGGAAGGGGTCTCCCCCGCCGTCTGGGGCCTTCCCGGGGAGGGGCGGCTCTCCTTCGGAGCCCGATTCCGCGGCCCCGACCTGGACCACGGGGTCATCGCCCTCTCCTCCCTGCGCGGGACCTACCTGGGGGTGGAGGCGGCCCCCTTCGCGGCGGACGCGGAGATGGAGCGCTGGGAGCGTTTCCGGGTGAAGCGCCTGGAGGCGGAGACCTCGCTGGGACGGCTGGCCGTTCACGACTTCGCCGCGGGTCCCGGCGGAGCCCTTTCCCTGGGGTGGAGCTTCTCCGCCCCCTCCCTGGAGCCCCTGGGACTCCGGCTCGGCTTTTCCCTGCAAGGCGCCCTCCAAGCGGAGGGGACCCTCACGGGCTCCTTCTACGAACCCCGTCTCCAGGCCCGCCTTGAGGGCCGGGAAGTCCGGGGGGGGGCCTTCGCCGTGGACGCCCTCGAGGGGGATGCGGACCTCTCCCCCAAGGCCTCTCGGATTTCCCTCTCCTGGAAGGGGCTCTCCTCCCCCGCGGGTTTCCTGGGGGACGGCGGGGGCTCCCTCCGGCGGGAGGGCGGCGAGGACCGCGTGGAGATCGTCACCCAGGCGGGGGAAGACCGCCGGATCGAGGCGTCGGCCAGGGGAACCGCGGGGAGGGAGGCCGGCGACCTGGTGCTGGAGCGGGCGGTGGTCTTCCTCGAAGAGCGCCCCTTCGCCCTGGAGAAGCCGGCCCGCATCGCCTGGAACGCCACCCAGGTCTCCTGGAGGGACTTCACCCTGCGCCGCAACGAGAACCGCCTCTCCCTCTCCGGAAAAGTGGATCTCTCCGGTCCCGCGGCGGGAAGGATCGAAGGGGAAGTGACCGCCGTCCACTTTCCCCTTCGGTTCTTCGCCCTGGTCAAGGACCCGGGCCGCGTGCAGGGCCACGCGGACGGCCGCCTTCGCTGGAGCGGGACGCTGGAAAACCCCCTCCTGGAGGGGGCCCTCTCCTTTTCCGGCGTCCGCCTCACCCTGCCCGAGAGCGACCTGGTCCTCCTCTTCGAGGGGGGGCTCCGGGCGGCGGGCGACCGCCTCCGCTTCGAGCAGGTGCGGGCGACCACCCCCGAGGGGGGGGCCGCCCGCCTGGAAGGCGAGCTGGAGTTCCGGGGCTTTCTCGTGCGGCGGATCGCCCTTACGGCGCGGGGGGAGGACTTCCCCTTCGTCCTCTACCGGGACCTCACGGGGCTCGCCGACTTCGACCTCGCCCTGGAAGGCCCCCCCTCGGCCCCCGTCCTTTCCGGAACGGCCAAGATCCTGAAGGGCCGAATCCAGCTCCCGGACGTGGCGCGCCTCGCCCCGCTCCCCCCCTCCATCCGGTTCGTCAACGCCCCCAAGGGTTCCCCCTTCGCCGAGCCCGACCTCGAGCAGGACTTCCTCTCCCGCATCCGGGGGACCCTGGCGGTCTCCAGCGAAACGAAGTTCTGGGCGGTGAACCGGAGCCTCCTCGCCGAACTCTCCGGAAACCTCTCCCTCGCCTTCACCCCGGGGGGCCAGACCCTGTCGGGGACCCTGCAGATCCTGTCGGGCCGCTACCTCTTCCAGGGGTTGAAGTTCGACCTGGCGGACTCCCGGATCCACTTCAAGGGCACCACCGACTGGACCCCCATCCTGGACCTCACCGCCCGCCGCCAGGCCCCCGGGGCGGAGGTGACGGCGCGGGTCCAAGGCTCCGCCGACCACCCCACCCTCACCCTCTCCTCCTCCCCGCCCATGGAGCAGGGGGAGATCCTGGCCACCCTCCTCTTCGGCCGTTCCCGGAACCTGACCGCGGGGGAAAACGCCCAATGGGGCTCCGCCGCGGCGGCCCTGGCCTTTCAGTACCGGGCCGGCGGGCTGTTGGAATCGGTCCAGCGGCGCCTCAACGTGGACAGCCTCACCGTCGGCGCGGACCCCTTGGCGGGGCCCCAGGTGGGCTTCTCCAAGTACATCGGGGACCGGACGGTCCTCGAGTACCGCCAGACCTTCGGGGCCCTCCCCGAGGGCCGCCTGAACCTCCGTTACCGGATCAACCGGAACCTCAGCGTCCAGAGCGAATCGTCCACCCTGGGCCGTTCGGGGGTGGACCTCCTGTGGGAGCGGCGCTACTGATGGGGCGGCGGGTGTTCTGGGCCCTCTTGCTGGCGGCCCTGCCCCTCCTGCCGTGGGGAGCGCAGAAGGCGCCCCCTCCGCCGGAGACGGCCCGAGTGGTCTTTCAGGGCAACGCCTCCTTCTCGGAGGCGGAACTCCTCGCCGCGGGCGGCCTTCCCGCCCCCGCGCGGAGCCGCCTCTTCTCCCCCAAGGCTCGGATCTCCCAGTCCGACGTGGACTTGGCCGTGGAGGAAATCCTCCTCTTCTACCGGCGCCAGGGCTTCTTCGAGGTGGAGGTGCGGCGAACGGCCTTCGGCCCCGAGGAGGCGGTCCTCCAGGTGGAGGAGGGGCCCCGGGTTTTCACCGCGTCGGTGGCGGTGCGCCTGGAAGAGGGGGGAGGCGGCGAGGCGGCCCTCCTTCTCGCCCCGCTCCTCGGCGGTCTCCCCTTGCAGGAGGGCGCCCCCTTCACCGCCGACGCCTACGAGGCCTCGGCGGCCCTCCTTCGAAACGGCCTGGCGGAGGAAGGCTACCCCTTCGCCGAGGTGACCCCCGACGCCGTGGTGGACCTCGGCGCCCACACCGCCTCCGCCTCCTTCCGAGTGGAACCGGGCCGGAAGGGGGTCTTCGGCGAGGTGGTCTTTGAAGGGTTGGTGCACGGCGAGGAGGGCCAGCTCCGCAAGGTCCTCACCTTCCAAAGGGGAGAGATCTTCCGCTTGTCGAAGCTGGGAAAGAGCCAGGAGGCCCTCTACCGAACGGGGCTCTTCGAATCGGTGATCTTGAAACCCCGAAAGAAGGGGCCGGAGGGGGAAATCCCCGTCGTCGTCCAGGTCAAGGAGGGCCGCCACCGCACGGCCCGGGTGGGGCTCGGCTACGGGACCGACGAAAAGGTGCGGTGGCAGGCCTCCTGGGAGACGGTCCGGGTGGGGAACCGCATGGTGAACGCCGGGGTATCCCTGCGGAATTCGTCCCTGGAACGCCAGGCCGCCTTCACCGTGAAAAGGCCCTACTGGCCGGACCGCGACACCGCCCTCGCCGGGGAGGCCGGCTGGGCCTGGCTGCGCCTCCCCGCCTTCGAGTACCGCTCCATCTTCGCCCGGGGCGGCGTGGAGCGCGCCCTGTCCCCCCGGTGGAAGGTGGGCCTCTCCCTCGCCGCGGAGAGGGTCTTCCACTTCGTTCCCGACGAGGACTTCGTCTTGGGAGGGGGCGGAACGGGGCGCCGGAGGGGGACCCTCCTCTCCCTTCCCGGCAAGGCCACCTTCAACCACGCCAACGACCCCTACGACCCCCGCCGGGGCTTCATCCTCGCCTTCACCGCCGAGCCCACCTCCGGGGCCGGCTCCTCCTTCGTCAAGACCACCGCCGAGGGCCGCCTCTACCTGCCCGTGGGGGAGGACCGCGTCCTGGCCGCGCGGCTGAAGGCGGGGGGCATCTTGGGGGGCGGCCCCACCGGAGGCATCCCACCCACGCGGCGGTTCTTCGCCGGGGGCCAGAGCAGCCTCCGGGGATTCCGCTACGGCGTGCTGGGACCGCTGGCCGAGGAGGGAAAGATTCAGGGGGGCAAGGGGCTTCTGGAGTTCTCCACGGAGTTCCGGTTCCCCCTCTCCCCCGCCCTCACCGGCGTCCTCTTCGCCGACGCCGGCAACGCCGCCAAGAAGCCCTTCGCCGCCGGCGGCCTGACCCTCTACTCCGACGCCGGCGGAGGGATCCGCTTCAAGACGCCGGTGGGCCCCGTGGGCCTGGACCTCGCCTTCAAGCTGAAGCGGACCCCCGTGGACCGATCGGCCTACCAGCTGGCCTTCTACGTCGGCTACGCCTTCTAGGGGGGCGGCTTCGGGCCGGCCGTGCCGGTCCCCGCTCCCTCCGTTGCCGGCGGCACGCCGCCGCGGAAGGCGCGCCCCATTGGAAACCTCACGGAGGGCAGGCGGCCCGAATGAGGCTCTCCTCCCCGCGACGTAGACGAACGCGAAGAAGACCTTCCGATCCATGGGGGAATCGCAGCAGAGGGCGCGCCACGCCGGGAGTGCGGGCGGCTCGGCGCGAGTTAGCGGTCGAACGAGTGGGTTACAGGTTATGGGTGACAGGCCCAGTCAGGATATGGGCAACCCATTGGGTTCAGGACCTAGGCAACGGTTCTGCTTCAAGGCCAAGGTGGAGACCGCTTATTGGCTCCCTGCTCCCGGATCCCTGCTCCCGACCCTCGCCTCATCCCCGCCGGATTCGCAGCGCCTCGGCAAATGGCAGAGGCGCGGCGAGGGCGATGCAGATGGCGGCGCCGGTGGGGACGTCCCAGTGGATGGAGGCCAGGGTCCCCGCGGCGCTGCCGAGGACGCCGATGGCGCCTGCCGTGAGGAAGACCGACCGGGTGCCCCTCCCGAAGGCGCGGGCCGCGGCGGGGGGAAGGACGAGGTAGGCGAAGGAAAGAAGGACGCCGATCTGGCTGATGGCCACGGCGAGGAGGGCGCCGAGGCCGGCGAAGAAGGCCAGCTCCAGGCCCCCCACGGGGGCGCCGAGGACGCGGCTGGTCTCGGCGTCGAAGGTGACGGCGAGAAAGCGCCGGTAGCCCCAGGCGTGCAGGAGCGCGAGCAGGGCCACGGTCCCCGCGAGCACCCCCACGTCGCGCAGGGAGACGCCGAGCAGGGAGCCGAAGAGGAGGGTCGCCTCGTCCAGGCCCCCCTGCACGCTCTTGCTCAGGAAGACTACCGCCAGCGCGCCGAGGAGCACGTAGAGGACGCCGAGCACCGAGTCCTCCGGCAGGGCCCCGCGGCCGGTGCGGGAGCCCCACAGGGCGGACAGGGCGATGGTGAGGGCCACGACGAGCAGGGCCCCCAAGCGCGGCTCCCAGCCCGCGAAGAACGAGAGGGCCGCGCCGCACAGGGCCGACTGGGCGAGCGTCACGCTCACGAAGACCATGCGGCGCTCCACGAGGAAGACGCCGTAGTAGGCCAGCGGGAGCGAGGCCAGGACGGCCGCCACGAGGGGCCACTTCACGAGGGCTAGGGTCTCAAGCATGGGCGGCTCCGTCTCCCTAAGCGCGCCACGTGAGGACGGGCTCCCCTCCCACGTCCACGATGGAGAGGCCCGCCCCGTAGGCCTGCGCGAGGCGGCCGTCGGCCAGGACGCGCTCGCGCTCGCCGGCCAGGAAGAGGTTCTGCTTGCCGTCCAGCCAGAGGAAGTGGTCCACCTCGGGGCCGATTTCGTTGAGCAGGTGCGTGATGAGGAGGAGGGTGACGCCCTCGGCGTGGAGGCGGCTCATGACCTCCATCAGGGCGTGGCGCGTGGGGAGGTCCACGCCGTTGGTGGGCTCGTCCAGCACGAGGACGTCCGGCCGCCGGTGCAGGGCGCGGGCAACCATGACCCGCTGGCGCTGGCCGCCGGAGAGGTCCGAGAAGCGGCGCCTCTCCAGGTGCTCCAGCCCGACCCGCGCCAGCGTCTCGGAGGGCTTCGGCCGGTCTTTGAGGTCCAGCGCGCCGAGGGTCAGCACCTGGTGCACGGAGAGCGGCAGGCTCTCCCGGACCGAGGTGAGTTGGGGCACGTAGCCGAGCCTGAGCCCCGGAGCGCGACGCACCGATCCCCTGAGGGGCTTCAGGACGCCGAGGAGCGTCTTGATGAAGGTGGTCTTTCCCGCGCCGTTGGGGCCGAAGATGCCCCAGAACTGGCCCCGCCCGATGCGGACGGAACATCCCTCGAGGAGGGGGCGGCCGTAGCCGATGGCCGCCCCCTCCATCTCGAAGAGCGCCTCACCCACGGCCGCCTCCCAGCAGGTCCTTGGCGATGGTGCGCATGAGCGCCGGGTAGGTGGAAGCCTCCGGAGAGCCTCCCGTGTAGGAGGGAATCACCACCATCCGCGCGCCCGTGTCCGAGGCCACCTTGGAGGCGACCTTCAGGTCCTCGTAGTTCTCCACGATGAGGAGCTTCACCTTCCGGTCGCGCATGGTCTTCTCCAGCGCCAACAGGCTCACGGGGCTGGGCTTGATGCCGGGCTTGGGCTCCACGAAGCCCACCACGTCAAAGCCGTAGTGGAGGAAGAAGTAGTCGAGGGTCGCGTGGTAGGCCACCACGGGCTCCCCGCGCAGGGGGGACAGCGTCTGGGTCAGCTCGGCGTCCAGGGCGTTCAGTTCCTGCGCCGCCGCGGCGGCGTTCTTCCGGTAATGAGCCGCGTGGGCGGGGTCCGCGGAGGCGAAGACGCCGCCCAGCCCCAGCGCGATGGCGGCCATGTTGCGAGGGTCGAGGTGGTAGTGCGGGTTGCCGTAGGGGTGGATGTCGCCCATGGAGCGGTCCACCCCGCCCGTGGGGACCTCGATGGGCTTGATGAAGGTGGAGAGGTCCACGTAGCCCGCGGCGCCGGGCTGGATCTTTCCGTTGCCGCACTGGGTGAGCAGGGGCGGGAGGAAGCCCACCTCCAGCTGGAGGCCGTTCACCAGGAGGAGGTCCGCCCGGTGCAGGTCCACGAGGAAGGAGGGCTTGGGGTCCACGAAGTGCGGGTCCTGCGTCCCTTTCGCCAGGACCGAGACCTTCACGTGGTCCCCGCCCACCTGCTGGGCGAGCCACCCGTAGTCCGGGTACACCGACACCACGTTGAGCTTTCCCGCCGCCAGCGTCCCGACGGACAGCGCGCAAGCCAGCACGAACAAGGCTCTCTTCATCATCGGTCACTCCACCTTTTTTCTCTCCATAGGCGCTCCCGTCCGGGGCTCCCTGTCGCTCTGTTTCTCTGTCTCCCTGTCCCCTTTTTCATCAGAACGGATGCGCCCCGTGGGGCCCGATGGCGAATCCGTACTCGAAAACCAGCGCGTTGCGCAGACCCACGCCCCCGTAGTTGACGCGCTCGAACTGGAGCCGGAATTTTTGGAACTCGCTGGGGAAATACGTGAGCGTGAGCGCCCCTCCCTTGTCGTGCAGCCAGGGCGCCTGGGGGTGCTCGGCGTAGTCGGCGCGCAGGCCCGCGAACCAGCCCCGCGTGAACTGCCAGTCCACGTAGGAGAAGGCCCCGGTGGAGCGGTTCAGGCCGTCGAGCCCGCGGTAGTTCTCGCGGATCAGCTCCGTCCTCCAGAGGAAGGAGGCGCGCGTCCCCGTGGCCAGCGGCTTGTAGCGGTAGGTCACGGCCAGGTTGCCCAGTCCGGTGGTGTGGCCGGTGGCGTTCTTGCCCCCCACCGCCGAGAGCTGGACCTCGAGGCTGCTGTTGTCCGTCAGGTCCCAGAAGTTGCGCCACGCGGCCAGGTAGCTCAGGTCCGAGCGCTTGCCGCCGAAAACCGCGTCGTTCCTCGCCCCCGTCACCTCGAAGGTGAGGTCGCTCATCCAGGGGGTCGTCAGGAGGCGGGAGAAGCTCACGCCCACGTCGCTCAGCCCCTCGTCGCCGAGCATGGTGCGCAGGGCCAGGGGCTGGTCCGCCTGGAACCGCGTGTGGGTGTGCATGGAATTTTGCTTGCCGAAGTCCATGTAGAACTTGCCGAGCTTCATGGTCCATCCGCCGGGGATGCCCGGGAAGGCCCCGTAGGCCTCCTCCACGTTGAATTGGCCGTCCTCCAGGGAGAGAAAGACGTTGGCCGTGGCGTAGGGGTCGATGGCCGAGCTGAAGGCCACCTCGACCTCGCGGGCCTGGAGTGCCTCCTGGCTCTTCCAGTAGGGATCGTTGCCGCTGGAAAAGGTGAAGTCGGGGAGGACGGAGATGGCCGGGTTCTGGAGGGCCGGGGAGGGCGGCGCCGCCGGGATGGGCGGGACGGAGCCCTCGGCGGGGGCGGGAGCGGGTGCGGGCTGGGCGGCGGCCGACTGCTGTGCGGCGGCCTGCTGGGACTGGAGCGCCTGCACCTGCTGCTGGAGGGACTGGATCTGGCTCTGGTAGCTCTGCATCATCTGGTGCATCTGCTGCTGCAGCGCCTGGATCTGCTTCTGGAGATCCTCGGCGCTGGGCGGGGCCTGCTGGGCGAGGACCGCCGTTGCAAAGGCGGCCACCGAAAGGGCCACGGGAAACTTCCGCATCCGTGCCTCCATAACGATGGGTCACGCGGAAAAGTTAAGGAAGAAAGGGAGTCCGGCTTCGGGCGCTAGGCCTGAGCCGGCAAGGGTGGCGCGCGGGCGGGAGAGGGGGGCTGGGGCGCTTCGAGGAGCGCGGCGGCGGCGGGCGGGGGAACCGGCCGGACCGGACCCGAGACG
>JBBILR010000001.1:0-92477 GCA_037444825.1 Acidobacteriota bacterium | reverse complement strand
CCGGCTCGGGCCCTTGCGCCTCCCGGGTATGGGGGGGGGCGGGGGGGGGCTGGGGGGGGGGGGGGGGGCCTCGGCGGGGGGGGGGGGGGGGGGGGGGAACCGGCCGGACCGGACCCGAGACGTGCGGCAGGAGGACCGGCGCGGGCGGAGCCTCGAGGCCCCCGCGCACCGTGGCGCAGACGGGGCACTCGGCGCCGTCCGACGCCACGAGGACCGGGCCGTGGCCGAGCGCCGGCGGGGCGTGCTGGTGCAGGAGCGCGGCGAAGATCGCCGCCCCCGCCGCCAGCACCCACTTTCTGGTCCAGGCCAGTCCGCGCATCGGATTAACTCTACTCGCCCGGGGCGGCCCGCGTCGAGCGGGGGGAAGGCGGATTGGAAGTGAGGAAGGGAGTAAGTGAGGAAGACCGCTTTCCACGGGGCGCCGGGGTCGGCCTGCCTTCCCGGACGGGCCTTTCTCTCCACCTGACTTTCTGACTTACTCGCTTCCTAACCTCCCACCTCGTCGTCCACGGGGGGGTCGTTCCGGTCGTGGGGGACGCCCACGGCGACGGCGCCCGAGCAGGTGCCGCCCTTTTTCCGGAACCCCCCGGGACAAACGCTGGGAAAGGGGACACGTGCCCCCGGCGGCTTGGCGGCGCAGGGGGGGTTGAGCGGAAGGGGGGCGCCTTACGGGGCGAAGGGAACGCCTTCCTTGAGGCGCACGCGGGCCCGAAGGCAGCCCATTCCACAGCGGATCCGCGTCGGAGGCGGGTCGGCGGGGCTCCAGCGGACCACCGCCTCCCCGTCGGCGGGCAGGGTTTCCTTGAGGCCGATGCCTTCCACCACGACGGCCGACGTGCAGAAGCCCCCGCCCACCCGGTGGACGGTCAATTCCACCGGCCTGCGGGGGTCGAGGGTCACCTCCGCCGGGTAAAAGCCGCCCTCCGAAAGGGTCAGCCGAACTTTCTGGGGCTCCTCGAGCCAGCGCCCGTAGCGCCAGGCCAGGAACCCTGAGCCTAGGGCGAGCAGCATCCCCAAAAGGAGCACCGTCACGGTGGCCTGGGGGGACAGCATCACGGGGTACTCGGAATCGGGATCCACGGCTTCGAAGGCGTTCATCTCCTCCTCCTTGGGGGGAATGGATGCACCCCCCAGAGAGGGGGAGCACGGGAAATGCCAAAGGCCCCGGTGCGGGCGGAGAGGCTCCAAGTACGAAGGGGCGGGCCTTCCGGCGGGAACCGGCGGCGGCCCTGCCGCGCCGGCTCAGGTCCGGGGTGGAGAACATTCACGGGCGGCGGGGCCGGTTGAAGAAAAGTCCGCAGGGCCAAGGCTCGGGCCGGGTGGAAATCACTCCGGCTCGATGCCGAATTTCTTGAGCCGGTAGAGGAGGACGTGGCGGGGGATATGGAGGGCCCGGGCGGCCGCCGACCGGTTTCCCTTGGCCGCACGAAGGGCCTCGAGGATGGCCTGCCTCTCCAGGGCCCAGAGCCCCCGGAGGTCCTCCGCCGGGGCGTTGGTGCTCTCTCGAATCTCGGGGGGCAGGAGCGCCGGGGTGATGGGATCCCCCCGGTGAAGGATGGCCAGCCGCTTGCAGAGGTTTTGGAGCTCCCGGACGTTTCCCGGCCAGGGGTACCGCTGGAGAAGCGCCATGGCGGGGTCCGTGACCTCCACGCCGGCCCCGGCGTACTCCCGCAGGAAGTGGGCGAGAAGCAGGGGGATGTCCTCGGGCCGCTCCCGGAGGGGGGGGATCCGGAGGGGGATCACGTTGAGGCGGTAGTAGAGGTCCATCCGAAAGGAGCCGGCCTCCACCTCCTTCCTTAGGTCCCGGTTCGTGGCCGCCAGGACCCGCACGTCCACGGGAACCGGCCGCTTCCCCCCCACGGGGTCCACGGTGCGCTCCTGGAGAACCCGAAGGAGCTTGGCCTGGAGGCCGAGGTCCATGTCCCCCACCTCGTCGAGCAGGAGGGTGCCGCCGTCGGCCTGGAGAAACTTGCCCGTCCGCTTCTCCACGGCCCCGGTGAAGGCCCCCTTTTCGTGGCCGAAGAGTTCGCTTTCCAGGAGTTCCCGGGGAAGGGCCGCGCAGTTGAGGGCCACGAAGGGGCCCGCCGACCGGGGGGAGAGGGCGTGCAGGGACCTGGCCACCAGCTCCTTTCCCGTCCCGCTCTCGCCGGTGATGAGGACCGTGGCGTCGGAGGCGGCCACCCGGCGGACGGTCTCCAGGACCTCGCCCATGGAGGGGCTGGCGAAGACGAAGGTCTCCAGAGGCCGTTTCTCGGCCAGGTCGTTGCGGAGCCGCCGGTTCTCCCGGGCGAGGTCGCCCACGCGGAGGGCCTTCTCCACCACCAGGAGGAGGGTTTCCTGGTCCACCGGCTTGGTGAGGTAGTCCACGGCGCCGCGGCGCATGGCCTCCACGGCGTCGGCGATGGTCCCGTAGGCGGTCATCACCACCACGGGCAGGCCGGGGGCCCGTTCCGCCAGGGCCGCCAGGAGCTCCATCCCGTCCATATGGGGCATCTTCACGTCGGTGAGGACGAGGTCGAAGGGGGAAGTCTCCACCTGCTCCAGGGCGGAGCGCCCGTCGAAGGCCGCCGTCACCCGGTGGCCGTGCTTCTCGAGGTGGTACGCCAGCACGCGGTGGAGGTTGGGATCGTCCTCGACGAGCAGGATTCGCCCTTTACGCATCCCGCTGCCCTCCCGGTTTGGGCTCCCGAGGAAGCGTCAGGAGAAACCTCGCGCCCTTGCCTTCCAGGGATTCCCCCCGCACCTCCCCCCCGTGGGCCCGGGCGATCTGCCTCACGAGGGCCAGCCCCAGCCCCGTGCCCCCCTTGCGCCGGGTGAAGAAGGGTTCGAAGATGCGGTTCTCCTCCCCTTTCGGGAGGCCGGGGCCTTCGTCCGCCACCTCGAAGAGGACCCCCTCCCCGTCCGACCATGCCCGGACGTGTACGGAGGAGCCGCGGGGAGAAGCCTGAAGGGCGTTCTGAACCAGGTTGGCCAGCGCCTGGTGGAGCCGGTGGGGATCGGCCCGCAGCGGGCCGAGGCCGGAGACCTCCACCACCAGGCGGACGCCGAAGGTCTCCGCCGCGGGGCTCACCGCCCGGCGGACCTCCTCCAGGACCTGGGCGGCGTCCACGTCGGCGCGTTCGAGGGGGATGGTCCGGCCCAGGTCCAGGAAGTCCTCCACCACCCGCTTGAGGCGGCCGATCTCCTCCCAAAGGATGTCGTAGAAGGGGCGCCGGGGATGGCCCTCCGGGAAATCCTCGGCCAGGATCTCCGCCGCGCCTTGGATGGACCCCAGAGGGGTTCTCACTTCGTGGGCCACCCCCGAGGCCATGCGCCCCAGGGAGGCCAAGCGCTCGGAGGCTTCCAGCTTCTGGCGGAGTTCCAAGGCCTTCCTCCGCTCCGCCTCCCGGCGGTCCACGAGGAGGCCGGCCAGGAGACCCAGCCCCAGGTAGAAGGTTATCTCCACGAGGTCCTCGTTCTCCCACGGCGGGCCCGGGAAGCGCAACGCCAGGGGAAGGGTGGCGAAGGAGATGACCACACTGGCGGCCAGGCCTCCCCGGAGGCCGAACCAGAGGGCGGCGAGGAGGATGGGGACGTAGCAGAATCGTCGGTGGAAAAGGTGCACCCAATGGGGGAAAGGCAGGAGCATGTAGTGGAGGGAGAGGGTGAGGGAGACGAGGAGGACCAGGACCGCGGTGCGTACGGAGAGGGGGTGAAGGCGCGCCATGGGTTCCTCCTTCTCCGCTGGCCCTTGCAATCCCGGAGCCAGCCCTCCGGGTCCCCTCCGCGCGGCTCGGGGGGCACGGCCCCCCGGAATTGTAGAATATTCTGCTCCTGTTGCGTACAATATTCCACGCTTTTGGGCCTTCTCCGTGCGAGCATCCAGCCCAGGAGGCGCGCCCATCCCTTCGGACGGGCCTTTTGGTCTTGCCGGCGGCTCTGGCACCGGCCGTGCGTAAAAGGCGGCCCCGGGGCCGGCGCCCCCCTTTCTTTCGAGGAAGCCATGAGAAAGGTTCCTGAACGCGTTGCCGCCCCGTGGGTCTGGGTCCTCGCCGCGGCCTTGGTGGCCGCGGGTCTTCCCCTCCGGAGCCAGGAGCCCTCCCCCCTGCAGGCCCTCGTGGAGCGGGCCCTTCGACAGAACCCGGGGCTCGCGGCCCAGCGGGCCAAGGTGGAGGCGGCTCGGAAAGTCCCCTCCCAGCGGCGGGCGCTGCCGGACCCCATGGCCGAACTGGAGGCCATGAACCTCGCCGCGGACGGCTCCTCGGGAACGAGGGCCTTCACCCGCGGGGTCTCCCTGGGGGTGGTCCAGCCCCTCCCCTTCCCCGGAAAGCGCGCCCTGGCGGCCCGGGAGGCCCAGGAAGAGGCCGGCGTGGAAGAGAGCCGTCTTCGGTCCCTGGAGTGGGAGGTCCGCTCGGAGGTCCTGGGCGCCGCTCTCCGCTACCGGACCCTCCTCGGCCTCCTGGAGATCAACGCGAAGACCGAGGAGGCCCTCCGGGCGTTGACGGAAGGCGCGCTGGCCCGCTACGCCGCGGGGGGCGGAAACCAGGGCGACGTCCTCTTGGCCCAGGCGTCGGTGACGAAGGTGCTGGTCCGGCGCACGGACCTCCAGCGGCAGAAGGAGGTGGCCAAGGCCCGCCTGGAGAGCCTCCTGGGAGGGCCCGTGGAGGAGTCCCTCCTGGCCCGGATGGAGCTCCCCCCGCCGGCGGATCTACCCCCGCTGGAGGAGCTGCTGCGGCAAGCGGGGGAAAAGGCCCCGCGGGTGGAGACCGCGCGGGCGGAGGCCGGCGCCGCCCAGACCCGGGTGGAGGTGGCGAAGAAGAACTTCCAGCCCGACTTTCTCGTGGGCGGAAGGTACCGGTACAAGGACATGACCATGGGCGGGCGGGACTTCTTCACCGTGACGGCGGGCGTGACCCTCCCCCTCTTCCACCGCAAAGACCGCTACCGCCCGGGCCTCGAGGAGGCCCTCTTTCGAAAGGAGGCGGCCGGCCACGAGGTGGACGAGGCGCGAAACGAGGCCCGCTACGCGCTGGCGGAGGCGTACCAGGGCGCCGACCGGAACCGGAAGGTCCACGCCCTCTACGAGGAGGGGCTTCTCCTCCAGGCCCAGCAGGCCTACGAGGCGAGCCTGTCGGCTTACCGCGCCGGCCGGTCGGACTTCGGCGCCCTGCTCATGGCGCTGGCCGACCGCTTCGCCTACGAAGAAGACTGGATCCTCGCGCGGGGGGAGTACCACCAGCGCGTTGCGGAAATGGAGGCGGTTCTGGGGCGTCCACTCTTCGAGTCCGCCCCCGGGCCCCCCGGCGAACCCCAAGAATAGGAGGTGTACGATGTGGCGAAAGAAACCATGGGTCTTCCTGTCGGCGGTTCTCACCCTGGGGGCGGTCTCCGTCCTCACGGCCCCCCCCACCCTGGCCTGCGGTCCTTCGGGAGGCGGGTGCACGGGCCACCCTTCCCACGCCCACGCCGCGGCCGCGTCCGCCGCCAAGGTGACGTACACCTGCCCCATGCACCCGGAGGTGACCTCCGACAAGCCGGGAACGTGCCCCAAGTGCGGGATGTTCCTGGAGGTCGCGGCGGCCGAAAAGACCTTCTACGCCTGCCCCATGCACCCGGAGGTCGTCTCCGACAAGCCGGGCAAGTGCCCCAAGTGCGGCATGGACCTTCAGAAAAAGACGGAAAAGGCGGCGTACGTGTACGTCTGCCCCATGCACCCGGAGGTGACCTCCGACAAGCCCGGAAAGTGCCCCAAGTGCGGGATGTTCCTGGAGGCGAAGCCCAGGGGCGACGCCCAACCTGATGTCCCGGCGGCGAACCCCTCCGGGGGCCATTCCCACTAGAGCGCAAGGCCTTTCCGGAGCCGCCCGCCGGGCCTTGGAGCATCGAGAACGGGAAAGAGCGAGGTCGAGATGAACGGAAAAAGGCTTCTCTTCGGGGTCCTGGCCGTGGCGCTCCTGAGCCTGGTTTTTCTATGGACCGGGTGTTCCGGGAAGGGGGGCTCCCGGACGCGGTACCACTGCCCCATGCACCCGCAGGTGGTTTCCGACAAGCCCGGCGACTGCCCCATCTGCGGCATGCGCCTCGTCCCCATCGAGAGGGACGGGGGAGAGGCGCCAGGCGCCACCCACACCACGTACGTCTGCCCCATGCACCCGCAGGTGGTCTCCGACAAGCCCGGCGACTGCCCCATCTGCGGCATGCGCCTCGTGGAGAAGAAGGCCGAGGCCGCCCCGCCCCCCTCCGCCCCGAAGGGGAAAAAGACGATGTACCGCTCCGCCATGAACCCCTCCGAGGTGAGCGACAGGCCGGGAAAGGACTCCATGGGCATGGAGATGGTCCCCTTCGAGGTGGAGGAGGTCCCGGCCGCCTCCCTTTCCGGCCGCGCCCCCGTCTCGCTCACCGAGGCCCACCAGAAGCACATGCGCCTCGCCACCTCGGAGGTGGTCCGTCGCCACCTACACCGGGAAGTGCGCACGTCGGCGCGCATCGTCCCCGACGAAACCCGCCTCCACCGGGTCACCACCAAGGTGGACGGGTGGGTGGAACGGCTCTTCGTCAACGTGACGGGCCAGGCCGTCCGGAGGGGCCAGCCGCTCCTCTCGATTTACTCGCCCGAACTCCTGGCCACCCAGGAGGAGTACCTCGCCGCCCGCGCCACCAGCGAGCGTCTCTCCTCGAGCCCCGCCCCCGGCGTGGCCCAAGGGGGGCGCGACCTTCTGGCCGCCGCGAGGCGAAGGCTCGAACTGTGGGACATCAGCGCCGAACAGATCCGCGAGCTGGAAGCTTCCGGCCGGGCCCAGCGGACGTTGACCCTCTTCTCCCCGGCCTCTGGCTACGTCTACGAAAGGCGGGTCCTGCCGGGCCAGAAGATCCAGGCCGGCGAACCGCTGCTCGTGGTGAGCGACCTCTCCACCGTCTGGGCCGACGCCGACCTCTACGAATCGGACCTTCGGTACGTGAAGGTGGGGATGCCGGTCACCCTCACGCTCCCCTACTGGCCGGGCAAGACCTTCTCCGGCCGGGTTTCCTTTCTCAACCCCTTTCTGGACCCCTCCACCCGCACCTTGAAGGCGCGGCTCGAAATCCCCAACCCCGAACTTCTCCTCAAGCCCGAAATGTACGGCGACATGACCCTCTCCCTGGATCTGGGCGAGAAGCTCGCCGTGCCCTCTTCGGCGGTGATGCGCACCGGAAAGAAAAGCTTTGTCTTCCTGAAGCGCGGCGACACGGACTTCGTGCCCGCGGAGGTCACGGTGGGGGAGCGTAGCGGAGACTGGTTCGAGGTCCTCTCCGGCCTCCAGGCGGGGGACCGGGTGGTCACCTCCGCCAACTTCCTCCTGGACTCCGAGTCCTCCCTCAAGGCGGCCCTCGAGGCCGTGGCAGGGAAGTGACCGATGCGGAGGATCATCGAGTTTTCGGCGCACAACCGCCTCCTCGTGATCTTCATCGTGGCCGTGGCGGTGGCGGCGTCCTTCTACGCCATGCGCCAGATCCGCCTCGACGCCATCCCCGACCTTTCGGACACGCAGGTCATCGTCTACACCCGGTGGGACCGGAGCCCCGACATCGTGGAGGACCAGGTCACCTACCCCATCATCACCGCCCTGTTGGGGGCCCCGAGGGTCAAGGCCATCCGGGGCTTTTCCGACTTCGGCTTCTCCTACGTCTACGTGATCTTCCAGGACGGGACCGACATCTACTGGGCCCGCAGCCGGGTCCTCGAGTACCTCTCCAAGATCCAGGGGAACCTGCCCCCCGGGGCCAAGATGGAGCTGGGCCCCGACGCCACGGGGGTGGGATGGGTCTTTATGTACGCGCTCGTGGACAAGAGCGGCCGGCACGACCTCGCGAAGCTCCGCACGTACCAGGATTGGTACCTCCGCTACGCCCTCCAGAGCGTCCCCGGCGTGGCGGAGGTGGCCTCCATCGGAGGCTTCCAGAAGCAGTACCAGGTCACCGTCGACCCCGACCGCCTCCAGGCCTACGGGATCTCCCTCATGGAGGTGATGCGCGCCATCGAGCGGAGCAACGACGAGGTGGGCGGGCGGCTCATCGAGTGGGCCGGCACCGAGTACATGGTCCGGGGACGGGGCTACGTCACCTCCCCCGAAGACCTGGAGAAGGTCGCCGTCAAGACCGACGGCCGGGGGACGCCGGTCCTCCTTCGAAACGTGGCCGACGTCGCCCTGGGCCCCCAGATCCGGCGCGGGCTCATGGACTGGAACGGCGGGGGAGACGCCGTGGGGGGCATCGTGGTCATGCGCCACGGCGAGAACGCCCTGAGGGTCATCGAACGGGTCAAGGCCAAGATCGCCGACCTCAAGGGCTCCCTCCCCGACGGGGTGGAGATCGTCCCCGCGTACGACCGCTCGGAACTGATCCAGGCCTCCATCGACAACCTGAAGGAAGAACTCCTCCTGGAAATGCTCATCGTGAGCGCCGTCATCCTCTTCTTTCTTTGGCACTTCCCCTCGGCCATCGTGCCCATCGTCACCATCCCCATTTCGGTGGTCCTCGCCTTTCTCCCCATGTATTTCCTGGGGATCTCCTCCAACATCATGAGCCTCTCGGGCATCGCCATCTCCATCGGCGTCCTCGTGGACGGGGCCATCGTGGAGGTGGAGAACGCCTACAAGAAGCTCGAACTCTGGCAGGAGGGGGGGCGGAAGGGAGACTTCCACAAGGTCCGGCTGGAGGCGCTGCTGGAGGTGGGCCCCTCGGTCTTCTTCTCGCTCCTCGTCATCACCGTCTCCTTCCTGCCCGTCTTCACGCTGGTGGACCAGGAGGGACGGCTCTTCACCCCCCTCGCCTGGACCAAGACCCTGGCCCTGGCCCTGGCCTCCGTCCTCGCCGTCACGCTGGACCCCGCCGTCCGGATGCTCTTCGCCCGCATGGACCCCTTCCCCGTAAAACCCCGCTTCTTGGGAAAGGTGCTGGACGCCCTCTTCATCGGAACCTACTACCCCGAGGAGAAGCACCCCGTGAGCCGGGTCCTCTTCCGGCTCTACGAACCTCCCTGCCGGTTCGTCCTTCGCCATCCGAAAACGGTGATCGGGGCCGCCGTGCTGGTGGTGGCCACCACCGTTCCCGTCTACTTCAAGCTCGGCCACGAGTTCATGCCCCCGTTGAACGAGGGCACGGTCCTCTACATGCCCACCACCCTCCCCGGGATCTCGGTCACCCAGGCCCAAGAGCTGCTCGAGGCCCAGGACCGGATCCTGAAGTCCTTCCCCGAGGTGGTCTCCGTCTTCGGAAAGGCGGGGCGGGCCGAAACGTCCACGGACCCGGCGCCCTTCTCCATGATGGAAACCACCGTCGTGCTCAAACCCCCGTCGGAGTGGCGGGCCAAGACCCGCTGGTACTCCTCCTGGGCGCCCGGGTGGCTGAAGGCTCTCCTCCGCCACGCCTGGCCGGACCGCATCTCCTACGAGGAACTCATCGACGAGTTCGACCGCGCCCTCCAGATCCCCGGCAACACCAACGCCTGGACCATGCCCATCAAGGGAAGGATCGACATGCTCACCACGGGGGTCCGCACCCCCATCGGCATCAAGATCCTGGGGAGCGACCTCGACGAGATCCAGCGGGTCGGCGGGGAGATCGAGAAGACGCTGAAGGCCCTCCCCGGAACCCGGAGCGTCTTCGCCGAGCGGGCCGCCGGGGGGTACTTCGTGGACTTCGTCCCCCGGAGGGAGGCCCTGGCCCGGTACGGCCTCACCCTGGAGGACCTTCAGGCCGTCCTCATGACCGCCATCGGAGGCGAGACCCTCTCCACCACCGTCGAGGGGCGCGAACGGTACACCATCAACCTCCGTTACCCCCGGGACCTCCGGGGGGAACTGGACCAGCTCCAGCGCGTTCTCGTTCCGGCGGCGGGGGGGGCGCAGATCCCCCTGGCCGAGCTCGCCGACGTCACGGTGACGTCGGGTCCCGCCATGATCCGCGACGAAAACGGGATGCTCGCCGGGTACGTCTTCGTGGACATCACCGGCAGGGACGTGGGCTCGTACGTGGACGAGGCCAAGCGCGCCGTGCAGGCTTCGGTGAAGCTCCCCACGGGCTACTCCCTCATTTGGAGCGGCCAGTACGAGAACATGATCCGGGTGCGGGAGCGCCTCAAGGTGGTGGTGCCCGTCACCCTCTTTCTCATTTTCCTGCTCCTCTACCTGAACACGAAGTCGTCCTTCAAGGCCCTCCTGGTGATGTCGGCGGTGCCCTTCTCCGTGGTGGGGGCGGTGTGGCTCATGTACCTGCTGGGCTACAACGTCTCCATCGCCGCGTGGGTGGGGATGATCGCCCTCATGGGGCTGGACGCCGAGACCGGGGTCTTCATGCTTCTCTTCCTCGACCTCTCCTACCACGAGGCCGAGAAGGCGGGGCGGCTCCGGACCCTCCCGGAACTCCACGACGCCATCGTCCACGGCGCCGTCAAGCGCATCCGGCCCAAGATGATGACGGTCATGGCGGCGGCCATGGGCCTCATGCCCATCCTCTGGTCCCAGGGAACCGGGGCCGACATGATGAAGCGGGTGGCCGCCCCCATGGTGGGCGGGCTCTTCACGTCGTTTCTCATGGAATTGCTCGTCTATCCGGCGGTTTACCTCTTGTGGAAACGAAGGTCCCTCCCCGGGACCCCGGAAAACCCGGTGCTCTCGTAAGGCGGCGGAGGCGTCCTGATGCGCGTGGCCCAAACGATGCTCGACCTCATCGGAAGGACCCCCATGGTCCGGCTCGGCGGCTTGGAACCCCCGGAAGGGGCCGAGATTTACGCCAAACTCGAGTACTTCAATCCCTGCGGCAGCGTCAAGGACCGCATCGGCCTGGCCATGATCCGGGCCGCGGAGCGGGAGGGGAGGCTGAAGCCCGGGGGAACGGTGGTGGAGGCCACGGCCGGCAACACCGGAATCGGCGTGGCCCTCGCGGGGATCCAACTGGGGTACCGGGTGGTCATCGTCATGCCCGAAGGGTACGCCCCGGAGAAGATGGCTTTGGTGCGAGGCCTGGGGGCGGAGCTGGTGGTGACCGCCGGGAACACGAAGATCCAGAAGGCCGTGGAGGAGGCGGAGCGGATCGCCGCCGCCATTCCGGGGGCCGTCCTTTTGCAGCAGTTCGAGAACCCCGCCAACCCCCAAATCCATTACGAGACCACGGCGGCGGAGATCTGGGAGCAGATGGAGGGCCGCATCGACGGCATCGCCTTCGGCGCCGGTTCCGGAGGAACCTTCTCCGGCGTGGCCCGCTTTCTGAAAGAAAGAAACCCGCACGTCCGCTGCGTCGTGGTGGAACCCCCCGGTTCCCTCTTCGGGGGGAACCCCCACGAGGCCCCCCACCGGGTGGAAGGCATCGGAAACAGCTTCTGGCCCAAGGTGTTGGACCGCTCCCTGATGGACGGCGTCTTCACCATCCCCGACACCGAAACCTACGCCATGGTGGACCGCCTGGCCCGGTTGGGGATCCTGGCGGCCTCCTCCTCGGGGGCCGCCGCGGCGGGGGCGGTGCGGTTGGCGCGGGAACTGGGAAAGGGGCGGCGCGTGGTGACGCTGCTCCCCGACTCCTCGGAGCGCTACTTGAGAAAATACGCCTACGACGGCCTCGTGGACGGGAAACCGATCCTCGACGGCTGAGGCTTAAACGGAGGTCTTCATGGAGGAACCGCATTTCACCCCGGACACGGTGGCCGTCCACGGCGGCCAGTCCCCCGACCCGGCCACCGGGGCCGTCATGGCCCCCATCTACGCCACGGCGACCTACGCCCAGCCGCAACTCGGCGCGCAGACGGGCTACGACTACGCGCGCACCGTCAACCCCACCCGGAGCGCTCTGGAGGCGGGCCTGGCGGCGCTGGAGCGAGGCCGCTTCGGCCTCTGCTTCAGCTCGGGCATGGCGGCCATTTCCTCCCTCATGGCGCTCCTTTCGGCCGGCGACCACGTGGTGGTCTCGCAAAACACCTACGGAGGGACCTACCGCCTCTTCGAGCGCGTCTTCTCCCGTTTCGGCCTCCGGTTCTCGTGGGTGGACACCGGGGATCCCGACGCCCTGCGGGGCGCCTTCCGCCCCGAAACCAAGATGCTGTACCTCGAAAGCCCCACCAACCCGGTGATGGAGGTCACCGACATCGCCGCCGCCGCCGCCATCGCCAGGGAAAAGGGGGCCCTCACCGTCGTGGACAACACCTTCATGACGCCCTACTTCCAGCGCCCCTTGGAGTTGGGGGCGGACGTGGTGGTCCATTCCACCACCAAGTACCTGAACGGCCACTCGGACTGCGTCGGGGGTGCCCTCGTGACCTCCGACGGGGAACTCTACGAACGCCTGAAGTTCCTCCAGAACTCCGTGGGAGCGGTCCCCTCCCCCTTCGACTGTTTCCTGGTCCTTCGCGGCCTCAAAACCCTGGCGGTCCGGATGCGCCGGCACGAGGCCAACGGACGGGCCGTGGCCACCTTTCTGAGCCGCCATCCCAAGGTGCTCCGGGTCCACTACCCGGGGTTGGAAAACCACCCCGGCCGAGCCGTCCACGAACGGCAGGCCAGCGGCTACGGCGGGATGGTGGCCTTCGACCTCGGCTCCTTCGAAAAGGCCCGAAGATGCTTGAACGCGTTGAACCTCTTCACGCTGGCCGAGAGCCTCGGCGGCGTGGAGAGCCTCGCCTGCCACCCGGCGACCATGACCCACGCCTCGGTCCCCGAGGACCTCCGCCGCCGCATCGGCGTCACGGAGGGGCTGGTGCGGCTCTCGGTGGGCATCGAGGGCGAAGCCGACCTGCTGGCGGACCTCGACGCGGCGCTCCGGAAGGTCTGAGCCCCCCGGCGCCGGCCCGGCGGAGCGCGGGACCCCCCGAGACCCTGGAAAGGAGTTGGCGATGAAGCGGTCCACCCTGGCTCTGGCGCTCGTCGTGGGCGGCGGACTGGCCGCGGCGATTCTCGGGTTCCGGCGCACCCTGGACCGGGGCTTCAGCGCCCGCGACAATCCGACCGTCGTGGAAGCGGCCCTGGCCCGCCGCCTCCGCAACCTGTCCGTTCCCCGCCGTCACGCAAAGGCCAAAAACCCGGTTCCGTCGACGCCGGCGGTCCTCGCGGAGGCAAGAGCGCACTTCGCGGACCACTGCGCCCTTTGCCACGGAAACGACGGTGGGGGCCGGACGTGGATCGGCCAGCACCTCTACCCTAAAGCTCCGGACATGCGGCTACCGGCCACCCAGAACCTTCCCGACGGTCACCTGTTCTACCTCATCAAGAACGGGGTACGTTTGACCGGAATGCCGGCCTGGGGGGAAGACACCCCGGAAGACGACCGGGAAACCTGGAAACTCGTCCATTTCATCCGGCACCTCCCGAACCTCACTCCGGAGGAGCTTTCGGAAATGGAAACGATGAACCCCAAGAGCCGCCGGGAGTGGGAGGAGGAGGACGCCGTCCGCCGATTCTTGGAAGGAGGCACCGCTCCGGATTCTTCAGGCGGCGAAGATCCGCACCGCCACTGAAAGCGAGGGATGTCCATGATGCGAATGCGCGCGCTCCTTTTCTTCCTCCTTGTCTTCACCGGTTCCGGCCTGGCGAGGGCCCACGAAGGGCATCTCCACCGGGTTCTCGGAACCATTCACGCCGTCCGGGCCGACCGCTTGGAGGTCGAAGACGCCGCCGGGGCGATCCATGCCTTTCAAATCACGCCGGGCACGAAAATCCTTCGGGGCGAGGTGGCGGTCCCTTCCTCACGGCTCCGGGTCGGCGAGAAGGTCGCGGTGGAGGCGCAAGAACAGGGGAGCCTGCTCCTCGCGGTGCGGGTCCGGCTCGGGAAGGCGCCGGCCTCCCCCGGAACCCCGAAGTAGGGGAGGCGGGGCCGGCGAAGGGGGCGTTTCGGCCCCCCCGTTCTGGGGTGGGCCCTTTTCCACCGCCGCGGGGAGGAGGAAGACGCCAATCCCCTCTGGTTGGGGCCCGAACCCCTTCCTTGCGGCGCCTCGGCGCAAACCCGAGGCAGCGGCCGAGGGGGAGAAAGGCGGGTCTTCGCGAGTTGCCCTAGGGGCTGCAGGAGGGCCGAGGGGGCAAGAGGAGGCGGAACGAACGATGGGAACGGACTTCGAGAAGGACCCCGTCTGCGGGATGCGGGTGGACCCCCTGAACCCCCGCGGAGGCTCCGCGGAGTACGGGGGCAAGACCTACCGTTTTTGCAACCCCCGTTGCCGGGAGAGGTTCCTCGCGGAGCCGGAGAAGTACCTGGACCCGGCCTACCGCCCCACGGGTATGGGGGCCGTAGCGCCCCTGGGCATCCGCCCCGCCGCCTCCGCCCCCCCTCCTCCCGCAGCTCCCGTTCCCCTTCCTCCCGCGGCCGCGCCCGCCGTGAAGCCGCCGCCCCCCAAAGCCGCGCGGTACGTCTGCCCCATGTGCCCCGAGGTCTCGGAGCCCCGGCCGGGGCCCTGCCCCTCCTGCGGGATGGCGTTGGAGCCGGCCGTCCCCGCTCCTCCCCCCCCCTGGACCGTCCACACCTGCCCCATGCACCCCGAGGTGCGGCAGGAGGGGCCCGGAATCTGCCCCCTCTGCGGCATGGCGCTGGAGCCCCACGCGATGGAGGCCGGAGAGGAGAACCCCGAACTGAGGGACATGACCCGGCGCTTCTGGGTCGGCCTCGCCTTCACCGTCCCGCTCTTCGCCCTCTCCATGGCCGACCTCCTGCCGGGTGACTTCGCCTCCCGCCTCTTGAGCCCCCGTCTTGCCTCCTTCGTCCAGCTGGTTCTGGCTTCGCCGGTGGTCCTCTGGGCAGGCTGGCCTTTTCTCCAACGCTTCTGGACCTCCCTGGTCCGTCGAAGCCTCAACATGTTCACCCTCATCGGCCTGGGCGTGGGGGCGGCCTTCGGCTACAGCGTGGCCGCCACCTTCGTCCCCGCGGCCTTCCCCGGCTCCTTCCGCACCGCCGACGGCTCCGTGGCCACCTACTTCGAGGCGGCGGCGGTGATCACCGTCCTCGTCCTTCTGGGCCAGGTGCTCGAATTGAGGGCCCGGAGCAAGACCGGCGAGGCCATCCGGGCGCTTCTGGGCCTGGCCCCGAAGACGGCGAGGCGCGTTTCGCCCGCAGGCGGGGAGGAGGACGTTCCCTTGGACGTGGTGCGCCCGGGGGACCTTCTTCGCGTGCGGCCGGGGGAAAAGGTCCCCGTGGATGGGATCGTTCTGGAGGGGCGGAGTTCGGTGGACGAGTCCATGGTCACCGGCGAGGCGGTCCCCGTGGAGAAAGGCCCCGGCGACCGCGTGGTGGGGGGCACCCTGAACGGCTCCGGCGCCTTCCTCCTGCGGGCCGAGAAGGTGGGAGCCGAAACGTTACTGGCCCGGATCGTGGCCCTGGTGGCCGAGGCCCAGCGAAGCCGCGCCCCCATCCAGCGCCTGGCCGACCGGGCGGCGGCGTGGTTCGTGCCGGCGGTGACCGCCGTTTCGGCCCTGGCCTTCGTCCTCTGGGCCCTGTACGGGCCGGAGCCTCGCCTGGCCCACGCGCTCGTCGCCGCCGTGTCCGTCCTCATCATCGCCTGTCCCTGCGCCCTGGGCCTCGCCACGCCGATGTCGATCCTGGTGGCCGCCGGCAAAGGCGCCACCGCCGGCGTGCTCTTCCGGAACGCGGAGGCCATCGAACTTCTCCGGAAGGTGGACACCCTGGTTCTGGACAAGACGGGGACCCTCACCCTGGGCAGGCCCGTCCTCGATAGTGTGGAGCCCGCCGGGGGCTTGAGCGGCGACGATCTCCTCGCGCTGGCGGCGGCCCTGGAGAGGTCCAGCGAGCACCCCCTGGCCGCCGCGGTCCTCCAGGGAGCCGAGGCCCGCGGGTTGAGCCTCCCCAGCGCCACGGGCTTCCGCTACGTCCCGGGAAAGGGGGTTTCCGGCCGGGTGGGCCCCCGCGCCGTCGCCCTGGGAAACGCCGCGTGGCTGAAGGAGCTGGGGGTCCCCTTCGAAAACACCCCCTCAGGCCCCGGGCAGGGCTGCGTCCGCCTCCTGGCGGCGGTGGACGGCCGGTTCGCGGGGAGCCTCTTCTTCCGGGACCCCCTGAAGCCCTCCGCCAAAGGGGTGGTCGCCCGGCTTCGCGCCGAGGGGCTGGAGGTGCTCCTGGTGACGGGCGACGCACGCGAGACGGCCGAAGCCGTGGCGAGGGAGGCGGGGATCCAAGGGGTGGAGGCGGAGGTCCTCCCGGAACAAAAGTGCGAAGTGGTCCGGCGTTTGAAGGCCCAGGGAAGGATCGTGGCGGTGGCGGGCGACGGCGTGAACGACGCCCCGGCCCTGGCCCTCGCCGACGTGGGCATCGCCATGGGCACCGGGACCGACGTCGCCATGGAATCGGCCGGCGTGACGCTGGTGAAGGGCGACCTCACCGGCATCCTCCGCGCCCGGCGCCTGAGCCGCCTGACCCTGGCCAACATCCGCCAAAACCTGTTCTGGGCCTTCTTCTACAACGCGCTCGGCGTCCCGCTGGCGGCGGGCCTCCTCTACCCCCTCTTCGGTTTTCTCCTCAGCCCCATGGCGGCGGCGGCGGCCATGTCGCTGAGTTCCACTTGCGTCGTTTTCAACGCCCTCCGCCTCCGCAAGGCGGACCTGTCCACCGGAGGGCCGCCGTGAGGGCCGCCCTCCCCTTCGCGCCGTTCACTCCAAAGGAGGTCCCATGAAGCCGAAAACGCTGTTCGTTCCCGCCGCGATTTCCACCGCCCTGCTCCTCCTCGCCTGCGGAAAACCCGCCGCCGAGAAGGCCGAGGCCGCTCCGGCGGCGCCCCAGGGGACGGCCCAGGCCGCCCCCGCCGCCGAAACGGCCCCCACGGCGGAAGCCACGCCCGCCGCCGACCCCGACCGCACCGTCTACGTCTGCGAGATGGGTTGCGAGGTCTCGCCAGAACCGGGGAAGTGCTCCAAGTGCGGGATGGCGCTCCAGGAGGCCAAGCTCTCCCAGATCTCCTTCACCTGCGGCCAGTGCGGCTACGCGGCGAAGGAGCCCGGGGTGTGCCCCCACTGCAAGACGCAGCTCGTCTTCAAGCGGAGTTCCTGAGCCTTTCCCCCGGGGGGCCGGCTTTCGCACCGTTCGGAGGCCGGCCGGTTGGGAAGCCGGTCCCTCCGGGGGATTGGCCGCTCCGGGCCGGGTGTTACCTTTAGCAACGCTTTTTAGGGGCTTCGACCCGGGGCATCGGAGCGCGGGTTCCCTATTCCCCGCCGGGACAAGGGTTCCTGGCAGGAAAGCCCGTTGGCATCCTTCTGGCTTTCTCTCTGAGCGGGAGGAGAGCCATGGCCAGCCGGTGCCCCATCTGCGGGACGGAGGTGGAGGAAGGACCGTTGGCCCTGAAGGCGGACCATGCGGGGCGCGCCTTCCTCTTCTGCTCGGAGGAGTGCCGCACCCTCTTCCTCCAGTACCCCGAGTCCTTCACCGAGGAGCGGGCGGAAGAGGTGAAGGTCTTGGAGGACACGGCCTTCTGACCGTCGGAGGCGCCTTCCGCGCCCTCCGCCTCCCAGCCCTTCCGGGGAGCCCCTGCGACTCTTTTCTCCCCGCCGTGGACGGCCCCCGCCCCCTGCGGGTACAATGACCGCCGTCGGGGGAGGGAGGTGCCGCCATGCGCCGAAGCCTTCTGGTCGCCGTCGTCGGGCTCTTTTCTCTGGGAATCCTGGCCGCTCCCACGGCCATCCTCGTGGACACGAGCCGGTCCATCCCCAAGGCGCAGTTCGAAGAGGCCAAGGGCCGGGTGGCCGAACTCCTTCCGGCCCTGGCGGCCGGGGGCCCCGTGGCCCTTTACGGCTTCAACGACGAAGCGGTCAAGGAGGTGGACTTCACCATGGACCTCGGCTCCCTGGCCCAGGGGCTGAGGCGCCTTCAGCCGGCGGGGCGCTTCACCCTGCTCCACGACTGTCTCTTCGCCGCCGTGCGGGACCTGGAGGCGCGGGGCGAGGGGGGAGTGGTGCTCCTGGTCACCGACGGGAAGGACGAGAACTCCGCCGTGACCCTGGAGGACGCCGCCTCCCGGGCGGTGACGGCCCGGGTGGTGGTGGTGGCCGTGGGCGTGGGGGCGGCGGAGGAGAAGGTCCTGCGCCGCGTGGCGGCCCTCACCTCGGGCCGCTACGCCGGGCACGTCCCCCTGGAAGCCTCCGCCCTCCAGACCGCCCTCCAGGAGGCGGCCGCCTCCATCCCCCCGCCCCCCCGGCCCCCGGAGGCGGCTCCGGCTCCGCCTTCCCCGCCGGCGCCCGCCCCGCTCCCGGCCCCCGTCTCCGCGGGGACCCGGCCCCTGTGGTTTTTCGGCCTCGCGGCGCTCCTGGGCGTGCTGGCCCTGGCGGGCCTGGCCCTGGCGGCCTTCCTGCTGATCCGAAGGGGCCGCCGGGAGGAATCCCGCGTCTGCGAGAAGTGCGGCAGGGAGCTCAAGCTCTGGGAGACGGAGTGCCCCGACTGCCTCGCCAAGCGCCTCGCCATCACCCACCCCGGCGCCGAGAGCCAGAGCCCCGCCGCCGAGGCCGTCCCCGAGCTGGACCCGGAACTCCTCAAGAAGGCCCCGCCTTCCGAAGCCCTGGACCACACGCTGGTCCTGGACGAGGTCCCCGTGCTGGTGCTCCGGCGGGGATCCAACCCCCCCCGGGCCTTCCAGCTCCCCCACGACCAGGTGGTCTCGGTGGGCCGGGACAAGGTGAACACCATCTCCATCGCCGACCGGACCCTGTCCGGCCAGCATTTCCGCATCGTCCCCAAGGAAGGGGCCTGGTACCTCGTGGACCTCCAGTCCACCAACGGCACCTTCCTCAACGGCGAGCGGATCACCCTCAAGGAGCTGAGGCCCGACGCCGTCATCCACGCCGGCCAGTGCGACTTCACCTTCAAGCTGGAGCAGAGGAAGCTCAATTGACGGAGATCTTCGAGGCGGAGGAAAGGCAGGACGAGACGATGACGAAGGGGCAGACCACCATCCGCGACCTGAAGAACCTCGAGGGCCAGCCGGTCACGCTCCACGGCTGGGTGTACAACAAGCGCTCCTCTGGGAAGGTGCGCTTTCTCATCCTGAGGGACGGCACCGGCTACCTCCAGTGCGTGGCCTTCGTCAAGGACGTCCCCCCCGAGGTTTTCGACCTGATGGACCGGGTCACCCTGGAGTCCTCCGTGTCGGTCACGGGGACCGTGCGGCTGGATTCCCGGGCCCCGGGCGGCGTGGAACTCGCCCTTTCCGACCTCCGTCTCCACCACCTGGCCGAGGAGTACCCCATCGGCAAGAAGGAGCACGGTACGGCCTTCCTCATGGAGAACCGCCACCTCTGGCTCCGCTCCTCCCGCCAGGTGGCCATCCTGAGGACCCGCTCGGAGATCGTCCAGGCCTTCCGCGACTACTTCTACACGCGGGGCTTCGTCCTCGTCGACAGCCCCATCCTGACGCCGGCCGCGTGCGAGGGGACCACCACCCTCTTCGAGACCGACTACTTCGGGGAAAAGGCCTACTTGAGCCAGTCGGGCCAGCTCTACCTCGAGCCGGCCTGCATGGCCCTGGGCAAGGTCTACTGCTTCGGCCCCACCTTCCGGGCCGAGAAGAGCAAGACCCGCCGCCACCTCATGGAGTTCTGGATGCTGGAGCCGGAGGTGGCCTTCGCCACCCTGGACGACGTCATGGACCTGGCGGAGGACTTCCTCACGGAGGTCACCGCCCGCGTGCTGGACCGGTGCGCCGAGGAGCTGAAGGTCCTGGAGCGGGACACGTCGGCTCTGGAGCGGGTCCAGAAGCCCTTCCCCCGCATCACCTACCGGGAGGCGGTGGACCGCCTCCACGCCCTGGGCTCGGACATCGCGGACGGGGACGACTTCGGGGGCGACGACGAGACGGTCCTCACCCGGCAGTTCGACCGGCCGGTCATGGTCCACCGGTACCCCTCGGCGGTGAAGGCTTTCTACATGGAGCCGGACCCTCAGGACCCCTCCCTGGCCCTCTGCGTGGACGTCCTGGCCCCCGAGGGGTACGGGGAGATCATCGGCGGCTCGGAGAGGATCCACGACCACGACCTGCTCCTCAGGCGCATCCAGGAGCACAACCTCCCCGTCTCCGCCTTCCAGTGGTACCTCGACATCCGCAAGTACGGGACGGTGCGTCACGGGGGCTTCGGCATCGGGCTGGAACGCACGGTGGCCTGGCTCTGCGGCCTCCAGCACGTGAGGGAGACCATCCCCTACCCGAGGATGCTCTACAAGCTCTACCCGTGAGGTCCGGCCTCTCGGGGCCAGGGCTTTGCTCTCCCCTTGACTTTCTAAAAGGTTAGTACTATATTCTTAGTAGTTAGGAGGCGGCCATGAAACCGCTCACCGACCTGGAGCTCGCCGTCATGCAGGTCCTCTGGGACGCCGGGGGGGCCACGGCGCGGGAGGTCCACGAGGCCCTCCACCCCACCCGGCCCCTGGCCTACACCACCGTCCTCACCGTGCTCAACATCCTGGTGGAAAAGGGCCACCTGAGGCGCCGCAAGGAGGGGCGGGCCTTCCGCTTCCTCCCTCGCCAGAGCCGCCAGAAGACCCTCTCCGCCATGCTGGACGAGTTCCTCCGAAAGGCCTTCGGGGGGTCGGCCCTCCGGCTCGTCTACGGCCTCGTGGAGGACCGGAAGCTCTCCCGGAAGGACCTGGAGGAGATCGCCCGCATGTTGGAGCAAGAGCCGTGAGCGCCGCGGATTTTCTGACGGCGCTCCTCGCCTACGTCCTCCAGGGGACGGCGGTCCTGGCCGCCGGGGCTCTGTTCCTGGGCCTTCTTCGACCCCGGGACCCCTTCTTCCGCCTGGCCTGCCTGGAGGGCCTCTTCTGGGGTTCCCTGCTCCTCCCCCTGGTCCTTCCGTGGCTGGGACGCCTGCGGCCCGCCACTCTCGGCCCCTCCGGGGATTACCTCGCCACCACCTTCGCCGCCGTCACCGCCCGCCTTCCGGAGGCGGTCTCGCGGGGGGACGACCGACTCTTTCTTCTGCTCTGGCTGCCGTCGCTCCTGCTCCTGACGCGGCTGGCGCTGGGACTCCTCCACCTGCGGCGCCTCGCCCGGCAGGCCGTCCCCCTCTCTCCTCTCCCGGAAGCGGTGATGAAGGCCCGGGGGGAAATGGGATCCGAGGCCCGCTTCGCCGTCTCCAGCGGGATCCCCTCCGCCGTCACCTTCGGCTGGCTCCGGCCGGTGGTCCTCCTGCCCCCTTCCGCCCTGAAGCTCGAGGAGGAGGCCCTGCGCGCGGTCGTTCTGCACGAACTGGTCCACGTCCGGCGCCGCCATTTCCTGAAAGGCCTTCTGGAAGAGGGAGTGGCGGCGTCGCTCTGGTTCCACGCCGCCCTGCGGCCGTTCCTCCGGGAGATCCGCCTCGCGCGGGAGCAGTCGGTGGACCGCACCGTGGTGGGCATGACGGGAGAGCGGCGCCTCTACCTGAAAACCCTCGCGGCCATGGCCCGGCGGCGGCGCGGCGCCCCGCCGGTTCTCCTCCAACCCTTCTTTCACCGGGGCCATCTTCTCCGGAGAATGGCCTCCCTCACCCAGGAGGTGACGATGACGAAGAAGAAACAGTGGGCGGCGGGGCTTCTCGCCGCCGCGGCGGTCCTCCTCGCCGGGGCCCTGGCCGCCGCGCACCTGCCCCTCCGCCCGGCGGCTCCCCCCGTGGGCGCGGTGCAGGCCCCCGGGCCCGGCGGCGTGTACGAGATGGGCACCCTGCCCATGCCCAGGCTCCTCGACGGCCCCTCCCCGGTGTACCCGCCGGAGGCCAAGGCCCGCGGAGTCCATGGCCGCGTCATCCTGGAAACCGTGATCCTCGAGTCGGGGGACGTGGCCCCCGAACACCGGATCCTGCAATCGCCCGACCCGCTTCTTTCGGCCGCGGCCTGGGAGGCGGTCTCTCGGTGGAAGTACGAGCCCACGCTCGTGGAGGGACACCCCGTCCGCCGGAAGCAGGTCATCGCCGTCAACTTTCATTTGGACTGAGCCACGCAGAGGGCCGGGGGAGACCCCGGCCCTCACTTCTTTTCCGGCAGCAGCTCGAAGGTGTACAAAACGCCCAGCGTGGGGTTCTTGTAGGCCGGCGGGAAGCGTGGGAAGGGGGCGGAGCCGTACACCGCCTGCAACACGCTCTGGTCGAAGAGAGGAAGGCCCGACGAGGAGACGATCTCCACGTTCTGGGCGTCCCCTTGGGCGGTGATCACGAAGTGCACCGAAGCGGTGACGGCCTTCCGGCTGTCCACCACCGGCTTCTTCCAGTTGGATTTCAGGAGGTCTTCCAGTCGGGCCTTGTACCACTCGTACTCGAAGGTGGGCTCGTCGAGCAGGAGGCCGGCGGCCTTTCCGCCGAGCCCCGGAGCCCCCTCTCCCCCCAGTCCCACGGCCTTTCCCGCCCGTCCGGACCGAACCGGCGACTCCCCCCCGCTCTTGGGAGGCTCCGCCTTCCCGGGAAGGGTGGTCTTGGGGTTCTTGGGCTTCGGAGGCTCCGGCAGGCGCGGCGCCGGCTCCGCGGAACGCCCCGGCGTTCCCTCCAAGGCCCCGCCCCGCCCCGCGGGAAGGTCCACCAGACGGACCCTCATGGCGTCGGGAAAGCGGGGCTTCTGGCTCATGACGGGGTGAAGCGCCACCGCGGCGAAGAGGGCCGCATGGAGGCCCACGGAGACCACCAAGGCCACGGGAAGGCCGTCGTTGGGGCGCACGGAGGGGGGTCTCAGCCTCCCCCGTCCCGACTCGCGGAGGACGGGGGTGCGCAGGGCCGGCACGGTGCGGGCGCCGTGCGGCGGAACGGGCCGTCCGGCCGGCGGGCCCGCTGCCCCCTGGGCCATGGTCTCCCTCCCCCGTCAGCGGGACGACGGCGGCTCCGTGGCCAGACCCACCGTCTCGATGCCCGCCTGCTTCACCTCGTCCATCACCGAAAGCACGTCCCCGTAGGGAACCGCCTTGTCGGCGAAGAGATAGACGGTCTTGTCGCTCCGCGTCCGGAAGATCTGCTGGAGGTAGCTCTTCATGAGGGCCCGGTTCACCGGCTGGCTGTTGAAATAGATGTAGTTCCGGTCCTTCGGGATGGTGAGGATCACCCGCTCGGAGCCGCTGATGTTGCTGGTCTGGGTCTGGGGGAGGTTGACGTCGATCCCCCGCTCGAAGAGGGGGGTCGTGATCATGAAGATCACCAACAGGACCAGCATGACGTCCACCAGGGGGGTCACGTTGATGTCCGAAACGGGGTCGCCGTCCGTCCGCTGGGTTCCGAAGGCCATGAAGCGTTCTCCCTGTGGGGGTCTTAGAAAACCCCCGGAATGGGGCTCCCGCAGCGGCCGCACCGTCCGCCGGGCGGGGCCTTCCGGAGCGTGAAGCCCACCCGCTCCAGTACCATTGTCCCACACTTCGGGCAGGGGGTGTTTTCCCCGCGGTGGCCCGGCACGTTGCCGAGGTACACGAAGGCGAGCCCCTCCTCCTTCCCGATCTCGTAGGCCCGCTCCAGGGTGGACAGGGGGGTGGGGCGCCGGTCCTCCATGAGGTAGTCGGGGTGGAAGCGGCTCACGTGCCAGGGGATGTGGGCCCCGAGGGAGCGGAGGTGGCGGGCGATGGCCCTGAGCTCCGCCTCCGAGTCGTTGAGGCCCGGGACCACGAGGGTGGTCACCTCCACCCAGACCGAGGCCGACAGGAGGGCCTCCAGCCCCTCCAGAACCCCCTTCAGGGAGGCCCCGCAGACCTTCCGGTACCGCCCGTCGTCGAAGCCCTTGAGGTCCACGTTGGCCCCGTCCAGGAAGGACCGGGCGCGGTCCGCCGCCTCCCGGGTGAGGTAGCCGTTGGTCACGAAGAGGTTTTTCAGGCCCCGTTCCCTCGCCAGAAGGCCCACCTCCTCGGCGGTTTCGAAGAAGATGGTCGGCTCGGTGTACGTGTAGGCGAGGCTCCGGCACCCCGTGGAGAGGGCCGCCACCACCACCGACGCCGGGTCCGCCTCGCGCCCCGGAACCACCCCCCCGTCCCGCACCGCCTGGCTCAGGGTGAAGTTCTGGCAGAAGCGGCACCGGAAGTTGCACCCCGCCGTGGCGATGGAGTAGGAGAGGCTCCCCGGCAGAAAGTGAAAGAAGGGTTTCTTCTCCACCGGATCCACGTGGCCGGCCAGGAGCCGGTTCCGCACCAGGCTCCAGAGCCTCCCCTCCCGGTTCACCCGAACCCGGCAGACGCCGGCCTTCCCGGGGAGGATCCGGCACCGGTGGGCGCAGAGGTCGCAGACCACCCGCCCCCCTTCCAGGGGGCGCCAGAGGACGGCGTTGGAGGCGGGCTCAGCGGTCTTCGTGGATGTACTTCGTTCGGGCGCCACAGGCCACGTCTCCCTCGTGGGGCAGGCCCGGCATCACCGCCTGGGGGACGGGGCCCTCCCGGGGCGGGGCCAGCACCAGCCTCACGGGGAATGTAGTCCCCCCCCAGGTGACCATCAACCGGGTCCCCCCGTTGTAGGCGGCGGTACCAGGGTAGCGGGAGGCCCAGGCGGCCGCGTCGGCGGCCGGCATCTCCAGGGCCAGGTCCGGCGTCACCGGGTAGGACTGGAGGAAGTGGGGCAGGCGCAGGAGGAAGTGGTCGGCCTCGGTGCACGGGGGCGGCTCGGTGCCCTCCAGAAAGTACTCGGTTCGCACCTCGGAGCAGGGAACCCCCGGGGAGGCGCGCTTTCCGGTGGCGGCGTCCACCTCCACCGCCGTCACCCCCTCGGGGACGGTCCAGTCCAGGCTCTCCTGCCCCCGGGTGGCCTCCTCCATGAAGCGTCGCCAGATGGGAAGGGCCACCCGGGAGCCCGTCTCCAGGTTTCCCAGGGGCTTGTGGTCGTCCCGCCCCGCCCAGACGCCGCAGAGGAGGGCGGGGTTGAAGCCCATGAACCAGGAGTCGGTGTAGTTGTTGGTGGTTCCGGTCTTTCCCGCGAAGTTCCCCGCCATGTCCGCCAGGGAGGCGGCGGTGCCCCTCTGGACGACCCCCCGCATGGCCTGGACCATGAGGAAGGCCACCCGGGGGTCCCAGACCATGCGGCTCACCGACCGGACCTCCTCCAGCACGTTGCCGTCGGCGTCGGAGATGCGCTGGATGAAGCGCGGCTGGACGTAGATCCCGCCGTTGTCGAAGGCCGTGAAGGCCCCGGCCAGTTCGAAGAGGCTGATCTCGAAGGCCCCCAGGGCCATGGAAGGGTAGGGCTTCAGGTCGGTGGTGATGCCCAGGAGCCGCATGTTTTCCATGACCGGCCGGTAGCCGGTCTCGTCCAGGACCTGGACGGCGGCGATGTTCACGGAGTGCTCCAGGGCCCGCCGGTAGGTGATCTTGCCCAGAAAATCCTTGTCGAAGTCCCGGGGGATGTAGCCTTCCTCGCAGAGACGTTCCGCCCGCTCCCGCCCGGTGAGGAAAAGGAAGGGGGTGTCCACCACCGTGTCCGCCAGGGTCTTTCCCTCCGTGAGGGCTGTGGCGTAGACGAGGGGCTTCACGGCGGAGCCGGTCTGCCGCCGGGCCTGGAGCGCCCGGTCGAACATGGAGGAGGCGAAGTTGTACCCCCCCACCATGGCCAGGACCTCGCCGGTGTGGGGGTTCACGGCCACCAGGGCCCCCTGGGCGATGGGGGCCTGCTCCACCTCCGCCTTCACCGGGGGGCCCGTGTCCAGAATGTCGAGGAGGACCCGGTCTCCCGGCTGAAAGACCCGCTCGGGGTGCTGGATCCCGGTCCATTTCCAGCCCTCGGGACCCACCTCCACCCGGCGGCTTCCCAGCCGCAGGGTGAGGAGGGCCGGCGCGGAGGCGGTGACGGTGGCCCAGACCCGCATCCCCGCCTGGAGGTCCGGCCCGTCGTACTCGGGAGGGGCCTTCTCGCCCCGCTGGGGCCCCTTGTAGCCGCGCCGGCGGGCGTACTCGTGGAGGCCTTCCCTGACGGCCTTTTCCGCCAAGGCTTGGAGGGCGGGGTCGATGGTGGTGTGGACCTGAAGGCCCCTCTCGTAGAGCTGCTCCCCTCCGTACTTTTCCTCGAGGTACTGGCGGACCTGCTCCGCCACGTAATCCCCCAGCCGCTGGACCTCCACCACCGACTCGGAGAGGCCCAGGGGCGCCTTGGAAAAGGCCTCGTACTGGGCGGGGGTGATGGCCCCCGTGTCCCGCATGCGGGCCAGGACCACGTTCCGGCGCTGGAGGGCCCGCTCGGGGTGGCTCCGCGGAGAGTAGTAGGAGGGCCTTTGCACGAGCCCCGCCAGCAGGGCCGCCTCGGGGATGGTCAGGTCCTTGGCCCGTTTGTTGAAGAAGTGCCGGGCGCTGGCCTCCACGCCGTAGTAGGCGCCCCCGAAGCAGACCTTGTTGGCGTACATCTCCAGGATCTGCTGTTTGGTGAAGCGGGATTCGATGTTCACCGCCAGGATCAGTTCCCGGATCTTCCGCACCAGCGTCTTCTCGTCGGTGAGAAAGTACTTCCGGGCCAGCTGCTGGGTGAGGGTGCTCCCCCCTTGCCGGGCTTTGCGGTGGAGGAGGTCGGTGAGGACCGCCCGAAAGATCGCCTTCACCGAAAAGCCGTGGTGCCGGTAGAAATCGGCGTCCTCCACGGCCAGGAGGGCCTTGAAGAAGTTGGGGGAGACCTCCTCGAAGCGGACCACCACCCGCTTTTCGGGACCGTACTCCTGGAGGACCCGGCCGTCCCGGGTGTAGATGCGGGTCATCTGCCGCGGCGTGGCGAACTGGAGGCTCTCCACCTCGGGGATGTCGCGGGTGAGGTAGAGGCCCACGGCCATGCCGGCCGCCGTTCCGGCCAGGAGGAGGAGCAAGGAGGTGCGAAGACCCCGGGGGAGTCGTTTCACGAGCAGAACAGCTTGTAGAAGTTCCGGAAGCTTTCGTTTTCGCACAGGGCCTTGTTGATGGCGAAGTAGTCCTGCACCTGGTTGGTGGTGGTGCGGAGCCGCTGGCAGAGGGTCCTCAGCAGGTTCCGGTAGACCCTGGCCGCCAGAGTCGGGCTCGATTCCATGAGGGCATAGAAGTCATCCCGGGTCAGCGTGAGGACCACCACGTCCGTCTCCGCCTCCACCGTGGCGCTGGCGGGGTCGCCGTCGAGGATGCTCACCTCGCCGAAGGTTTCCGGCGGTTCCAGGGTGGTGATGACCACGCGGGAGCCGTTGAGAGTGCGGTAGATCCGGGTCTTGCCCTCCGCCAGGACGAAGAGCTTCATGCCGCCGTAGCCCTGCTCGAGGATCGCCGTCCCGGAAGGGAAGTTCTCCACCTGGAAGCGCCGGGCGACCCGCTCGAACTCCTCGGGTTCCAGGCCCTGCAACAGCGGGATTTTGACGAGCAATTCGGAAAAATCGCCCATGGCCGTCCTCCAGCGGTCCCATGCTACTATGCCCCCTTGCCGGGAGTCAATTTCATGGAAGGCACCCCCAGGGACCCCCTCGACCGCCTGGAAGCCTTTCTGGGGGCCCGGCCGGGGAGTTCCCTGCCCCTGCCGGAAGCGGCGGACCTTTGCCTCCGCTGCGGAAGGGGGCCGTTGGGCCCGAAGGTCCTCGAGGCTCTGCTGGAAAGGGACGGCCGCTTCTTGGTGGAGGCGGGGAAGGTCCTCCTCCGCCCCAAGGCCCCTCCTCCCCCGACCTCCCTCGAGGAGGCGGAATTCGCCGTCCTGGACTTCGAGACCAATGGCCTGAGCTCCCCCGAGCGGGCCATCGAGGTGGGGGTGGCCGTCTTCCGGGCGGGGAAAGAGGTGACCTCTTTCTCCAGCCTGGTGGACCCCGGAACCCCCCTTTCCCCCTTCGTGGTTCGGCTGACGGGGATCACGGAGAGACACCTCCAGGGGGCGCCCTCTTTCGCCGCCCTCTGGCCCCGGCTGGAGGCGGTGCTGAGCGGGCGGGTTCTGGCGGCCCACAACCTGCCCTTCGACGGGAGAATCCTTCAGGCCGAGGCGGAGCGGCTTCCCGCCCCCCTCCCGCCCCTCCGGGGGCGCCTCTGCACGCTTTGGCTGGCCAAAAGACTGCTCCCCCGTTCGGAGCCCAAGAGCCTGGACGCCCTGGCCTTTCGCTTCGGCCTCTCCTTTAAGGCCCGCCACCGGGCCCTGGACGACGCCCGCGTCACGGGAAGGATCCTCTTTCGGTTGATCGAAAGGGCCCGGGAGAGCCGGGAGGTCCGGACCCTGGCGGATCTCGCGGGGCTCTAGGCGCCGGGTGGGGCCTTTCTCCGCCGAATCCATATGCTCCCCGGGTTTCTCCAGGTCTTCGGAGGCCGTGCTTCCGCCGGCCTTGACGGAAGAACCGCCGGAGGCCTATCTTGGCGTCGGGGATTCGGGGGGAGGTACCGGATGCGCATCCTCGTCTGCGACGACAACGCCGATATCCGGGAACTCCTCACCTCGGTGCTGGAGGGGGAAGGCCACGAAGTCCTCTGCACCGGCGACGGCCGGGAGGTCCTCGCGGAGGTGGGGCGCTTCGCTCCCGACCTCATCCTTCTGGACATCCGCATGCCGGACTTCGACGGACTGGAGGTCCTGAAGGCCCTCCGCCTCCTGGGCCGTCCGCTGCCCCCCGTGGTGGCCGTCTCCGCCAAGACCCTGGACGAGGACCGGCGGGCGGCCGTGGAGGCGGGAGCCTCCGCGTACCTCCTCAAGCCCTTTTCCATGGGAGACCTCCTGGCCGTCATCGGCCGGGTGACCGGGGGCGGCCCGCCTCAGGGGGCCGGCGGGGCGCCGGGAGAGGCCAGCAGCAGGTAGCGGTCGTCCCCGATGGTTCCCTCCCAACGCACCGGAAACGAACCGGCTTCCCCCCAGTCCGCCTCGCGGACGAGGAGAATCCTCCCCTCCCCTCCCCGGAGGTAGCCTTCGGCCGACGCCCGCTCCCCCTTTCCGAAGACCGGCGTCCTCGCCCCCGCGTAGTAGTTCACCGAGGGGACCAGGGAGGGAAAGACCGCCAGCGTTCCTCCCGCCTCGAGGACGGGCCGGGCCGCCCGGGCCAGGGCCCGGGGGGCCTTGGCCCGGTCCAGGCGGGCGGCCGCGGGGACCACCGTCGCCGGCACGAAGAGGAGGGACGCGCCGGCCAGGACGGCGGCACCCGCCACGGCCCGGCCCCGGAAGGTCCACCAGGACGCCGCCGCGGCCCCCGCCGCCAGCAAGATCCCCCCCCCCGACAGGTAGGGCAGGAGGGTCCGGTACGCCTCCGGAACCTTCCAGAAGGCCGCGGCGGAGAGGACGGCGAAGAGCCCCGCAAGGACGGCGTAGGCCAGGACGAAGCCTCTCCGGGGCCAGCGCCCCAGGTCCAGGTTCAGGAGGCCGTGGGCCAGGAGGAGGGCCAGGCCGGGGAAGAGGGGGAGGATGTACACCGACCGCTTGCCCGAAGAGAGGGAAAAGAAGACCAGGTAGACGGCCATCCATAGGAGGGGGAGGAGGGAGCCCGGTTCCCGCCACGTCTTCCGGCGGAGCAGGGGGGCCGCCAGGGGGACCAGGAGGAGGGAGAAAGGAAGGCCGTCCGCCAGCAGGACCCCGAGGTAGTAGTAAGGCGGGGCTTTGTGGTGCCAAGGCTCCAGGTACCGCTGGACCGATTGCTTGAAGACCAGGGCCCGGGGGTAGTCCCACCCGGCCTGAAGGCCCGCGGCGGCGAGCCAGAGGGCGGTGAGGAGCACCGTCCAGCCCGCCGCCCAGCCCAGCCCCGTTCGTCTCAGGCCGGCGAGGTCCCTTCGGGCGAGAAACCAGGCCAGAAGAACCAGCCACGGCAGAAGGCACCCCACGGCCCCTTTGGCCAGGACCCCCAGGAAGGCCAGAAGGGAGAGGACCGCGATCCCCAGCCGGCGGTTCCCCTGCCCCGCCCCCAACCGGAGGCCCAAGGCGATCTGCCCCGTGACGAGGGCGGTCAGGACCATGTCGATCTGGCCGAACTGGGCCTGCCAGCCGAACTTGAAGAAACTCCCCAGAAGGAGGGGGGCCAGCCAGGCGCCCCGCGGGCCCAGCAGGCGGACGGCGATGAGGGCCGTGAAGAGGAGGGTCAGAAGTCCGCCCAGCAGGCTCGGCGCCTTCACGGCCCACTCGGGCACCCCCTCCGACAGGGCGGAGGCCAGCTGAACGAGGTCGAAAAAGAGGGGAGGCTTCTGCGTGTAGGTTTCGCCGTTGAGAAGGGGCACCAGAAGGCGGCCCGCTTCCTTCATCTCTCTCGCCACCACCGCGTAGCGGGCCTCGTCGGGGGCCCAGACCCCACGGGCGGGGATCAGGGAAGCCCACACCGCGGCGCAGAGGAGCAGGACCAGGAGGGGGCGCCGCCGCTCCACCGCTCACTCCCCGGCGGAGGGGGGGATTCCCCGGCCCTTCCGCCGGAAAATCAGCATGAGGTTCCTCGCATAGATGAAGAGCCCCGTGGCCTGCCCCACGATGAAGACCGGGTCCTTTCGGTAGATGGAGTAGGCCAGAAGGAGGACGCCGCCCACGACGCTGAAGTACCAGAAGGCGATGGGGACGACGCTCCGCTTCTTCCGCTCGCTGGCGATCCACTGGACCACGAAGCGCATGAAGAAGGCCCCTTGGGCCACGAAGCCCAGGACGAGCCAGAAACGGGGCCACGTGAATCCGGTCACGGAAGCTCCTCTTTCACCCGGTAGCCCAGGACACGGCTCTGCATCCACCGCACCGCCAGCACGTCCGGCACGGTGGCCCTCAGGCGGTCGAAGACGCCGTACTTGGTCTTTCCGTGGACCCGGGGGCGGTGGTTGACCTTCACCTCGGTGACGGTGAAGCCCTCCATCTTGCAGAGGGTGGGCAGAAAGCGGTGCATCCCCTTGAAGAGTTTGAGGCGCAGGACCGCCTCCCGCCGGAAGGCCTTGAGGGAGCACCCCGTGTCCCGGATCTGCTCCCGCGTCAGCCAGTTCCGGACGCCGTTCCCCACCTTGGAGGTGACCCGCTTCACCAGGCTGTCCTGCCGGAGGGCCCGGTACCCCACCACCACGTCGAAGCGTTCGATCTGAGCCAGGAGGAGGGGGATGTCGTGGGGGTCGTTCTGAAGGTCGGCGTCGAGGGTGACGAGAATCTCCCCCCGGGCGGCCCTCAGGCCGGCGTCCATGGCCGCCGTCTGCCCGGCGTTCTTCTCGAAGACCACCACCCGCACCATGGGGTTATCCGGCAGGAGCCCCTTGAGAACCTCCAGGGACCGGTCGCGGCTCCCGTCGTCCACGAAGACCACCTCGTAGGACTCGCCGAGGGGGTCCAGCGTCTCCCGGATCTCCCGAAGGAGGACCGGCAGGTTCTCCTCCTCGTTGTAGACAGGAACCACCACCGAGATCCGAGGGCCCCCGCCCCGTTCATCCCTGCGCATGGCGTCTCTTCTCCTCCAGGTAGGCGACGATCTTGTAGGCGAGCCGGGAGGCGAGGAAATCGGCGGCGAAGTGCACCCGGTCGGGGGCCAGCTCCATGAGGTCGGCCCCCACCACCTCCCGCTCCTTGACCAGACGGCGGAGGAAGCGGATCACGGGGTACCACTGGAGCCCCCCCGGCTCCGGCGTGCCGGTGCAGGGCACCAGGGAAGGGTCGAAGCCGTCCAGGTCCACGGTGAGGTACACCTTGGGGGGCAGGGCCTCGAGGGCGCGGTCCATCCATCGGTCGTTTTCGGCGCATTCCCTCGCCCAGAGGACGGGCCAGGTCCCCTCGGCCCTCAGGTACTCCGCCTCCTCGGCGCTCAGGGAGCGGATCCCCACCTGAACCGTGCCGGCGCTCAACGGCACGATCCGCCGCATCACGCAGGCGTGGTTGTAGGGGGTCCCCTCGTAGGCGTCCCGGAGGTCCGCGTGGGCGTCGATCTGAACGATCCCGATGTCCCCGTGGCGCCTGAGGTGGGCGTCGAAGGCGGGGTAGGTGAGGCTGTGCTCCCCCCCGAGGCAGAGGACGAACTTGCCCAGGGCCAGGTAGTGGGATACCGCCTCCCGCACCGTCTCCACCATGGCCGCGGGGGAGGCGTCGGGGAAGTGGAGGTCTTCGGTGGTGTGGATCCCCGCCTCGCAAGGTTCGAAGCCCACCTCCTCGTCGTAGAGCTCCATGTTCCGGGAGGCCTCCACGATGGCCCGGGGGCCCAGCTTGGTCCCCTTGCCGTAGGAGGTGGTGGCCTCGTACGGGAGCGGAAGCACCACGTAACGGCTCTTCTCCAGGGCCGACCGCTCGGGGGGGAGCCCCCCGAAGTTGTTGGGATAGAACTCCGGCATGGACACCTTCCTCACGCCCCCCGCCGGGCCCAGCATAGAGCCGAAGCGAACCTTCCGCAAGGCATGCCCCTCTCCTTGCCGCCGGCGAGGGCCTTGGACTATGCTTGCTCCACGGAGGCTGCCCATGGCCCTCTTTTCCAGATCCGACAAGTCCGACCCCGTCCAGCTCCTGCGGGAGGGACGCTTCGAGGAGGCGGCCAAGATCCTTGCGCGGAGGCTCAAGCAGAACCCCGACGACCTGGGGCTCCGGCTCCGGTTGGCCGAAGCGTGGGAGGGAATGGGCCGGAAGGAGGAGGCCGCCCGCGTTTACCGGGAGGAGGCCGACTCGGCCTTGAGGAGCGGCCAGCGGCCCCAGGCCTCCGCCCTCCTCAAGAAGGCCCTGCGCCTCCTTCCCGGGGACCCGGAGGTGGCCGCCCGGCTCCAGGAGCTGGAATCGGGCGCCGAGACGAGGGACCCCGGCCAGAGCTTTTCCTTCGACCTCTCGGAGGAGGGGCCAATGGAAGAGGCGCCGGCCCCGCCTCCCGCCGAAAGCCTCGACGCCGAGGAGCCGGCCCTGGAAAGGGGCCCGGCACCGGCGCCCCCGCCTCCCGTGGAGGACGAACCCCTGCTGGATTCCTCTTTGGAGGCGCCCGAAACCGTGGAGAGCGTGCCACCGGCACCGGCGCCTCCGCCGCCCGCCGAACCCTGGGGGGAGACGGGGGACTACCCCTCCGCCGGGGAGGGCGTCTTCGCCACCCTCCACGGCCTCCTGCCCGATCTGCGCGCCGACGAGCTGGGCCGCTTGGCCGCCTTGCTCCGCGAGCGTTCCATTTCCGCGGGGGAGGTCCTCCTCCGGGAAGGGGAGACGGGGGACTCGCTGTTTCTGGTGGCCCAGGGCCTCTTCGAGGCCCGGGGCTCCTTCGAGGAGGGGGAGGTCCTCCTGGGGAGGCTCCAGCGGGGCGACGTCATCGGCGAGGTGGGGTTCCTCCAGAAGGTCCCCCGCACCGCCACCGTGACGGCGGTTCAACCGGGGCTGGTCCTCGAGTTGGACGGCGCCTCCGCCTCCCGGCTGATGGAGGAGGCCCCGGCGCTCCGGGAACGGCTGGAGGCGGTGCTGGAAGCCCGGGTCCGCAAGACCCTGGAAGTGCTCCTCGGAAAGGAACCCGGTAACGATGGCGATACGCAAAGTTGAACTCTTCGGCTCCCCCGTCCTCCGCGAAAAGGCCCGGCCCGTCACGGAAATCACCGACGAGGTCCGGACCCTCATGGACGACATGGTGGAGACCATGAAACACGCCGGAGGGGCGGGGCTGGCCGCCAACCAGGTGGGGGTTCCCCTCCGGGTGATGGTGGTGGATTTGGGCCTCGAGGGGGGCGAGACGAACCTGACCTTCTTCGTGAACCCCGAGATCGTCGAGCAGGAGGGCGTCTCGGAGCGCGAGGAGGGGTGCCTCTCCTTCCCCAAGATCTTCGAGAAGATCAAGAGGCCGGCCCGGGTGAAGGTCCGGGCCCTGGACCGGGAGGGAAGGCCCTTCGAACTGGAAGGCAACGCCTACCTCTCCCACGCCCTCTGCCACGAGATCGACCACCTCGACGGCGTGCTCATCCTGGACCGGGTCAGCCCCATTCGGAGGGACCTCCTCAAGCGCAAGATCCGGAAGATGATCCGGGAGGGAGAATGGGACAACCCCTACCCCGAAGGGTAGTTTTCATGGGGACCCCGGCCTTCGGCCGGGCGAGCCTCCGGGCCCTCCTGGAGGCGGGGGTGCGCCCCGTGGCGGTCTTCACCCAGCCCGACAAGCCCCAGGGGAGGGGCCGCGCCGTCCTGCCCCCGCCGGTGAAGGAGGAGGCCCTCCGGGCGGGCCTGGAGGTCCACCAGCCCGCCACCCTCAAGGATCCCGCCGTGGTGGACCTCCTCCGCGAGCTGAAGCCGGATCTCGTGGTGGTGGCCGCGTACGGAAAGATCCTCCCCCCGGCGGTGCTGGAGATTCCCCCCTTGGGGTGCGTCAACGTCCACGCCTCGCTCCTCCCCCGCCACCGGGGAGCCGCCCCCGTGGCCTACGCCATCTGGGAAGGCGACGCGGAGACGGGGGTTTCCCTCATGCGGATGGAGGAGGGGCTGGACACGGGCCCCGTGTACGCCCAGCGGGCCATCCCCCTTCCGGAGGGGGCCACCACCGGCACCCTCACCCCGCTCCTGGCGGAGCTGGGGGGCCGGCTTCTCGCGGAGAGCCTCCCCGCTTTGGCCGCCGGCACCCTCCGCCCCGTTCCCCAAGACCCCGCCCGGGCCACGCTGGCCCCCCGGATCCGCCCCGAGGACGGCCGCCTCCCCTTCGAGGAGCCGGCGGAGAGGCTGGAGCGCCAGGTTCGGGCCATGGACCCCTGGCCTGGCGCCCACTCCTCCGTAAGGGGCGAACGGATCAAGGTTCTCGCCGCGAAGGTGGCGGGTGCCGCGCCCCCGGGCGCGGCACCCGGAGAAGTGGTACTGGGGCCGCCGGTGACGGTGGCCTGTGGAGACGGCCGATGCCTCCTGCTCACGAGCCTCCAAAGGGAGGGCCGCCGCGCCCTCTCCTCCGCCGACCTCGTCCGGGGGTTTCCCCTCCCCGCGGGGACACGGCTGGGCCTCTGAAGCCCTCCCGGCCCGCCCCGCCACGAGGAAAGGCAAGGACGGGGGCTCTCCCCGCCACGCGGGCCCGGCGCGCCCCCGAGGAGAAACCCAACCTCCGAGCCCTGGCGGCCAGACTCCTGGAGGAGGTCCTTTCCGGCAACCAGTCCCTCAAGGGGGTGGTCCAACGGGAGCAGAAACGCCTGGCCCGAGAGGACGACCGGGCCCTGCTCCGGGAGCTGGTTTCGGGGGTGGTCCGCCGCCTTCCCCACCTGGACCGGGCCCTGGAGGCCCACACCGACCGGGAGATGGGCCGGGTCCAGCCCGAACTGCTCCAGATCCTGCGGGTGGGCGCCTACCAGATCCTCTTCCTGGACCGCGTCCCCGCCTACGCCGCCGTCCACGAGTGCGTCAAGGCCGCCAAATCGCTGAACCCTGGGGCCGGAGGCTTCGTCAACGGCGTCCTGAGGAGCCTTTCGGAGCACCGCGAGGAGGCGCTGGAGGCGCCCCTGACCTTCGCCGGGAGCGAAGGGGCGGCCCTCCGGCTCGGCATGCCCCTCTGGCTCGTGGAGCGGTACGAGGAGCGCTTCGGCGAGGAGGCGGAGCCCCTCCTCCGGGCTCTTTCGGAGCCGGCCGTTCTCTCCCTGCTCTTCCTCGGGGCGCCGGCGGAGGCCGCCGGACTGGCCCTCCTCGCTCGGGAGGGCTTCCGGCTGGAGCGGGACCCCGTCCTGCCCTTCACCCACCGGGTCCTTTCGGGGGACCCCTCCCGCTCCGAGGCCTTCCGACAGGGCCTCTTCTACGTCATGGACGGGGCCTCCCAGGTTCCCGCCCTCCTGCTTCCCGTGAAGAAGGGGGACCGGGTGCTGGACCTCTGCGCCGCCCCCGGCGGCAAGAGCGTCCGGCTGGCCCTTCGGGCAGGCCGGGAGTTGTTCCTCGTGGCCGCCGACCGAAACCGGCGGCGCCTGCGCCAGATGGCCGAGAACTTTCGGCGTCTCTCCTTAAAGACCCTCCGCGTGGCCGCCGTGGACGCCGCCGCCCCCCTCCCCTTCGCCGCCCCCTTCGACGCCGTGCTCTTGGACGCCCCCTGCTCCTCCCTGGGCACCCTGCGAAAGAACCCCGAAATCCGCTGGCAGGTGGCGGAGGAGCACCTGGGGCGCCACCACCTCCGCCAGGTGAACCTCCTGGAGCGGGCCGCGGAGGCGGTGCGGCCCGGGGGCTCTCTTCTCTACTCCGTCTGCTCCCTGGAACCGGAGGAGACGGTGGAGGTGGTGGAGGCCTTTCTCTCCGGCCACCCGGACTTCCGGCCCCGCCCTTTGGAGGCCCCACCGGAGCTCGCCACCCTCCTCACCCCCGCCGGGGAGGGCCGAGGTTACCTCCTTCCCCACCGGACTTCCTGGGACGGCTTCTTCGTGGCCCTTCTGGACCGCCGGGAGGCCGGGAGGGTCCGGAAATGACCTCGGTCCCGGACCTCGCGGGCCTTTCCCTGGGCGACCCCGGTCGCCCTCCGGTGGTGCTCCTCCACGGCTTTCCCCTGGACGGCCGGATGTGGAAGCCCGTGGCCGAACGGCTGGCGGCCTCCTTCTTCGTCCTGGTCCCCCACCTGGCCGGTTTCGGCGGTTCCCCCGCCCTGCCCGCCGGCTGGAGCCTCGGGGACCAGGCGGAGGCGGTCCGCCGCTGGGTCCGGCGGCGGGAGGCCCGGCCCTTCGCGCTGGCCGGTTTCTCCATGGGGGGGTACGTGGCCCTCGCCCTCGCCGAGACCCACCCCGGGGACCTGGCGGCCTTTTCCCTCGTGGACTCCCGAGCCGTCGCCGACACCCCCGAGGCCGCCCGGCGGCGCCTCGAAGACGCCCGCCGGGTGGAGGCGGAGGGAAACGGGGCCTTCCTGGAGGCTTTTCTCCCCAGGCTCTTCTCGCCGGGCACCCGCCGGAACCGGCCGGGGCTCCTGGGTGCCGTGCGGAAGATCGCCCAGGACCAGCCGCCCGCCGCGGTGGCGGCGGCCCTGCGGGCCATGGCCGCCCGCCCTTCCCGGGTGGAGGTGATCCGCGCCCTCCCGGTTCCGTACCTGGGGCTGGGCGGCCGCGAAGACACCCTCACCCCGCCGGAGGAGGGCCGCGCCCTGGCCGCCGACGCGCCCCGGGGGGCTTTCCACGAGATCCGGGGAGCGGGCCACCTCGCCCCCCTGGAGGCCCCCGAAGCGGTCCACAGGGCCCTGGTCTCCTTTCTCCGAGAGGTCTTCCCGGCGGACTAGGCCGGTCCCTTCCCGCTTCCCGCGGTATGTTCCAGAAGGATTCGGGCCACCTCCTGAGGCCTCTCCAGCGGGGCCATGTGGCCGCACCGCCCGATGACCTCGAGACGGGACCCCGGAACGGCCGTGTGGGCGTACCGGCACTCTTCCAGAAAGGGGTCCTCTTCGCCGGCGGCGAAGAGAACCGGCAGGGGAAGGCCCATCCGGGCGCTCTCGGTGGGGAAGGTTCTTCGCGGGGTCTCCGAGAGCAGGTCGGCCCCCTGGTACCCCCCCGTGGCCTTCCGCAGAAGCCTCAGTCCGCCGGGGGAGGTCCGCAACTTTCCGAAGAGCCGCGCACCCTGGATCTCCTCCCGCACCGCTTCCACCCCTTCCCGGCGCGCCCGCTCCCTCAGGTCCGCCACCCACGCCGAGACCCGGGTCCGAAAGGAGGCGGCCCCCGGCGGAGGGGGCTCACCGGCCCCCAGCAGGACGACCGAGAGGACCCTGCCGGGTCTCCAGAGGGCCGCCACCATGGCCGTCCGGGCCCCCTGCGAATGGCCGGCCACGTGGGCGGCCCTCCACCCCAGGTGGTCCAGGAGGGCGAAGAGGTCCTCGGCGTCGGCCACCCGCGAAAACTCCAGCCCGGGACTCGCCGCGCTGAGCCCCGTCCCACGGGGGTCGAAGCGGGCCACCGTCCTTTCTTTCTCCAGAAGGGAGACCACCGGGTCCCACAGGTGCAGGTTGAGGGTCCAGCCCGGCAAGAGCACGAGGGGGGGACCCTGCCCCGAAACCTCATAGTGGAGCCGGAATCCGGTCCGGCTGAGGAGAAACACGGGCGTAGGAGGGGGAGATCCGGTCTAGAGGTCCCGGTGGCTTCCGTCGCAGAAGGGTTTCTTTCCCGTGCGTTTGCACCCGCACCAGAAGAGCCGCTCCCGCGCCTCCACCGTCACCCGGACGGGCTTGAAGTCCGTTCCCTTGTGGGCCCCGTCGCAGTAGGGCTGTTTCTTCGACCGCCCGCAGGAGCACCACCAGTACTCGCCCTCGGCGGTTTCCTCGATGTACGGTCCCTTCTTGGCGATCTCCGGGTCGGCCATGGCCTTTCTCTCCTCGTTCAGGTTCGCGCGTCCCTAGCTCAGAAGGAGCAGGGGCCCGTACCGGTCCAACCAGCCCTTGGCGCCCTCGTACCCCGGAAGGATGGCGCCCACGAGCTCCCAGAAGGAGGGGCCGTGGTGGGGGCGGCGGAGGTGGCAGAGCTCGTGGACCACGACGTAGTCCAAGACCCCCGGAGGGGCCAGCAGAAGCCGCCAGTTGAAGGTGAGGGTCCTTCGGGCGGTGCAGGAGCCCCAGCGGGTCTTCTGGTCCCGGATGGAAAGCCGCCGGGGCCGAACCCCCACCAGCTCCGCGTAGGCCTCCACCCGGCGGCTCAGGACCTCCCGCGCCTTTTCCCGGAAGGCGGTCTCCAGGACCCTCCCCACGGGCGTCTTGCCCTCCCTCGGCACCTTCACCACCACCCGGTCCCGGTGCCACTCCACCGAGGGGTCGGTGCAGGCCACGTTCTGCACCTTGAGGGGGAGGACCCGGCCTCGGTACCACACCTTGCGCCCCTCACCCAGGGGCGGCGGCGCTTCCTTCAAAAGCTCCTCCCGGCGCTTCAGGTGCTTCAGAATCCATTCGGCGTTCCGGTGAAGCAGGGGAGGCACCCGTTCCACCGCCCCCCACCGGGGGAGAACCACCACCAGGCCCGAAGCCTCCTCCACCTTCAGGAGAACCCGGCGGGCGCGGGAGTTCCTTCGCACCGTGTACGGGACGACTTGACCCTTGAGCGAAACCCGACCTTTGAACATTCCGGTGGCCCCTCCGGGGCCCTTTCAGTCTATCGGCCTTCCCCCCCGCCCGCAAGCCCCTTCGAAAAGGCATGAAAACTCGCGCCATGCCTTCCACGACGTGCCTGCGGAGGACCCCGGGCGTCGGCCCAGGTTTCTTTTCCCTCTCGGTGGGGCCTGGAGCCGTCACTCCGGTCTGGTGCCCATAGCGCGGCAACTTTTGGTATATAAATACTCACACGCTTTTAGATCCATGGTGGGGCAAGTGACACAGTAGGAAAAACGGCGCGAAGCCGACCCTTCCGCTCACGGGAAAACCGTGTAGAATGCCCCACTGCCGACGCCTTCGACTGGTGCGAAGGCGTTACAACGGAGAGAGAACGAACCACGCGCCCGGCCCTCGGTGGTATCTTCCCTCCCCATTCCGGACGGCGGCCACCCGCTCCGGGGGGAGTTCGTCCGGGGCGGCGCCAGGAGGACTTCGATGCACGTCATGGACCGGATCAAGGCCAAGGTGAGGGCGCAGAGAAAGCACGTCGTCCTGTCGGAGGGCATGGACGCCCGAATGGTGCAGGCGGCGGTGGAGATCGCCAAGGAGGACTTCGCCGACGTCACCCTGCTGGCCACCCCCCAGCAGGTGGAGGCGGCTCTGGGCAAGGAGGCCCAAGGGCTCGGCAAGGTCCGCGTGCTGGACCACCGGACCTCGCCCCTCCTGGAGGAGTTCGCCGCGGAGCTGTACGAGCTCCGAAAGGCCAAGGGGATGACCCTGGAGCAGGCCCGGCAGGCCGTCTCCGACAACGTCTTCTTCGGAGACTTCCTGGTGCGCCGGGGCCTGTGCGACGGCTGCGTGAGCGGCGCCGCCAACACCACGGCCCACGTCATGCGGGCGGCCATCCAGGTCATCGGCTGCGCGCCGGGCATCCGGACGGTGAGCTCCTGCTTCATCATGGTCCACCCCGACCCCGCCTTCGGCGAGCAGGGGCTCATGATCTTCGCCGACTGCGCCGTCATCCCCTCCCCCACCGCCGAACAGCTGGCCGACATCGCGCTGGCCTCCGCCGACAGCGCCCGGGCCTTCTGCGACATGGAGCCCCGGGTGGCCCTCCTTTCCTTCTCCACGAAGGGGAGCGCCGAGCACGAAACGGTGGACAAGGTGCGGAAGGCCCTGGCCCTCGTGAAGGAGCGGCGCCCGGAGCTCCTGGTGGACGGCGAACTCCAGATGGACGCCGCCCTCCTGACGTCGGTGGGGGCCCGGAAGGCGCCGGGGAGCCCCGTGGCGGGCAAGGCCAACGTGCTGGTCTTCCCCGACCTCAACGCCGGGAACATCTGTTACAAGGCGGTGGAGCGCCTGGGGAAGGCCGAAGCCATCGGGCCGGTCCTCCAGGGGCTCGCCAAGCCGGCCAACGACCTCTCCCGGGGCTGCAAGGTCTCGGACATCGTCAACGTCGCCGCCCTGACGGCGGCGCAGGCCCTGAAGGGGTGAGCCCCGGCGGAGGGGAACCCTTTCCCAATCGGAGGACACGATGAAGACCCTGGTGGTGAACTGCGGCAGTTCGTCCCTGAAATACCAGCTCTTCGACATGGAGCACGAGAAGATCGCGGCCAAGGGGCTCGTGGAGCGCATCGGCTCCGAGGGGGCCAGCCTGAAGCACGAGTCGGTGGGCGTGGGGAAGATCACCATCCGTTCGGGGATCCCCAACCACGCCGTGGCGGTGAGCGACATGTTCAGCGCCCTCACCGACCCCGAGTACGGGGTCCTCAAGGACACCGGGGAGATCGCCGCCATCGGCCACCGCGTGGTCCACGGCGGAGAGAAGTTCCACGCCTCGGCCCTCCTGGAGGAGCCGGTGGTGGACGCCATCCGGGAGTGCATCCGCTTCGCCCCCCTCCACAACCCGCTGAACCTCATGGGCATCGAGGCGTGCAAGAAGCTCTGCCCCACCATCCCGCAGGTGGCGGTCTTCGATACCGCCTTTCACCAGACCATGCCCAAGCACGTCTACCTCTACGCCATCCCTTACGAGTACTACGAAAAACACGGCGTGCGGCGGTACGGCTTCCACGGCACCTCCCACCAGTTCGTCGCCCACCGGGCGGCCGAAATCCTGGGCAAGCCCCTGGAATCCCTTCGAATGATCACCGCCCACCTGGGGAACGGCTGCTCCATCACCGCCATCCAGAACGGCAAGTCCCTGGAGACCTCCATGGGCCTCACGCCCCTCAACGGCCTCATGATGGGCCAGCGCTCCGGGGACATCGACCCGGCCCTGATCCCCTACATGGCCGAGGTGGAGAAGACCGACGCGGAGGGCGTGGTAACGATTCTCAACAAGAAGAGCGGCCTTTTGGGGGTCTCCGGCGTGAGCCACGACATGCGGGACATCCACCGGGCCATGGCCGAGGGCAACGAGCGGGCCGAGATCGCCTTCAAGATGTTCTGCTACCGGATCCGCAAGTACATCGGCACCTACGCCGCCTCCATGAACGGCGTGGACGTAATCGTCTTCACCGCCGGCATCGGCGAAAACGACCCGCTGGTCCGGGAGACCGCCTGCTCCAACCTCGACTACCTGGGGGTGGAGATCGACAAGAAGCGCAACGAGAGCCCCGAGCGGGAGAAGATCGTCTCCTCCGCGAGGAGCAAGGTGACGGTGATGGTGGTCCCCACCAACGAGGAGCTGATGATCGCGAGGGAGACGGTCCGGATCGTCCGGGGAGGCGAAGCGCCGGCGAGGAAGACCAAGAAGAACTGAAGAGGGAAAGCCCGCGGAACGGGGGGGCGGCGCCTGGCCGCCCCCTCTTTTTCAGGACCCGCGGCCGGAAAGGCCCTTCGGCGCCGCCGGGAAAGACTCGTCCGCCTCCGAACGGTTCCGGCCCCCCTCCTTGGCCCGGTAGAGGGCCCGGTCGGCCCGGGAGATGGACTCCTCGACGTCCGTTCCCGGCCGGTACTGCGCCGCCCCCAGCGAGACGGTCAGCCGCCCGCGTCCCGCCTCGATGGCCAGGTCCGCCACCCTCCGGCGGAGGTTCTCCGCCACCCGAAGGGCGCCGGCGAGCTCGGTGTCGGGGAGGAGGAAGACGAACTCCTCGCCTCCCCAGCGGCCCACCGTGTCCTGCTCCCGCACGGAAGAGCGAAACTCACGGGCCACCTTCTGGAGAACCTCGTCCCCCGCCCCGTGGCCCAGGACGTCGTTGACCTCCTTGAAGTGGTCCAGGTCGGCCAGGACCACCGACAACGGCTTGCCCGACCGGCGGCTCCGCTGCAGGGCCCCGTCGCAGGCTTCCAGAAAGCCGCGGCGGTTCTTGAGCCCCGTGAGGGAATCGGTGCGGGAGGCCTCTTCCTCCCTTCCGAAGCGGTCGTTGAGGGAGCGGGCCGAGGCGAGAAAGAGGACGATGAAGCCCAGGATGGGGAGCCCCCCCGGCACCGGAAGGAGCCTCAGCTCCTTGAGAACGTCCGCCGCGAGGCAGGCCATGAGGACCACGAAGCCCTTGGCCACCATCCCCGATTCGCGGTCCCCCCGGAAGGCCGCCTGGAAGGCCGTGACGGTGGAGGCCAACAGGACGCCGAAGACCAGAAGGAAATAGGGAGGCTCCAGGGAGGGGAAAAAGGGCAGGGCCGCCGGGAGGAGAAGGAGCAGGCCCTCCACCGCCCGGGAGGCTCTTCCGTTCGACCGGCGGCCCAGGACCGCCACCAGCTCGAAGAGGGTCGCCGTGGCCACGGAGACACCCAGGAAGTTGAGAGAGACGAGGAAGGAGGGGGCTGGGGGGCCGAGGCGGCGCAGGACCAATCCCGTCCCGTCCACCACAAGGGCCCCCGCGCTGGCGAGGGCCAGGAAGAGGTGGGCCGTGCGGTCCCTCCGCCGCAGGTAGAGGTCGAGGTGGATGAGGCAGAAAAAGAGGTAGACCCCGCCTCCGAAGGCGTCCCAGAGTTCGACCCAGGAAAGGTCCCGCTCCATGGTCCCGCTCCCTCTCCACCGTCGGGGGGCGATGTCGGCACCCCCTGGAACCGGTTCCTTGGCACAGGATACCGCTTTCGCGGAGGGAATGCCGACCGGCGGATCTACAGCTCCCGGAGGGCGGCGGCCACGGGGATGCGGGCGGCGCGGAAGGCCGGCGGCAGGCCCCCCAACAGGCCCATGGCGAGGGCGAAGAGGAGCCCCCGGAGAAGGAGGTCCGGCGTCACGCGGAAGGCGAAGGCGATCTGGCTGAAGGTCTGCCAGTTGATGGTGGAGGTGGTGAGGCCGTTCAAAGGGACCACCAGGAGGTCCCCAAGCACCCCCCCGAGGAGGGCGATGACCAGGGCCTCGAAGAGCCAGGAGAGAACCACCTCCCGGGGGGAGAAGCCCAGGGCCCTCAGGACGGCCACTTCGCGGGTCCTCGCCGCCAGGGCCGAATAGAGGGTGTTGAGGGCGGCGAAGAGAGCCCCCACGGCCATCACCGAGGCCACCAGGTAACCCAGGACCCGGATCAGCGTGGAGACCACCCGGGACTGCTTGGCGTAGTACCGGTCCTCCCGGTCCACCTGGACGGTGAGGCGGGGGTCGTCCCGAAGGGTCTTCTCGAAGGCGGGGAGGGCCCCGGGATCCTCCAGACGGACGGTCACCGACTGGAAGACGTTTTCCGGCCGCTTGAAGGTCTGGTTGAGGACCCGCGCGTCCGCCCAGACCTCCGAGTCGAAGGCGCTGCCCGAGGCGTCCAGGATCCCCACCACCTTCCAGGTCCGCCCTCCGAAGCGGGGACTGTCCCCCAGCGAAAAGCCCTCGTACATGCTCGCGGCGTTCTTCCCCACTACCAGCTCGGCGAGACCGGGCTTCAGGAAACGCCCCTCGGAAACGCGAAGGTTGTCCCGTACCTTCAGGGCCTCTTCGGAAACGCCCCGGACCTGGGCCAGGGCTTCCGAGGCCGAGGCGCGGTGGCGGAAGGCGCCGATGGCCACCACCTCGGCGCTGACCAGGGGCCTTCCCGAGGGGTCCCGGGCCACCCCCGGCGCGTCGGCGATGATGCGGGACTGCTCCAGCGTCACCACGCTTTCCATCTCGGCGCTGGAGCCCGCCCTCCGCACCAACGCGTTACGGGGCGAGCCCGATTCCACCAAGGTCAGCTCGAAGCCCCGGGCCAGGGAGAGGACGGCCACGAAGACCGCCACCGCCCCGGCGATCCCCAGGACCGCCACCGCCGTGGAGGCCCAGCGGACCTGGATGGAGCGCAAGTTGTACATGAGCGGCACGGCCATTTTCCTAAGCCCTCCGCAGGGAGTCCACGATCTTCAGCTGCATGGCGAAGAGGCCCGGCAGGAGTCCCGCGGCGAGCCCCACCGCCAGCGCCAGAAGGAGCCCCGCCCCCAGGCGCCCCCAGGAGACGTAGAAGGCCGCCAGGAGGCCCCCGGTGGGGTCTCCGGCCAGGGTGAAGAGCTTGGCGCCGAGGAGGCCCAGGATGGCCCCGCTGGCGGCGTAGAGGCAGGATTCGGCGAGGAGGAGGCCCAGGACCGCCCCGTCGGAGAAACCCAAGGTTTTCAGGACGCCGATCTCCGAAAGCCGCTCCCGCACGGCGATGGCCATGACGTTCCCCGTCACCAGAAGGAGGGTGAAGAAGACCACCGAGCCGATGGCCAGGATGAGGGCCTGGATGTTGCCCATCTGGCGCACGAAGCCGGCGGCGAAGGCCTTTTCGGTCTCGGCGGCCGTCTCGTAGGAGGAGTTGGCGAAGCGGTCGTCGATGGCCCGCGCCACCGACGCCGCCCGGTCGGGGTCCGTCACCCGGACCACGTACCAGCCCACCGTCCCCTTGCCCCAGGGCCGCCGCTCCTCCAGGTAGTCGTAACGGAACCAGAACTGGGTCTCGTCGTCCTCGGGCCGGCTCCCCCGGTAGACGGCCCGGAGGTTGAACTCCCAGGTCCCCGGCCAGATGGTCCCCTTGAGGGGGATCCGGTCCCCCACCTTCCAGCCGAAGCGCGCCACGAGCTTTTCCCCGGCGGCGCAGGCCTGTCGGTCCTTCAGAAAGTCGGCCCACTGGGCGGGGTCCACCCGGAACTCGGGGTAGGTCTCCAGGTAGTGGTCCGGGTCCACGGCGAAGTTCGGGAAGAAGTTGCGCTCCTCCTGGTAGATGCCCCCGAACCAGGTGGCGAAGGTCACCGTCTTGACCCCCGGCAGGGCCAGCATCCGGTCCCGGTAGGCGAAGGGAAGGGGCATGATGAGCGAGACCCGGTTTCTCACGATGAGCCGGTCGGCCCCCGCCACCTCCACCCCCTGGCTGAAGGCGCCGTCCACGGCGGAGAGGAGGCCGAAGAGGAAGAGGGCCACCGCGTAGGAGCCCACGGTGAGGAGAAGCCGCCCCTTCTTCCGCGTCACGTTGGCCCAGAGCAGCGGCAGGAAGCGGGTCATGGGGGGAAGGCCGGAGAAGGGGGGATTCCGGTGGCGGCGCGGGACCCCCGGGCCTTGAGGCGAGCCGCCTGGCGCCCACCCTCCGATCGTTTCTTCACCACGGCGTCACTCCGGCTTCCCCCTCGCTTCGACGAGGACCCCTTTCTCCAGGTGCAGGAGGGTGGAGGCCCGTTCGGCGGCCTTGGGATCGTGGGTGACGAGGAGGATGGTCTTCCCGAAGTCCGCCGAGAGGCTCTCCAGGAGGCGCAGAACCTCCTCGGCGCTGGCGCGGTCCAGATCCCCCGTCGGCTCGTCGCAAAGCAGGAAGGTGGGGTCGGCCACCAGGGCCCGGGCGATGGCCACCCGCTGTTCCTGGCCCCCGGAGAGCTGGCGGGGGTAGTGGTCCATGCGGTCGGCGAGCCCCACGAGGGAGAGGGCCGCCTCCACGTGGTCCCTGCGCTCCGCGCGGGTGAGCCCGGTGAGGAGCAGGGGCAGCTCGACGTTCTGGAAGGCCGTCAGCACCGGCAGGAGGTTGAACATCTGGAAGACGAAGCCCACGTGCCGGGCCCGCCAGGCGGCGAGGCGGGCCCCCGAGAGGGCGGTGATCTCGTCCCCCGCAACGGTGATGGAGCCCCGCGTGGGGAGGTCCAGCCCGCCCAGGAGGTTGAGGAGGGTGGTCTTTCCGGAGCCCGACGGTCCCATGAAGGCCACGAACTCCCCCCGCTCCACGTCGAGGTTGAGGCCGTCGAGGATGTGGAGGGTCTGCCCCCCCCGCGTGTACACCTTGTCGAGGTTCCGGACCTCGATGAGGGCTCCCGTTCCCCCGCCGTCCACGCGCACCATGGGTTCCTTCCCCCGCTATTTCCGAGGCCGGGCCCGGGCGCCGTCCTTCAGGCGCTCCTGGCCCCCCGTGACCACCATGTCGCCGGGGGAACACCCGGATAGGACCTCCAGGTCCACCCCCCGGGCCTCCCCGGGCCGCACCTCCTTCAGGCGGAGCCTTCCCCCCTCCAGGACGAAGACCGAGGGCTTGCCCTCCCGCGTGAAGACCGCCTCCCGGGGCAGGAGGGCCGCGGGCCTCGGCGCCCCCGGGGGCGGCGCCTCTCCCAGGAAGGCCACCTTGACGCCCATGTCCGGCAGGATCCTGGGGTCGAGGCGGTCGAAGGCGATCCGGACCTTCACCGTGGCCTTCTGACGGTCGGCCGTGGGGATGACCGTCCGAACGGCGGCGGGGATCTTCCAGTCGGGGTAGGCGTCCAGCGCCGCCTCCACCCGCTGGCCGGGGTGGATCCGCGCGATGAAGGCCTCGTTGACGTCCACCTCCACCTCCAGGGAGTCCATGTCCACCACCGTGGCGATGCCGGTGCGGGTGAAACCGCCCCCCGCCGAGACGGGGGAGACCATCTCCCCCACCTGGGCGTCCTTGGAGACGGCGATGCCTGTGAAAGGCGCCCGGATGGTGCAGTTTTCCAGATCCTGCCGGGCCACCTCCCGGGCGGCCTCGGCGGCCTTCAGGCTCTCCTCCGCCGCCGCCACCTGAGAGCGGGCCGCGTCGTAGGCGGTCCGGGCGCGGTCGCGGTCGTCGTCGCTGGCAAAGCCTCGCCGGTGAAGGGCGCTCACCCTCTGGAACTGGGCGTCGGCCAGGGCCAGGCTCGCTCGGGCCTCCGGAAGGCGCGCCCTCGCCAGCCGAACCTCCGCCTCCGCGGCGGCGAGGCGCCTTTTTGCCTCGGCGTCGTCCAGGCGGGCCAGCACTTGGCCGGCCTCCACCCGCATCCCCTCCTCCACGAGCATTTCGGCCACACGGCCGGTGATCTTGGCGGCCACCGTGGCCCGCCGCCGGGGGGTGACGTACCCCGAGGCCTGGAGGATGGCCTGCCCCTCGGGACCCGAAGGCTCCAGGACCTTGGCCACCGGGACCTCCACGGGTCGGAGCGCCCACCGAAGGAGAACCGCCAGGAACAGGAGCCCGGCCGCCCCCAGGAGGACCGCCCAGAGACGCCCGCCTCGGCGGCGGCCGCCCCGCCGCTCCTCGGGGATCTGGAGCCGCTCCAAACCCGCCTCGCTCTTCTCGTCCGGCTTCATGGTCTTCTCCGTTTCCCCGAAACCCGCCCCGCCGAGGCCCCGCTCCCACTGGAACGGCCTCCGCCCGGCCTTTCATTCCGCCGCCGGTGGGGGCGCCTCACTGCCATTTCTTCAGGGGCCGGTAATCGGGGCGGCGGGCGGAGAGGGCGCGGATGCCCATGAGGGCCGCCCGGGCCGCCTCCACGGTGGTCAGGCAGGGCACCTGAAGGGCGATGGCCTCCACGCGGATGGCGGCCTCGTCGAACTGGCTCTTCCGTCCCAGAGGGGTGTTGATCACCATCTGGATCTGGCCGTTCCGGAGAAGGTCCACCGCGTCGGGCTTGCCCTCCCCCACCTTGTAGACCGGCTCGCAGGGAACCCCGCACCTTTCGAGGTAGGCCCGGGTCCCCGCCGTGGCATAGAGGCCGAAGCCCTCCCGGACGTAGCCCGCCGCCACTTCCCGGAAGGCCTCCTTGTCCGAGTCCCGCACGCTGACGAAGATCCCCCCCGACTCGGGGAGGGCCGTCCCCGCCGCCCGCAGCGCCTTGGCGAAGGCGAGGCCGAAGTCGGCGCCGATTCCCATGACCTCGCCGGTGGACTTCATTTCGGGCCCGAGAATGGGGTCCTCCCCCCGCAACCGGGCGAAGGGAAAGACCGAGGCCTTGACGAAGACCGACCGGGGCGGGGGCAGGTCCAGGGGGAGCTCCCCCAGGCGCCGGCCCGCCACCAGCCGGGCCGCCAGGCGGGGGAAGGCCACCCCCCGGGCCTTGGCCAGGAACGGCACCGTTCGGGAGACGCGGGGGTTCACCTCCAGGACGTAGATCTCGTCCCCCTTGAGGGCGAACTGGACGTTGAGAAGCCCCACCACGCCCAGCTCCCGCGCCATCCCCAGCGTGGCCTCCTCCATCTGGGCCAGCAGGGCGGGGGGGAGGGTCTGGGGCGGGTAGACCTGGGAGGAGTCTCCGGAGTGGATGCCGGCCTTCTCCACGTGCTCCAGGACCCCGCAGAGGACCCCCTCCTTGCCGTCGCAGAGGGCGTCGGCGTCCACCTCCACCGCCTCTTCCAGAAAGCGGTCCAAGAGGAGCGGGTTGTCCTCGCTCACCTTGAGGGCGGCGGCGAGGTAGGCGTCCAGGTGCTCCTCCCCCGTCACCACGGCCATGCCCTGGCCCCCCAGGACGTAGGAGGGCCGCACGATGAGGGGGAAGCCCAGGGCGGCGGCCTCCCTCCGGGCCTCCGCCACCGACCGGGCGATGGCCCCCTCCGGGTGGCGGAGGCCCATGGCGCGGCAGAGGGCTTGGAAGGCCTCCCGGTCCTCCGCCCGGTGGATGGCGGCGGGCGGGGTTCCCTTGAGGGGGTAGCCCAGGCGCTCCAGATCCCGGGCCAGCTTCAGGGGGGTCTGGCCTCCGAAGGTCACCACCACGCCGGCGGGCTTTTCCACGTCCAGCACCGCCGTCACGTCCTCCAGGGTCACCGGCTCGAAGTAGAGGCGGTCGGCCGTGTCGAAGTCCGTGGAGACGGTCTCGGGGTTGCAGTTCACCATGACCGTCTCGAAGCCTTCGTCGGCGAAGCCCAGCACCGCCTGGCAGCAGCAGTAGTCGAACTCGATCCCCTGGCCGATGCGGTTGGGCCCGCTCCCCAGCACCACCATGGAGGGGGCGGAGGGTGTAGGCGCCTCGGTGTGGTCCTCGTAGGCGCTGTAAAAGTACGGCGTCCGGGCGTCGAACTCCGCGGCGCAGGTGTCCACCCCCAAGAAGGCAGGCAGGACGGACGCCTCCTGTCTCCGGCGGCGCACGTCGCCCTCCCGGCAACGCCAGATGGCGGCCAGCGCCCGGTCGGCGATGCCCTTCCTTTTGAACTGCCTCAGCACCGAGGCCGGACAGGAATCGAGGGTGAAGAAGCGGGCGCGGTTCTCCGCCGCCACCAGCGCCTCCACGTGCTGGAGGAACCAGGGGTCGATGCCCGTCAGCTCGTGGACCTCCTGGACGGTGAGGCCGTGGTTGAAGGCCAGGGCCACGTAAAAGAGCCGCTCCCAGTTGGGTTCCTGCAGTTTTCGCAGGAGGGTCTTCCGGTCGGGGACCGGGTCCACCCCGTCGAGAAGGCCGTACCGCCCCACCTCCAGGGAACGGATGGCCTTGGAGAGGGACTCGGCGAAGGTCCGGCCGATGGCCATCACCTCTCCGATGGACTTCATGGCCGTGGTGAGCGTGGGGTCGGCGCCCTTGAACTTGTCGAAGGCCCACCTCGGGACCTTGGTGACCACGTAATCCAAGGTGGGTTCGAAGGAAGCGGGGGTGGTGCCGGTGATGGCGTTGGGGATCTGGTCCAGCGTCTTCCCCAGGGCTAGAAGGGTGGCCACCCGTGCGATGGGGTAGCCGGTGGCCTTGCTGGCCAGCGCCGAGGAGCGGGAGACGCGGGGGTTCATCTCCACCACCACCATCCGCCCCGTCCCCGGGTGGAGGGCGAACTGGACGTTGGAGCCCCCCGTTTCCACCCCCACGGTCCTCAGGACCTTCAGTCCCCAGTCCCGCATGACCTGGTACTCCTTGTCGGTGAGCGTCTGGGCGGGGGCGACGGTCACCGAGTCCCCCGTGTGAACCCCCATGGGGTCCAGGTTCTCGATGGAGCAGACCACGATGGCGTTGTCGGCGCGGTCCCGGATCACCTCCAGCTCGAACTCCTTCCAGCCGATGAGGCTCTCCTCCACCAGCACCTCGTGGACGGGGCTCAGGGCGAGGCCCTCCCCCAGGAGCCGGGCCAACTGGTCCCGGTCCCGGGCCACGCCCCCCCCCACGCCGCCCAGGGTGAAGGACGGCCGGAGGATGGCGGGGAAGCCCACCTCGGCGATGCGCGATAGGCCCTCCTCCACCGACCGGGCCACGAAGGAGCGGGAGGTGGGCAAGCCCGCCCTCGCCATGGCGGCCTTGAAGCGTTCCCGGTCCTCCGCCGTTTCGATGGCCTCCACGGAGGCGCCGATGAGGCGGACGCCGTGGCGTTCCAGGATCCCCCGGCGGGCGCAGGCCACGGCCAGGTTGAGCCCCGTCTGGCCGCCCACCGTGGGCAGAAGGGCCTCCACCCCCTCTTTTTCCAGGATCGCCTCCACCGCCTCCGGCACCATGGGCTCGATGTAGACGGCGTCGGCGAGGCCGGGGTCGGTCATCAGCGTGGCGGGGTTGGAGTTGAGGAGGATGACGCGGATCCCCTCCTCCTTGAGGGCCTTGATGGCCTGCACCCCCGAGTAGTCGAACTCGCAGGCCTGGCCGATGACGATGGGCCCCGAACCGATGACCAGCACGCTGCGGGGCGCGCCGCCGCTCACGGGCCGCCCTCCCCGCCGGCGGCGTCTCGTGCCCCGGAGACCGACATGGGCTTCCGTTCCGCAAGGCTTCCGGCCGTCATGTCTTCTCTTCCATGCGCTTCACGAACTCGTCGAAGAGGTAGAGGGAGTCGTGGGGGCCGGGGCTCGCCTCGGGGTGGTACTGCACGGAGAAGACGTTCAGCTCCCGGTGGCGCATCCCCTCCAGGGTCCCGTCGTTGAGGCTTCGGTGGGTGGGCTCGAAGGCCTCGGGAAGGGAGGCCTCCTCCACGGCGAAGCCGTGGTTCTGGCTGGTGATCTCCACCCTTCCCGTCTCCAGGTGCACCACCGGGTGGTTGGCCCCCCGGTGGCCGAAGGGGAGCTTGTAGGTCCTCCCCCCGAAGGCCAGGGCCAGGAGCTGGTGGCCGAAGCAGATGCCGAAGGTGGGGAAGTGCTCGGCCGCGTATCGAACGAGAGGGAGGGCCGCCGCCGCCATCTCGGGGTTCCCCGGCCCGTTGCTCAGGAAGACCCCGTCGGGCCCCAGGGCCACCAGGTCCCGCACCGGGGCGTAGGCGGGGATCACCGTCACCTCGCAGCCCCTCAGGAGCAGGTTCCGCAGGATGTTCTCCTTGAGGCCGAAGTCCACCGCCACCACGTGGAGCCGGCCGGAGGCCACCCGGCCCGGGGCGAGGGTCTCCCGGAAGTGGGGGGGCTCGTTGCCGCCCTCGTAGCGGAAGGCGTAGGCCTTGCGGCAGGAGACGGCCCCGGTGAGGTCCTTCCCGTCGATGCCTTCGAAGGCGGCCAGGGTTTCCCGGGCCTTCTCCGGCGGCAGGTCCTCGTTGGTCAGCAGGGCCTTCAAGGCGCCGCGGCTGCGCAGGTGGCGGGTCAGGGCCCGCGTGTCCACGTCCTGGAGCCCCACCACCCCGTGCTCCCGCAGGTAGGAGTCGAGGGTCCCCCGGGCCCTCCAGTTGGAGGGGAGGGTGGAGAGTTCCCGCACCAGGAAGCCTTTGAGGTGCGGGCGGCGGGACTCCACGTCCTGGGGGTTGACGCCGTAGTTCCCCATGTGGGGGTAGGTCATGACGACGAGCTGGCCCGCGTAGGAGGGGTCGGTAAGGATCTCCTGGTACCCCACCATGGCCGTCTGGAAGACCGCCTCGCCGAGGACCGTCCCCTTGAAACCGAATCCCCTGCCCTCGAACCGGCTTCCGTCCTCGAGGAGCAGGTACCCCGTCATCCCGGCCTCCCGCGGTCGGGGGGAGGGTACCACAGGAGGGGAGGGAGGGGAAAGCGGGACGGGGGCCGGACGGGGCGGGTGCCGGCTCGGCGGCCCGTCACTCCAGCCGTTCGGTCTTGACGCGGATTTCCACCTCGCGGCCCTCGGCGTCGGTGAGGACCACGAAAACCGAGGAGGCGCCGGAAAGGGCCTCGGCGTCGAAGAAGAAAGTGTGGGAGGCCTGGTCGTAGGGCTCCGCGTAGAAGCCGATCTGGCGGAGCCTCGTGGCGTGTTCCTGGACGGAGAGGGGGGAAAGGTCCTTGCCGTCCACGCGCAGGACGGCCTTCACCCCCTCCGCCTGCTCCTTCCCCCGGGCCATGGCCGAGACATCCACCGCCACGACGCCCGAGTTGAGGAAGGACAGGCAGCGCTCGAGGGTTACCGCCTCGGGGTTCTTGGCGTTGCGCTGGACGAAGGCCGCCGCCTGGGCGAAGGGGGTGCGGAAGGCCACCTCGAAGTCGTAGTTGCGGGTGCGCTTGGCGTAGGTGTAGGGGGCGCCGTCGAGATCCACCCGGGCGAGCCGTTCCTTGAGGGCGGGCCACTCCTCCTCGGAGGTTCCCGAGACGAGCCTCGTGGCCGCGGGGACCACCAAGACCAGACCGAGCAACAGCAAGCCCGCCGCCCACGTCTTCCGAGAAGCCCTCATGAGGTCCTCCTTGAGAGGAGGATGGTACCACACGGCGGCGAGACTCCCCCCGCCGAGGGGCACCGCTTCCTTGTCGGGATCTTCTGCCGGCCCACTTTCTCCGGCCGGTTGTGTTCCCCGTCACGGGAATCGAGCCCCGAGGAGCCCTATAATGGGAAGAGAGCCGGAAAGGTCTCGGCTCCCTGGAGGCCGCCATGAAGCCCAACGGACCCTTCGCCGTTCTCGTTCTCGTGACCCTCCTGTCCCTGGCCTGCGCCGCGGGGCCCTCGGGGCGGGTCTACTCCCCGCGGGAGGCCCGCCTCCCCATGACCGTCCAGCGGGGCGTGGTGGAGGGGGTCCGCGCCGTCTCCATCGAGGGCACCCCCTCGGGCTTCGGGGGCTTCGCCGGCATGGTGGCCGGCGCCACCGCCGGATCGGCGGTGGGCCAGGGCAGCGGAAAGGCCCTGGCCACCGTGGCCGGAGCGATCCTCGGGTCCCTGGCGGGAAACGCCATGGAGCGGGACGGCGCCCGGTACCCCGCCCTGGAGATCGTCGTCCGTTTGGAGTCGGGGATCACCTACGCCATCGTCCAGGCACAGGCCCCGGGGGAGACCTTCACGCCGGGCCAGGAGGTGGAGGTCCTCACCGCCCAGGACGGCACCATGCGCGTCCGCCCGCGGTGAGCGGCGCGGGCTTTCCGAGGCCGCGCCGCGGGGGCGGGAGGGCCTTTGACTTCGTGCCTTCCCGAACCTACCGTTTCCCTGGAGGGCATCCATGGGCGGTGAGCACCTTCCCCGGCGGGATTTCCTCGCGCGGCTGGGGCTCTGGGGGACGGGCGCCGTCCTTCTTCCGAAACCGCTCCGGGCGGCGGCGGAGGGGGCCTACCTGGCGGAACTGCTGAAGACCGCCCCCCCCGCCCGTTTCTGGCTCCCCGAGGGCTCCCCCTCCCTTTCCTGCTCCGCCTGCCACGAGAAGGCCCCCGCCGGAAAGCCCGAAAAGGGCCACCGGAAGCGGCCGGTGAAGTGCCTTCTCTGCGCCCACGCCTGCGTCATCGAGGAGGGGAGCCGGGGCCGGTGCCGCGCCCGCGCCAACGTGCGCGGCGAGCTTCGGAGCCTCGTCTACGGCCGCCCCGTGGCCCTGCACGTGGACCCCATCGAGAAGAAGCCCTTCTACCATTTCCTTCCGGGCTCCCAGGCCTTCTCCCTCGGCACGGCCGGCTGTCCCCTCGCCTGCCGCTTCTGCCAGAACTGGGAGATCTCCCAGGCCTCCCCGGAGGACCTCCCGGCCGACTACCTCCCCCCCGCCGCCCTGGCGGAGAGGGCCCGGCAGGTGGGGACCCCCGTCATCGCCTTCACCTACAACGAGCCCACGGTCTTCGCCGAGTACCTTCTGGACGCGGCGCGGGAGGCCCGGAAAAGGGGCCTCCGGGCTGTCCTCGTTTCCTGCGGTTTCATGCAGGAGGCCCCCCTGCGGGAGATGATCGAGGTCCTCGGCGCCATCAAGGTGGACCTCAAGGGCTTCTCGCCGGAGTTCTACCGAAAGGTCTCCCGGGCGGAGCTGGAGCCGGTCTTGAGGACCATCCGCGCGGTGGCCCGGGGCGGGCGGCACCTGGAGATCGTGAACCTCGTGGTCCCCACGCTGAACGACGATCCCGCCCTCCTGGACGAGCTCTGCCGGTGGGTGGCGGGGGAGGTGGGACCCGACGTCCCCCTCCACTTCACCCGCTTCCACCCGGACTTCCAGCTCCTCCACCTTCCCCCCACGCCGGTGGCCACGCTGGAAAGGGCCCGGGAGACCGCCTTGAGGCACGGCCTGAGGTACCCGTACGTGGGCAACGTCCCGGGCCACCCGGGGAACCACACCTACTGCCCCTCCTGCGGCAAGGCGGTGATCGAACGCCAGGGCTTCTTCGTCACCGCCAACCACCTCCAGGACGGCGCCTGCGCCTTTTGCGGGAAACCGGTGCGGGGGGTCTGGCAATGAGGGGCGCGGCCTGGTGGGCGGCCCTTCTCGTGCCCTGCCTCCTGGTCCCGGCGGGGGAGGAAGCCGTGCGCGAGGCCGCCGCGGCCGGCTCGTTCTACCCTGAAGACGGCGTCCGCCTCGAAAAGGCCGTCCGGGCCTTTCTGGAGGAGGCCCGTCCCCCGCGCGGCCCGAGGCCCCTGGGCCTCCTGGTTCCCCACGCCGGGTACGTCTTTTCCGGCCAGATCCTGGCCGACGCCTTTCGCCAGGCCCAGGGCCAGGAGTACGACACGGTGGTGATCCTGGCCACGAACCACACCGTGGACCCCTTTCCGGGAGCCTCGGTCTTCGGGGGACGGGCCTACCGCACCCCGCTGGGGACGATCCCGGCCGACGAAGGGCTGGCCCGGGCCCTTCGGTCGGCCGACCCCGCCTTCGCCTACCGCCCCGAGGCCCACCGCCGGGAGCATTCGGAGGAGGTCCCCCTCCCCTTCGTCCAGGTCCTTTTCCCGGGGGCAAGGGTTCTCACCGCCGTCGTGGGGACCGACGACGGCGCCCTCTGCCGCCGCCTCGGCGAGGTTTTGGCGGAGAAGCTGCGCGGCCGGAAGGCGCTGCTCGTGGCCTCGTCGGACCTCTCCCACTACCCGCCGTACGGCGAGGCGGTGGAGACCGACCGGAAGACGCTGGAGGCCGCGGCGGCCCTGGACCCCGTCCTCTTCCGGACGGTCACCGAGCGGGAGGAGCGGCGGGGAAGGCCGTCACTCGCCACCTGCGCCTGCGGGCGGGGCCCCCTCCTGGTCCTGCTCAGCGCCCTGAGGGCCCTGGGGGCCCGGAGGGGAGTGGTGGTGTCCTACGCCAACTCCGGGGACACGGTCTTCGGAGAGGAGGACCGGGTGGTGGGGTACGGCGCCGTCGTCTTCACCGCCGAGGAGGGGCCGCCCGACCTTTCGGCCCTCTCCCGCCCCGCCCCCCCGGAGCAGGCGCCCCCCCTCTCCGCCGCCGAGCGTAGGGCCCTCCTCGCCCTGGCCCGCCGGGTGCTGGAGCGGCTTTTTCTCACGGACACGGTCCCCCTGCCGCGGCCGGACTCCCCCGCCCTGCGCGCCCCCCGGGGCGCCTTCGTCACCCTCAAGGAAAAGGGGGAACTTCGCGGATGCATCGGCCGGATGGTCCCCGACACCCCCCTCGCCCTCACCGTGGCCCGCATGGCCGTTCAGGCGGCCCTCCACGACCCCCGCTTTCCCCCGGTGAAGAGCTGGGAACTTTCGTCCTTGGAGATCGAGATTTCCGCCCTCACCCCCTTCGCGCCCGTTTCGGGACCGGGGGCGGTGGTGGTGGGCCGCGACGGCGTGCTCCTCGAAAAGGGGGCGCGAAGCGCGGTCTTTCTCCCCCAGGTGGCCCCCGAGCAGGGGTGGAACCGGGAGGAGCTGCTCGGCCGCCTCTGCGAAAAGGCCGGATTGGAGGCGGAGTGCTGGAAGCGGGGGGCGCGGCTCTCCACCTTCCAGGCGGAGGTTTTCGCCGAGGAAAAAACGGGGGCTCGGTGACGGGCCGCCCGGGGCCTCAACGCCCCAGCAACGCCAGCACCACCCACGTGGAAATGCCAAAGAGCATGAAAACGAGGCCGACGAGCAGCGGGATGGCGTACTTGGACCTCGCCCCCCGAAGACCCGGCTCCAAGACCACCCGGTCGGGATCCCGGGGGTCGTACCAGGCGGTAACGGCGGCTCCTGTGGGATACTTCGCCACCGTGGCGGCCGCCTCCTCGGCGGAGTAGTTCACCCGCACGAGGAGGACCCTATCGGACCTTCTCTTCTCTCCCTCCACCTCGTACTCGTACTCCACCTCCGGGTAGTGGGAGACGGTCTGGTAGCTGGGGTTGATCCCGTCGCGGCTGAAGGAGGAGTTCCTTTCGGTCCTCACCTCGGAACGGAGCACCCGCGCCTGCGCCGGGAACCACTCCGGGCTTCGGGAGGCGAGCCTCCAAGCCCGCCCGCCGTAGACCATGACCGCCGCGCCCAGGCCGGCGAAGAGGGAGGCCCAGAGCTTCAGGAGCGCCACGCCGCCGAAAAGCTTGTACACCCCCGCCACGCCGCCGACGAGAGCGAGGGCGAAGACCCACCAAAACCTTTCCCAGACCTTTCCCCAGAACCCCCGGCTTTCCCCTTCCGGCTCCACCGCCCCCATGGGAACCTCCCCGGCAGGATGACGCCGCTTTCGCTTCTGAAGGCATCCTACCTCACCCCTCCCGCCGGCGGAACCCCCGCCGCGGCCGGGGCAAGGGGGGCTTTTCCTTCCGCCACCGGGCCGTGGCATGATGGATGGAGGAGGAATACGTTGGCCAGAGCGGACAGGGACGATCGGAAGGCGCTTCCCGAGGCGGTGGCGGGAAGCAAGGAGCTTCTGTGCCTCAGCCGGCTCTCGGCGGTGACCGACGAGCCCCCGCAGGATCCTCGGGCCGCCGCCAGGGCGGTGGTGGACCTGCTCCCCTCGGGCTTTCGGTTTCCGGAGCGGCTCCGCGTCCGGCTGACCCTGGGGCGGGAGGTCTTCGCCCCGCCGGACTTCCAGGAGACGCCGTGGAACCTGCGGGAGCCCATCCCCCTCTCCTCCGGGGGGTACGGCTCCCTGGAGGCGGCCTACCTCTCCCTGCCGGAGACCCTCCGGAAGGACCGGCCCTTCCTCCTGGAGGAAAAACAGCTCCTTCGGGTGGCGGCCCTGAAGGTGGCCCGCATGGCCGAGGCGCCGCCCGGCGGCCCCGGTGCGGGGCAGGCCGCCCGCCCGGAGTGGCAGGTCATCCTGGACCTTTTGAGGGAGACCGACGTCAACCTCTGGAAGCGGCTCCTAAGGAAGTTCATGAACCACCTGTCCAACCTGGGGGCGCCGGGAATCCACCGCCTCATCGAGCGCTTCGACCCAGGCAGCGCCGCCGAGCGGGAGCGGGAGTCCCGGGGCTCCAACCAGCCCCTGCGCAAGCGGGACGTCTCGGCCTTCGAGGGGGTCTTCGAGGACCTGTTGGCCGTGGCCCCGGTCATCCTGCCCCACGACGAGATCACCGCCCTGGTGAAGAAGTGGATCCGGCAGGACCGGGTGGGGTTCCTGGCGCTGGCCACCGAGCAGCGGGACCTCACCCTCTCCGACATCGCCGACATCGTGGAGAGGATCGACCGCGCCTCCCGCCAGGGGGACGAGGCCCTCTCCCCCTCCGACGCCCTGAACCTCCGGGTGGCCCTCACCCGCCGCTTCCTCACCGACCGCCTGCCCTTCATCGCCGTCGCCAAAAAGTACATGGACATCCCCGTCTTCGCCGCCCTCCTGAGGCGGGTGGTGGGTCCCCCCAAGTGCGCGGGCAAGCTGGGCGGGAAGGCCTCGGGGTTGCTCCTGGCCGAGCAGATCCTGAGAGCCGAGGGGAAGGGGGACCCCCTGCTGGAGGGGATCCGCGTCCCCAAGGCCTGGTTCCTCGCCTCCGACGGCCTCTTCGACTTCGTGAAGTACAACTCCCTGGAGGACACCCAGTCCTTCAAGTACAGCCCCCCCCAGGAGGTGCGCCGGAGCTACCCCTACCTGGAGCAGGTCTTCAAACACTCCTTCTTCCCGCCGGACCTTTCACGGCAGCTCCGGGTGGCCCTCCAGGACCTGGGGGAGGGGCCGCTCATCGTCCGCTCGTCCAGCCTCCTGGAGGACAGCGAGGGCACGGCCTTCTCGGGAAAGTACCGGAGCCTCTTCCTGGCCAACCAGGGCTCCGAGGAGGAGCGCCTCGGCGCCCTGGAAGACGCCATCGCCGAGGTCTACGCCTCCATCCTGGGCCCGGACCCCATCCAATACCGGCGGGAGAGGGGCCTTTTGGATTTCATGGAGGAGATGGGGGTCCTCATCCAGCGGGTGGTGGGGACACGGGTGGGGCGCTACTTCCTCCCGGCCTTCGCCGGGGTGGCCTTCAGCCACAACGAGTTCCGGTGGTCGCCGCGGCTCCGGCGGGAGGACGGGGTGATCCGCATCGTGGCGGGGCTGGGCACCCGGGCGGTGGACCGGGTGGGCGACGACTACCCGACGCTGGTGAGCCCGGGCCAGCCGGGCCTGAGGGTCAACGCCGACGTGAAGCAGGCCATCCGGTACGCCCAGCGCTTCGTGGACGCCATCAACATGGAGACGGGCCGCTTCGAGTCGGTCCCCTTCGAGGCCCTCCTCCAGGAGGCCGGGGAGGAGTTCCCCCTGCTGGAGCTGGTGGTCTCGGTCCATTCCGACGGAATGCTGCGGAGGCCCGCGGGGCGGTTTCTCGCCCTCACCCCCTCGGAGTACGTGATCACCTTCGCCGGGCTCTTCGAGGGGACCCCCTTTCTCCAGCAGATGCGCCGGGTCCTGGAGGTCCTGCAGAAGGCCATGGGGACGCCGGTGGACGTGGAGTTCGCCCACGACGGGAAGGACCTGTACATGCTGCAGTGCCGCCCGCAGAGCAGCGCCGGGAGCGAGGTCCGGGTCCCCCTCCCCGAGTCCCTGCCGCCGGAACGGGTCCTCTTCACGGCGAAGAAGTACGTCACCACCGCGCAGATCCGGGACCTTCGCTACGTCGTGTACGTGGACGGGCCGGCCTACGCCCGGCTCTCCTCCGAGACGGACATGCTGGCCGTGGGGGAGGCGGTGGGGCGGCTCAACGCCCTCCTGCCTCCACGCTCTTTCGTGCTCATCGGGCCGGGCCGCTGGGGCAGCCGGGGGGACATCCTCCTGGGGGTTCGCGTCACCTACTCGGACATCAGCCACACCGCCATGCTGGTGGAGGTGGCCCGCCGCAAGGGGGACTACGTCCCCGACCTTTCCTTCGGCACCCACTTCTTCCAAGACCTGGTGGAATCGCGGATCCGGTACCTCGCCCTCTACCCGGACGACGAGGGGGTGGTTTTCCGGGAGGAGTTCTTCTCGAAGAGCCCCAACGCCCTGAGCGCCCTGCTGCCGGAGTACGCCTACCTGGAGGAGGTCCTCAAGGTCGTGGACCTGGACCAGGCGGCGCCGGGCCTTCGGCTGGAGGTGGTCATGGACGGGGAGCAGGACGCCGCCGTCGGCTACCTCACCGAAGCCGGGTCCTAGGGCGGGAAGGCTTTTCCACAGATGGGAAAGGGCTTTCTCTCGGTTTATCAAGCCCTTCCGCCCGCCGCCCCTCCGAAGGCCCCGGGGCAAGGTCTTTTCGGCCCCCTCATCCCCTTGACACCCACAAGATGTGGTGTTATATTTAGGCCGCGCTAGAAGATATTGGGGTACAGCGGCGACGCAACCCCTTGCAAACCGGGACGTTAGGGCCGACCCCCCTCTTCCGTAGGAGACCTGAGCGATGGAACCCACCAAGAACGCCGCCCCGCCCGCCGGAACCGCCAAAGGCAAGAACCCCGCCCCCGAATCCCTCCCCGCGGGCCCGCCCCCGGGAACGGCCGCGCCGGAACTCACCCCCGAAGCCCTCCACCCCTTCCGTCTGGAACGGCACTTCACCAGGGCCGGGGTGGACCCCTTGGACGAGATCCGGTACGCCCGGCGGTCCTGCCGCATCCTGAACGTGGACGGCTCGGTGGTCTTCGCCCTGGAGAACGCCGAGGTGCCGGAGGAGTGGTCCCAGCTCGCCTCCGACATCCTCATCAGCAAGTACTTCCGGAAGGCCGGCGTGCCGGGGACCGGCCACGAAACCTCCATCCGGCAGGTGGTGCGGCGCATCGCCCACACCCTCCGGGTGGAGGGGGAGCGCCTGGGCGGCTACTTCGAGACCCCGGAGGAGGCCGAGGCCTTCGAGGCCGAGCTCTCCCACCTTCTCGTGACGCAGAAGGGGGCCTTCAACTCCCCCGTCTGGTTCAACCTGGGCCTCTGGCACGAGTACGGCATCGAGGGCTCCGGCGGGGCCTACTTCTGGAACCCCCAGACCGACCGGATCGAGGAGACGGCCAACGCCTACCAGCACCCCCAGTGCTCGGCCTGCTTCATCCAGAGCGTGGACGACGACCTCATGAGCATCTTCCAGCTGGCCAAGAACGAGGCCCGCCTCTTCAAGTACGGTTCGGGCACCGGCTCCAACTTCTCCCGCCTCCGCTCGCGGGAGGAGAAGCTCTCCGGCGGGGGAACCTCCTCGGGCCTCATGTCCTTCCTGGAAGTGCTGGACCGGGCGGCCGGCGCCACCAAGTCCGGGGGGACCACCCGGCGGGCCGCCAAGATGGTGATCCTGGACGTCGACCATCCGGAGATCCTGGACTTCATCAACTGGAAGCGGAGGGAGGAGGCCAAGGCCCGGAAGCTGGCCCAGATGGGGGTGGACGTGGACGAGGCCGTCCACACGGTGGCGGGGCAGAACGCCAACAACTCCGTGCGCGTCACCGACGCCTTCATGGAGGCCTACGAGCGTGACGGGGAGTGGACCACCGTCTACCGCACCACCGGGCAGAAGGCCCACACCCTGAAGGCCCGGGCCATCATGCGCCAGATCGCCGAGGCGGCCTGGGAGTGCGGGGACCCCGGCCTCCAGTTCGATTCCACCATCAACAAGTGGCACACCTGCAAGGCCACCGACCGCATCAACGCCAGCAACCCCTGCTCGGAGTACATGTTCCTCGACGACTCCGCCTGCAACCTCGCCAGCCTCAACCTCATGAAGTTCCTCCGGGAGGACGGCACCTTCGACGTGGAGGGCTTCCGCCACGCCGTGGGCATCTTCATCGTGGCCCAGGAGATCCTGGTGGACCTCTCCTCCTACCCCACCGAGCCCATCGCCCGCAACAGCCACAACTTCCGGCCCCTGGGGCTGGGCTACGCCAACCTCGGCACCCTCCTCATGGTCCAGGGGATCCCCTACGACAGCCCCAGGGCCTTCGCCTGGTGCGGGGCGCTGACGAGCCTCATGACGGGCCACGCCTACACCGTCTCCGCCCTGCTGGCCCGCCGGAAGGGGCCCTTCCCGGGGTACTTCCCCAACCGGGAGTCCATGCTGGAGGTCATCAACCTCCACAGGGACGCCAGCCTCCGCCTGGAGGCCTCCCTCCTGCCCGAGTACCTGGCCCTGGCCAGCCGCCAGGCCTGGGACGACGCCCTAGTCTTCGGACGCCAGTACGGCTTCCGGAACGCCCAGACCACCGTCCTCGCGCCCACGGGGACCATCGGCCTTCTCATGGACTGCGACACCACCGGCATCGAGCCGGACTTCTCCCTGGTGAAGTTCAAGAAGCTGGCAGGGGGCGGCTACTTCAAGATCGTCAACCAGTCGGTGGAGCGGGCGCTGGAGAACCTCGGGTACCCCCCGGCCCAGATCCAGGAGATCCTCACGTACATCCTCGGCACCGGCAAGCTGGAGGGAACCCCCCACGTGAACCCCGCCGCCCTCCTCGCCAAGGGCCTCACCGAGGAGGAGGTGGCCCGGGCGGAGAGCCAGATCCCCCGGGTCATGGACCTGCCCCAGGCCTTCAGCCTCCACGTCCTGGGCGAGGAGCTCTTCACGCGCCTGGGCCTCTCCCTGGAAGAGGCGGCGAAGCCCGGCTTCAACCTCCTCTCCGCCTTGGGCTTCACCCCCGCCCAGATCGAGGAGGCCTCCCTGGTGGCCTGCGGCCACATGACCATCGAGGGGGCCCCCTATCTGAAAGAGGAGCACCTGCCGGTCTTCGACTGCGCCAACCGGTGCGGAAAGCGCGGCCGGAGGTTCATCGCCCCCCTGGGCCACGTGAAGATGATGGCTGCCGCCCAGCCCTTCCTTTCCGGCGCCATCAGCAAGACGGTGAACCTTCCCTCCTCCATCACGCCGGAGGAGATCGAGCGGATCTACGTGGAGGCGTGGAAGCGGGGGCTGAAGGCCCTGGCGGTGTACCGCGACGGCTCCAAGGTCACCCAGCCCCTCTCCGACGCCTCCACCCAAAAGAGCGCCGCCCCCGAAAAGGCCCCCGCCGCGCTCCCCGACGCCCAGCCCACCCCCCTGAGGAGGAGGCGCCTCCCCAAGAAGCGGTCGGGCTTCACCCAGGAGGCCCGCGTCGGCGGCCAGAAGGTCTACCTGAGGACCGGCGAGTACGAGGACGGCCGCCTGGGGGAGATCTTCATCGACATGCACAAGGAGGGGGCCGCCTTCCGCTCCCTCATGAACTGCTTCGCCATCGCCGTCTCCCTGGGCCTCCAGTACGGCGTCCCCCTGGACGAGTACGTGGACTGCTTCACCTTCACCCGCTTCGAGCCCCAGGGCCCGGTGACCGACCACCCCAACATCAAGTATGCGACGTCGGTCATCGACTACATCTTCCGGGTCCTGGGGATGGAGTACCTGGGCCGGACCGACTTCGTCCAGGTGAAACCCGAGGAAGTGGAAAAGGCGGAGGCGGAGAAGACCCTCACCTCCCCCACCGCCAGCACCCGCGAGGTGGAGGCCGCCGAAAAGACGCTGAAGGGCCCCGCCACCGCCGTGCCGGTGTACAAGGCCGCCTCCGGCTCCCTCTCCTCCCACCTGGCGGGCCTCATGGGCGACGCCCCCTTCTGCAACATCTGCGGCCACATCACCGTGCGGAACGGCTCCTGCTACAAGTGCCTCAACTGCGGCAACAGCCTCGGCTGCTCCTGACCCCCGCGGGGGAGGGCCCCGAGCCCTCCCCCTCCCCCGCGGCGGGAAGAAGGGCCGACGCCCCGGCGTTCCAGGGCTCATGAGGAAAGTCCTGGCTCCACGACCGTCCAGAATTCTTGCCAGGTTCCGCCTTTCCCCCGGAGCGGAGCGGAGGGGGAAAGGCAGGCCGCAGGATTGGGCCTTGGGCGCGAAGGACGAGGCGGCCGAACCGGAGGCGTACTTGAGGTACGTTGAGGATTCGGACGCCGAAGTCCGACAAAGCCCAAGGTCCGGGACTTGCGGCCTCAACCCAAGAGAGTGGGGGGCGGGCAGGAAAAGAATGCGCAAGCGGGACGGGGCGCCCGAAGGGCGCCGGGAGGCCAAGGACCGAGGCGAGGACGCGCCCTCGCGGACGCGTCCGGTCCAGGCCTCCCCCGCCGCGGCAGCGGCGGAGCCCCCGTCCCGCAGGGTTTTCCAGGAGATTTCTGGAATCGTTTTGGGCAGGCATGTCCTGGCTCTTTTCGCGCTTCTCGCCCTCGCCGCCGCGGCCGGAAGGGAATTCCAACCGCGGGCGCAAGGGCCTTCCCACGGGGGGCGGACGGTGGCGACGGAAACGATCGTGCTGGGCGGCGGCTGCTTCTGGTGCCTGGAGGCCATCTTCCAGGAGTTGAGGGGCGTGGTGTCGGTGACGCCCGGCTACGCCGGGGGGACGGTCCCCAACCCCGCCTACGAGCAGGTCTGCACCGGCAGGACGGGGCACGCGGAGGTGGTGAAGGTGGTCTTCGACCCCCAGGTGCTACCCCTGGAGGCTCTTCTGGAGGTCTTCTTCGCCCTCCACGACCCCACCACCAAGGACCGCCAGGGGGCCGACGTGGGGACCCAGTACCGCTCCATCGTCCTGTTTCGGAACGAGGGCCAGCGCCTGACCGCGGAAAAGGTCATCCGGAGCGTGGAGGCTTCCGGGACCTACCCCCGGCCGGTGGTGACGGAGGTGGTCCCCCTCCGAGCCTTCTACCCCGCGGAGGACTACCACCGCGATTACTTCCGGAAGCACCCGGACGCCCCCTACTGCGCCCTGGTCATCTCCCCCAAGCTGGCCAAGCTGAAGAAACTCTTCAAGGACCGCACGGCCCCCTGACGGGGCCGCATCCCCTCACCCGCCCTCCGGGACCCCCGCGTCGGGCAGGAGGATGGGGATTCCGTCCTCGATGGGGTAGGCCCGCCGGCACTGCGTGCAGACCAGCTGTTCCTTCCCCGCCTTTTCGCGGTACTCGAAGGGCGCCTTGCAGAGGGGGCAGGCGAGGATTTCGAGAAACTCCGGATCCATGGGCATGGGGCACCGCCTCCTCTTCCAGCATACCCGCCCGCGCCCTGGAGGTCCAGAGGAGGTAGGCGGGGAGCCTTTTGTGGTAGCATGGGGCCTCTGCGGGAGGCTTCCCCATGACCGACACGCTGACCATCGCCGGGCGCGCTTTTCAAAGCCGGCTTTTCCTGGGCACCGGCAAGTACCCCGACTTCCCCACCATGCAAAGGGCCCTCGAGGAGAGCGGGGCGGAGGTGGTGACGGTGGCCGTCCGGCGGGTGGAGCTGGACCGTTCCAAGCCCTCCCTGCTCGATTACGTGGACCCGCGCAGGTACTTCCTCCTCCCCAACACCGCCGGTTGCTACACCGCCGAGGAGGCCGTCCGCACGGCCCGGCTGGCGCGGGAGGCCGGCATGTCCGAATGGGTCAAGCTGGAGGTCATCGGCGACGAGAAGACCCTCTTCCCCGACAACGAGGCCCTGCTGGAAGCCACCAAGATCCTGGTGAAGGAGGGCTTCGTCGTCCTGCCGTACACCAACGACGACCTCGTCAACGCGAAGAAGCTGGTGGACGCGGGGGCCGCCGCCGTCATGCCCCTGGGCGCCCCCATCGGCTCGGGGATGGGCGTCCAGAACCCCCACAACATCGCCCTGATCCGGGAGTTCATCCACGTCCCCGTCATCGTGGACGCCGGCGTGGGGACGGCCAGCGACGCGGCCAAGGCCATGGAGCTGGGGGTGGACGGCGTCCTCATGAACACCGGCGTCGCCGGGGCGAAGGACCCGGTCCTCATGGCCCGGGCCATGCGGAAGGCCGTGGAGGCGGGACGGGAGGCCTTCCTGGCCGGGCGCATCCCCATGAGACGGTACGCCACCGCCTCTTCCCCCGTGGAGGGGCTCGTGAAATGAACGGGACAGGACCAGGGGACTAAGGGACTAGGGGACTTGGTGGAGGATTCAGCACTCCTTTTTTCGGCCTTTTCCTAGTCCCCTAGTCACCCAGTCCCGGAGTCCCCTTTGAATCAGGAGGGCCTCATGGTCAATTTCGAGCTGTCGAAGGAGCACCGGGAACTCATCGAGAAGACAAAGGACTTCGCCGACCGGGTCATCCGCCCCGTGGCGAGACACCACGACGAAACCTGCGAGTTCCCGTGGGCGGTGGTGCAGAAGGCCTACGACGAGGGGATCATCAACGGCGCCATCCCCAAGGAGTACGGCGGGGCGGGCCACTCGTCCTTCGAAGGCTGCCTGGCCAGCGAAGAGCTGGGGGCCGCCTGCTCCGGCATCGGCATCTGCATCGACGCCAACAACCTGGCGCTGACGCCCCTCCTCATCGCCGGAAGCGACGACCTCAAGAAGCGGATCTTCGGCCACCTGGTGGAATCCCGGGGCCTGGCCGCCTTCTGCCTCACCGAGCCGGAGGCGGGCTCCGACGCCGGCGCCGTGAAGACCACCGCCGTGCGCCAGGGCGACAAGTACGTGATCAACGGGCAGAAGCGCTTCATCACCAACGGCAAGCAGGCCATGTACCACACCGTCTTCTGCAACACCGACCCCGGCCGGGGCGCCCGGGGGATGTCGGCCATCGTGGTCCCCACCGACACCCCGGGGGTGGTCATCGGGCGGGAGCTTCCCAAGATGGGCCAGCGGGCCTCCTGCCAGGTGGAGATCGAGTACCACGACGTGGCCGTCCCCGTGGAGAACCTCGTCGGGAAGGAGAACCAGGGCTTCCTGGTGGCCATGAAGACCTTCAACCGCACGCGGGCCGGGGTGGCCGCGGCGGCGGTGGGCATGGCCCGGGAGGCCTGGGAGGTGGCCAAGAAATGGGCCCTCAACCGCAAGCAGTTCGGCCAGCCCATCGCCTCCTTCCAGGCCGTGGGCTTCCTGTTCGCCGAAATGCTGACGGAGATCACCGCCGCCCGCTTCCTGGTCTGGAACGCCGCCCTTCTGACCGACCAGGACAGGGAGGTGGGGACCTACAGCGCCATGGCCAAGTACTACGCCACCGACGTGGCCATGAAGGTGGCCACCGACTGCGTTCAGATCATGGGCGGGGACGGCTACTCCAAGGACTACATCGTCGAGAAGATCATGCGGGACGCCAAGCTGTCGCAGATTTACGAGGGAACCAACCAGGTCCAGCGCCTGGTGATTTCCAAGAACGTCCTCAAGTGAGTCCCCTGGGGACCTGGGAGGGCCGAAGGTGACCTTTCCCGTCTGGGACCCGGCCGTCGGCGTTCGGTGGATCATCGCCGCCGTGGCGGTCCTGCACGTCTTCGTCTCCCAGTTCGCCATCGGGGGCGGCCTCTTCCTCGTCCTGGGGGAACACCGCGCCCACCGCCTGGGCGACCCCGCCCTCCGGGAGTTCCTGGTCCGCTTCTCCCGGTTCTTCGCCCTTCTCACCCTGACCGTGGGGGCGGTCACGGGGGTGGGGATCTGGTTCGTCATCGGCCTCATCAGCCCGGAGGGGACATTCGCCCTCATCCGGACCTTCGTCTGGGTCTGGGCGGTGGAGTGGGTCTTCTTCCTGGTGGAGATCGCCTCCATCCTGGTCTACGTGAAGGGGTGGGAGGTCCTTCCCCGCCGGAGCCACCTCGCCGTGGGCTGGATCTACTTCGCCTCGGCCTTTCTCTCCCTGGTGGCCATCGACGCCATCCTGGCCTTTCAGCTGACCCCCGGCCGCTGGCTGGAGACGGGGGCGCTCCTGCCGGCGGTCTTCAACGCCAACTTTCTCCCGTCCCTGGCGGTGAGAACCCTTCTCTGCCTCCTGTTGGGGGGAGCCTACGCCCTGCTGGCCGTGTCCCGGGACTCCGACCGAGTCCTCAAGGCGGAGGTGGGGAGGTCCGCCGCCGGCTTCGTCCTGACCGCCTCCCTCCTGCTACCCCCGGCGATTTTCGCCTTCTACCGGTTCCTGCCGCCCGACCGGCGGGCGATCCTCACGGCCGCCCCCTCCAGCCTCCACGCGGCCCTTCTGCTGGCGGCCGCCCTTCTCCACCTCGCGGTCCTCACCCCCCTCCTGGTGCTTCGGCGGCCCCGGACCTTCGGCCGGGGGTCCGCCATCGGCCTCTTCCTCTTCGCCTTTCTGGCGGTGGCCTCCTTCGAGTGGGGCCGGGAAGGCCTCCGCAAGCCCTGGCTCATCCCCGGCTACCTGTACGGCAACCACGTTTCCCTGCCGGAACTCGGCGTCTTGAGGGACAAGGGGATGCTGGCCGCCTCCCCCTACACCGCCGACGGAGGCAAAGCCTGGACCCCCGAGGACCCCCGGGCGGGCAGGGCGCTCTTTCTGAGAGCCTGCGGCCCCTGCCACGGCCTCGACGGCGGGCCCCGGGCCTTGAGGCCCCGCCTCCGGGGTCTGGAAGAACCGTACGTGGCCGCCCTGGTTCTCCACGCCGACGCCCTTCGGGGGCCCATGCCCCCGTTTCCGGGCAACGCCGGGGAGGCCCGCGCGCTGGCGCGCTTCCTTCTCCAAGGGTCGGCCCCCACGCCCTCCGCCACCGGCGAAGAGGCCTTTCGCCGGCGGTGCGCCGCCTGCCACACCCTCCACGGCCCCTTCCGGCCCCTTTCGGCGGCCTTCGCCTCCTCCTCGGCGGAGGAGGCCTCCGACCTCCTCACCGCCCTGGACGCCATGAGCGAGGCCATGCCCCCCTGGACGGGCACCGACGAGGAACGGAGAATGCTGGCGGAGTACCTCACGACGGTTTCCCGGAGGGGCAAGCCATGATCGGTCCCGCCGCCCCGCCCGACCTTCCCGTCCCCGGCCCCCTCTGGCTGGTCAAGGTGCTGCTGTACGCCACCTTCACCCTCCACCTGCTCTTCATGAACGCCGTCTGGGGGGGGGCCTTCCTCACCGCGGTCTACCTCTTCAAAGGGCAAGAAAAGCACCGCGAAATGGCGGCCCTTCTCGCCTCCTACCTTCCGTCGCTCACGGCCTTCGCCATTCTCTTCGGTGTGGCCCCCCTGCTCTTCGTCCAGGTCCTCTACGGACGCCTTTTCTACACGGCCTCCATCCTCCTGGGAACGCCCGTTTTGCTCGTGATCCCCGTGCTCCTGGCCGCCTACGGCCTCCTCTACTTTCTGGAGAGGCGCCTTCGAGAGGGGGGGAAGGGGGCCGCCGGGGTCGCCCTGGGGGCCTTTCTGGGGCTGGGCTACGTCGGCTTCACCCAGGCCAACCTCTTCGCCCTCCTCTCCGACCCGGAGCGCTTCCCCGCCAAGTACCTGAGCCACCCCGGCGGCTTCCAGTTCAACCTCGCCGACTTCACCGTCCTGCCCCGCTTCCTCCACTTCTTCCTCGCCTCGGTGGCCCTGACGGGGCTGGTGGTGGCCATCCGTGGAGCCCGGCGGCTCCCCCTGGAACCCGAACGGGGCCGCTGGCAGTACCGTAGCGGCATCACCTGGTTCGCGGGGGCGACGCTGGTGAACTTCGCCGCCGGGACTTGGTGGCTCCTGGCGCTGCCCGACGAGGGAATCCGGGCCGCCATGGGGGGGAACCTTCTGGGGACCTCCGCGTTGGCCGCGGGCCTCCTCTTCGGCCTCGCGGCGCTGGTCCTCTCCCTCATGGGCATCAACTCCGTGAAAGCCTCCGCCTTCCTGCGCGCCTCCGCCGCCTGCCTCCTGCTCACCCTGCTCTCCATGGTGATCCTGAGGGACGTGGTCCGGGACGCCCTTCTCCGGGCGGCGGCGGAGCCCCCGCCGGCCTTCCGCCCCCAGTGGGGGGCCCTTTCCCTTTTCCTGGTCCTCTTCGCGGCGGGGAGTGCCCTGGCCGTCTACCTCTTCACGGTGCTGGCCCGAGCCCGGCGGGCGGCTCGGAAAAAAGAGCCCGCCCCTCCGGGGCTCTCCGATTCGGGGGCCCACCCCGTTTCCCCCGCCGAATCGGGCGTGCGGAATCTCCTGCCCTCCGATTCCCAGCCCATCCGCTCCCCCTCCCCTTCCTCCTCCGGCGTCCACCGTCTGGACGACGAAGGCTGAACGGGGCACCTCACCCGGGCGGGTCGCGGGCCTCCCCTCCGGCCTTGAAGAGTGGACCCCGTCGCGCCTACCCTGCCAGGGGAGGACCGCGCCCATGAAACGAGACCTCTTCGACGACATCCAGGCCGGCGGCATCGCCTTCGTGGACCTCATGTACACCGACCTCCTCGGCGCCTGGCACCACCTCTCCCTTCCCGCGGAGCGCTTCACCCCCGCGCTGGCCGAGGGTGGCGTGGGCGTGGACGGCTCGTCGGTGACGGGCTTTCGGAAGGTCAAGTCCGGCGACATGGTCCTCAAACCGGACCTCTCCGCCTCCTTCCGGCACCCCTTCGCCGAGGAGCCCACCCTCTGCTTCCTGGGAGACCTCGTGGACGTGGACGCCCGGGAGGGGTTCTCCCGGGACCCCCGCCACGTGGCCCGCAAGGCCGAGCGGCACCTCGCCCGGACGCGGCGGGGCGAGCACAGCCTCTGGCTTCCCGAGCTGGAGTTCTACCTCTTCGACGAGGTCCGGGTCTACGGCCGCCCCGGCCACAGCGGCTACAAGATCTTCTCCCGGGAGGCCGGCGACCCGGGCGGGAATCCCCGGATTCCGGAGCACGAAGGGCGGCGGAAGGGGTACCACGCCGCGGCCCCGGCGGACCGATTCGAGGACCTCAGGGCCGCCATGTGCCGCCGGCTCGCCGAGGTGGGGATCCCCGTGAAGTACCACCACCACGAGGTGGGGCCCGCCGGCCAGGTGGAGATCGAGCTGAACTTCCTTCCCCTGCTCAAGGCGGCCGACGCCGTGGCACTGGCCAAGTGGATCGTGCGGAACGTGGCCCTCTCCCAGGGGGTGGTGGCCACCTTCATGCCCAAGCCCCTCTACGGGGAGGCGGGGAGCGGCCTCCACTTCCACCAGTACCTCACCGACGGGCGCCGGTCGGCCTTCTTCGACCCCAAGGGCAAGGCGCCCCTCTCGCCGGTGGGCCTCCACTACGTGGGCGGGCTCCTGGCGCACGGGGCGGCGCTGGCCGCCTTCACCAACCCCAGCACCAACTCCTACAAGCGGCTGGTGCCCGGCTTCGAGGCGCCGGTGCGTCTGGCCTACTCCGTGGGAAACCGGACCGCCGCCATCCGCATCCCCGGCTACGCCAAGGACCCGCAGAGCGTCCGGATCGAGTACCGGCCCCCCGACGCCACCTGCAACAGCCACCTGGCGGTGGCGGCCATGTTGATGGCCGGACTGGACGGGATCCGGCGGAAGCTGGACCCCGGCGTCCCGCTGGCCAAGGACCTCTACTCCATGCCGGAGGAGGAGCTGCGCGCCATTCCGGCCCTGCCCTCCTCCCTCAACTGGGCCCTGGACGCCCTGGAGCGGGACCACGACTTTCTTCTTGTGGGGGGAGTCTTCACCGAGGACCTCATCGAGGCCTGGATCGCCCTCAAGCGGCAGGAGGCGCGGGACCTGGCGGAGAGACCCCACCCGAGGGAGTTCGAGCTCTACCTCCACGCCTGACCGCCGGCGGGCGGGGGGTTCTCAGGCGCCCCGGCCCCAGAGGCGGGCGAGGTGGAGGAAGGTCTCCACGGCCTTGGCCATCCACCGCAGGCTCACCCACTCGGTGACGCCGTGGAAGTTCACCCCCCCGGCGAAGACGTTGGGGGTGGGCAGGCCCCGGAAGCAGAGGTGGGCCCCGTCGGTGCCGCCCCGGATGGCGCCGAGGACCGGTTCGAGCCCCGAGAGCCGGACCGCCTCCACCGCCTTCTCCACCACCACAGGGTGGCGGTCCAGGATCTCCTTCATGTTCCGGTAGGACTCCTCGAAGCGCACCTCCACCGAACAGCCCGGAAAGGCCGACTCCGTCTCCTTGGCGATCCTCAAGAGGTCTTCCTCCCGCTGCCGGAGCTCCTCCCGGGTGAAGGCCCGCACCAGCGCCTGGACGGTGACCTTCCCCACCTCCCCCTGGATGGCGTAGGGGTGCAGGAAGGACTCCCGCCCTTCGGTGGTCTCGGGAAGGTGCCCTTCGGGGAGGCGGTGGATCAGCCCAGCGGCGGCCCTCAGGGCGTTCACCATGCGCCCTTTGGCGGTGCCGGGGTGGGTGTCCTCGCCTGTCACCGTGATGGCGGCCGAATCGGCGTGGAAGGTCTCCACCTCGATTTCGCCGAGGACCGACCCGTCGAAGGTGTAGGCCACGTCCGCCCCGAACGTCCCCACGTCGAAGAAGCGCATGCCCTTCCCCGTCTCCTCGTCGGGGGTGAAGGCCACCCGGATCCTCCCGTGGGGGACCTCGGGGTGGCTCAGGAGCCAGGCGAGGCCCGTCATGATCTCGGCCACGCCGGCCTTGTCGTCGGCCCCCAACAGGGTGGTGCCGTCGGTGGTGATCACCGTATCTCCCACGCATTTCAGGAGCAACGGGTTCTCGGAGGCCCGGAGAAACCTCCCCGGGGCTCCCCGCAGGGGGATGTCCCCGCCGTCGTAGCGTTCGATCACCTGGGGGTTCTCGCACTTTCCCGGGGTGGAGGGATAGGTGTCCACGTGGGCCAGGAAGCCCACGGTGGGGGCCGCTTGCCCTGGGGGCAGGTTGGAAGGTAGGGTGGCCGTGAGGTAGCCGTGGCCGTCCAGATCCACGTCACTCAGGCCGAGGGCTTCCAGTTCGCCCCTCAGCATCCGCAGGAGGTCCCACTGCCCTTCCGTGGAGGGGAAGGTCTCGGAGGTCTCGCTGGAGCGGGTGTCCACGGCGATGTAGCGGAGAAAGCGCTCCAGGAGTTCCCGCTGCTCCTTCCCGTTCAGGGCGAAGACCGTCTCGTTCGGCATGGACCCACCCCTCCATCCCCCTCCCCTTCGGAGGAACCCGGAAGGAGGGGGATCTCCCGGGGCACCGGCGGAGGGAGGGGGCTCTCCCCCCTCCCTGCCGCTAGCGGTAACTTTGGAGCGTCTTCATGTAGTTGGCGCGTTCGAAGGCCGCCGGTTCGGGGCAGCACTTCTGGCTCAGGCTGCCGATCATCTGGCGGACGGAAACGTACTCCCGCTCCTCCATCCAAGCCCGCATCCCCTGGAGGATTTCCGCCACCCGCTCCACGCCGTGGAGGAGCAGCGCCGAGGCCATCATGGTCACGTTGGCGCCAGCCATGAGCATCTTGAGGACGTCCTCGGCCCGATGGATGCCGCTGGTGGCCGCCAGGTCCGCCCGGATCCGCCCGTGGAGGATGGCCACCCACCGGAGGGGAAGGCGCATCTCGTGGGGAGAGGAGAGGACCAGGTTGGGGACCACCTCCAGCGTCTCCAGGTCGATGTCGGGCTGGTAAAAGCGGTTGAAGAGAACCAGGGCGTCGGCGCCCGCCTCGTCCAGGCGCTTGGCCGTGTGGGCCAGGTTGCTGAAGAAGGGGCTCAGCTTCACCGCCAGGGGGATGGTGACGGCGGCCTTCACCGTCTTCACGTCCTCCTCGTACATCCGCTCCACCTCCGCCCCGGAGATGGAGGGGTCCGTGGGGATGTAGTAGACGTTGAGCTCGATGGCGTCGGCCCCGGCTTCCTGCATCTTGCGGGCGTAGTCCATCCACCCGCCCACCGAGACGCCGTTGAGGCTGGCGATGACGGGGATGGAGAGGGCCGCCTTGGCCCGCCGGATGTGCTCCAGCACCTCGTCGGGGCCGTAGGAGAAGTCGTCCCGGGGCGGGAAGTAGGAGAGGGCCTCGGCGTAACTCTCGGCCCCGTAGGAGAGGAAGTGGTCCAGTCCCTCCCCTTCCTTGCGGATCTGCTCCTCGAAGACCGACTCCAGGACCACGGCGGCGATCCCCTTGTCCTCCAGGTTCTTGAGGGTGTCCAGGTCGGAGGTGAGAGGGCTGGCGGAGGCCACCAGCGGGTTGCGAAGGTTCAGGCCCATGTAACTGGTCGAGAGGTCCATGGTCATCCCCCGGGAAAAGGGGGAGGGGCGGGGGGCCGCCCCTCCGTTCGGTTCACTCCTTCGTAGCGCCCTCGGGCTGCGTCTCGGCCCCGCCGACGGCCATGGCGGCCAGCTGCTCGTACATCTTCCAGCGCCAGAGGATCTCCGCGTCGGCGGCCTTCAGGAGGCGCTGGGCGTTCTCGGGGTGGCTCTTGGTGAGCATCCGGAATCGGGTCTCCTTGAGGGCGTAGTCGGCGTAGCGGATCCTGGGCGGTTTGGAGTCCAGCTTGAGCGGGTTCTTCCCCTGGGCCAGCAGCTCGGGGTTGTAGCGGAAGAGGGGCCAGGCGCCGCTCTCCACCGCGTCCTTCTGGTGGGCCATTCCCTCCACGAGGTCGAAGCCGTGGGCGATGCAGTGGCTGTAAGCGATGATGAGGGAGGGGCCGTCGTAGGCTTCGGCCTCCAGGAAGGCCTTCACCGTCTGGGCGTCGCTGGCCCCCATGGCCACCCGCGCGACGTAGATGTTGCCGTAGGTGAGGGCCAGCATGCCCAGGTCCTTCTTGCCCAGGGGCTTTCCCGAAGCGGCGAACTTCGCCACCGCCCCCATGGGGGTGGCCTTGGAGCACTGGCCGCCGGTGTTGGAGTAGACCTCCGTGTCCAAGACGAGGACGTTGACGTTCCGGCCGGAGGCCAGGACGTGGTCGAGGCCGCCGTACCCGATGTCGTAGGCCCAACCGTCGCCGCCGACGATCCAGACGCTCTTCTTCACCAGGGCGTCGGCCACGGAGAGGAGGTTCTTCGCGTCGGGGTCGTCCATGCCCTCGAGGCGCTTCTTGAGTTCGGCCACCCGGGCGCGCTGGGCGGCGATCCCCGCCTCGTCCTTCTGGTGGGCTTCCAGAAGCCCCGTGACCAGGTCGTCCCCCAGCCGCCCGGCCAGTTTCCGGAGGAGCTCCCGCGCGTACTCGTTGTGCTTGTCGAGGGTCAGGCGGAAGCCGTAGCCGAACTCCGCGTTGTCCTCGAAGAGGGAGTTGGACCAGGCAGGGCCCCGGCCCTCCCGGTTCACCGCCCAGGGGGTGGTGGGGAGGTTCCCGCCGTAGATGGACGAACAGCCCGTGGCGTTGGCGATGATGGCCCGGTCGCCGAAGAGCTGGGAGAGGAGCTTCACGTACGGGGTCTCGCCGCACCCGGCGCAGGCGCCGGAGAACTCGAAGAGGGGCTCCAGGAACTGGGAGCCCTTGACGGTGTCCACCTTCACGGAGGCCCGGTCCACCTCGGGCAGGGAGAGGAAGAAGGCGAAGTTCTCCCGCTCCGGTTCCCGCAGGGGGATCTGGTCGGCCATGTCCAGCGCCTTGTGGCGGACGTTGCTCTTGTCCTTGGCGGGGCAGACGGCGGCGCAAATCCCGCACCCGGTGCAGTCCTCGGGGGCCACCTGGACGGTGTACTTCCACCCCTTGAACTCCTGGCCCTTGTAGTCCATGGACTTGAAGGTCCTCGGCGCCCCCTTCAGGTGGAGCGGGTCGTAGGCCTTGATGCGAATGGCCGCGTGGGGGCAGACCAGGGCGCACTTGCCGCACTGGATGCAGATCTTCTCGTCCCAGACGGGGATCTCCAGGGCGATGTTGCGCTTCTCCCAGCGGGCGGTGGCGGTGGGGAAGGTCCCGTCGGGGGGCATTTCGGAGACCTTCACCTCGTCGCCCCGGTTGGCGAGGATCTTGGCGAGGGTGGTCCGGACGTACTCCGGCGCCTCGGGGGAGACCACCGGGGGCCGGTCGAAGGCGCTGGTGGCCCGTTCGGGGAGCTTCACCTCGAAGAGGTTGGCCAGGGTTCGGTCCACCGCCTCGAAGTTCTTGCGCACCACGTCCTCGCCTTTCTTGCCGTAGGTCTTCTCGATGGACTTCTTGATGGCGGCCACCGCCTCCTCCCGGGGGAGGACGCCGGAGATGGCGAAGAAGCAGGTCTGCATGATGGTGTTCACCCGGCCGCCCATGCCCGACTCCCTCGCCACCTTGTAGCCGTCGATGACGAAGAAGCGGGCCTTCTTGGCGATGAGGTCCTCCTGGACCGACCGCGGGAGCTTGTCCCAGACCTCCTCGGGGCCGTAGGGGCTGTTGAGGAGGAAGACGCCCCCCTCCACGAGGTCCCGCAGCATGTCGTACTTCTCGAGGAAGACGAAGGCGTGGCAGGCCAGGAAGTTGGCCCGGCTCACGAGGTAGGTGGAGCGGATGGGCCGGGGGCCGAAGCGGAGGTGGCTCACGGTGATGGAGCCCGACTTCTTGGAGTCGTAGACGAAGTACCCCTGGGCGTAGTTCTCCGTCTCCTCCCCGATGATCTTGATGGAGTTCTTGTTGGCGCCCACGGTCCCGTCGGAACCGAGGCCGTAGAAGAGGCACCGGATCACCTCGTCGGGCTCGACGGTGAAGTTCGGGTCGTAGGGAAGGCTCAGGTGGGTGACGTCGTCCTCGATCCCCACCGTGAAGTGGTTCTTGGGCTTCTCCCGGCCGGCCTCGTCCAGCACCGCCTTCACCATGGCCGGGGTGAACTCCTTGGAGGAGAGGCCGTACCGGCCGCCGATCACTTTGGGGAAGCGGAAGGGGAGGGTTCCCGCCGCCTGCGCCTCGCCGAGGACGGTGAGGACGTCCTCGTAGAGGGGCTCGCCGGCGGACCCGGGTTCTTTGGTGCGGTCCAGCACCGCCAAGGACCTCACCGTCCAGGGGAGGGCTTTGAGGAAGGCGTCGCCGTCGAAGGGCCGGTAGAGGCGAACCTTGAGGAGGCCCACCTTCTCCCCCCGGGCGCAGAGGTACTCCACCGTCTCGTGGGCCGCCTCGGCCCCGGAGCCCATCATGACGATCACCCGCTCGGCGTCGGGGGCCCCCACGTAGTCGAAGAGGTGGTAGGCGCGGCCGGTGAGCGAGGCGAACTTGTCCATGGCCCGCTGCACCACGGCGGGGAAGGCCTGGTAGAAGGGGTTGCACCGCTCCCGGGCCTGGAAGAAGACGTCGGGGTTCTGGGCCGTCCCGCGGAGGACCGGGCGGTCGGGGGAGAGGGCGCGCCCCCGGTGGGCCCTCACGAGGTCGTCGTCGATCATGGCTTTGAGGGTCTCGTCGGAGAGGACCTCGATCTTCTGGACTTCGTGGGAGGAGCGGAAGCCGTCGAAGAAGTGGAGGACGGGGACCCGCCCCTCGAGGGTGGCCGCCTGGGCGATGAGGGCGAAGTCCATGATCTCCTGGACGGAGTTGGAGCAGAGCAGGCCCCAGCCGGTGGACCGCACCGCCATGACGTCGCTGTGGTCGCCGAAGATGGAGAGGGCGTGGGTGGCCACCGTGCGGGCGGAGACGTGGAAAACGGTGGAGGTGAGCTCCCCGGCGATCTTGAACATGTTGGGGATCATGAGGAGCAGCCCCTGGGAGGCGGTGAAGGTGGTCGTCAGGGCGCCCGTCTGGAGGGCTCCGTGGACGGCCCCGGAGGCCCCCCCCTCGCTCTGGAGCTCCACCACGGCCGGCACCGTTCCCCAGACGTTCTTCTTCCCTTCGGAGGACCACTGGTCGGCCCACTCCCCCATGGGGGAGGAGGGCGTGATGGGATAGATGGCGCAGACCTCGTTGACCTTGTGGGCCACGTAGGCCGCGGCCTCGTTTCCGTCGATGGTCACCATTCGTTTGGGCATGTCGGGACTCCGTTGTGAGGAAGGAGGGCGTCCCAGGGTTGAATCCGTGCCTTGCCGCTTCGTCCCTTGGCGGACGCCCTCCGCATTCGGCCACCGTTCGAGGAAGCGTACCGACGGAACCTCGAAGGCGATATTATAGGCCTCATGGCCCGCATGTCCACCCTTTCCGGCGGCCGGGGAGTCCGCGTTTTGGGGGAATTGCCCCAGGAAACGAGCGCCCGGAAAGGTCCCGCACCCGCGAGAGACGGTGTATCCTTGGACCTGGGAGGTGGAAGTGGCCGAGCCGTGGCTCTTCGCGAAGGCCGCCGGGGGTCTCCTCGTGGCGCTCCCCCTTCCCCGCGTCGTGCGGGTGCTGCACCGGGGAGCCCCCGACTTCCCTCACCACCTTCCGGCGGCGCTGGACGTGGGGCGTTTTCTGGGATTTCCCGCGGGACCCCCGGAACCGGGGATTTTGGTGCTCCTGGACACGGGCCGGGCCTGGCTCTTCGAGGACGCGGCCGATCCCACCCAGCGCCCCTGGCGCTACCTCCCCCTGCCTCCCGCCTGCTTCGCCGAGCGCCCCCCCTGGGCCCGGGCCCTTCTCTGGGACGGGCGGCGGGGCGCCTTCGTGGCCGACCCCGAGGCCCTGGAGGCCCTGGCATGCCCGGCGTCGTGATTCTGGACACCGGCGAGGGGCGCTGGGCCATCCCCGCCGAGGCGGTGCGGGAGATTCGGGACTTCGAGCCCCCCCTGCCCCTTCCCCGCGGGGCCTCCTGGCTCCTGGGGATCCTGGTGGTGGGGGGGGAGGCGGTGCCGGTGGCCGACCCCTCCTTTTTCTTCGGAAGGACCGCCCCTCCCCGTCTCCTGGTGGTGCTGGAGCGGGAGGGGCTTCCCTTGGCCCTGCCCGGGCTCGGGGCGGCCCTCCAAGCCACCTCCGCCGTCCCACCCGAGGGACAGGGAGAGGGGGTGGACGAGGGGATGGGCCTCGTGGACGTGGAAAGGCTTTACAGGGCCTGCGGGCTTCGTTAAAATGCTTGGGATGGAATAGGGGGCCGCCATGCCGAAGAAGATCCTTCTCGCGGACGACAGTGTCACCATCCAGAAGGTGGTGGAACTCACCTTCGTGGACGGGGACTACGAGGTCACCTCCGTCTCCAACGGGAAGCTCGCCGTCCAGAAGCTCCAGGAGGACCGCCCCGACATCCTCCTCTGCGACGTCATCATGCCGGAGATGAACGGCTACGACGTGGCGGCCTTCGTCAAGCGGAACCCCGCCTACGCCGCCATTCCGGTGATCCTCCTCACCGGGACCTTCGAGCCCTTCGACGAGGAGAAGGCCCGGGCCTCGGGGGCCGACCTCACCATCACCAAGCCCTTCGACTCCAAGATGCTCGTCGAGAAGGTGGAGGAGCTGATCCGCAAGCGGATGCTCTTCGCCCCGGAGGCGGGCGCAGGACCGGTCCAGGTCTTCCACAGCCGCCAGGAGTTCACCATGGAGGAGCCGCCCGCCGAAGAACCGGCCGCCGTCTCCCCCGCCGCCCCCCAGGCCGCCGAGGCTCCCTTCACCTCGGGGGAGCCGGAGTTCGCCATGCCCCCGGAGCCGGAACTCCCCATCTTGGAGGACACGGCCACCTCCTCCGGCACCGGCGCCCCTCCCCCGGCCACGACGGTCTTCCAGCCGCTGGAGCCCCCGGCGGCGGGGCCCTCCGAGGTCGCCACCGCCTCCCCTCCTCCCCCGGCCCCCGAGATGCCCTCCGCTCCTTCGGAACCCTTCGAGGGCCTGGACCTCGGCCCCATCACCGAAGAACCGGTCTCGGAGGCCGCCTTGGAGCAGGTGGTGCCGCCCCCCGAGCCCTCGGTGGACCTGGGGCCCCCCTTGCCCGCCGCCGAAGCGGGTGAAGCAACTCCGGAACCCAAGGAAGAGGTCGCCGCCTCTCTGCCGCCCTTCGTGGAGGAGCCCTTCGAGGCCGAGCTGGAAACCGTGGCCCCCATCGCCGAGCAGGCCCCGGCCGCCCCCGACGTTTCCGCAGCGGCCGAACAGGAGACGGTGGAGATCGTCCACGCCCTCACCGAACAGCAGGAGATGGTCTCGGAGGCCCACGACCTCCTGGACCACAAGACCGATTTTCTGGAAGCCCCCGCTGGCGAGGCGGCGCCCGCGCCCTCCCCCGAGGAGGCCTTCGCCCCTCCGCCGGAGCCGGTGACCGGAGCCTACCCGGAGCTTTCCGAAGCCCCCGCCGGGGAAACCCTCACCCCGGAAGCCCCTCTCTTTGAAGCCGCGGAGGAGGCCGTGGTCCCGCCGCCGGAACCTGAGGAGGAAAAGGAGTCCCTGGCGGCGGCGGGCACCTTCCCCGTCATTCGGGAGGAGGCGGCCCCGGCCCCCGCTCTGGAGGGCTCCATCCGTTCGGCGGTGGAGACCCTCGTTCCGGGTCTGGTGGCCCGCGGGCTGAACGAGATGCTTCCGGAAACCCTCCGCGGCGCGTTGGCCGAGGCCGTGCCCGCGGCGGTGGGCGGGGCCCTCCGGGAGATCCTGCCCTCCGCCGCCCGGCAGGCCGTGGAGGAGGCCCTTCCCGCGCTTCTGGAGCGTTCCCTGGCCGAGGTTCTGCCCTCGCGGGCCGCATCGGCCGCCGCCGAGGCCGCCGAGGTGGAGGTGCGCCGCCGGCTCTCCGAGGAGATTCCCTTCGCCGCCCGGCGGGCCGCCGAGGAGTCGGTTGGCCCCGCCGTCCAGGAGGCGGCGGAGCGGCTGGTGGCCCCCGCCGTGGCCCGGGAGGCGGAGGCCCGGACCCCCGAGGCCGTCTCCACGGCCGTTTCGGCCTTGGTGCCGCAGGTCCTCCGGCAGACATTGGAAGCCCAGGCCCCGGCGCTGGTCCGGGAAGCCCTGGAGGAGAGCCTCCCCGCCCTCGTCCGGGAGGAGGTGGGCCGAAGCCTGCCGCCGCTGGCCGCGGAGGAGGTCAAGGCCCAGGTGGACAAGATCGTCCGGGAGGTCGCCTGGGAGGTGATCCCCGAGCTGGCCGAATCGCTCATCCGCCGCCGCATCCAGGAGCTGGAAGCGGAAGCCGGCTGAGGTTTCCGGCCCGACCACAACCGGAGGGTGCGATCGGGGCCGAAAGGCCTCGTTCGCGTGAAAGGGTCGAGAGGACACCATGGAGATCCCCAAGCAGTTCGTTCCCGGCGAGGTGGAGGAGAGGATCTACGCCCTTTGGGAGGGGGAGGGCCACTTCCGGGCCGACCCCGCTTCGGGCAAGCCGCCCTACGTCATCGTCATCCCCCCGCCCAACGTCACGGGGGCCCTCCACACCGGCCACGCCATGTTCGTGACGTTGCAGGACATCCTCATCCGCTGGCGGCGGATGCAGGGCTACGACGCCCTGTGGCTCCCCGGCACCGACCACGCCGGTATCGCCACCCAGATGGTGGTGGGCAAGGAGCTGGAAAAGCAAGGAATCCGAAGGGAGGATCTGGGCCGGGAAGCCTTCGTGGAGAAGGTCTGGGAGTGGCGGCGCGAGAAGGGGGACACCATCCTGCGCCAGCTCCGGCGGCTGGGGGCCTCCTGCGACTGGAGCCGCACCCGCTTCACGCTGGACCCCGACCTCAGCCGGGCGGTGCGGAAGGCCTTCGTGGACCTCTACCGGGAGGGGCTGATCTACCGCGGCGAGTACATGGTCAACTGGTGCCCCCGCTGCGGGACGGCCCTGTCGGACCTGGAGGTGGAACACGCCGAGAGCCGCGGGACGCTCTGGACCATCCGCTACCCCTCCCCGGACGGCGGCGAAGGGGTCACGGTGGCCACCACCCGGCCGGAGACCATGCTGGGCGACACGGCGGTGGCCGTCCACCCGGAGGACGAGCGGTACCGGTCCTTGGTGGGACGGACGGTGGTCCTCCCCCTCATGAACCGGGAGATCCCCGTGGTGGCCGACGCCATGGTGGACCGGGAGTTCGGGACCGGCGCGGTGAAGATCACCCCGGCCCACGACCCCAACGACTTCGAGGCCGGAAAGCGCCACGGCCTGCCCCGGGTGGTGGTCATCGGCCTCGACGGGAAGATGACCGCCGAGGCGGGGCCCTTCGCGGGCCTGGACCGGTACGAGGCGCGGAAGGCGGTCCTGAAGCGGCTGGAGGCGGAGGGGCTTCTCGTGGGGACCTCCGTCCACCAGAACGCCGTGGGCCACTGCCAGCGCTGCGACGCCGTGGTGGAGCCCGCGGTCTCCACCCAGTGGTTCCTGCGGATCGAACCCCTGGCCGAACCGGCCCGCCGGGCCGTCGAAGAGGGCCGGATCCGGATCATCCCCGACCACTGGCGGAAGGTCTACCTCAACTGGATGCGGGAGATCCACGACTGGTGCATCTCCCGCCAGCTCTGGTGGGGCCACCGCATCCCCGCCTTTTCCTGCAAGGCCTGCGGCAAGGCCGCCGGCGAGAACGACCCGGAGCGCCTCCTGGTCTCCATGGAAGACCTGTCGGCGTGCCCCTACTGCGGGGGACCGGTGGAACAGGATCCGGACGTCCTCGACACCTGGTTCTCCAGCCAGCTCTGGCCCTTCTCCACCCTGGGGTGGCCCGAGGAGACCGAGGACTTCCGCCGCTACTACCCCACCACCGTCATGGAGACGGGGTACGACATCCTCTTCTTCTGGGTGGCCCGCATGATCATGGCGGGCCTCAAGTTCACCGGCCAGGCCCCCTTCAAGGACGTGTTCCTCCACGGGCTGGTGCGGGACGAGAAGGGCCGGAAGATGAGCAAGACGCTGGGGAACGTGGTGGACCCCCTGGAGCTCATCGACACCTACGGCGCCGACGCGGTGCGCTTCACCCTGGCCATTCTCTGTGTCCCCGGCACCGACGTCGCCCTGGACACCCGGCGGATGGAGGGGTACCGGGCCTTCGCCAACAAGTTGTGGAACGCCGGGCGCTTCGTCCTCCTCCAGTGCGGGGAGCGCCTTCCCGAAGAGCCCCACCCCTCCCTCCTCTCCCGCTGGGACCGCTGGATCCTCGCCGAGCTGGACCGGACGGCGCAGGAGGTCAACCGCGCCCTGGAGGAGTTCAAGTTCTACGAGGCGGCGGACCTCCTCTACCACTTCGTCTGGCACCGCTACTGCGACTGGTACGTGGAGGTCTCCAAAGTCGGCCTCAACGGGCCGCCGGAGCGGAAAGAGGCCACGCGGTACGTCCTCCTCTCCGTTCTCGACGGCATCCTGCGGCTCCTCCACCCCTTCATGCCCTTCGTCACCGAGGCCCTCTGGGAGAAGATGCCCGGCAGAACGGGCCGGCTGGTGGAGGCCCCCTTCCCCGCCCCCGCTTCGCCCCCGCCGCCCGACGGCTCGGTGGAGCGCCTCATGGACCTCATCACGGCGGTGAGGACGCTGCGCACGGAGAAGAACCTGCCTCCGGGGCGGATGCTCCCCCTCCACGTCGCGCCGCTGGACGAGAGCGCCGCGGCGCTGCTCGACGAATCGGCCCGGGAGGAGGTCTCGGCCCTGGCCCGGGTCTCCCCCGTTCGCGTCGGGGGGGAAGCCCCCCCGGGAGAGCGGTGGCTCCCCGGCGTCGCCGGGGCCTTCCGCTTTCACCTGGAGCGGCCGGAGGTGGACGGGGCGGCGGCGGCGGCGGAGACGGCCCGGCTGGAAGGGGAGCTGAAAAAGCTGGCGGCGGAGCGGGACAAGTTCGCGGCCAAGCTCCGGAACCCCGCCTTCGTCGAGAAGGCCCCCCCGGAGGTGGTGGCCAAGAACCGGGCCATCCTGGAGGACTACGAGCGAAAGGTCCGAGAGGTGGAGGCCCTCTTGAGGAACCGGGGCGCTTGACGGCCCTCCCGGCCCTTGGGTAGGCTGGACGCTCCGGAGGAGGAGGCCATGAAAGACCGCGAGCGAGGCGACGGGAAGATCGGCCTGATCGTCATGGTCCTGATCCTGGCGGCGGCCATCTTCGTCCTGGTGAAGGTGGTGCCGGCCCGGGTCAACGCCTACGAGTTCAAGGACTACATGGAAACCTACGCCCGGGCCGAATCCTGGACGCGAACGCCCGAGCAGATCCAAAAGGACCTCTTGGAGAAGGCCCACCTTCTGAACCTGCCCATCACCGCCGAGAACCTCACCATCAACAAGGGGGGCGGCTCCATCGAGATCCGGGCCACCTTCGACGTCCCCGTGGATCTCAAGGTCCACAAGCTGGTCCTCCACTACGACTTCCGCCAGACGGCGGAGCGGTACTGAGGGGGCCTCGCCCCGGCCTCCCATGGCCCGCGACGCCGGCGGGTTTTCGGTCCGCGGGCTGCCGAAGGTCGAACTGCACCTTCACCTGGAGGGGTGCCTCCTGCCTTCGGAGGCGCTCTTCCTCGCGAAAAAGCACCGGCTGGCCAGGAGTCCCTCCGAGGTCTTCGCCCTCTACCGCCACCGGGACTTCGGGGAGTTCCTGGCCCACTTCGGCGCCCTCTTGGACCTCTTCCGGCGCCCGGAGGACCTGGCGTGGCTTTTTCACCGGACGGCGCGGCGACTGGCGCGGCAGGGGGTTCTCCACGCCGAAATCCGCCTCTCCCCCTCGGTGTGGGAGCGCCACGGCCTTTCCCCGGAAGCGGGCCTGCGGGCCCTTCTGGAGGCCCGCCGAAAGGCCCCCCTGTCCATCCTGTTCATCGTGGACGCGGTGCGCCAGTGGCCCCCCGCCTTGCTGGAACGGGACCTCGGCCTGGCGCTCCGCCACCGCGGGGAGGGGGTGGCGGCGTTGGGCCTCGGGGGCGACGAGGCGGCGGCCCCCGCCGCCCTCTTCCGGGACCTGGCGGAGGAGTGCCGCCGCCAAGGCCTGCCCCTCATCCCCCACGCGGGGGAGGTGACCGGCCCCGGCGAGGTCCGCCGGGCCCTGGAACTCTCCCCCTTCCGCGTCGGGCATGGCATCGGGGCGGCCTCCGACCCGGACCTCCTGAGAACGCTGGCCGAGGAGGGGGTCCACCTGGAGGTCTGCCCCACCAGCAACCGCAGGACGGGCGCCCTGCCCCCCGGGCGCCGCCACCCCCTCCCCCGCCTCTGGAAGGCCGGCGTCTCCCTTTCTCTGGGAACCGACGACCCGGCCCTCTTCGGGACCACCCTGAACCGGGAAATCGCCTGGGCCCTGGGAGGGAGTTGGAGCCCCGCCGACGCCTGGCGCTCCCAGCGCCTGGCCGCCCGGGCCTCCCTCCTGCCCCCCGCGGAGAAAAAAGCCCTCCTCGCCCGTCTGGGGGGGTGAGAAGGTACGACGGCCGGGAGGGAAGGAGGCCGCCGCGGGCCCCCGTCCGGAACGAGGGCGTCCCTTCTTCTCCTTCCCCCTCTCCGGCCTTCATTTCGAGACGGTCTCACGCTACAATCCCAAGGCGGGAGACGCCATGCTGGATCCTTCCCTCAGCGAGGAGGCCCTTTTCGCCCGGTTGCCGAACCTCGCCCCCGGAGAGGTGGAGGGGCTCCTCGACCACCCCTCCACCAAGGAGCGGCACATCCTCAAGGTCCTCATGCGCTCGGACCTCCCCGAGACCTTCCTCGGGCGTCTGGCGAGGAGTCGCTGGGCCTCCTCCGTGAGGGTCCAGTTCGGCCTGGTGAACCACCCCGCCACGCCCCTGGGGGAGGCCCTCAACTTCGTGAAGTTCCTCTCCTGGAGGGACCTGAACCTCACCTTGCAGAACTTTCGGCTCTCTTCGGAGGTCCGCCACCGGGCCGAGTCGGTCCTCCTCCAGCGCCTCCCCGCCATGGCCCTGGGCGAAAAGATGACCCTCGCCCGAACGGCGGCGGGCCAGGCCCTCAAGGCCCTCCGGAGCGAAAAGGACCCGGGGGTGGTCAAGGCCCTCCTCGAAAACAGCCGACTCGTGGAGGAGGACGTTCTCTATCTGGTGAACCAGCCCCGGACGCCCAGGCCGGTCCTGGAGACCGTCGCCCGGGACCCCAAGTGGTCCTGCCGGGTGGAGGTGCGGGTGGCGCTCCTCCGCAACCCCTCCACCCCCCTCTCGGCGGTGTTGCCCTTCATCACCGCCCTGAGCGCCACCGAACTGAGAACCCTGGCCTCGGACCCCAAGGTGCCCGTGGCCGTCCGACGCATGATCCAGACCCGCCTGGGGAGGGGGGGATGAACCGGGAAGAGGCCCGCGTCTTCGGCCAGGAGCTCCAGCGCCTTCGAAAGGAGCGGGGGATCTCCTTGGAGGAGATCTCCCGGGAGACCAAGATCCGGAAGGTCGTTCTGGAGGCCTTCGAGAGCGGCCGGTTTGACGAGCTGCCCCCGGAGGTCTTCTCCGTGGGCTTTCTCAAGGCCTTCGCCCAGCGGATCGGCGCCCCTCCGGACCCCCTGGTGGCCCGCTTCCAGCGGATCCTCCGCCCGCCGTCCCCCCTTCCGGCGCCCCAAAAGCCCCGGAGGGGACGCCGGGTTCTTCCCTGGGTTTTGCTCCTCGGCCTCCTCGCCGGGGCGGGGGTGGTTCTCTGGCTCACCCTCGGCGGAAGCGCCCTGGCCCCCCTCCCCAAAGGGGAACCCACCCCCCCGGCCCCCAAGGCCCTTCCGGAGACCCCTCCCCCGCCCCCCGCCCTCCCCGAACCCCCCAGGGAAGAGCCCGCTCCTTTCCAGCATGCGCCGCCTTCCCCCCAGGCCGCCCCCGCCTCTCCGCCCCTTTCCCCGCCGCCGGCTTCCGCTCCGGGGGAGGTCCCGGCGTCTCCCCCCGCCGCCACGCCCCCGCCCGCCGGCGACCTGGTGATCCGGGCCTCCGGCCCCTGCTGGGTGGAACTCTGGAGCGGCGAGAAACGCCTCCTGCGCCGCGAACTCAAAGCGGGCGAAGTGGTGGCCTTTCCGGGGGACCGGTTCCGGGCCGATTTCGGGAACTCCGGCGCCGTGGAGGTCACCTTCCGGGGCCGGGCCGTTCCCCTCCAGGGCGCCCCCGGCAAGGTGGTCAAGGGGGTCGTGATTCCGCCCCCCGCCGTGGGGGGAGACCCATGAGCCACCCCCTGGTGGAGCGGATCCTCTCCGGCGAGGCGCCCCAGCCGGTAAAGCTCGCCGCCGCCCGCGGCGCCCTCCCCCTTCCCCGGGAGGAGTTCCTCGAGCTCTGGGTCCGCCTCCGCAACGACGCCGACCCCGAGGTGCGGCTGGCCTCCAAGGAGAACCTGGCGGAGGTGGCGGAGGAGGAGTGGGTCACGCTCCTGCCGGACCATCCCTTTTCGGCGGCGGTGCTGGACTTCTGCGTCCGGGTGCTGGGCAAGAACCCCAAGATCCTCGACGCCGCCCTCCGGAACCGGGGGGTTTCCGACGAGTCCCTCGCATGGCTGGCCCAGACGGGGGCGGGCGAGGTGTTGGACCGGATCCTGGACAACCAGGTGCGCCTCATCGCCGGCCCCTCCATCGCCGTGGCCCTCCTCTCCAACCCGGCCCTCTCGGCCGGCCAGGTCCGGCGGCTCTTCGACATGGCCGAGCAGTTCTTCCGGGACCGGCCGGAGATCACCTCCCTCCTGGAGCTCCGCTTCGGCCTGAAGGTGGGCATGGCCGGCGGCGAGTTCCGAAAGGAGGCCGCCCCGCAGGAGGCTCCCGAAGAGGAGGCGGCCGAGGCCGAACGGGAAGAGGCGGCGCCGGAGGGCTTCGAGCTTCCGGAGACCCTGCCCGCCGTGGAGGGGACCGCCGGCATCGAGGCCCTCCCCGACTTCGCCTTCACGGAGGAGCCCCTCTCGGCGGAGAAGTTCCGCAGCCTCTACCAGCAGATCCTCACCATGTCCGTCCCGGCCAAGATCGAGCTGGCCCTCAAGGGGAACAAGGAAGCCCGGGGGCTTCTGATCCGGGACAGCAACAAGGTGGTCCAGGAGGCCGTCCTCGACTCCCCGAAGCTCACCGACGTGGAGATCGACGGAATCGTCCGGATGCGGAACCTGCCGGAGGACCTCTTCCGGAAAATCGAGCGGAACCACGAGTGGATGAAGCGCTACTCGGTCCTCAAGGGCTTTCTCACCAACCCCAAGGTGCCGGCGGGCCTTTCCCTCAAGTACCTTCCCCGCCTCACGGACATGGACCTCAAGCTGCTGGCCAAGGACCGCAACGTGAGCGAACTCCTCCGGCGGGAGGCCCGCAAGGTCTACGACGCCCGGCACACCCAGAAGAGCAAGCCCCTGAAGAAGTGACGGGGGGCCCTTCTTGCACCGCCCGGCTCCCTGGTCTATCCTAGGGTCATGATTTCGGGAAAGACCTTCTACGAGATTCTCGGCGTCTCCCCCAAGGCCAGCCAGGCGGAGATCGTGGAGACCTTCCGCCGCCTGGTGAAGGAGGGCCACCCCGACCGCTTCCCGGAGGAGGAGAGGAAGCGGGAGGCCGAACGGTTCCTCAAGGAGATCACCGAGGCCTTCAACACGTTGAGCCGGCCCTCTCTCCGGGCCAAGTACGACGAGAGCCTGTCGTCCCCGCAGACGGAGGTCGTCCGAAAGTCCCCCCAGGAACAGGTCCGGGAACTCCTCCAGCAGGGGAAGGCCCGCCAGCGCCAGGGCGACCTGGCCGGCGCCCTGGCCTGCTTCGACCACGCCCTCCGCCTGGAGCCCGAGAACCCCGAGGCTCTCTTCCTGGCCGGCATGGTCCGCCTCAAGAACCCGCGCTGGAGGGCCCAGGGGAGCCTCCAGGTGGAGAAGGCCATCGCCCTGGACCCCTTCTCCTCCGCCTACGCCGCGGCGTACGCCCAGTTCCTCCTGGAAAACGACCAGAAGCTGCGGGCCCAGCGCTTTCTGGAGAAGGCCCTGGAGAGCACCCCCGCCGACGACCGCCTGCAGACCCTCCTCCTTCAAGCCAGGTCCGAGAAGCCCGCGGGCGGCTTCTCCCTCTTCGGAAAGAAGTGACCATGGAGATCCGGTCCCACGGCCTCAGCGACGTCGGGCGGAAGCGCACCAACAACGAGGACGCCTTCGCCATCGAGGAGAGCCAGGGGATCTACCTGGTGGCCGACGGAATGGGCGGCCACTCCTCCGGCGAGGTGGCGGCCAACCTGGCCGTCTCGGAGATCCTCTCCTTCTTCCGGAGCAGTGCCCTGAACGAGGAGTCCACCTGGCCCTACCCCTACGACGAGACCCTCTCCTTCGCCGCCAACAAGCTCCTCACCGCCATCGCGCTGGCCAACGAGAAGATCCAGGCGTACGCCGCCGACCACCCCGAGTCCCGGGGGATGGGGACCACCGTGGTGGCGGCCCTGGTGGACGGGGACCGGATGGTCCTGGGCCACGTGGGCGACAGCCGGGCGTACCTCTTCGTCCCCGAAGGCCTCAAACTGCTCACGCTGGACCACTCCTGGGTGGGGGAACAGGTCCGCCACGGCTTCCTCACCGAGACCGAGGCGCTCAACCACCCCTTCCGCAACGTCATCACCAAGGCCCTCGGCACGCGGGAGCAGGCCCAGGCCGACATCCTGGAGATGGACCTCCCCGTGGGCGCCCGGCTCCTCCTCTGCTCCGACGGCCTCAACAGCATGGCGCGCGACGAGGAGATCGCCGCCGTCCTCCGCCGAAACCTGGACCTCGAAGAGACCTGCCGGGCCCTCGTGGACCTGGCCAACGAAAAGGGCGGCGAGGACAACGTCACCGTTCTTCTGCTCGAACGCACGGCCTGAGGCCTCTCTCGAGAGCCCCAAGCCCCCGATGGGCTTGACACGAAAAAAATAAAAATGCAACCCTTCACCGGGGGGCTCAGGGGCCCTGAAGACTCAAAAAGGAGGAGCGTAGGCGTCTCTCTCGAAAGACGTCGGCTTGGGCGATACTCTTGGCCATGATGATGATTTCCTTTTCCGCCTTCCCCGCGAACGAGCGGATGCGATGTTATCCGGCGTGCATCTCCTGGCCGGACTACGCTTGTGGTGGCTGTCCCTGGCCCAACGGCACCTGCTGCTTGGTCACGGTGACGCCTTAGACAACGGGTAATCCCAAGTCAGAAGGCCTCGAGCCCCCCAGCGAGAGGAGGAAAAAATGAAGAAATGGCAAAACCGCCGCTTCGGGACGCTTTCCCTCGGGGTTCTCCTGGCGCTTTTCACGGCCCTAGCCCCCGCCGCGAAGGAAGGGCCGGCCCTCCCCGCATCGGCCGTGCCTCTGGATCCCCCGCCCCGCCTCGCCTGGGGCCTGGACGTGACGGAGGACGGCCACCTCTGGGTTTCGGACGTGGAGGGAGGCGCCGTTCTGGAGTACGGGGCGGACGGGCGAAGGACCCGCTCCCTGCAATGGAAGGAAAGGGGCGGCCATGAACCGTGGTTCCTGGTGGCGGACGGGGAGACGATCGCGGTGGCGGAGGGTCATGCCCGAATCGTCTTTTTCGACCGGAAGGAAGGGATCGAAAGGGGCGTCCTCGAAAACCCGGAGGGCTTCAACCTCGGACTGGGTTTCCTCCTTTGGAAGGGGGACGTTCTCCTCACAGGGCATTCCTACGTGGGGTGCATGGAACCCGCCCACTGCATGAACACCCTGGTCCTCCTGAGCCGCCAGGGCCGAAAACCCGTGGTGGTGGAGAATACGCCCGTGAAACCGGAGGACCTCCCGGCGCTCTTTTGCCTCTACCGGGGACATCCCGTCCCGCTGAAGGGGGGAAAGCTTCTCCTCGCGCGGTCCCTGCCGGCGGAGTTCCGGCTGTACGACGAAAACCTCTCGTTGCTTCGCCGCGTCCCTTTCTATTCCGAGCCCCACCGGATGCCTCCCCTGACGAGGGAAGACCTTCTCGGAGGCTCGGCGAAGGTGGACGTGGTGAACCGAGGCGTGGTTCAAATCCTGGGTGCAGGCATCTTCGGCGGGCGCCTCTGGGCCCTCTTCCAGCGCCCGGGACCGCGGGAGCCCGTCCTGGAACTGCGTTTCTTCACGGAGGACTGGACCGAATCGCTCCTCCTGCCGCTTCTTCTGCCCGACGGCTTTCCGCCCCTTCGCTTCGTAAAGACCGCCCGGATCTCTCCGTCGGGAATCCTGTACCTGCTCGTCCAGGACGCAGAACCGTTCGGGAGGGGGCGGACGCGGATCCTTCAGGCGAGGCTTCCCGCCCTTCCGGAAGGGCCCTCTCCCTGCCCTGAGAAGCCTTAGAGCGGCCCGTGGAGCACGCCATGGAGAACCCGTTCCGGACCGTTTTCACGCCTCATCGGGGGAGCTTCTTCTCCTTGTGGGCCATCTTGGCCTCAATGGCGCTGGCATTGCCTTCCGCGCCCGCCCCTGGGCCGGAAGAGGGCCCCAAGAGGGACGCGCCCGCTCTCTGGGCCGCCCCGGAAGGGGAAGGCGCCCCCCCGTTGCTCCTGGGCCCCGCGGAGCATGCAAAGCCGCTACGAACAGACACGACCCTCTGGTCGCCCGACGAGGGCCTCCTGTGGCGGCAGGCGGCGGGGCAGCTTCCGCGGCTTCCCTCGAAGACCCGAACCCTCACCCTCCGCGTCGTGGACGAGGCGGGCAACCCCCTCCCCTTCGCCCGGCTTCAAGGGCGTTTCTCGGGGGGGACTTTCCTCCCCGAACCGCTGGGGCGATGGCAGGCCGGAGCGGACGGGAAAGCGGTGGTGCGGATTCCCGCGGAAAGCCGGCTGGAGGTATGGACGGACGGGCCGGCCTGGCTCCCCATTCCCGTGGAGGTCTCGCCGCAGAGCGCCTCCGCCGAGGTCCCCGCCGTCGCCGAGAGGGAGGCCGTCGTATGCGTGGAAGACGCCTACGGCCGAATCCTCCCTTCGGCCCGCTTTCTGACCCTCCCCGCCGACTCCTTCGCCGATCCCCTCAAGCAAATCGCCGATCTCGAGCGGATCCGCCGCCCTTTCCCCGCCGACCCTTTCGGCCGCATCCGGATACCCAGGGGGCCATCGCTGGCCGGCGTGGTCAGCGCGCCAAACTTCCGCTACCGGGTCCTGAGCCTTTCCCAGTCCTCGCCTCCCCGGTCCCTTCGCCTGGAGAAGAGCGAGCCAATCGAGCTCCGCCTCACCTCCGCCGAGGAGGGGAAGGTGCTTTCCGAAGGCCGGTGGACGGTGGAAGCCACCCCTCCCGACCTGCCCTGGCTCGTGGTCGAAGAGCGGGGCTCCCTCGCCGGGGGCCGTGGCTTCCCGGCTCCGCCGGGCTACCCCGCCCGGCTGACGGTGCAAGCCCCGGGGAGGATTCCGAAGACGATCCCGCTCGACCAGCGGCCCTCCCAGCCCCTTTCGATTTCGTTGGAACGGGGCGTTTCCCTGGAAGGGAAGGTGGTGGACGAAAACGGAACCGCCGTGGCCGAAGCGGAGGTCTGCCTTTCTTGGGATTCCTGCGTGAAGACCGGCGAGGACGGCCGCTTCATCCTCCCGCCGTGCGCCCCGCAAACGGCCTTCGATCTCACCGTTTCCGCCGAGGGGTTCCGGCTGGCCGAAGTCACCCTCTCCGAAAAGGAGATCCGGGAGCGGCCCATCGTCCTTTCCCGCGGCGGGACCCTCGCCGGCACGGTCCTCGACGCCCAGTCGGGCCAGCCCCTTTCCAAGGCCGGCGTCCGCCTCGAGGCCCTCGAGAGGGTCAGGTCCCACAGCTACTCGCTGGAGGCCGAGACCTCCGACGAGGGAACCTTCCGCTTCTCGGGGCTGGACCCCGCCGTGTACCGCCTCAAGGCGTGGGCGGTGGGGTACAACCCCGCCGAAGAGACGGAATCCCTGGAGGGAGAAGGAGCCCCCGCGGAAGAGGAAGTGACGTTGACGCTTCGGCAGGGGAAGGGCCTTTCCGGGCGCGTGCTGCGGGAAGCGGGGGGCGAGGGCGCTCCCGGCACGTCGGTCCGCCTCGAGCGCGCCCTGACCTTCCGGGATTTTCCCGCCAAGGCGGGGGCCCTCTCTTACGACGCCGAGACCGACTCCGAGGGACGCTACGCTTTCTTCGGCGTGGAGCCGGGCCGGTATCGCCTGGAAGCCGCCGGGCCTTCCGGTACCGCCGCCCTGGAGGACCTTGCGGTCTCCGAGGACCAAACTTCCCTGCCCGATTTGGTCTTGAAGGAGTCCGCCCGTCTGAGCGGCACCGTGGCAACCCGAAGCCCCTCCCCCGACGGGCTCTCCGGCCTGCGCCTTTCCTTGATGACCCAGACCTTTGACCTCCATCCCCGGACCACCGTCACCGACGGGGAGGGCGCCTTCGCCTTCGAGGACCTGCCGCCCGGTTCCTACCGCCTGGCCTGCTACAGGCCCCTCTCCGCCGTACCCGCCTTCACCATGGGGGTGGAATTGACCCCCGGAGAAGACCGCCGCGTGACCCTACCGCTGGACGGGGTGAAGGCCACCTTCCAGGTGGAGGTGGCCGGGCGGCCCGCTTCGGGCGGGGTGCTGTCCGTGGCCCCCCGGACGGGGGCCGCCTTCGACGCCGGAATCGTATCCATCCAGACCCCCATGGGACGCGTCTTGCTGGGGTTGCCGAACGGCGCCGTCCGCGGGGAAGTGGACGGGGCCGGCATGGTGACCCTGGAGGGGCTCTCGCCGGAGCCTTCCATGGCCTCCCTTTCCTGGCAGGGGATGCGCTTCACTTTGCCCGTGGCCGTCCCCGACCCCCCCCCGCCCCTCCTCCCGCTCCGCTTCCAGGGAAGCGCCATCGAGGGAAGGGTCACCACCGCCGACGGCTCGCCGGCTTCGGGAGTCTCCGTGGTCTTTTCCTACGAAGGAATCGGCGTTCAGCCGGGATGGGGCACCGTCACCGACGGGGAGGGGCACTTCCGGTTCGAGGGGCTCGGCGGGGGAACGGTCACCGTGAGGGCCGCCGCGAGCCCCTCGGGACCTTCGGCCGAAACCCGCGTGGACCTTCCCCAGGACCGGCCGGAGAGGGTGGAGGTGACCTTGCGTTTGCCGCCCGCCCCCTAGAGGCGCCGCCCTGGTCGGTGAAGCGTCCTTGACCTCGGAGGTGCGTCCCGGTAGCATCGTCGTCTGGGGCCGAAGTGGCGGAACCGGCAGACGCAGCGGACTCAAAATCCGCCGTCCGCAAGGACGTGGGGGTTCGAGTCCCCCCTTCGGCACCACCG